>CAKTQR010000056.1 GCA_934597175.1 uncultured Oscillospiraceae bacterium | reverse complement strand
TCGGGAATCCGTGGCAAAGCTCAAATAAATTCGGTGTTTTCCGCAGAAGCGGTGCACATAAAGCAGTTATCAATTTAAGGAGGAACATACAATGAAAAAGGCGCTATCCATGATCCTTGCGCTGGCCATGGTCTTTGCACTGTGTGCCTGCAGCTCTCAGCAACCCGCAGCCACCACCGCGGCCGCAACCACTGCCGCACCTAAGGCAGACGATACCCAGACCGAGGCTCCCGCCGAAGAGTCCTCCGAGGGCAAGGTGTTCAACATCTATGCCTGGAACGAGGAGTTCAAGGGCTTCTTCGAGAAGTACTACACCGTTCCCGAAGGTGTCACCGTCAACTGGATCATTACCCCCAGTGACAACGGCGCTTACCAGGAAAAGCTGGACCAGGCTCTGCTGAACCAGGAAAATGCCGCCGCTGACGACAAGGTGGACCTGTTCCTGGCCGAAGCTGACTACATCCAGAAGTACACCGGCTCCGACTTCACCCAGGATGTCACCAAGCTGGGCGTTACCGACTTCTCCAATACCTATGCTTACACCGTGCAGTGCGCTTCCGATGCCAACGGCGTCGTCAAGGGTGTCTCCTTCCAGTGCTGCCCCGCCGCGCTGATCTACCGCCGCTCCATCGCACAGGATGTCCTGGGCACCGATGATCCCGCAGAAGTCCAGAAGGCCCTGTCCGACTGGGACAAATTCAATGATGTTGCCGCGCAGGCCAAGGCCAAGGGCTACATGATGACCGCTTCCGAGTCCGCTACCTACCGCGTATTCTCCAACAACGTTGACGAGCCCTGGGTGGACGCCGACAACAACCTGCAGATTCCCGAGGCTATGAAGACCTGGATGCAGCAGGCTAAGGACTTCACCGACAAGGGCTACACTCAGACCTGCGACATCTGGTCCGACGAGTGCACCGCCCAGATGTTCGGCGACGGCAAGGTCATGTGCTACTTTGGACCTGCCTGGTACTACAACTTCTCCATGGGCAACGCACAGGATGCCGAGAAGGGCTGCTATGGCGACTGGGCCATCTGCGAAGGTCCTCAGGCCCACTTCTGGGGCGGCACCTGGCTGCTGGCTCCCACCGGCACCGATAACCCCACCATGGTTGCTGACATTATGAACCTGTTCATCAACGACGAAGAGACCTGCTCCAAGCTGGTTTCCGACGATATGCAGTTCTCCAACAACCAGGCCGTCAACGCCAAGTTCGCTTCCGATCCCAACTTTGGCAACGCTTTCCTGGGCGGCCAGAACGACACCGCGATCTATGTAGAGCTGGCAAAGAACATCGTCTTTGAGAACCACACCATCTACGATCAGCTGATCAACGAAGATATGCAGAAGTGCTGGCGTGAATACTGCGACGGCGATGTGAGCGAGGAGCAGGCAATGGCCAACTTCTACGCCATGGTCTCCGAGAGCTACCCCACCATCGTTACTCCGTAACCTTCCTTTTCGTTCTCCTCTCCGGGGCAGGGCCTGCGCCCTGCCCCGGGAATGC
>CAKTQR010000055.1 GCA_934597175.1 uncultured Oscillospiraceae bacterium | reverse complement strand
CCGCTACTTCGGTAAACGCATAGCTTACATGTGCAGCTGCCTCGTTGCCGTCCATTGTTTTGAATTTTCTTGCCATATCTTTTCCTCCAAAAAATCAAAAAATGGTGGTTTATACAACAGAACTGTGGTTTTTGTTCCACTCTTTAAACATAACATACAACTGCCTCAAAATCAACCGATTTTGAGGCAGTTTTTTGGATGTTATTTCATGTATAGCATGATTTATTTGTACATTTCGATGAGACGCTGCAAATGCTCATAACGGGCCTTGGCGTTTTCTTCAGATGCCGTAAACAGCGCCTCGGCTCTGTCGGGAAATTCACGGGTCAGGCGGCTGTAACGGGCCTCGTTCATGAGGAACTCACGGTATCCGCCCGCCGGAAGCTTGCTGTCGAGCGTGAATTTGCCGCTTTCCTTGGCGGGATTGAAGCGGAACAAGTTCCAATAGCCGCATTTTACCGCCTTGTCCATCTCCTTCTGGCAGTTGGTCATGCCGCCGCGGATAGAGTGCATTTCACAGGGAGAATAGGCGATTATGAGCGACGGACCGGGGTAAGCCTCGGCCTCGGTGATGGCTGCAAGCGTTTGCACCTTGTTTGCGCCCATTGCGATTTGTGCAACATACACATAGCCGTAGGTCATTGCGATCTCCGCAAGAGACTTGGACTTGATTTCCTTACCTGCTGCGGCAAACTGTGCGACCTGACCGATGTTCGAAGCCTTGGAGGCCTGACCGCCGGTGTTGGAATAGACCTCGGTGTTGAAAACGAAGATGTTCACATTCTCGCCGGATGCGAGGACATGGTCAACGCCGCCGAAGCCAATGTCGAATGCCCAGCCGTCGCCGCCGAATATCCAGCAGCTCTTCTTGTTGAGGTAGGACTTTGCATCGAGAATTGCCTTACGGGTCTCGCAGCCGCAGTCGGATGCTTCGAGTGCAGCGATGAGAGCCTTGGAGGCTGCCTGGTTTGCCTCGGTGTCGTCGAAGGTATCCAGCCATGCCTGAGCCTCGGGGACTTTGGCTGCAATAGTCTCGACCTTTGCCTTGAGGTCGTCACGGATCTTCTTCTGGCCGAGGTACATGCCGAGACCGTGCTCTGCGTTATCCTCGAACAGGCTGTTTGCCCATGCAGGGCCTTTGCCTTCCTTGTTGACGGTGTAAGGCGAGGTCGCAGCCGGGCCGCCCCAGATGGAGGAACAGCCGGTGGCGTTGGAGATCATCATGTGGTCGCCGAAGAGCTGTGTTACCAAGCGTGCGTAGCTCGTCTCTGCGCAGCCTGCGCAAGAGCCGCTGAACTCGAGGTGCGGAGTTCTAAACTGGCTGAACTTCACATTGTCGGCCTTGAACATGTCGGGCTTGTCGCTGACATTCTTCACACAGTAGTCAAAGACCTGCTGCTGCTCAAGCTGCGACTCCATCGGCACCATTTCGAGCGCATGCGTGCCGCACTGGCTTGCGCACACGCCGCAGCCCATGCAGTCGAGCGGCGAGACGGTCATGGTGAATTTGTATTTATTCTTGCCCTTGCCTATCTTGATTGGCAGAAGCTTTGCGGCGGCGGGGGCGTTTGCCGCCTCCTCGTCGTCGAGAGCAAACGGGCGCAGCGTTGCATGCGGACACACAAAGGCGCAGTTGTTGCACTGCACGCAGCGGTCGGCGTGCCATACCGGCACGGTGACAGACACGCCACGCTTCTCGTAAGCGGAAGCGCCGAGCTCAAATGTGCCGTCGGCGTGGTCGACGAATGCGGAAACAGG
>CAKTQR010000054.1 GCA_934597175.1 uncultured Oscillospiraceae bacterium | reverse complement strand
GCTCCTGCCAGCGTAGTGTGTCAAAGTGAAGCATCCGCTCTTTTTCCGGCACCGTATGGGACAGAAAAAAGCTTTTGCCTCCGGCTTTGACCTCATCGTAAAGCAGGAAGGTATTCAAATAAGCTAACAGCATTTTCTGCTTTTCTAACGGAAGCTTTACAAATGCGGTATAGGTGGGGTAACCGCCGTCGCAGAACCAACTCTGATACAACTTTTGTATTTCCTTTGTGTCCTGTTTCTGCAAAGGCCGTGACAGATTTTTCAGCAGACAGTATGCAAGATAGTCGTGGTTGCCCCGCAGAGGGATCACGTTTTTGCGCTTGATCATATCAAGAAGAATTTTAATGCCTCCATTGCCCCTGTCTACCACGTCGCCCAGAGTGTAGAGGGTATCTGTTTCACGAAATTGTATTTTTTTCAGTATGCTCAGGTATTTTTCATAACAACCGTGCAGGTCGCTGACAGCATAGATCATTTGGTTCCTCCAAATTTTCACCTGTATACGCAATAGGCGGCTTTCATTACAATTTAATAATATCGTGCCGCATGCGTCAAAACCGCCACACCGTTTTACCGCAAAATCAAACACTTGAATTTAATTAAAAATCAACAAACAGAAAAAGCGGTTACCGTTCCTGTTCATAGTGTTTGGGCTTTCTTTGCCGTTGCGTCTTTGTCTGTTGTTTCTGCCGCAGGCGTTCCCGGACGGAGCGTGTTTCCACTTCCTCATGGAGCAGATTTGCGACATCCCGCTTGCTATCAAACATTATCAGCGAATCACATCTCTCACCGTAGGCGTCCTGCACACGAGTAACCGCAGAGCGTTCTTTTTCCTCACGGATGGAAAGCCGTGCCTCCATCAGCTCACCGGCGTCAAATTCTGAAGCCTGTTCCTTCAATTCGCTGTACTCCTTCAGTGCGGCATCCAGTTCAGCAGAATACTTTGCTTCCTGCGCTTCCAGTTTTTTCAGCGCACTTTCCATTGCGGCAATATCCTTCTTTACAGAAGAAATGCCGGTATCATCGGCGCAGTCCAGAGAACGGAGCAGCATTTCCTTTTCCGTTTTCAGTTCTTCCAATTCTTCCGTCAGCTCCGCAATGCGCCGGGTAAGGTCGCGCAGCTTTGGTATCTGATAAAATGGCGTTTCCTTTTTCTCGGCAAGCAGATTTTTCCGTTCTTTCGTTTTTTCCTTAATCTGCCGTACCAAGCCCATATACCGTTCCAGCTTTGGTATAGCCGCCTGAATATGCTCGTTCATGCGGTGTTTTCCCATACCGATATGGCGAAGCTGGTAGCGAAAGATTATCATATTGCCACGCAGCCATTCCATCGCTTCCGCAAGGGCGGGAACCGTGTTTTTGACTGCCTGTGCCAGCTTTCTGACGGCGGCTTTCAGTTCACGAAGCAACGCATTGTCTGCTTTGATCTGCCGGTTTATCTCGCAGCGGTCAGAGATGATTCCCTGTCGTTCCAGCGCACGGGCGGCAACGCCCTCGTGAATGGTTGGCTGTTCGTCCAATCCACGTGCTGCATGGCTGCAGTGGTCAATGCGTTCTTCATAGCCGTACCGTTCCAGATAACGATTCGCTGCATCTGCCCACGCCTTGCGCCACTGGACAAGCTGTTCTTCGCTGTTCCAACGCTCGGAGATAGGATTTTGCCTTCCATATTTCGTGCTTTTCGGGTATTTGCTGACTCGTTCATATCCGTGTTTTTCCGCTTCGGAGGGCGGCAGATATACCTTCTTGCGGCCGACCTTGTAAGGGTACTGCTTCTCCCAGCCGTCGGCCTGCGCCGTTTTGAATTCGGCGGCGGTAAAGCCCCGTTCTTCGCCGTTTCGGGCACAGATATATTCTTTTTCGGTCTTGTACTGCCAGTTTCCTTTTTCGTCCAAAGGGCGAACCGTTACCAAGATATGGGCATGGGGATTGTGCCCGGGAGGATATGGATCGTGGACAGCAACATCGGCGCACATCCCATCGGCAACAAAATTGTTC
>CAKTQR010000053.1 GCA_934597175.1 uncultured Oscillospiraceae bacterium | reverse complement strand
CCGCTACTTCGGTAAACGCATAGCTTACATGTGCAGCTGCCTCGTTGCCGTCCATTGTTTTGAATTTTCTTGCCATAATTTCATCTCCACATAGTATTTTTATACTTATTAAAAGTGTAACACTTTGAAAAACGCCTGTAAACAGCAAAATACTACTATTTCCGCATTAAATTTTCCTTGCCCTTTTGGGGACACTGTATTATAATACTTTAGTATTTGTATCATCGGCCAGTATTGCATTGAGAGGAGTCTTTTCAATGGTTAATATAACAAACGAAAAAGGGACTATAAGTATTACCAGCGATGTCTTTACGAACATTGCAGGCGTTGCGGCGACCAGCTGCTTCGGCGTTAAGGGTATGGCAGGACGCAGCAAGGAGGGCGGCCCTCTCCAGCTTCTTAGAAGAGAGTCCATGTCCAAGGGCGTGGAGACGCATTTTAACGACGACGAGACCCTGTCTCTGGAGCTGCATATCGGCGTTGACAACGGCGTTAATATAAGCGCAGTGTGCCGCAGCATTATAAAGGAAGTCAGCTATAAGGTCGCAAAGGCCACCGGCGTTCCGGTCAAGAGCGTCGATGTTTATGTTGACACTGTGATAATCGGCTGATTATAATGACTAATTACTATTCCTCCCGGAGGTGCTTTCTTTGAGAGATTACATCGATGCCGCAGCGTTTAAAAATATGATACTTTGCGCTGATGCGGCACTTGCAGAAAATACACAGATGATAAACGAGCTGAATGTGTTCCCCGTTCCCGACGGCGATACCGGCACGAACATGGGCCTTACCCTGAATGCCGCCGCCACCGAGCTTCGCAAGAAGGAGCACTATGCCGTCGATGCCGTGGCCGACTGCGTTGCAAGCGCACTTCTGCGTGGTGCACGAGGCAACTCCGGCGTTATCCTGTCGCTTTTGTTCCGTGGCATTTCCCGCAGACTCAAGGGCATGGAGACCATCGGCGCTAAGGAGCTCGCCGCCGCCATGAACGACGGTGTTGAGGCTGCCTACAAGGCGGTCATGAAGCCCGCCGAGGGCACTATCCTCACGGTCGCACGACTCGCTGCCGCTTCGGCAGTGGAGTTTGCAAAGACCTCCGAGGATATCGAGATGATGCTCGAGGTGTCCAACAAGACGGCTGAGGAAGCGCTTGAGGACACTGTCAACCAGAATCCCGTCCTGCGCAAGGCAGGCGTGGTGGACGCAGGCGGCAAGGGCTACATAGTCATTTTCAATGCTATGCTTGCCTACCTCAGAGGCGAGGTGCAAGCTCCCGCCAAGGCTATAGACCATTCTGCTATCGCAAACGAAAGCGGCGCATTCGATGTGTTCGACACCTCCGAGATAACCTACGCATTCGACACCGTTTTCATCGTCCGCAAGAACGAGCCGAATGTCGACCTCACCCCGTACCGTGCCTATCTTTCCAGCATCGGCGACAGCCTTGTTATCGGCGAGGATGATGAAGCGTTCAAGGTGCATGTGCACACCAATATTCCCGGCGAGGCGCTCACCAAGGCACAGAAGTACGGCACGCTCGAGCTTGCGAAGATCGAGAATATGCGCACGCAGTACGAGGATATCATGGCAGGACGCAAGGCACAGAGCACGGACGACCTTGACGCTATCGAGCGTGAGCTCGAGGGCGAGGAGGAGACCGTTGCCGCTCCTACAAAGCACTGCGGCGTTGTCGCCATCTGCGCAGGCGACGGTATGGCGCAGCTGTTCCGTGAGCTCGGAGCGGACACCATCGTCACCGGCGGTCAGACTATGAATCCCTCGACCGACGATATACTCAAGGAGATAAACCGCACCCCGTCCGAGGTCGTGTTCGTTCTCCCGAACAACAAGAATATAATCATGGCAGCCGAGCAGTGCATCCCCATCTGTCAGGACAAGCAGGTCGTCGTCATTCCCACGAAGACCGTGCCGCAGGGCATCACCGCTATGCTCAGCTTTAACCCCGACGACGAGGTCGAGGAGATAACCGAGACCCTCGGAGAGGCGATAAAGAGCGTGCACACCGCTCAGGTCACCTATGCTGCCCGTGACTCGGACTTTGACGGTCACATCATCCATGCAGGCGAGTATCTGGCGCTGCTCGACGGCAAGCTCATCGGCAGCTACACGGATATGAAAAAGCTCATGGACGAGCTTGGCGAGGCGGCCTCGGAGCTTGACCCCGAGCTTGTGACGGTGTACTACGGCGAGGATGTCGACGAGGAGACCGCAAACGAAACGGCGGCGATCCTCGAGGGCGGTCTGCCGGACGCCGAGGTAACGGTGGTAAACGGCGGTCAGCCGGTCTACTACTACATGATCTCAATAGAGT
>CAKTQR010000052.1 GCA_934597175.1 uncultured Oscillospiraceae bacterium | reverse complement strand
GTTCGGGTCGGCAGCGTACCGCCGGGCCCGGCTGTCCGATCCCCTACATTGGCCGGTACAGGACGGCGATGCCTTCCCGAGATTCCCACGTCGCTTCGCTCCCCGGAATGACAATCCGGGGGCCTTGCGCCATAGAAACGATGCCGAAAACAACCAAATCGTTCCCTCACTGCCTGGGATTCCAAAAACGAAAAGGAGCACACATATGAAATATGCAGCCAGATTTCTGGTCGTCGTTCTGCTGCTGAGCCTGTTTACCCCGTGCCCGCAGGCAGAGGATGCCCTTCCGTTTACCTATGAGATCAAGAACGACGAGGTCATTTTGACCTCCTATACTGGCCCGGATTCCGGAACGGTGGTGATCCCCGATGAGATCGAGGGCCTGCCGGTCACGACGTTTGGGAAGCACCTTTTTGGCCGCAAGAGTACCGTAACGATCAATACACCGAAGTATTTAACCCGTCTTGGAGACTTTGCCTTGAGCGGTATAACGACCGATCTTGTGATCCCGCCTACGGTCACGGACTTTGGAGTGGCTTCGTTACCGGAAGGAGGAACAATCTATTGCGTCAAGTATTCGCCTGCCGATCAGTATTTGCTCCACCGGCTGAACAGCGACTATGTTGTGTATACGGATGAGATCGAGGGAGTCGAGGAGATCGAAGAGAATGGCCTGACTTTCTGGGTCAAGGACGGCGAAGCAACGCTGGTATACGTTCTCTCCGATGAAAAAACGGTGCTGTATGTTCCGGAGAGCATCCATGGTTATCCCGTGACACGAATCGCTTCCCACGTTACAAAAGATAATTCGAATTCTGCACTTAAAAAGAATAAGTTTTCGACAATCGTCATTCCCGGCAGTGTGAAGCGGGTCGACAGCTATGCATTTTATGAGATCATGCACACGACAAGAAGCGTCTATCTTTGCGAAGGTGTGGAGTCCGTCGGCGATTATGCATTCAGATATGATTTTCAGGAATCTCAGATCCTGACATTCCCGAGCAGCCTGAAGACGATCGGCGAATGGGAGGAAGCACCGAAGCAAGCGACGCATTCCTCCATGCGAATCTATGCCCCTGCGGGCTCGGCTGCTGAAAAGTATGCGGAGTTCATCATGGCCAGGTTTACGAACAATCATCCAGAAGACGGCACGATCTTTGGCCTCTATGCGAATCTCTGGTTCCGCGTGGAAAACGGCGAGGCGACGCTTTACGATGGCGACTGGATGGGTTGGGCAGGTAAACAAGACTCAATTATACCGAGTTATATCGACGGCTATCCGGTAACGGGAATCGACCGTTTTGCCTTGAAAAATTTGGTCGAAAACTCTGATTACATGGGGTATGTAGTTCTTCCGCCGACGTTGAAGCAGCTGAATTATGACATTTTTAGCGATCAGATTTCCAAGGAATATCGTCTCCTGCTCTATTATCCCGGAACGCCCGCAGAGAAACTGGTCCAGTATCAGCGCTACCCCTACGCCAATATCTATGACGTGCTGGCACTGCCGTATCAGGATGTGCAGCAGGGCGACTGGTACTACAGCGCAGTTTCGTTCGCCTACTATAATGGACTGATGAACGGCGTTGCAGACACGCTGTTTGATCCGAATGGAACGATGACCCGCGCCATGCTGGTGACGGTACTCTGGCGTCTGGACGGCGGCTCGGCCGACGGGACCTCGCCCTATACGGATGTGCCGGAAGGAACATGGTATACGGACGGTGTCATCTGGGCCACGGAGAACGGGATCGTAAACGGCGTTGGTAACGGCAAGTTCGATCCGAATGGGACTGTGACCAGAGAACAGATCGCCACGATCCTGTATCGCTATGCTGCCTACCGCGGCGTGGACGTCAGCGACCGCGCATCGCTGGACCTTTTCACCGATGCCGGTGCGGTTTCCGATTATGCAAGAGCGCCGATGCAGTGGGCCGTTCAGACGAAGCTGATCAGCGGCAGACTGGATCATAAGCAGCTCTACCTTGCCCCGCAGAGCGGCGGTACCCGCGCGGAGGTTGCTACCATCCTCATGCGCTTCCTGATTAATTAAGATACACCAAAGGAGTTTCATTCACCATGCTGATCGATTTTTCGAAGATCGAAGAAGTTCGCGTTCCTAATTTTAAGGGCGGCGAGAAGGAGCTGCTGAAGAAGGCCTATGCCGACGGCCGGAACTGCATCATGCTCGATCGCCTCATGCCCGGCGCTTCCATCGGCAAGCACACCCACGAGACGAACAGCGAGATCATGTACATCGTCTCCGGCACGGCCACGTTCACCGTCGGCGACACCGTCGAGACCGTGCAGGCCGGGCAGTGCCACTATTGCCCGAAGGGCGGCACACATATGCTCCAGAACCGCGGCGACGAGCCGCTCGTGTTCTTCGCCGTCGTCACGGAACAGTAACGGCAGCACCGCATAACGGAATGATGCGGTGCTGCCTGACCGCGCGGCGTGCCTCCGCTGCGCAAGACCCCGCGCGGGGGACCGGCCTGCCGATCCCCTTGCCGGGGATACCCAAAAGGAAAGAGATCGGAGGATATTAGGATGAGAGATCCGCTGCCCCGCGTGCAGCGCGGCCTTGCCGCCGCCC
>CAKTQR010000051.1 GCA_934597175.1 uncultured Oscillospiraceae bacterium | reverse complement strand
GTCAGAGCCGCACCGTGACCGAGCCGCAGCGAGAAAGGTCCCGCCTCAAGTTTGATTATAGCCATCAAAAACGCCTGTTAAGGCTTTTTGACGAGCGTAGCGAGATTTTTCGTGAAGCAAAGCTTCACAAAAAATGTGGCGTGTTTTGAAGCGTGCAAAAAAGTCACAAGACTTTTTGCACGCTTTAAAACAGTTCAGTTCCCCGGGTTTTCCTCACGAAGCGTTCAAGCTTTTTCTGCTCAAGCCGCCAGTAGATGCTGCGCACAAAGGGGAATATCGTCATGAGCACACGGCCCACGGCAAGCAGGAAGCAGGGCGATACCGACTTTCTGCCCCGTTCGATGCCCCTTACCATCTGCTTTGCGACGGTAACGGGATTTTGCACGGGGAAGGGCTTTTCAAAGCTCACGCCGTCGGCTGCGACCTTGAAGAAGTTCGTGTCCGTTGCGACGGGGTACAGGCAGGTCAGCTTCATGTTCTTCGGCATCTCAAGGCGTATGCCCTCCTGGAAGCCCTGAAGCCCGAACTTCGAGGCAGAGTACAGCGCATAGCCGGGCATCGCCATCTTGCCGATGGCCGAGACCGTGTAGGCAAGGTGACCAGGGCGGCCGTTTAGATGGCGCAGGTACTTTACATAGCTGTAGGCGGGTGCGAGGGTGTTGGTGTCGAAAATTCTTTGCAGCCTGACCCAATCTTCGTTGTCGTACACCTCGTAGTACGGGAAGCCTGCGTTATTGTAGTAGATATCTATCTTGCCGAAAAGCTCCTCGGCTTTTGCAAAAACGGCGTCCACGCCCTCTTTTGTGCCGACATCGCTGTTGAAGGCGGTGACATTGGACGGGAAATCGAAAAGTCTTTGCTCTGCGTGGCGGGAGACGGCGAGTATCCTGTTGCCCGTGCCCTTGGCGAGTATTTTCAAGACCTCAAGGCCGATGCCGCTCGATGCGCCGGTAAGTACAATGGTTTTGTTATCTATCATAATTTTACCTCACTTAATTTTCATCACGGTGTCGTATGCGCTGTGGCATGCATCGGCTATCGTGCCGCTCTTTTTTGCGTCGCCGACGGTGACGACCTTGTTAACGCCGCAGCCGACAAGCTTCGTGACCATGTCGCTGACCGGTCTTACGCCGAGGGACAGGACGACATTGTCGGCATCGAGTGCCAGCTTGTCGCCGGTCTTGACATTCTCGGTGCGCACCAAGCCGGTTTCAATGCCGACGAGCTTCGTGCCGGTCAAAAACTTCGTTCCGAACGGCTTTATGCGCTCCATTTCGTCGTCGACGAGCTGAAACCACGCCCCGGGTGCGACCTCGTTTGCCATCTCGATGACGGTGACCTCGCAGCCTGCATCATTAAGAAACTCCGTGACCTCAAGGCCCGTAATGCCAGAGCCGACCACAACGACCTTTTTGTTCTCTATCTTCTTTTCGCCCATAATAATTTCCGGTGCGAGCACGACCGTGTCAAGGTCGATGCCGGGTATCGACTTCGGGCGCAGCGGCACGCCGCCGGTGGCGACGACCGCAGCATAGGGGGACATTTCGGCTATCTCCTCGGCGCTCAGCTCACAGCCGAGCCTTATCTCGCCGCCGAGCGCCCTGACATTCGCCATCAGGTCCTCTATCGACCAGTAGAGCTTATCCTTGAGGTGGCAGGTCGAGGCGGTGATGACCTGCCCGCCGGGCTTTTCGTTCTTCTCGATGACCGTGACCTTGAAGCCACGCAGCAGCAGCGTGTGCGCCGCCGTGAGCCCGGCAGGGCCTGCGCCGATGACGACGATGAGCCTGCCCTCGCCGACCTTGGGCATGTTGAAATAGGTTTTCTCCCTGCCCATGCTCATGTTGAGGGCGCACTCGCCGGGCTTGCCGACCCAGGCATTGGTCATGAACGAGCGGATGCAGTTAAGGCAGCCTATACAGCGGCGGATAAGCTCGGGATGCCCCTCCTCGGCCTTTTTGACCCAGTGCGGGTCGCAGATGAAGGTGCGGGCAGAGGCAATGAAGTCCTGATAGCCCTCGCTCAGCTGCCTTTCCGCCTGCTCGGGCGTGCGGATAACGCCCGCACCGGCGACGGGGATGCTCACGACGCTTTTTATCTCCTTGGCAAGATACTTTCTCCAGCCCGGCTCAAACGAGGTCGGCTCGAGCCAGTAGCTGTAGGCATCGTAGCAGGCGGAGGTGACATTTATCGCATCGACGCCGAGCTCCTCGAGCCGCTTTGCGATGCGCTTGCCGGTCTCGATATCGTAGCCCTTGCCGGGGAGACCTATCTTTGCGTACATCTCGTCGGCGGTCAGGCGCACCATAAGCGGGTAGTCCCTGCCGCACTCGGCACGGATGCCGTCGACTATCTCCGCCAGAAAGCGCAGACGATTTTCAAAGCTTCCGCCGTATTCGTCGGTGCGCCTGTTGGTGTTTGGGGACAAAAACTGCTGGATGATATAGCCGTGACCGCCGTGCAGCTCGACAAGGTCAACGCCCGCCTTTTTGCATCTCATGGCTGCATTGACGAAGTCCCGCACGAGGTTTTTGACCTCCCTGCGGCTCATCTGACGGATGCGCATTGCGCCGTGGTTTGCAAGCTCGCCCTTGTAGGGCGCCTGCACCGGCCAGAGCAGTGCATTTTTCTCAAGCTTATTAAGAAGCGGCGTGCACTTATACACGCTGTCGAGGACATTCGGGAAGCGGTCGACGATGGGGATGAGCAGCGGCAGCGAGTGGATGGAGCTCGAGTAGCCCTGCCTGCCCGGGTGGTGCAGCTGAATTCCGAGCTTAGCGCCGTGACGGTGTATGCGCTCGACGAACTCACGCATGGGCTCGATGTGGTAATCGTGGCTCATGGCAAGCTGAGTGTAGGTTGAGGCGGCGCAGTCGTCGTTTACTCGGGTGATGCCGGGGATGATAAGCCCGACGCCTCCCTTTGCTCGCTCCTCATAGTAGTCCATGAGCTTCTCGGTGGGCGTGCCGTTTGCACGGCCGAGGCTCACCTCGGCGGCGGACATGATGGTGCGGTTTTTCACTGTCAGCGTTCCGATATTCATCGGCGACAGCAGGGTCTCATAGCTCATTGCGTTATTCCTCCTATATCCCATTTATGGTTAGATAATAAAATAACGATTCCATCTCGTCAATAAACCCATTGAAAAATCTATGTTTTTTATAGTTTCGGCTTTAAATTTCTGACAACTAAATCGTCCATTCGTTTGACATGTGCGGCAGATCGTGGTATAGTGCTCATAAAGTTTGTACAATTGTCCAAGAGGTGATCAACATGTCGGTTTTGACCTCCAAGAACACGGAGGCGATAGTCTCGGCGGCGCTGGAGCTTTTTAAGGCACAAGGCTATGTCAATGTCTCCGTCAGCGACATCTGCCGAGCTGCCGCCGTGCCCCGCTCCTCGTTTTACAGCATATTCTCCGGCAAGGAGGATATCATCGCCTACATGCTGCGCAATTTGAAGGACGACCACCAATCGGTGTTTTCGGCGTTTCTGGACGCCAAAAACGACCTTGACCGCATTTGGGCGCTGTACGACCGCTACCTGACGCTTGCCATGGAGTTTGGTCCTGATCTTACGGGCACGCTCATGTCGCTGGAGCTTCAGAAATCGGTTGGGATATTCGAGTCGTTTGCGGCGTTCAACGAGTGGTTTATTAAGCTCATCGGCAACTGCCAGCAGGCGGGGATAATCCGCAACAAAAACAAGCCCGAGGACATTGTCGTCCTCGGGGTGCGCATCGCAGTCGGCGCTGTGTTCGATTGGTGTCACTCCGGCGGCAGCTTCAATTTGCGTGAGGTGGCGCTATCAGAGCACGAGATACTCTACGATGTCCCGCCGGAATACAGACATAAAAAATCCGAGACTCAATCGTGAGTCTCGGATTTTTCAGCGTGTCAAAAAAGTCTTGTGACTTTTTTGCACGCTTCAAAACACGCCACATTTTTTGTGAAGCTTTGCTTC
>CAKTQR010000050.1 GCA_934597175.1 uncultured Oscillospiraceae bacterium | reverse complement strand
ATGCCCCCGGCATGTCATTCACTACCGCACCGACACTTCGTTACCCCCTCACACTCCCCCTGCTGCGTATTGGGTTTCGGCCTGTTTCGTTTGTTTTTAAACGGGCTCTTGGCTATCTTAGACATGCAAAACCTCCGGCTTGGCCGGAGGTTTTTTGCTTTTAATTATCTCCCTGCGCCTGCTTGCGCATTATCATGACCCCCGATTCGGGGTCTATGTGGTCTAGGTCAGAATACATGTCCGGGTCGTCCGGCAAATCCTTTTTCCTAAGGTGCTTGTTGACAAGCCTCGTAACGCCGGTGTAGATAACGACGAACACGGGAACGCCGAGGAGCATGCCCCAGAAGCCGAACAGGCCGCCGAACAGTATGATCGAGAACATGACCCAGAAGCCGTTTATGCCGATAGAGCCGCCGAGGATCTTCGGTCCTATGATATTGCCGTCGACCTGCTGGAGGATGATTATGAATATCACGAAGATAAGGCACTTCCACGGGTCAACGAGCAAAATGAGAAGTGCCGACGGTATAGCGCCGATGAACGGGCCGAAAAACGGGATGACATTCGTAACGCCGACGATGACCGACACCAAAAGCGCATAGGGCATATTCATGATAAGGCAGCCTATGTAGCAGATAACGCCGATTATAGCAGAGTCGAGGAGTTTGCCGGTGATAAAGCCCATGAAGGTCTTGTCGGTGAACTTAAGTGCTGCGCTAATATTCTTTGCGGTCTTGGTACTACAAATGCAGTACAGAAGCTTCATTGCGTGGGCTCTGAAGGTCTCACGGTTATAGAGGATGTACACCGAGACGATGATGCCGATGACGATATTATAAACGACCTTCAAAACACCGTAAACGCCGGTGGTTATATTAACGATAACGCCGTCCATGCCCGGAAGCAGCGTATTCTGCGCCCAATTGGTCAGGGCATCGGTCAGGTTTCCGAATATCTTGGTGGCGTACTGCTCAACAACGGGGTTTTCCTGCAAGAGCCTGTCGATGGTCTTGCTTGCCGAGTCAAAATACTCGCCGCTGTTCGCAACGATGGTCGCAATCGAGTCGTACACCTGCGGGACGATGAGATATATAAGCGCCGTTATTACGAGCACCAGCACTATCTCCGCCAAAATGACCGCAAACACCCTCGGTAGCTTATCGCTGAGCCTTGCCTTGGGGTATTTGTTCCGAGCCTTTACAAGCAGCGGCGTAAACAGCTTCTCCTCATATATTACCATCGACGGCATGAGAAGATACGATATGACAAGACCCCAGATAAATGGGCTGAGTATACCCAAAAACGAGCCTATGGCTTTAATAAGCGAGCTTATGTAGTCAAGGCCGAAATAGAACACTATCGCACATGCCAGCACCGCAAACGCGGTAATGCCCCACGCAAGATAGCCCTTGTAGTTGTGATTCATTCTTCGCAAGCTGTCCACCTCCGTGCTTCGGTTTAATTTTACTATTACTTTAATTGCCCGTCAATAAATATTATGTTAATTGTGAATTTTTTATGTTATGTTAACTGATTTTGAATATTTTGCGGAAAGCGAGTGTTGGAAACTGTGTTGAAAATGTTTAAAACTCGTTAATTATCAAGTGCTTTTACAGTATGCACTTATCTTACATAAAATCGAACTTTGTCGAATAAAGCATAATTTTGCAACTTAAGTTGACGGGAGCCGAACACTATCGGTTTTGACGGGCAGCTTTCCGCCCATGCTTCGCTAAATCCCTAGCCCATATATGTCCATTATGGCCGTCGGGCTTTATCTTTGCCTGAACGAAAATCTGCTCCGTCAAAACTGCAAAGCATCTGTCAGTGATGTTTTTCGAGGGATTTTCGGCTTTCTTTGGTGAGAATGGGCTGTCGCCCATTAAGACAAAAAAGGCGAAAAGCACCGAAAGGGCACACTGACAGACGATAGGATTCGGCTTCCGTCAACTTAGCATTTTGTCCCCCGCCGGGTGCATAAGCTTTTCACGGAGGGATAAGCAATGAAGAAACTGATCTGCACTTTTATTGCCGCACTTGTGCTGTCAAGTCCGGCGTATGCGATAGAGACGATAACCGACGATGCGATAGATATAAAAGCTCCGTCTGCAATATTGATGGAAAAGACCAGCGGTGAGGTCATCTACGAGAAAAATGCCCACGAAAAGCGGCCTCCGGCAAGCGTCACGAAGGTCATGACGCTGCTGCTCATCGTCGAGGCGATAGAGCGTGGCGACATTAGCCTTGACGACACAGTCATAGCCTCCGAGAGAGCCGCCTCCTTTGGCGGAAGCTGCGTTTACCTCGAGGAGGGCGAGAAAATGAGCGTTGACGAGATGCTAAAGTGCATAACCGTCGTTTCGGCTAACGACTGCGCCGTTGCGATGAGCGAGTTTTTATGCGGCTCGGAGCAGGCATTTGTTCAGCGCATGAACGAAAGAGCGGCCGAACTCGGGCTCAAGGACACGCATTTTTGCAACTGCACCGGGCTTTTTGAAGACCCCGAACACTACACCAGCGCATACGACCTTGCCGTCATGAGTCGTGCGCTCATAAAGCATGATCTCATAAAGAAATACTCGACCATTTGGATGGACAGCATACGAGGCGGCGAGTTCGGGCTATCGAACACCAACAAGCTCGTGTACTACTACGACGGCTGCACGGGACTCAAGACCGGCTACACAGAAAAGGCGATGTACTGCCTTTCGGCGACTGCCGAGCGTGACGGTGTGGAGTATATCGCCGTTATCATGCACGGGGAGTCGATAGAGTCGAGAAACAACGACGCAAAGGCACTTTTAAACTACGGCTTTGCAAACTACAAGCTGTGCTCCCTGCGCTCGGACGAGGTGCTGCCGCCGGTGAAGGTAAGGCTCGGCAAGTGCGACAGCGTGCAGCCGGTGTACACCGGCGAGGACACGGCGCTTATAAAAAAATCCGGCACGGCGGACATCGCCTACGATGTCGACCTGCCCGAGTCGGTGGCTGCGCCCGTTAAGAAGGGGCAGAAGCTCGGCACGCTCACCGTGCGCCTAAACGGCGAGGTGTTCCGTGAAGTGCCGCTCACTGCCGGGAGCGATGTCGAGCGGGCGGGGCTATTCGGAATATTCACCGATATTGCGCTTTCCTATCTCGGGATAGGGTGATTTCCACCACTTTATATTAAATTTTCGATAATAAATGTGTTTAGTTCCCCACTTTGGCGCAAATCGCTTGATTTTCTGCGCATCCGGTGTATAATATAAAGATACTGTTACTTCAGATACGGAGGTAATTATGGTTAAGGTCGATCTATCGGGAGTCTCCGCCTTTTTTGACCCGGCGGAGCTTGATTTTGCGGCGGCTTCGATGGCGCACAGGGCGCTTAGCGACAAGACCGGCGCAGGCAGTGATTTTACCGGCTGGCTGGAGCTTCCCCAGCGGATAAAGGACACGGAGCTTAAGAGCATTTTAAGTGCGGCGCAGCGTATCCGTTCCCGCTCAAAGGCGCTCGTCGTTATAGGCATCGGCGGCTCTTACCTCGGTGCAAGAGGCGCTATTGAGCTTCTGCGCCCCGTCAGAGGCGAGGATGACCCCAGGATATTCTTCATCGGCAACGGGCTTTCGCCGGATGCGCTAAACGATATGCTCGAGCAGCTGGGCGACTGCGACTTTGATGTCAATGTCATCTCCAAGTCCGGCACAACGCTTGAGCCGGCGGTCGCATTCCGCATTTTCCGCAAGCTGCTCAAGGAAAAGTACGGCACGGCGGCAAAGAAGCATATTTTTGCGACGACCGACGCTCACAAGGGTGTTCTCAAGTCGCTTGCCGACAGCGAGGGCTGGGAGTGCTTTGTCGTTCCCGACGATGTCGGCGGCAGATACAGCGTGCTCTCGGCGGTGGGTCTGCTTCCCATGGCAGTCGCAGGCATCGATATAAAAACGGTCGTCAACACCGCCATTGAGGAGTTCAAGGCGCTTGACCTGCGCTCGCCGGAGAATCCTGCATGGCAGTACGCCGCAGCAAGGCAGCATCTTTACCGCAACGGCAGGAGCATCGAAATTCTCGGCTGCTACGAGCCGAGCTTCCGCTTCATGGCCGAGTGGTGGAAGCAGCTTTACGGCGAGAGTGAGGGCAAAAACGGCATAGGCATCTTCCCTGCCTCGGTCGAGCTGACGGCTGACCTTCACTCAATGGGTCAGTATATTCAGGACGGTCCTCGCACGCTTATGGAGACCGTTGTGAGCTTTGATAATCCGTGCAGGGGCTTCACAGTGCCGTTTGAAATGGGCGACCCTGATGGGCTCAACTACCTTGCAGGCAAGGAGCTTGCAGCAGTGTGCAAGACCGCAGCCGAGGCCGTTAAGGCGGCGCACATCTCCGGCGGCGTTCCCAATATAGGCATTTCCGTCCCCGCAAGGGACGAGGCGGGCTTTGCGTCGCTCGTGTGCTTTTTCGAGCTTGCCTGCGCCATCTCCGGCTACATGTCGGGCGTCAACCCATTTGACCAGCCCGGCGTCGAGGCGTACAAAAAGAACATGTTCAAAATGCTCGGCAAGCCCGAATAAGCTATAACAAATCATAACCGCTCAAATCATTTGAGCGGTTATTAAAATATTTACACATTTACGCTTGCTTTGTTGAGCGAAAAATGTTAATCTTAACTCAACAATAAAGCCATTAATATAAGTAAGGAGATGGTCACAATGGTTAAGTTGATTTTGGGTCTCAAGGGTTCCGGAAAGACCAAGCGTCTTGTTGAGCTGGTGCGTGAGGCAGTCGCATGTGAAAACGGCGATGTCGTCTGCATCGAGAAGGAAAAGAAGCTCACTTTCGATATTCCTTATCAGGCTCGTCTTATCGAGGCAGGCTCTTACAGTGTCGGCTCTTATGAGTTTATAAGGGGCTTCATCTGCGGTCTGCACTCCGGCAACTATGATATCACCCATGTTTTTGTCGATAATTTCTACAAGATAGTCAGCGACAAGGACCCCCAGAAGTTTACGGAGTTCCTCAGCTGGCTGGACGCTTTTTCCGCAAAGGAAAACATTGAGTTTGTTATCAGTGCTACCCTCGATCCCGAGACTGTCGGCGAGGATGTTAAAAAGTACATGATTTAATATATTAAACAATAACCGCACCGCAGTTAAACCTGCGGTGCGGTTTTTTGCTGTTTTATTTGCCGAGCTTCGCCTTGAGGTCCTTTATCGCTATCTTTGCCGCACGCTTTGCCATGTACGGGAGCATGACCTTCATGCTGTCCTCTCTCGGAACGAGGTTGGAGCA
>CAKTQR010000049.1 GCA_934597175.1 uncultured Oscillospiraceae bacterium | reverse complement strand
GCACCGTTTGGTGCGCCGGTTTTGGGGCGTTTTATCAGAATTTGCCGCTGCTGCCGCCGTGCATCGTGCCGGAGGAGGACATGTGGATGCCGCCACCGCCGGATGATGAGTTGTCGTTGTTCTTCGGTCTCGGCGTGCGAGACATGGTGCGGTAAAGGAACAGGTCGCTGCTGTCGGTTATCTGCATGCTGCCGAGCTTTACATAGTTCGATGCCGCCGCCTGGAAGCGCACGGTCTTGAGCTTTGAGCGCATTATCCCGACGACGAGGACGGCGATCAACACGCCGATGCCTATCGAAACTAGTATCCACACGGGCGAGAGCCGCTCGCTCGGGATGGTGAAGTCCCTGTAATCATCATAATCATCGTCATAGTCATAATCATCATCGTCAATACCGCCGTTTGTGATGAATCGGTCGCAAAGGTTGGCAAAGCGCTCGAACGCTGCGGCATATTCGCCGTCGGACAGGTAGGGCACTATCTCGTCGCCGATGTAATCGCAGTCGTACTCGCTGAACACATCGATGGCTCGGCCGCAGGTGGATATCGCCCAGTCACGGTCGTCCATGGAGATAAACAGCATGATACCGTCCTTCTCGTCGCCGAAGCCGTAGCCGCAATACTCGTACAGCTCGTCGGCGCACTCGGTTGCTGTATCGTAGCCCTGCAGGTCATCCGAGGTCATGACGACAACATCCATCTGCTGACGGGTGCTTATCTCATCGAGCATATCGGAAAGCGCCGATATCTCGTCATCGGTCAGAAGCTCCGCTCCGTCAACGACACGGCTGCGGTCAATATTCGCCGCAAATGCGGGCGCTGCGCAGCCAAGGCTGAGTACGAGGGCAAGCAGGAGTGCAAAAAGTTTCTTTTTCATTTTGCCGCCCCCTCACATCATGCCCATGCCGTGCAGCAGGTACACGACACCGTAGGTCACGGCGCTGAACACCGCCGACAGACCGGCAGTCCACCACGCCGCCGCAGCCTTGTCTACCGGCAGGTCGCCGACAAATTTGCCGGTCTGCCCGTTCATCGCAAAGGTGTATTTATTGCCGTTCCATGTGGTGTTCAGAAGCCACACGGGGTAGAGCGCATATTTTGCCTTGCCGTTATACAGTTTTATGTGGCTGCTGTCGGTCGTGACGGTATCATAGCCGTGCACGGTCGAGGCAAACGCCTCCTCGGTCGAGCGCTTGACACGCTCGTTTGCCCGCTCCACGCTCTGCTCGGCATCGACATCGTATTTATCCGCCAAGTATCCCGCCAGGTACGCCGTCTGGAAGTCGACGGCCTCGGAAAAGTCAAACGGCTCAATGGATTCCATGAGGTCATCCGCCATTTTCGAAGAGCCGTCGACAGGCACATGCTCAAAGCCGATGCTGCCGCTGCGGCTGACGAGAAAATGACTGGTCTCGGTGTAATCATACTCGCTGTCGCTCCACGCACGCATCCTTGTTGTGCGATAGCGCACCTGCGCATCGGCATCGGTGTCAAACAGCCAGAACGGGACATAGATGCCCTTTATCTCGTCGATGTGGTTTTCGTCCTTGAACGCCTTGGGCACAAGGCGCTTGCCGCTGAGGTGCTTTAGTAATCCCGACTTTGCCGCTTCCTTGTCGAGCTTAAACGGTATCACGACATCGGGCTTTAATGAGCCTGCGAGCTTTTCCATCATGACGACGGGATTGCCGCAGAACGGGCACGAGGTCGCCGCCGTGTTCTCGTCGCAGACTATTTCGCCGCCGCAGGAGGTGCAGACATATGAGCACAGCCCGTAGGTCTCGCCGTCGTCCCACTCCCTGCCTGCTGTGGTCTCCCACTCCATCTCGTCCTGTGCGTCGGAAAGCCCCTCGTCGAAGCTTTTGAGCGTTTCCACGTCAAACTCGGTGTCGCAGTACGGGCACTTCATTTTCTGCCGGCGGCTGTCGAAGGCGATCGCACCGCCGCAGCACGGGCATTTATATTCCTGCAAGGTCTGCATAGGAACTCCTTTCGGGCAGCATCAGCCTACTATGTCTCCGTCATCAAACGGGTCGCCGCACTCGGGGCAGAACTTTGGGGGTGCTGCGCCCTTTTCCGGCTCCCAGCCGCATTTGTCGCAGCGATACTGCGGCACGCCTGCGGGCTTCTTTGCACCACATTCGGTGCAGAATTTGCCCTTGTTGACCGCTCCGCAGGAGCACACCCAGCCCTCGGAAACGGGCTTTTTAGCGCCGCACTCGGGGCAGAAGTTGCCGGTAGCGGTAGCTCCGCAGGAGCATTTCCACGCACCCGCCGGGGCTGCCTGAGCAGCCTGCTGCTGACCCATGGCGTAGAGGTTTTGAGCGTTCATGCCGCCGCCTGCGTTCATCGCCATGCCCATGCCCATGAAGCCGGTCATTGCGCCCGAGCCGTTGGCTGCCGCCGCCTTCATCGCATCGGCCTGAGCGCCGACGAGAGTTGCCGCACCCATGGTCGGGTCACGCATGATTGCGGTGCGCTGAGCCTGCTTTATAAGCTCGGCATCGTCCTCGGGCAGAGTCACAGAGCCGAGAGCGATGCTCACGACCTTTAATCCTCGCAGTGCGCCCCACTTTTCCGAGAGCGCTGCGTTCATCGCATTTTCAAGGTCGGTGTTGTGCGTGACTATCTGATTGGGGCGCAGCTCAAGCTCCGAGAGCTTGCCGAAGGCCGGCTGAAGTGCGCTTATAAACTCGGTCTTGAGCTGGCTGTCGAGCTCATCTCGGGTATACTCCTGCTCAACATTGCCGCAGACATTGGTGTAGAAAAGCAGCGGGTCTGCTATCTTGTACGAATACACGCCTGAGCAGCGCACCGACACATCAATGTCAAGGCCGATCTTGCTGTCGACGATGCGGAACGGGATGGGGTTGGGCGTACCGAACTTGTTGTCGATAAGCTCCTTGAGGTTAAAGTAATACACACGCTGATCCTTGGCGGTGTCGCCGCCGAAGGTAAAGCGCTTGCCTATAGTTCTGAATGTATCCCTTATGCCTGCGCCGAGACCGCCGGTGAAGATGGACGGCTCGGTGGAGGTGTCGTATGTAAACTCGCCGGGCTCTGCGCAGACCTCGACGACTTTGCCCTGCTCGACGATGATCATGCACTGGCCGTCGGCAACAGCTATGCCCGAGCCGTTGGAGATGATGTTGTCATTTCCCCTGGTGTTCGACGAGCGGCCGCTTACCCGCTTTTGCCCCTTTGTTACAAGAACATCCTTAGGCATCGCTTCGCAGTAGAAGAACTCCTTCCACTGGTCTGCCAGCGTGCCGCCTACAGCACCGATACCTGCTTTTATAAGTCCCATTGCATAGACTCCTTTCGGTTATATGTGTTTATTGGAATACGGATTTTTGTTTTCCTTCGGCGCATCGGGCGTGCTACCGCAGCGTCCCGCCCAGCCGATGACCGCCATCCAGACGATAAGGTACAGCACCCACAGCCCCAAGGCCGCAAAGGTGAGCCACAGCGGCCAGTCCAGCACATAGTGCAGAACTAAAAGCGCCGCCGCAGGTATGAGCCCCTCTAAGTTCAGAAGCATGTTGAACACAAGGCAGACAAAAAAGCTGCCGCTTCGACTTGTCCTGCGCATACCCTGCCTCCATTCGCCGTTTCTCACCGTGATTATACACTAATTTGCACGCCGTGAAAAGACTGCTTTTACAATATTAACACTTTTGTACAAAACGGCGATTGACAATTTCGTATCACTTTGTTATCATGTGCCAGAACGCCGGAAAGCGGCATAATACAAGCATTTTACGGAGGTGAATGTTCATGGATAGCTGCTCAAGTACAGGGCGAAGTCGGATATTCGGCAAGCAGAGAAACAAGGGCATGGTGCGCTCGTCCATGGGCATGGACTGACCTTACCGTTTCATAGTGTTCTTCTGCGCCGCTCCGGAGTCGCTTTGCTGCCGCAACTATCTCCGAGACGGCGCTTTTTTTGCGCCGGAGCTTAGATTTTTAAGGAGGGCACGAACATGATGAAAACAAACGATTTTATGCAGGAAATAACTGCGCTCATCCGCAAGGGCGAGCTGGCAGAGCTTTTAAAGCACTACCACGAGCGTGATGTGGCAATGGCCATCGCCGAACTGACGGATGCCGAGCGCAGGCGGCTGCTGTCCGAGCAGGACGCAGAGACTCTGGCGGAGCTGTTTCCGTATTTTGACGACGCTCCGCAATATCTGGCAGAGCTGCCCGCAGCGCTGGCAGCCGGGGTCATCTCCGAAATGGACGCCGCCGATGCCACCGACATTGTGCGTGAGCTGTCGCCCGAGACGAAGAAAACGCTGGCGGCTCACCTCGACGACGACACAAGAAACGATGTCCGCCGACTGCTCGCCTTTGATGAGGACGAGATAGGCAGCCGCATGAGCAGCAACTTTGTCTGCATCCCCGATACGCTCAATATCCGCAGCGCCATGAGCGAGCTGGTGCGTCAGGCCGGCGAGCACGACAACATTCAGACGCTCTATGTCGTGGACAAAGACGGCGCATTTGCCGGTGCTATCGACCTTCCCGATCTCATCATTGCCCGGGAAAACGACCCGCTTGCGGGCATCATCCGCCGTGGCTACCCCTATGTGCTTGCGCATGAGAAGATAGAGGACTGCATCGACCGCATTGCAGACTATGAGGAGGACTCCCTGCCGGTGCTCTCAGAGGACGGCAAAATTGCCGGTATCCTGACGGCGCAGGACCTTGTCGAACTCGTTGACGACGCCATGGGCGACGATTACGCAAAGCTCGGCGGCTTGACCTCGGAGGAGGATGTTAACGAGCCGACGCTCGTGAGCATGAAAAAGCGTCTGCCGTGGCTCATTGCGCTGCTGTTTTTGGGCATGGGCGTTTCCTCGGTGGTCGGCGTTTTTGAGGAGGTCGTTGCGGCACTGCCCATCGTCATCTGCTTCCAGTCACTGGTGCTGGACATGGCGGGCAATGTCGGCACGCAGTCGCTGGCGGTCACCATCCGTGTGCTCATGGATGAAAAGCTCAGCCTTAAGGACGAGCTTGCACTGCTGGGCAAGGAAATGCGTGTCGGACTTTTAAACGGCGGGTGTCTGGGCATAATGGCGCTTGTATTTCTGGGCGTGTATATCCATATCTGCAAGGGCTATGTTTGGGTGTCGGCGTTTCTCATCTCCGGCTGCGTGGGCGTGTCGCTCATCGTTGCGATGGTCGCCTCCAGCCTTGTCGGCACGCTGATACCGATGCTGTTTAACAAGATAAAGATTGACCCCGCAGTCGCCTCCGGCCCTCTGATCACGACCGTCAACGACCTCGTCGCCGTCGTGACCTACTACGGCCTGTCCCTGCTGTTTTTGATAAACATATTTCATATATAAACCCCCAAAACCGGCGCACCAAACGGTGCGCCGG
>CAKTQR010000048.1 GCA_934597175.1 uncultured Oscillospiraceae bacterium | reverse complement strand
ACCGCCTCCGGCGCGATCTTTCGCGCCAAAAGCGGCAAGTCCATGTCGAGATATCAAATTTGGCCGAAAATGAGAAAGCTGTGAGCCTGCGCGGGTGTGGATGCAGGGAAGGTCTTTCCGCACAATCTGCGCCACCTGTTCGCGACGGCGTTTTACCGCGCCTACAAAGACATCGTCAAGCTTGCGGACGTCCTCGGCCACTCGAGCATCGAAACGACGCGCATCTACCTCGTCACCAGTGCGGCAGAGCACCGACGGCAGCTTGAGCGACTGCAACTTGTGTCATAAAAAACGGAATCCATATTCCGTAAGATGAATACTCGCTGCCGATATCGGCAGCACTATATTCACGGCCGAATCGCATGGAAATACATGCCTTTTTCATGGCGTGGCCGTTCAAAAAGGCGCAAAAAATCAGACTCACTTTCATGTTTTCCCGTGAGTCGCGTGATTTCTATCCACCTTTGCATTTTTCCTTGCCTTTATGGGAGAATTGTGCTATATTTTGTCATAAATAAAGGAAGCGACAAGAACATTTCGCTTCCTTTGCGTATACGGAATATGGATTCCGTTTTCAAAAGCTTATATTTTGGCAAAACCGCCGAAAGGCGGCGACGCAAAGCGAGATGGGTCTAACGCCTCTCCGAATGGAGAATACGCTATGACAGCCGGTTGCACCCTTACTGATGTATTCGTTTGTCACTGCTCCGTCCGGCTTTGCTGGAACGGAGCTTTTTTCGCGAGGGGGTGGCTGACGATCCGACGAACATTTCAAGCGTTTTGCGCAGAACAGGGAAAATCTGAGCTGCTCGCACAGTGGGACGGCGAAAAGAACGCACCCCTGACGCCGGATGATGTGACTTTCGGCAGCCACAAAAGAGTCTGGTGGCGCTGTCCAAGCGGCCACTCATGGCGCGCGGCGACGGCTGTCCCTACTGCACGAACCGCAAGGTGCTGCCGGGGTTCAACGACCTTGCGACTGTTCAACCGCTTGTGGCCAAGCAGTGGCACGAGACCCTCAACGGCGCGCTGACGCCGGAGATGGTGACCGCGGGCAGCCACAAAAAAGCGTGGTGGCAGTGCTCTTACGGCCATGTCTGGAAAGCCACCATCTACTCGCGCGCGGGCGTGCAGCAGTGCGGCTGTCCGGCCTGCGCCGGAAGAACCAAGCGCAAAACCAAGTAAACCCAGCCCGTGGAGACGGGCAAAAGATAAAGAAAACTTTAGGAGGTAATGAAATGAAACGGCGATTATTGGCAGGCGTATTAACGTTTGTCATGATGCTGAGCCTGCTACCTACGGCAGCTTGGGCTAAGAATGTATCTGATCTGGGTGAAGCATTGACTGGATACATTCCAATTGGCGCGACAGGTACTGTAAATGGTCAAGATCGGGCGCTGAAGCACAGCGATGCGGTCAGCTATACGATTGCGCAGAATGACGATGGTACCTATACATTAACCCTCTCCGGAGGGGCAATTCCCAGTTATAAAACTGAGAACCCGGTCGTTGCCAAGGATGGAACGGTTGGCAACAGACTTACTGACGATACGGCCAATTATCCCAATGGCTATGTGCTTGATGAGAATAATGACAGGCACGAGGTTCCCAGCCTGACGGAGGATCCGTATCGATACAGCACAGAGACGGGCTGCTACTATCAGACGCTTCCGTGGTATGCCGCAAAAGACATCAGCAAAGTTGTTTTCGAGGATTCTGTGACGGCGATTGGTTCAAATGTGCTCGATCACATGCCGAATCTGACGGAGATTGAGATCAAGAACAGCAGTTGCGTGATCAGCAGTGGCGCGATTAGCTATTATGCGCATCTTCCTCAAAAAGATGTGGTGATCAAGGCGAGTGCTGGAGTAAAGGGCCTTGACCGTATGATCAGCGCGAGGAGTGACGACATGGATGCGGTAAATACCAAGGTCACATTCTCCTATTATGAGGCGGAAGACTTTATTCGGCAGTATGCTACCATTTGGAATCTGACCAAGACAGATGCGGAAGAGAACAGAACCGAAATCGAAGCCGCATACAGCGCATATCTTGCACTGCCGTCTGCTGCAAAAAATCAAATCGATAAAACGGCGATGCCAGATGCGGAAGAGACTTATGGCGCGCATGTGAAAACGCTGGCCCAGTCCCTCAAGACCTACATCCCTCTGAAACTCGATGAGCAGGGCAACACAGTTTACAGCGACACCGTCTGGTATACTTTAGAGAACGGCGTTTTGACCTTTGATGGGGCTGGCGAACTTCCTAATTATACGGTAGCGTCTGATACGTCCTCTTTTATGTATAACGCAACACCTTGGTGGTTAGCACGGGAGCAGGTAAAAAAAGTCGTTGTAAAGAGCGGAATCACGTCCGTTGGCGCGCTTTCGCTGGCGCATCTCAATTATGCAAGCGAGATCGTGATTGAGGGCGAAACAACAAAAGTGCTCAGTAATTCTATCAGCTATAATTGGCATCCACCCAAACAGGCGGTTACGATCAAATGCTGGAGCAGCAATCCGTATGTTTTAGAGAAAATCGATGGATATACGGGGTATTTAAATGATACGCAAAGAGCATTGATCCATCTTGAGTATCAGGATGTTACAAACTTTGTTACGACCTATCAGGATCTTTGGACGATCGGTGAGACCGAGGAACTGACGGATGCACAGAAGTCTGAGATTTGGGCTGCTTATGCGACGTATCGTGAGTCGAATGCGACATTCCAGGCAGGACTTGCGGATGTCAACGGTGTGAATTATGCGGAAAAGCTGTCTGCACTGAATACCCGCGCTGGAAAGCAGCCCGCAGAGAAGAAATACATTCCCATCGGCCGTGACAGTGAAGGAAAAGATATTTGCAGCAAGACGGTCTGGTACACGATTGAAGACGGCGTGCTGACCTTCGGCGGTGAAGGCGCAATTCCTGATTATAATACGCAATACACGGAGACCGATTACCTATACAGCGCACTTCCGTGGTACAAGGTAAAGGATACCATTACGCGCGTTGTTGTCGAGAAAGAGGTTACTAAGATTGGGCATTTGGCGCTCTGCCACATGAAAAATCTGAAGAGCGTTGAATTTCTGAATCCGGATCTTGCGTTCAGCAACGGTGCGATCAGCTACTATGGCAATGCACCTGAAAAAAATGTTGTCTACCACGTTTACACCACTACCGGCTTTGCGCTCGGCGCCAAGTATTTTGATGGTTGGAATATATATGTTGCAGGAAAAGCAGAGGACAAGATCTCTATTTCCTATTATGAAGCGGAGAATTTTGTCAAGGCATACAATGTGCTGTGGACTTTGGACGATGCAGATGCGGAAGCACATGCGTCTGAGATCAAAATGGCACTGAACGCTCTTGCGGAACTGCCGGATGCTGCGAAAAACCAGCTTGCAACGGATACCATTGCTGATACAGGTGTGACGTATGCCTCGAAACTCAGCCAGCTGATGGCTGCTCTGAAGCTGGGCGGCAAGTGCGGCGAGCATGCAGAATATGCGCTGCACGACAATGAGAACGGCACATATACTCTGCAGATCACTGGCTCCGGCGACCTGTACGATTACACGTCCGGGAATACTCCTTGGGCAAGCTATTCTGACAAGATCACCGACGTGACTGTTGGCAGCGGTATTACAAAGCTGACCAGCGGTGCATTCAGCGGCTTGACTGCGCTGAAGAGCATTGACGTGCCCGAAAATGACATGGAAATTGAAAATGCCGCCTTCCCGGATACGGCATTTGTTCTGTATGGTTACAGCAACCATGCCAGCGGCAGATACGCAGAGGCGCACACGAATGTACAGCTGAAGCTGAAGAGCCTGCGCATTCTCGCCATGGGCAACAGTCACACTGTGGACTACACGCAGTTCGTGGAGAATGTCCTGAAAGACATTGATCAGGATGTTGCGACGAAGATCACCGTAGAAAGATTGACCCCAATGGGCGGGCGCGGCCTGACCATTGATCAGGGAGACCGCGGAAATCACTATGATTCTGCGCATGATAACACAGATACAACCTACCAGAGCTATCAGAACGCATTCAAAAAGACATGGGATGTCGTCGTGATGCAGGACTATCATGAGTCCACCAGCACGGCACACGGCGGTGCGCAGTATGCTACGCAGATTCAGAAGACCGTTCGGTGGCTGCATGAAGACGCGAAAGGCGCCAAGATCGTATGGTTTGCCGATTGGGCTGAAAAATCCAGCAACAGTGGCGATCTCCAGAAAACATATGAGCTGAGCATGCAAGCCGTGGAGGCGGTACGGGAGCTGGAAACCGACAAGCCGGATTACATCATCCCCGCCGCAACGGTTCTTCAGAATGCGCGCACAACGTATCTGGGAACAACCATGAATCGCAGCGATGTGCTGTTGAACAACTACGATGCAACGACGAATTCGTGGGCATTTGGCGACTGCGCAAAGGACAAGATGAGCACTTATACGGTCCTTGAACGTGATGCCACCCACATGAGTCTGGAGCTGGGTCGGCAGCTGATGGCAACGAATTTCGTCTATCAGATGCTGACGTGGTTTGGCGATAAAATCAACACCACGGATACGTTCAATTTCTTCGACGATCTGAAAACTGCGCCGGTCTATGAAATTACCAATAAGAATGTTTACTGGCAGGGTGAATTCGTTCCGGAGACGTGGGCAATTATCAAAGAAGCCTGTGAAAATGCGAAGAATACCCCTTACAGTGTAACGGCAACCGCGTCTTACACCACAGATCCGTTCCTTGCAATGCAGGAACAGGTGAAGCAGGTGCTGGCAGAAGTCACTCTGCCGGAGACAATGAATGTGGATACGCTGAAAGCTGCTTTTTCCAGTGCAGACGTCTTGGCAAAGCTGAACGCCATCGGCGGCGGACTCAGCACGATCACGGCAGACGATATTACAGTATCGTATACTGCACCTGTCAATGGTACGGTTGATAATCCTCTTGGAACAGATGGTTCCTACGAGATTAGTGTAAACTGCCATTATGGTTATAGTTTCTCAACAGGACCTCTTCGTTTCGGCGTCATCAAGGCCAGCCATGAGTCCGGTTATGAGCAGGAACTGGATGCAATGAAAGCAAAGGCCATTACGAAAATCCAGAACTATATGGCCAATGACAGCTATGCAGAAGGTGACGCCCGCAATAAGGTCATTCAGGCAAAAGCGGACTGTGTTGCGGCGATCCAAGCTGCGACTTCTACAAGTGCCGTGACCGAGGCGTTGAAGCAGGCAGAGTCCATAATCGATGCTACAGATACATTGTTCCTGTTAGACCATCAGCCGGATGCAGTAACTCTGGACTGCGGTCAGATCTGGAGCGGCGGTTGGAACTATAATACGGGATCGGTCGAAAAAAATGATTATACACTGGATTACCTCAAGGGTTCAACAGAGGTAAAGGACAGCACGTTCACTGGTGTTTGGTGGGTCATCTATAAGGACAGCAAAACGGGAGAGATCCGCCTGGAGTTCAGCAAGGATAAGGGTACCGGATACAGCTTTACAATTCCTGACTATAACGCGAACCATTGGCTGGACAAGTGGCATGCGGAGAAGTCTTACAATCCCCTCCAATACAACAAGACTCCATGGTATAAAGAGTACGGGCAGCAGATCACGAAGGTTGTTTTTGACAACGGGATCACTGTTGGCGAGTACGCGGTTGCCTGCTGCAGCAATGTCAAAGAGTATGAAGTCGGTGAAAATGTTACGATCCATTCCTATGTGATTTTCTTCAATCCGCTCCGGACGGATACTAAGATCACGTTTAATGGGGCTGCAACCGTAAATAAGAACGCAATCAGCGCATATAATGTGCAGGATTCTTATCCTTACTATGTAGATGTTTATGGTGATCTGTCCAAGGTAACTACCGCGGATGGCGCTAAGCTGGAAGGCAATCTCAGCTACGCATTTGGTGAGTATCAGGAATGTGTGAAGGCACTTGATACTCAGACGGGTACAAATAAAATTATTGCTACCGGTATTGACGGAGCGCCTCACTACACCGATGGTGAGCCGGATGGTACCAAAATGCTGCGCGTGATCAACACGGATACCACCCATACGCATACACTGGCACCTATCCCTGCCGTGACTGGCTGTGCCTATGACCTGAGCAAAGGCAGCTATTGCTCTGTCTGTGGTGCGATTGTGACGCCTCAGGTTGCCACGAAGGGTACTGGTTCGCATCAGTGGACGCTGACGAATACCGTTGACCCTGCTGTCGATAAGGAAGGGTACAAGACCTATACCTGCTCTGTCTGCCATGTTGAGAAGGTTGAATCGATCCCCGCTACTGCTGTGGCGCGTATTGTGAATCCTGAAACTAAGGAAGTTACAAACTACGATAAAGTTGAGGATGCTGTAAAGGCTGCCGCCGGGCAGGTAGGCACTTCTGGAACGACAGATGTTACTGTCAATCTGGTTCCGGGGTATAATCTGCCTGAGGGTACAACAACGGGCAGCGGAGTTACAATTGATAAGGACAAGGGCACCATTAAAGTGACCGATTCTAATGCTACGATTACAGTTCCTGTCCATAGTTTCAGTGACACGTGGGGTTATGACGAAACCAATCACTGGCACGCATGCACGGTTGCCGGTCATAGTGATCGGGCAGATGTAGCAGCACACGTTTATGATCAAGAAATTGTGGCGGCAGACTATTTGAAGTCCGAGGCTACCTGTACGGCAAAGGCAGTATATTACAAGAGCTGTGTCTGCGGTGCGAAGGGGGCGGAGACCTTTGAGGTCGATGGGCTGCAAGATCACGTCTTGACCGATGTTGCCGAACAGCCTGCAACCTGCACTGTAGATGGCGTTAAGGCACATCAGCATTGCTCTGTCTGTAACAAGAACTTTATCGATGGTGCAGAAAAGAGCGACAGCGAACTGAAGATTCCTGCCACCGGTCACAGCTGGGGTGCTTGGACAAAAGCGGATAGCAAGAATCACAAACGAGTCTGCGCAAATGACCCAAGTCATGTTGAAACAGAGATGCACGACTGGTCCAACCACGACGGTATCTGCGCGCGCTGCGATGCCAAGTGCACCGAGACGCATCAGCCCGGCACGACCTGCTCTGTCTGCCACAAGTACACGAGCTATCCTTACGTTCCCGGCGCGCCGACCTATCCCGCGACCGCTCCCGCTGTCCCCAACGGCACGGTGACCGTTTCCCCGGCCAACGCCTCCAAGGGCGCGAACGTGACCGTCACGGTGAAGCCCAACGAGGGTTATGAGCTCGGCAGCCTCGCCGTCAAGGACGCGAGCGGCAATCTGCTTCCGCTCGCCGACCTCGGCAACGGCAAGTTCGGCTTTGTGATGCCCGCGAGCAAGGTCAGCGTTGAGGCGAACTTCGTGAAGTCCGCCGTCTCCACAGGCTTTGCCGACGTTCCCGCGAACGCTTACTTTGCCGATGCAGTGAAGTGGGCAGTCGATAAGGGAATCACCAACGGCCTGTCTGACACGATGTTTGGCCCCTACGAGTCCTGCACGCGTGCGCAGATCGTGACCTTCCTGTGGCGCGCCGCCGGCAGCCCCGAGCCGAAGACCGCAAGCAGCTTCGCGGATGTTCCCGCGAACGCTTACTATGCCAAGGCGGTTGCTTGGGCCGTTGAGAACGGAATCACGAACGGCATGACTGAGACGACGTTCGCTCCCGACGCCACCTGCACGCGCGGCCAGAGCGTGACGTTCCTGCACCGTGTGCTCAAGGGCACCGCGAGCGGCAGCACGAACTTCACCGACGTTGCGTCCGACGCATTCTACGCTGATGCGATTAACTGGGCGGTTGCGAATAACGTGACGAACGGTACTTCCAACACGACGTTCAGCCCCAACGCGGACTGCACGCGCGCGGAGATCGTGACGTTCCTGTATCGCGCCTATCAGGGCAAGTAAAACTTAAAATC
>CAKTQR010000047.1 GCA_934597175.1 uncultured Oscillospiraceae bacterium | reverse complement strand
CATGTCAGAGCCGCACCGTGACCGAGCCGCAGCGAGAAAGGTCCCGCCTCAAATTGGATTATAGCCATCAAAAACGCATGTTAAGGCTTTTTTGACGAGCATAGCGAGATTTTTCGTGAAGCAAAGCTTCACAAAAAATGTGGCGTGTTTTAAAGCGAGAAAAAGTCAGTGACATTTTTCTCGCTGAACATAAAAAGACGGGAAAACCCGTCTTTTTATGCTGAGATCTCGATTATATTAAGTTGAGCGGCTTTGTAGTCCGTTTCCGAGGTCACCGTTTCGGTTATCCTCGCTACCGCAGCTTCGCTCAGGCCGTCGGCAGGTGCGGGCACGGCAACGGTTATCTTATCCTCACTCATATAAACTACGCAGTCGGTAAAATCCTTTGCGATAAGCTTATTTTCAAGCTGCGTCTCGCTCATTGAGTAGTTTGCCATAGCCGATATCGACTTCATCGCCGCATCTATCGTTTCCTTTGAAGCGCCGTCCTTTTTTGACGCTTCCTCAAGCAGCTTCATTGCTTCCTCACGGGACACCTGACGGTTGAGCCTTGCTTCGGCAAAATAACCTGAGGAGCTCCCCTTGGTGTTAGCCGCTTCATACGCCTCATCGGCTGCCTTCATCGCCGCATCCTCTGCCTTGACCATGGCTGCGTCAGCCTCGCCCCATCGGTTGTTGTACGACCAGTTTAGATACACCGCTGCGCACACAAGCAGCAGCACTGATGCTATCGTGATGTTTCTTTTGATATTCTTCATTTTGCCCTCCTAATTTTGCCTTGTGATCAATACCTGTATCTCATCGCAGCCCAAGCCCGTGTAAGCCTCCACACTTTTTACAACGCTCAGCTTGACCTCGGGATCGGCTGCGCCGTCGCACACTACCACCGCACCGTGCTCGGATATAAGAACGCTTGCATTTCCGACACCACGGCTGCTTTCCAAAATTGTGGCTAAACGCTGCTCATCGTCGTTAAGTCCGCCGTCGGAGCTGTTTTTGGTGCTGCCGCTTGGGATGAGCAGCAGCACGAGCCCTACTATCAGCACGATGAGCGGATATTTATATTTTGCAAGACCGTCGAGTACTTTTTTACTGTTCATTTGTTTTACACCACTTTTGTTCATCTTTGCTTATCCCGAGCTGAGCGCCGATAAACGACTCGAGCTCGGCTCGCTGCGCATCTGAGCAGCCGTACCGTATCTCGCAGCTCACCGGATACCAGAAGCCGTCAGTCGACCACTCGGCTGTGACCGTGATCTCGTCTATAGCCGCTCCCATTTCTTTGGCTTTGTCCAATATATATGTCCGGCACTTGTCTTGTATGTACAATCTATTTAAATTTTCGCTTTCTTCTTTGCCGCTGTCGGCGTACTCCTCGGCCTTGTGCTTATACTCGGCAAGCGTTTTGGAGTAGTCGCTTAAGTCTATTGAAACTACCGGCGATATGACCGCTATCATCATTGCGGCGGCACAGGCTATACCGACAGCCTTCTTGCCGCTGCCCTCGGGAGTGAGCGCCAACGCAACAAAGCAGAACACCGCCGAGTACACGAGCGTCTGTATGTAATTATGCACAAATTCACTCATCAGCCCACCACCGCTCTCATACACGAAATCAGGGATATAAACATCATCACGCCGCAGCATCCGACAAGCCCCAGCAACATTCCGAAGGCCGTTCCGATGCTCTGCGTCAGGGCTGCGATCTGCGGCAGCTTAAGCGACGATGTGAACGCTCCGGCAGCCTTAAAAGCCAGGTAATTCAGGCCTATTACGACCATCGGCGAAATGCACAATGACAGTACGGCGATCATGCCGAAAGCCCCTAAAGTATTCTTGACAATTTCCGCTCCAGCGACTACACTCGAAGCTGCGTCGGATATGATCCCGCCTACCACGGGAAGCGCCGTCGAGATGGTCGTTTTTGCGATTTTCGATGCAAGCTTGTCCCCGCCGGAGGCTATGGCGGAGCTGACACCGATATACGCCGTAAAGCCCAAGGACAGCAGTGTCATAAGGCTTGTGCTGACCCATTTTAGGAGCTTCGATATCGAGCCGAGGCTCGGGTTATCAAAGGCCGCCGAAGCGATGCTCACGGCTAGATATGCGTAGATAAACGGGACTATCAAGTTTTGCGCCAAGGCTATGAAAACATCCATGAACATTGCCGATGCCGCATACCTGACCGCAGCAGAGCTTATCTCGCCGCAGGCGGCCGAGACGGTGCACATGGCAGGCAGAAGTATTTTTGAAAAGGCAGAGATATCGTCTATTGTCTTTGTGCCCTGACTTATATAGGAATTTGTGTCGCTCACGCACAGTATCGTTATCGCAGCGCAGCCGCACAAGGTCACCAGCTCCGGAGTTTTGTCGCCGCCGAACAGTGCAAAAATTGAGCACAAAACGGCAACTATGACGACGCTGACCGCTTTTTTCAGAATACCGTCTGCGTTTTCCTTGAGCTTTTGCTTAACGGCATCGCCAAGACGGTCAAAAAACGCTTGTACATCACCTGCATCGTCAAGGTCACCGGCGAGCTCCTTTGCCTCGTCCGGCAGTGCGTTCTCAACGCTCTTTGTGTCGAGTCCGTCGGCATAGCAGGTGCTCGGCAGGATAAGGAGCATGATAAATACAACCAGCAAAACCCGTTTCATGTGAGCCCCTCCAATGTCTTTAGTAAAGTCCCCAGCAGCGGCATTGCGGTGTAGACCATTGCGGCGCTGCCAAGATATTCAACAGCCGACGATGTTCCGTTTTGCCCTGCGTCCTTGCAAAGATTGCACACAAGCTTTGTCAGCACGGCAATGCCGACACATTTGATTATCGGAACGAATATCGCAGACGGCAGTCCCGAGCTTTTGATGATACCGGACACGAAATCGGCAAGCTGTGATATCATCCCGACTGCGGCGGCGCACACGCAAACGGCGCATATTGCGCTCAAAACGAAAGAATATTCCGGGTTTTTCGCCTTGATAAGAAGGCTGCATGCTGCGCACAGAATTGCGACCGCAGCGGCCTTTGCAACGATCTCCATTACAGTTGAAAAAGGGTCTTTATAAGGCCGAACAGCTCGCTTATTTTTTGCACGACAACGATGAGCACGACAACAAGCGCCGCTATCGTCGTCATTAGCGCCTGCTCGTCTCTGCCGGAGCGGGTGAGCAAAATATTGAGCACCGCAACGAGGATGCCGACGGCAGCAATTTTGAATATCAAATCAATTTCCATTTTATCTCCTTCTCAGACCAGTATAATTGCGAAAATAAGACCTATTCCCGTCCCCAGTCCGATGTACATTTTTTCGTTGTTTTTAAGGCCCTCGTTAAGCTTTTCATATTCACCGTTAAGCTCGCTTATACATCTGTCGATTGATGCAGCCTGAAGCACGGCGTCGTATTTTCCGATACTGCTTCCGAGGTCCTTAAGAGCTTGTCTGCTGCTTTTGGTCAGCATTTGCAGCGTTTTTTCGGCGCTTTCGCACCAAATCTGCGCAAAGGTCTTGCTGCCGAGGCTTGGAAGCTCGGCTTCAAGTTCGTTTATAAAACCGTTTATGTAACGATAGTCCGGCAAATTTGAGCATGAAAAAAGCTGTTTTAGCGGCGTTCTTCTTGTGCATATCTCATTGCGCATCAGCTCCAAAAGTGATAGTATTTCCCTTAGAGTCTGTTGCGACACTTTGAGCTCCCGTGCCTTGTAAAAGCCCATGACCGAGGCAGCCGCAGTCAGCAGCACAGCACCCAAAAGCTTCATAGCTTCAGCTCCTCTATCCGATAGCTCCTGTTGCCTTTGTTGTTTTTGATGAACAGGCAGTATTTGAATATCCGCATCTGCATCAAACGACGGTATAGCTTGCGTGAGCAAAGGTCATTGATATCTCTTGCGTGAGCGGTTACAAGCAGCCGCACTCCGCAGCCGGCCGCTTCAAAAACCGCTTGCATGTCCTCGCTTGAGCTTATCTCGTCCATTGCAAGGACATCGGGATTCATCGCTCTTATAAGCATCATTGCTGCTTTCGCCTTTGGCGCATCGCTTATCACATCAGCGTGGCTTCCGACATCAAACTGAGGGACGCCCTCGCTCACTGCGGCTATCTCACCCCGTTCGTCGGCTACTGAGACACGCTTGCCGCTGTCGGAGATGACTCTTATAAACTCCCGCAGGCATGTGGTTTTGCCGCAGCCGGGCGGAGAGGCGATTAGGATATCGGTCAAGCCGTTTTTGTTCATCAGCCTGAGCTCATTTGCTGCGACTCCCCGTATTTCTTTTGGGATTCTGAGCGATAATGAACTTAGGTTTCTGATGCCGCAGACTGCGCCGGAGCGCATTATTGCGTTTCCGCATATGCCGAGGCGGATGCCGCCGTCGACATTTATGTAGCCGTTTGCCATGCTTGTCTCAACGGCGTGTACGGACGCACCCGTTGCACATTCGAGCACACTTTCAAGGTCGTATACCGACACGGTATGCTCCTCGGCGATCGGCTTTTCCTCGCCGTTTATGAGCACCGTCATTGCTTGTCCCGCCCGCAGGCGGATCTCCTCTATCTTCTCACGCTCGTGCTCCGGAAGAATGAGTATCTCGCTGTTTAAGGCTATCGGAAGCATCGACGCTGCGCTGTTTAGTTTGTTCATTTTTGCTCACCGTCCTATGTCCTATAATTATTATGGTAAGCAAAAAATTATTCCTTGTTAAAAATTAATTTTCTTGTCACCTTTTCACCTGTTAAATTGTCTATAATATAGACAAATGAGACGCATATCAGCTAGAGCATAAGGATATACAATCGCCATGGTTTTCAGCAGCATTAATTTTCTATTGATCTTCTTCCCGATCTTCTTTACCTGTTACTATCTAACACCAAATAAATACAAAAACTACACCCTGCTTTTAGGCAGTCTTGCGTTTTACTTTATCGGAACTGTCAACGCACCGTACCACTTTGTTCTGCTCATTGCGTGCATGCTGGTCGACTTTGTTGTGGGTCTGGGGATAAGCCGGTCTGAAAGGCACAAAAAGCTGCTGCTTGTTGTGGGCATCGTGTTCCACCTTATCTGCCTGTGTACATTTAAATATGCAGGCTTTGTTCTCGGTGAGCTAAACAAGCTGTCGGAAAGCTTTAATTTCACGGCAAACATCATCCTGCCTATCGGCATTTCGTTCTACACCTTCCAAGGCATTTCGTACCTTATCGATGTGTACAGAGGCGATATTGAAGCCGAGGAAAGTCTTTTGTGCTACTGCGTGTATATCTCCATGTTTGAGCAGCTCATCGCCGGTCCGATAGTTACATACGGGCAAGTGCAATATGACCTGCACAAGCGAAACATTTGGGTTGAGGATGCGTTCAAGGGGCTTGGCATCTTCATTTTCGGCTTGGGACTAAAGGTTTTGCTCGCAAATCCCTTGGGCAAGCTATGGTCGCAAACGCTTGCCATCGGCTTTGAAAGTGTCTCGACTCCCCTTGCTTGGATGGGCGTTGCAGCGTATTCGTTCCAGCTGTATTTTGACTTCTTCGGCTATTCGCTCATGGCTATCGGCATGGGCAAAATGCTCGGCTTCGAGCTGCCGATAAACTTTAACCATCCCTACACAAGTCTTACGATGACCGAGTTCTGGCGAAGATGGCACATCACGCTCGGCTCGTGGTTCAGGGAGTATGTCTACATTCCCCTCGGCGGCAGCCGCAGGAGCGTTCCGAGAGTTATTCTCAATCTGCTCATTGTCTGGCTGCTGACAGGCATATGGCATGGAGCGGGATACAACTTCATGCTTTGGGGCTTTATGCTTTTCTGCATACTTGTCATTGAAAAATTCTTCATCGGCAAGTTTTTGAATTCGCACCCTGTTATCGGTCATATATATATGATACTGCTCATACCCCTGAGCTGGGCAGTGTTCGCCGTGACCGACTTTTCGCAGCTGGGTGTGCTGTTCACCCGCCTGTTCCCGTTCTTCGGTCAGGGTGTATGGTCGGTGTTCAGGTATGACTACCTTAAGTATCTCGGCCAATACTATCCTTTCCTTATAATTGCCGTTTTGTTCTCCACTAAGCTTCCGTACAAGCTTCTTAAGAAGATAAACAGCAAGATAATTATTGCAGTATTCCTGCTCGCCATCCTGCTCGGCAGCATTTACTGCATGTACCGTGGTCTTGACGACCCATTCCTATATTTCAGATTCTGAGGATGTAACCATGAAAAAGTCCAATATAATAACCCTTGCAATTTTGCTTATCGTGACCGCAGCCGTACTTGTCTTTGCAGCATGCTCCGGCAGCGACGAGCCCGAGGTCAACCCCACCCCCGAGCCTACTCCGACACCGACGCCGGTGCAGACCGTAGAGCCTACAGCCACACCCAAGTCAACGCAGCCTGTTGAGACAGCAAAGCCCGAGCCAAGCAAAGCGCCTGTCAGCATGAACGATACGCTTTTTATCGGTGATTCGAGAACTGTCGGTATAAGAGAATACTCCGGACTTAAGAGCGCCGACTTCTTCTGCAGCGTCGGCATGAATGTTTTCGATGTCACCGGTGACACTCTTTCCGTCGACGGCGTCGGAAGCGTTACCCTTTCGCAGCTGCTTACAAAAAAGCAGTACAGCAAGATATATGTCATGCTAGGCATCAACGAGGTCGGCTATCCGCACAGCTCCGTTGTAAGCAAGTACGGCAAGGTGCTCGATCTTATCAAGGAAAAGCAGCCGAACGCAAGCATTTTCATCGAGGCTAATCTGCATGTTTCCAAGTCCCGTTCCGACGGCGACAAGGTCGTAAACAACGCAGCGATAAACGACCTTAACACAAAGCTTTCCGCATTGGCGGACGGCAGCAAGGTGTTTTACATTGATGCCAACAGCATTTTTGACGACGAAAACGGTGCTCTTTCCTCGGAAAAGACCTCGGACGGCACGCACCTTTACGCAAAGTACTACCCCACCTGGGTCGAGTGGATCAGCACGGAGACGGCAAAGTATATTTAGAGCACAAACAGGAGGTGCGGCATTGATAGATAAGGATACATTTTGCCGCCTGATAAAGCAAAATGAAAAAGCAATGTATTCTGTCGCATTCTCCGTTTTGTCGAACGAAAGCGATGCAGCCGATGCTATAAGCGAGTCGATCTATCGAGCGTACAAGAGTCTGGATACGCTCAACAATATATACGCATTTAAGCCCTGGTTACTGCGGATCGTCCGCAACTGCTCTGTGGAGGTGGTGCGCAGCAACAAAAATCTGCTTTCCATCGACGATGTTGAGGTCGAGGAAAGCAGTTCAGAAAATGAGATCGTGACTGCGCTCACATTAAGAAAGGCAGTCGAACAGCTGAAACAGCCGTACAGAGAGGTCGTTGTTTTATACTATTTTGAGGACTTGTCAATAGCTCAAATTTCAAAAATCACCGGTGCATCGGTCGTGACCGCAAAGCAGCAATTATCCCGTGCAAGAAAAATGCTGCGAGAAATATTGATGGAGACTTTCTGAAATGAACAATTTTGACTCCCACTTAAAAAAATGCGCAAAGGAAGATGATTATAAAGTACCCGAAAGCGTGAGCAAGGCAATTGACGACACGCTCTCTTCCCTGCCCGATAACACAAATTGCAGACGCAGAATGATTATTAAGCAGGTGCTGAGCACAGCGGCGTGTCTGCTGCTTGTATTTCTCGTAGTGCTTCCCAATTGCAGTCCCGCATATGCGCAGGCTCTGGAAGACATTCCTGTCATAAGCAGCATTATCGAGGTCGTCACGGTCAGAAACTACAAATATTCGGACGATAATCACACTCTCGATCTTAATGTGCCGCATGTTACGGGTCAAAACAGCGATGCCGAAAGCTACATTAACAAGGATATTGACGAGATGACAAAGCTTCTTTTCAATCGGTTTTACAGGGAGCTTGAAGCCGACGAAGGCAAGGGGCACGGCTCTGTGCATGTCGACTATGAGGTGGTCACGAATACCGACAAATGGTTTACTCTAAGGCTTCGCGTTTGCGAAGCATACGGAAGCGGTAACACATACTACAAGTATTATCACATCGATAAAATCAAGGGCTGCATCGTTGATCTGAGCGATCTTGCGGTGGACGACAGCTTTTACAGCAAGCTTAAGGCGGAAGTCCAGCGTCAGATGAAGGTCGAAATGAGCGAAGATAAGGATATCGAGTACTGGCTTGAGGATGACCCGTTCGGCGTATTTTACCTTGAGCCGGGTGAAAACAGCAACTTCTACTGGAACTCAGATGGCGATCTTGTTATTGTTTTCAATAAATATGACGCCGCTCCGGGATTCATGGGAACTCCCGAGTTCACGGTCAAAAAGAGCGTTTTAGGCGATTCGCTCGTCCCTGAATACAGATAAAAATAAGCCCTCCGGCACAGCCGGAGGGCTTACTGCATATTTAAGTACT
>CAKTQR010000046.1 GCA_934597175.1 uncultured Oscillospiraceae bacterium | reverse complement strand
GTGAAGCCCATGGAGGTGTCGACGCACTTGCCGCCGTCGATAGCGGCGATGGAGCTGCCGTTGCCCATGTGGCAGGAGACGATCTTCAGCTCCTCGATGGGCTTGCCCATAAGCTCTGCGCAGCGGCCGGAGACATAGCGATGACTCGTGCCGTGGAAGCCGTAGCGGCGGATGCCGTCGTTTTGGTAGTACTCATAGGGAACGGCGTACATGTATGCCTTGCCGGGCATGGTCTGATGGAAAGCGGTGTCGAACACTGCGACCATGGGGACATCGCCCATGACATCACGGCAGGCATTGATGCCGATAATGTTTGCGGGATTGTGCAGGGGAGCAAAGGGGGTGCACTCCTCAAGAGCCTTCATGACCTCATCGGTGATTAGAACGGAGGAAGCAAACTTCTCGCCGCCGTGAACGACACGGTGGCCGACAGCGTCGATCTCCTTCATAGAGCCGACAACACCGTACTCGGCACTGGTGAGCTTGTCGATAACAGCCGCAATAGCCTCGGCGTGGGTGGGCAGAGCGATGTCCTCATTGAAAACGGGCTTGCCGCCGACCAGCGGGCTGTGCTTGAGGTGACCGTCGATGCCGATGCGCTCGCAAAGGCCCTTGGCCATGACCGACTCGGTCTCCATATCGATCAGCTGGTACTTGAGAGAGGAGCTGCCTGCATTGATAACAAGAATCTTCATTACAAAATCCCTTTCTTATTGTAAAAATACCTATTCAATAGTAATATAAGAAATATACCTATCCTATTTTAATACAAATTGCATAAAAAGCAAGATTTTTTTAAGGAGGCGGGAAAAATGAGCGTTGTCGGCGTTGTTGCGGAGTACAATCCCTTTCACTTCGGCCATGAGCACCACCTTACAGAGACTGTGCGCCAGTTGGGCGAGGACTTCCCCGTGGTGTGCGTCATGTCGGGCGACTTTATCCAGCGGGGGCAGGCTGCTGTATACTCGAAGTTTGCAAGAGCGGAGGCGGCGATAAACTGCGGGGTCGACCTCGTGCTGGAGCTTCCGCTGCCGTGGACGCTGTCCTCGGCGGAGGGCTTTGCCCGTGGAGCGGTGGGACTTTTAGGCGCTGCGGGTGTTGTCACGCACTTAAGCTTCGGCTCGGAGTGCGGCGAGACCGAGCCCCTGGAGCAGCTTGCCGAAATGCTTCTCGACCCGCTGTTTGTAAACGATATAAAGACCGAGCTCAATAACGACGAGGGCATATCCTTTGCCGCCGCCCGTCAGAGGGCCGCCGCCAAAAGGGTGGGGGAGCTTTCGTGTCAGCTTGAAACGCCCAATAACATCCTTGCGGTCGAGTATATAAAGCAGCTTTACGACCAAAACCTGCACATAAAGCCCGTGACCATCCAGCGCTTCGGCTCGGGACACGACCAAACCGGCGAGAGCGGGCCACGCTCGGCGTCGGAGATCCGCCGTGCCATGGCGTCCGGCGGAGATATCACGGGCTCTGTGCCCGAGGGAGCGCTTGCGGTGTATCAGCGTGAAAACAAGCTCGGCCGTGGACCTGTTTTGGACGAAAACATCGAGCTTGCGATACTGTCACGCCTGCGCATGCTCGACGATGCGGCGTTTGCCGTCCTGCCGGACGCCGGCGAGGGGTTAAACTTCCGCCTTGCAAGAGCGGCACGGGAGGAAAACACCGTCGACGCCGTCGTTGCTGCCGCAAAATCCAAGCGCTATGCCCTCAGCCGCATCCGCCGCATGACCATGTGCGCAGCGCTCGGCATCAAAGCCGAGGACGCACAGGGCATCCCGCCGTATGCGAGAGTGCTCGCCGCAACCGAGCGTGGGTGTGCGCTCCTGAGGGAAATGAGCACAAAATCGGCCGTCCCCGTCATCACAAAGCCTGCCAGCGTCAAGGAGCTTGACGACAGGGCAAAACATATATTTAATGTATGCAGCGCCGCTCATGACCTGTTTTCGCTGGGTTATACCGCCCAGGCGGAGCGCCGAGGCGGTGCGGATTGGAGAATTAGTCCTAAGATAGCCATTAAATAGGGGGAACTTTGTGCAAAAAAACTATTGCAATTTTGTTAAGTGTAGTTTATAATGCAATCTGTAATCAGCAAAAAGACAAATGTCCGCATCACACGGACAAAGCTGGTGTTGAGAGTATAATTAGGAGGAAACCAAAATGAAGAAAGTCATAGCACTTGTCCTCGCATTCGTCATGGTGTTCGCACTTTGCGCATGCGGCGGCGGCTCGGACGAGAAGGTCATCAAGATCGGCGTCTATGAGCCTCAGACCGGCGCAAACGGCGCAGGCGGCAAGCAGGAGATCCTCGGCATGGAATATGCCAATTCCGTATGCCCCACCGTCACCATTGGCGGCGTGGAATACAAAATAGAGCTCGTTTACGGCGATAACGAGTCTAACACCGAGAAGGCTGTTTCCGCAGCTACCAAGATCGTTTCTGAAGGCGTATCCGTGGTTCTCGGCTCTTACGGCTCTGCAGTTGCCATTTCGGCATCCGACACATTCAAGAATGCAGGCGTCCCTGCGATCGGCGTATCCTGCACCAATCCCCAGGTCACCGAGGGCAACAGCCACTACTTCCGTATCTGCTTCCTCGATCCGTTCCAGGGCACCGTTCAGGCAAACTTTGCTAAAGAGCAGCTCAAGGCCGACACCGTCTACTGCCTCGGCGAGCTTGGCAACGACTACGACCAGGGCCTTATCAACTACTTCAAGGAAGCTGCCGACAAGCTCGGCATAAAGGTCGTCACCGAGTCCTTCCCCAAGGATAACTCCGACTTTACTTCCTACCTGAACAACGCTAAGAAGGAAGGCGCAAAGGCCATCTTCGCTCCCGTATCCATCCAGTACGCACAGCTCATCGTTGAGCAGGCAAACGCACAGGGTATCAACATTCCTCTGCTCGGCTCCGACACATGGGATAACAACACCATCGTCGAGGCGACCGTAGGCAAGAACACCGAGCTGTATGTTTCCACCTTCTACGCAGAGGGCGGCAACCCCGAATTTGAAAAGGGCATCAAGGAGTGGATGAACGCTGACTCCAAGCGCATCGAGAAGAACGGCGGCAATGACATGCTCGCAGCAGTCACCGTCATGGGTTATGATGCATACATGGTAGCAGTCGAGGCCATCAAGGCAGCTGACTCCGCTGACCCCGCAGCCGTCATGGCAGCTCTGCCCAATGTCAAGTATTCCGGCATCTCGGGCGATATCTCCTTTAACGAGACGGGCGACGCAAACCGTGACTCTGCATTCATCAAGCAGGCAAACACCGAGAAGGGCGTTTGGGACTTCGTAGCAGTCCAGAAGGCGTAAGCCGCTAAAAAGGCTTATATCAAGCTCAAATATGGTGGGGAAGCGTTTTGCTTCCCCACCATAGCAGTGTTTTATGGGACTGCGAATTAGACAAAGGATCGTGTAAATGCGCTCCTAAAAATAATTTTCCGGAGCGGATTTATGCGTTCCTGTAAATAGAGAGGAAGGCCCTCAGATGATTGAGTTTTTGCACAATAACCTGCAATACCTGCTTTCGGGCATATCCGTCGGCGGACAGTACGCTCTTATCGCCATCGGCTATACGATGGTGTACGGCATACTGAGACTTATAAACTTTGCCCACGGCGATGTGTTCATGGTCGCAGGTCTTATAATGATATACGCAATAGCGGGCGGCCTGCCCATGTGGGCGGCAATAGTGCTCGTTATCGTGCTTACGGTGGTTTTGGGTGTAACGATAGAGAAGGTGGCGTATAAGCCTCTTAGAAGCGCACCGAGAATGTCGGTAATGATCTCGGCTATCGGCGTGTCGTACCTGCTGCAAAACTGCGCACTGTACTTTACCGGCGGTCTGCCCCGCATGTACCCTGTTATCCCGTTTTTGACAAAGTCGGTGACGATATGGGGCGCAACGACCAAGATGGTCACCGTCATAACCCCGATACTTACGCTCGTGCTCGTCGTTGCGCTCGTACTTCTTATAAAGTACACCAAGATGGGCATGGCGATGCGTGCCGTCGCAAAGGATTTTGAGACCAGCCAGCTTATGGGTATTAAGATAAACTCCGTTATCTCCTTTACCTTTATCATAGGCTGCTTCCTTGCGGCCATCGGCTCGATGCTTTATTTTTCAAACTATCAGACCGTCGTACCCACCTCGGGTGCAATGCCCGGTCTTAAAGCCTTTGTTGCAGCCGTGTTCGGCGGCATAGGCTCTATCCCCGGTGCGGTCATCGGTGCATTTATAATAGGTATCTGCGAGAACATCATCAAGGGCATAGGCCAGCAGTGGACGGTGTTCTCCGACGCATTTACCTTCGTTCTGCTTATAGTCATTCTTCTCGTCAAGCCCACCGGCATCTTCGGCGAGAAGGCAACGGATAAGGTGTGAGGTGAGGATGATGAACAAGACCATGCAGAAAGAAAAAGTCCTCAGAACACCGGAAGAACTTGCAAGGCGTCAGGGCATGTGGCTGACGATAATAGCACTTGCAGTCGTGTACATCATGCTGTTTGCGCTGGATAATTTCATTAAGCCCAGCAAGTTTACGCTTATGCTCATCCCCGTGCTCAGAAAGGGCGCAATTTATTCGCTTCTTTGCGTTTCGATGAACCTGCTCAACGGCTTCACCGGACTGTTTTCGCTCGGTCAGGCGGGCTTCATGCTCATCGGCGCATACGCATACTCCATTTTCTCCATCCCCGCAGCGCAGCACGCCTCGGTGTACCAGTACTTTGACGGCGGCGCTATCCAGTTTTCCATTCCCGAGGCTATTGGCAATGTCCTCGGCGTAAATGCCGGCAGCTTCCTCGGTGCTATAATCTGCATCATCATCGCCGGTATCGCCGCAGCAATATTTGCAGCACTCATCGGCATTCCCGTGCTCAGGCTCAAGAGCGACTATCTTGCCATTGCGACCCTCGGCTTTGCGGAGATCATCCGTGCATTTTTCCAGTGGGACAATCTTGGCAAGATCACGAATGCTTCAAACCTTCTGCGTAAATACACGGCGTTCAGCGATATGAACATCCAGCTCGGCACGACAGTTTATAAGCTCGGCACGATATTCCCGTTCTTTATCGCGATGATATCCATTGCGATCATCGTCCTGCTCATAAACTCTTCCTACGGCAGAGCCTTCAAGGCCATCCGTGACGACGAGGTTGCGGCAGAGGCGATGGGTGTAAACCTTTTCAAGCACAAGATGCTTTCGTTTGTTATCTCCAGCTTCTTTGCCGGTGTAGGAGGTGCACTGCTTGCAATGTTCCAGACCGCCGTGCAGGCGTCGTCGTTCATGTCCTCGATGACCTATGAGATACTGCTCATCGTTGTTATCGGCGGCATAGGCTCCGTTTCCGGCAGCTGCATCGCAGCATTTTTGTACATTGCCTGCTCCGAGTGGTGGCTTCGCTTCCTCGACTCGGGCGCAATCGGAAGCATCCAAGTATCCTTCTTCCGTGACGGCTTCCGCAAGGTCGTTTTCTCCGTCGTTATCATGATAATCGTGCTGTTCTTCTCGAGGGGCATCATGGGAAATAAGGAGCTTTCCTTTGCCGGACTTATCAGAAAGATACAGGCCAAAAAAGCCGCCAAGGCGGTCAAGGCCGAAGCAGGAGGTGCGGCAAAATGAGTGAAAAGAATGTACTCCATGTTGAAAATGTGACCATGCAGTTCGGCGGTGTCGTCGCCGTCAACAACCTGTCGCTGGATATTCCCGAGGGCAAAATAGTTGCGCTCATCGGGCCTAACGGGGCAGGCAAGACCACGGCCTTTAACTGCATCACCGGCGTTTACGAGCCGACAAACGGCCTTGTTGAGTTCATGGGCGAGCCCATCGTCCGCAACCACCCGCAGGGCAAGATGAAGAAAAACTATAAGGGCGAAAACGGCGACAAGTACCTCGGTAAGGTCGTTGCAAACACGCCCGATAAGATAACCCACAAGGGCATCGCCCGCACCTTCCAGAATATCAGACTCTGGAAGAGCATGACGGTGTTTGAAAATGTCCTTATCGCAAAGCACATGAACGCCAGGCAGAATGTGTTCTCCGCCACCTTCCGTGCAAATGCCAAGGAGGAGCAGCGCATGCGTGACGAGACCATGGCGCTTCTGGTCGAGCAGGGACTTGATAAGTTCAAGGACGAGATAGCGACGAGCCTGCCCTACGGTCTCCAGCGCCGTCTGGAGATAGCAAGAGCGCTTGCCGCAGACCCGAAGCTTCTGCTTCTCGACGAGCCTGCCGCCGGCATGAACCCGCAGGAAACTCAGGAGCTTGCGCAGTTTATAACCGAGATCCGTGATAAGCATGACCTGACGATATTCCTTATCGAGCACCACATGGATCTTGTCATGAACATATCCGACTATATCTATGTCATCGACTTCGGCAAGGAGATCGCTCAGGGCATCCCGAGCAAGGTGCAGAACGATCAGCGTGTCATAGACGCATATTTGGGGGTTGTTGAAGATGAGTGAAGCAATACTGAAGATCAATGACCTCAAGGTCAATTACGGCGGCATCGAGGCCGTCAAGGGCATCAGCTTTGATGTCCCCGCAGGCGAGATAATTACGCTTATCGGCGCAAACGGAGCAGGCAAGAGCTCGACTCTGCGTGCCATAGCCGGTCTTGTCAAGCCCGCCTCGGGCAGCATCGTCTTTGAAGGCGACGATATCACCGGCAAAGACCCCACCGCCATCGTCACCAAGGGCATCACCCTTGTCCCCGAGGGCAGAAAAATTTTCCCTGACCTCACGGTTTTGGAAAACCTGCGCATCGGTGCGTATCTGAGAAACGACGACCTTACTGACGACCTCAACTGGGTGTACGACCTGTTCCCGAGACTCAAGGAGCGCTCGTGGCAGGCAGGCGGCACTCTCTCCGGCGGCGAGCAGCAGATGCTTGCAGTCGGCAGGGCGCTCATGAGCCGCCCCAAAGTCATCATGATGGATGAGCCCTCGCTCGGCCTTGCACCTATCATCGTGCGTGGTATCTTCGATATCATCAAGGAGATAAATAAGCAGGGCGTGACCGTCCTTCTTATCGAGCAGAACGCAAATATGGCGCTCAAGACCGCCGACATCGGCTATGTCATGGAGACCGGCCGCATCACCATGAGCGGCGCTGGCTCGGAGCTTCTTGTAAACGAGCAGGTCAAGAAAGCCTACCTCGGCGCATAAGTTCATACGCATTAAGAAAGCAGAAAAGCTATGCAGCTTTTCTGCTTTTTTGTTGACAATGTATGGAGCGTGCCTTAAACTTGATTTGAACAAATGCATTGGGGGAAAATTAAATGACACTTGACAAACTGCCGATAGGCGAAAGCGCCGTCATAATATCGGTCGGCGGCGAGGGAAACCTGCGCTGCCACCTGCTCGACATGGGGATCATACCGCACACCGAGGTCACGGTGCGCAAGGCAGCGCCTCTCGGCGACCCTATCGAGATATCGCTCCGGGGCTACACCATGACCATCCGCAAGGACGACGCCGCAAAGATTGAGGTGCGCCCGAAAAAGGAGGTGTAAGCCGTGGTAATAGCTCTTGTAGGCAACCAGAACTGCGGCAAGACCACACTGTTTAATCAGCTGACAGGCTCAAATCAGCATGTCGGCAACTTCCCGGGCGTGACGGTCGAGCATAAGCTGGGCGAGATAATCGGCTATAAAAGCTACAGCCTTGTAGACCTGCCCGGTATCTATTCCATCCGCCCGTACTCCGGCGAGGAGAAGGTTACCCGCAATTTCATAATAGACGAAAAGCCGGATGCGATAATAAACATCGCCGACGCAACGAATATCGAGCGAAACCTCTATCTCACGCTCCAGCTTATAGAGATGGGCAAGCCCATGGTGCTGGCGCTGAATATGATGGATGAGCTTTTGGGCAACCACGGCTCTGTTGATATAAACAAGCTGTCCGAGCGCCTCGGCATACCCGTTGTGCCCATCTCCGCCGCCAAAAACGACGGTGTTGACGAGCTCATGCGTGTCGTGTCCGAAACGGCACAGGCAAGGCTCAAGCCCCGCAGGATAGACTTCTGCTCGGCAGGCCCGGTGCATCGCTGTATACACACCGTCAGCCATGTCGTGGAGGATCACGCCGAGCGCATCGGCGTTCCGTCCCGCTTCGCTGCGACCCGTGTCATCGAGCAGGATGAGGATATAATAAACTCGCTCAAGCTCAGCGAAAACGAGCTTGAGCTCATTGAGCACGCCGTTTTGGAGATGGAGACCGAGAGTGCGCTTGACCGCAACGCAGCGCTTGCCGACATGCGCTACCGCTTTATCGAGGCAGTGTGTTCCGAGTGCGTCGTCAAGGCGCAGGAGAGCAGGGAAGCTCAGCGCAGCGTGAAGATAGATAAGGTGCTTACGAATAAGTACCTTGCCATACCCATGTTCATTGCGATAATGGCGTTTATCTTCTGGATGACCTTCAGCGTCGTCGGACAGCGGCTGTCGGATCTTCTCGGCGTAGGCATAGATAAGCTCACGGTGCTCGTTGACAATGCGCTGACTGCCTACGGGCTCAACCCCACGGTGCAGAGCCTTGTCATCGACGGCGTTTTTGCCGGTGTCGGCAGCATTTTGAGCTTCCTGCCGATAATAGTCGTGCTGTTTTTCTTCCTCGCCATTTTGGAGGACACGGGCTACATGTCCCGGGTGGCATTCGTTATGGATAAGCTCTTACGCAAGATCGGCCTTTCCGGACGCAGCTTTGTGCCGATGCTCATCGGCTTCGGCTGCTCCGTTCCGGCTATCATGGCGACAAGGACGCTTTCAAGCGAGCGTGACCGCAAGATGACGATGCTGCTTATCCCGTTCATGAGCTGCTCTGCCAAGATACCAATTTACGCCGTGTTCACCGCAGCGTTTTTCCCGGATAACGGTGCGCTCGTCATGACGCTTTTGTACCTTGGCGGCATCCTTGTCGGCGTAATTGCGGCGATGGTGCTCAATAAGACCGCCTTTTCCGGCAATCCAGTCCCGTTTGTCATGGAGCTTCCGAACTACCGCATGCCGTCGCTCAAGAGCGTTCTGCTCCTCATGTGGGAAAAGGCGTGGGACTTTATCCGCCGTGCGTTCACGATAATCTTCGTTGCGACCATCGTCATATGGTTTTTGCAGCACTTTGACGCAAAGCTGAATGTCGTCTCGTCAGACAGCACGACAAGCCTTCTGAGCATCATCGGAATGTGGATAGCGCCCGTGTTTGCGCCGCTCGGCTTTGCCGACTGGCGTGTCGTCACGAGCCTTGTCACCGGCCTCATGGCAAAGGAGGCGGTCATAAGCACATTGGGAGTTCTGCTCAATGTCGGAACGGATGCCCTTGTCGGAGCGATAGCGGGAATGTTCACCATGCGCTCAGCGCTCAGCTTCTTGACCTTTGCGCTTTTGTACACGCCCTGCGTTGCTGCGATATCGACGATAAAGCGGGAACTCGGCAGCACCGTCAAGACCGTCGGCGTCGTCGTCAGCCAGTGCTGCGTTGCGTGGCTCACCGCTTACATAGTGTATCAGATAGCGGGTATAATATTGTGACATGGAAATTGTAATTGTACTCGTGCTCACAGTGTGGCTCGTGCTTGCGCTGCGCTCTATAAGAAAAAACGGAGCGGGCTGCGGCAGCGACTGCGCCAAATGCGCAAACAAATGCTCAAAAAGACGGAATCAATGATTCCGTCTTTTTTCAAATGGATGTATATTCGCAAAAACTTCCGTCAAAAATAGAAACAACCTGATATGTAGGAGGTTTCTGTATGGAAAACGACAGATCCAAAAGGACAGACAAGTTTTTTGCAGGTAAGGGCTTTTACATAGTCCTTGCACTATGTATAGTGGTGATTGGCGTTTCGGCAGTCAGCATAGCTCTCAATTCCGACGCAGGCAAAGCGCCCGACATTGACCCGGGGCTTTCACTTTCAAACCCGACCGAGCAGCCGGCGACCCCGCCCGTGGTCACACCCACGCCCGAGGTAAAGACCGATGTTGAAAAGGACGACGGCGCTGTGGTCAGCACATGGAAGTCCGACCAGACCTACGAGCAGCCCGCCGCATGGGTGTGGCCCGTTAAGGGCGAGATCGAGCGCAAGTACGCAGTCGAGACGCTTGCCTACGATGTCACCATGAAGGATTGGCGCACCCACGACGGCATCGATGTTCTCGCCGACAAGGGCACGGTCGTGCGAGCGGCGTCCGACGGCAAGGTCGAGAGCATCACGCAGGATGACCTGTACGGCACGACCGTCACCATCGACCACGGCAACGGCTTAAAGAGCACCTATTCAAATCTCGCCGACAAGCCCACCGTCAAGCAGGGCGACAGCGTCAGCGCAGGCGATGTCATAGGCTCTGTCGGAGCGACCGCGCTGTGCGAGGTGGGGCAGGGCAGCCATGTTCACATCGCCATGTCCAAGAACGGAAACAGCGTCGACCCGACCAAGTATCTGCCCTCGTGAAGTTTTTTTGAGAAAATTGAAAAAAGTTGTTGACAACTTAGCCTATGTCTGCTAAAATCTCAATTGCTCATTTGATAAATGGCGGCATAGCTCAGTTGGCTAGAGCATGCGGTTCATACCCGCAGTGTCCCCGGTTCGAATCCAGGTGCCGCT
>CAKTQR010000045.1 GCA_934597175.1 uncultured Oscillospiraceae bacterium | reverse complement strand
TGCCCCCGGCATGTCATTCACTACCGCACCGACACTTCGTTACCCCCTCACACTCCCCCTGCTGCGTATTGGAGTTTACGCTGTTGTATTTGCTTTTACTTAGTTCTTTGACAGACTGAAAAGTCCTCCGAACAAAAAGTTCGGAGGACTGCGAGAAATTCGGTTTTTAATCGAGCTTTTGCTCCATGTTTATAAGGCAGCTTAGGAGTATCGATTCCCGCACGGGCTCTTCCTCGCCCGCCTTGTCGATCTCGATGCGCTTTAATAGCCGCTCCACGGCAAGCTCGCCCATGCGCTCAAGCGGCTGCTCGATGGTGCATATCGTGGGGACGAAAAAGCGCTTTATGATATCGTTGCTGTAGCCGGCTATGGTGAAACGGTGCGAAAGCTCTATGCCGGCTCTGTAATAGCTGCACGCAATGGACGACATTATCGACGCCTCGGCGACAAATATCGCAGTGGGCGTTTCAAAGCTTTCCTCGTAAAAGCGCACCAGCTGCGCCATGGTCTCGTCAAAATCGGGGGAATTTGTGTTGTCGGCATCGCTCGATACGACCACCTTCACGCAGCAGGCGTCGTTGCCGAAGCGGTCACGGCAGGCTTTTTCCGCCGCCGCAACACGAATTGCCGGCGTGTTGTACGGATTCTTGTGCGGCCTTGAAAACACGACAATGCGCTGATATCCCTCGTCAAGCAGATGGCTGACAACACGGTAGGTGCTCTCCTTGTGGTTTATTGCGACCGAGTCCATGTCGACATTTTTGGGAACACGGTCTGCGAGCACGACCGGCAGCTCGTCCCGGTCCAGCTCCTGATAAAACTCGCTGTTGTAGCCGCTTATGACGAGCAGGCCGTCGACCCGCTGGTCTATAAGATCCTGCGCCAGCTGCTTTTCCTTCTCGGGATTTTTCTCGCTGTTTACCACGACGATCTTCTTGCCGTGCTTTGTGCAGGTGCTGCAAATGCTGCCCAAAAGCTGCGGGGTCTGGTTTGCCATGATGTTCGACATGACAACGCCGATAAGGTCGCTTTTATCGGTCTTGAGGCTGTTTGCAAGGCGGTTTGGCCTGTAGCCGGTCTCGGCGATGGCCTCCTCGATGCGTTTTTTCGTATCCTGCGACATGTACTCAAACTTGCCGTTTAAGTATCTTGACACGGTGGTCTTGGAAACGCCTATCCTTTTTGCAATGTCATTAATGGTGATCTGTTTATAGCTCATCGTTTGCATCGCTCACTTTCATTTGTTAACGAATAATTTGCGAAACTTTTCGTTTACTCTTGACTGAATTATTACACCGCCTCAAATATTTGTCAAGAAATAAAGTTCTGCCGGAGAAAAAATTCCGACAGAACTTTTAAAAAACCGTATCAAATTGAGTTTGCCGTGTGCAAAAATCGGTAGAGCATCACCGCTATCTCGGCACGGGTCGCCCCACTCGTGGGCTCGAGAGTGCCCTCGTCAGTGCCTACGATTATCCCGTTTGCGACAGCCCACTGCATGGCGTCAAGGTAGTCGTCATCGACGATGCCGGAGTCTTTAAACTTCGTCAGGTCCGCCTCAACGGAGCTGCTGCCGGAGAACTTGTACAGAAGATAGGCAAACTCCTGCCTTGTGACCAGCTCGTCCGGCTTAAAGAAGCCGTAGCCGTCGTCGAGATTTATGCCGCTGTCGTGCATCCATACCGCAGCGTCGGCATAGTAGTCGTCAAAAACATCGGAATAGGGGTTTTCCTTACCGGAAACCGACGGTGTATCTGCAAGACGGTAGAACACCGTCGCTATCATCGCCCGTGTCATGGGGTCTTTGGGCGCAAAGGTGGTCGTGCTCGTGCCTATGAGTATCTTACTGTCGATGCAATAGTCTATCTCGTAATGCGCCCAGTCGGTTTCGTCAAGGTCGGTAAACTTAAGCGCCGGGCAATTTTCAAAGCGGTTGCAGCCCTTTACATACACGCCCGTCACGGTGACATTCTTTGACGGCATCGTAAAGTAAAAGCCGCTTGTTGCGCTGCCCTTGACGGTCACCTCGCTCGACTGCCACGAGCTTATCTTATAACCGAACTTTTCATCGGTCGACAGCGGGAAGATTGTGACCTTCGAGCCCTCCTCGTAAGTTCCGCTGCCGCCGCCGTTATTGACCGTTACGGTGTAGGACTTTTTGATCTTCTCGTAATTTGCGGTGACGGTGACGGATCTTGAGGGCATGGTGAAGTAATAAAACCCGTCGGAGTCCTTGTTAATCGTTATATCCGTGCTCCTTGTCCATCTGGTGAACCGGTAGCCCTCCTTTTCATAGGGGCTGAGGTAGACCCTGACACCGGGAGCGTTCTTGCCGCTGCCGAAGCCACCGTTTACCGTGACGGTGTACCTCGTCGGGGCAGTGCCCGTGAGCCACACGGCGTTTAGGTGCAGGTTATATTTTGCAATATCACGGTTTCCGAAATAATAGCCTGCGTCGGACTTCCAGCCGTCAAGGTAATAGCCTGACCTCGTCGCCTCGGGCATGGAGCTGTAGTGCTGCCCCTTGGTGTAGATAACGACACGGTTGCCGGTGGTCAGCGTACCGCCGTTTGCGTTTAAAAGGACATACACGAAATCGTGGCTGCCCGTGCCGGCATAGTCGCCGTAGAGGAAAATTTTCGCCTCATCGATGCGCCTTTGAATGAGTCCCTCCATGATACCGTCGCCGCCGGAGCAGAGAACGCCGAAGGCATCGGCGATCTCCTGGTCGGGGATGGCGTCGCCGTTTGAGTATTTGAAGTTGTTTTTAAGGTATGTCGCAAGCCTCCAGCCGTTGTCGATCCAGTTAGTTCCGCAGTTATATGTAAAGCTGAGGATGGCGTCGAACTTGCTTTGATCAAAGCCGAGCCTATAGTCGTCGATATAACCGTTGACGGCGGCTTCGTACTTCTTGATATCCTCGGCAAAAAGCTTGTCCGCCTCGGCCTGCGTGATCTTCTGACCGGCCTTGACATCCGGACCATAGTGCCCGTAGCCTATCGTATAATATGTCTCGCCGGAGTTTTTGTAGGCTTCGAGCCTGCAGCCTTCCTTGGTCTTTATGTAAGTCATTATGCTGCCGCTCGCCTTCATGCTGCTCGCTGCGGAGGCGGAAAACGGTACGAGACTGATAAGCAGAAGCAGTACCAGAATAAACGATGTGACTCGTTTCATTAGGGGTAACTCTCCTTTAATCCGTATTTGTAATCAATGCGATTTCGTTTCAAGTTTTTAAGAATAATCGCATTATATCAAAAAAATGCCGAAAAATCAAGCCCCCGAGCTTTTAGGTGGATTTTGGAGCGGAAAATGATTGCCATATTTTTCTGCGAGTTTGGCAAAATGGGTATACAAATAGTAATATTCACCTCTATATCCGCTGCGCAAGCGAGTATGCCGCACGGCTTATCGGGACGATGCCGCAGGGCGAAAACGAGCCCGTCAGGCAGTACAGTGCCGCCTCCGGAAGCTCCCTATGGGCTGCCAGATACTGTGAGGTGTCGGGTATCTCCTCCTGCGCAAGTACGATAAGATCGCAGGGCACGCTGCGGATGAATGTGCCGCTTGAAAACGCCGTGCCGAGGGCTGCCCGGCAGCTTTGCCGCACGAGCAGGCAGCCTTCGGATATGCGCACGGGCTCTGTCAGTGTCATGAGCTCAACGCCTTGAGTTTCAAGGGTTTTTCTATACCACGCCCGCTCACTCGGCTGAGAAGTGCGCAATATATCGGTGCTTTCCTCGATGAGCGTTATCTTTACCGTCGGCTGTTCGTTTTTGAGCCGAAGCGCAAGCTTGCAAGCCTCTCTGCCGCCGCCCAAAACGGCGATCTTGCTGCCGGGAAAGCGCTTGCCGGAGCCGAGCACCCACAGCGGCACGGAGGGGATATCGCCCCAATTCGGGATGTCCGGCTCGGGGCGCAGGCGTGTGCCGTTTGCGTAGACGACGGCGTCGCAGCCGCTTTTAAAAAGCTGCGAGGCATCGACATAGCTGTTGAGGTATATCTGAACATTTTCCGACCGGCACAGCTTCAAAATGAGCCAGCGGCGGTAGCCGAGCGTGTCTGCGCCCGCCGAGCCGTACATCCTCCCGCCGAGCCTTGCGCCGGACTCGAAAAGGTCAACGGCGTGTCCACGGTTTGCGGCGCATAGGGCAAAGCTCATGCCCGAAAGTCCGCCGCCGATGACGCCGATGCGCTTTTTGTCCTCGGCAATACGAGCTTTTGCAAGCAGCCTGCCCTCGGGGTTTATGTACGGGATGATATCGTCGACCGCGCCCGCCTGCGCCTTGTTGCACCACTCGGGATCGGCAAGGAGCGTTCGGCTGAGCACGACTGTGTCGCACGCTCCGTCACGCAGTGCGCACTCGGCGGTGTCGGGGTAGCCTAGCTTCCCGCAGGCGGCAATGGGGATATCTGTGACGGTCTTTGCCAGCCTCGCAAGCTCCAGAAAGCAGCCTGCGGGCATACCCTCGGTGGGTCTGCGCAGCCACGGCGCATCGGCGGCGCTCGGCTCGATGCACAGCATGTCCGCACCCGCCCACGCGAGGCAGGCAAGCCCCGCAATGTTGGTTTTCGTAACGCTGACCCGACACAGTATGGGCATCCCCTCACCCACCGTTCTGCGTGCGTTTTTCGTTTTCTCGGCAGTTTTGCCGAGAGGCATGTCACGCAGGTCTAGGCATACCCCGTCGAAGTTTGCGGCAGCGGTCAAGCTTTTGCCCTTTGTAAGATAAAATGCACGGCTGCCGAGCTCACGGAGCTTTTCGCAAAGCCCCTCCTGCTCGGTGCAGACAAGCCCCGCTCCGCCCGCTGCGGCTTCGAGCGCAAAGCGCTCTGCCCTGAGCGCCGTCAGGCTGTCGGGAGGCATGGCGATTATGCGGTTTTTAAGGCTCAGCGCCCCGCAGAAAGCCCTCGAAAACAGCGAATCATAGGGGTAAAGAGCCCTCGTATACGGCGTAGTTTGCATGTTCATTCCTCCCTTTCCAAGCGATATTATGGGACAAGCCCCGCAAAAAACATAACAAACCGGGTCGAATACGAAAATTTAAGTTGACTTAAAATCGTCTGCTGATATAATTTTATGTAGTTTTACTAATAGGAGCAAAATATGAGAGATTACAACGAAGAATTTAAAAACAGGGTGCAGTTTATCCGTGACCTTGTTGAAAAAAGCGGCGTCGACGGCATCGTTTTCGGCAACTCCGGCGGCAAGGACTCCGCCCTTGTCGGTATTTTGTGCAAGTTTGCCTGCGAAAACACCGTCGGCATTATGATGCCCTGCGCCTCGAAGCGCAACTTTGAGCAGGATATGAAGGACGCAAAGGAGGTCGCCGAGCACTTCGGCATCCAGACGAGGGTCATCGACCTTACCGATGTCCGTCAGGCGGAGATAGACCGCCTGAGCGAAATTACCACCCTCAGCAATGCAGCGGTCAATAATATCGCACCCCGCCTTAGGATGACAACGCTCTACACCATCGCCGCCAGCGAATACCGCCTTGTCGCCGGTACCGGCAACCGCAGCGAGCTGTACATGGGCTACTACACCAAGTGGGGCGACGGTGCATGCGACTTCAACCCCATCTCCGACCTCACCGCCACCGAGGTCATCGAGTTTCTGTGCTGGCTCACCGCTCCGGCATGCATCATAAACAAAGCCCCGTCGGCAGGACTGTTTGACGGTCAGACCGACGAGGATGAGATGGGCGTAAGCTACGCCGCCATTGACAGCTACATCACCACCGGCGAGGTCAGCGAGCGTGACAAAAAGATCATCGACCGCTATCACAGGCGCGCCGAGCACAAGCGCATCGGCATTAATCACTACAATAAGATAGACGAATAATTTTGGAGGATAAGAAATGGATAACAATGTTCGCCCCGAGACCATGGAGAGAATAACCACCCCCGAGCTTGCAAACGCTTTCATCGACGAGCAGATAAAGCTCATCCGTGAGCAGGTCGGCTCAAAGAAGGTGCTGCTGGCGCTAAGCGGCGGCGTTGACTCGTCCGTCGTTGCCGCACTTTTGATCAAGGCCGTCGGCAAGCAGCTCACCTGCGTGCATGTAAACCACGGTCTGCTGCGCAAGGGCGAGCCCGAGCAGGTCGTCGAGGTTTTCCGCAATCAGATGGACGCAAACCTTGTGTATGTCGACGCTGTCGACCGCTTCCTCGATAAGCTCGCCGGTGTCGATGACCCCGAGGCGAAGCGCAAGATAATCGGTGCGGAGTTTATCCGTGTGTTCGAGGAGGAGGCCCGCAAGCTTGAGGGCATCGAGTTCCTCGCTCAGGGCACGATATATCCCGACATTTTAGAGAGCGACGGCGTTAAGGCGCACCACAATGTTGGCGGTCTGCCGGAGGATCTGCAGTTTGAGCTGGTTGAGCCGGTAAAGCTACTGTACAAGGACGAGGTGCGTGTCGTAGGCAAGGCGCTCGGTCTGCCCGACAGCATGGTCTACCGCCAGCCCTTCCCCGGCCCGGGTCTCGGCGTAAGATGCACCGGCGCTATCACCCGTGACCGCCTCGAGGCCGTGCGTGAGTCTGACGCAATTTTGCGTGAGGAGATCGCCGCCGCAGGGCTTCAGAACGACATCTGGCAGTACTTCACCGCCGTGCCCGATTACCGTGCAACGGGTATCAGGGGCGGCAAGCGTGCCTACGAGTGGCCGGTCGTCATCCGTGCGGTCAACAGCGTTGACGCAACGAGCGCAACCGTGCCCGAGCTTGACTGGGCGCTGCTTAAAAAGATAACCGCCCGCATCCTGAGCGAGGTCCCCGGCGTCTGCCGTGTCCTGTACGAGCTCAGCCCCAAGCCCATCTCCACCATCGAGTGGGAATGATTTCAATATAATTTCATAAAAAAAGAGCTATCTGATTTCATCTGAAATCAGATAGCTCTTTTTTGCTGTCAGCTCCATTCCAAATATTTTTTTGAAATTATATTCGAAAACTTGCAAATTTTATATAAATTCTAATTATATTCCCTTGAAAAATATATGATATAGAGCTATAACAAAAATAGAAACATCTTTCCAATGTATGCGAAGTAAGTTGTCTCCATCTAACAATGTACCCATAACTGATAAATACAAGAGAGGATGTTATATGAACAAAAGTATATTTGATATTGGTGTTTCCATCGGAAAATTTGGCGTAGAAAATAGCAATCTGTCCAGAGATGACAAAGAACTAGCAAAATCCAGAATTGATTTACTGGGTGAAATTTTTAAATTAGCACAACCTCAGCCTGTTAATCCATCCACAGTATACGGTTTAGGACTTACAACCATACAAAGAATAAAAACAGCAGCTGCGCAGTGTTCTATCGAAAGAGTCGTCTTATTTCCGATGTTTTATGCCAATGGAAGATACGAAATTTTGATTCGGGTTTACGGCAGCGATGCAGATGCAATATTTAACAGTTTCAATGTTTATCAGCTAGGTAATATCACCGAATCCGATAAAATAGAACTCGATCGTCTTGAAAAAGAAAACGGTGTAATTATTTATGAAAAAGAATAATTTATGCACAACACGCTATAAATGAAAAAAGTGTGTATTATTGACTTTGCCTCCATCCCCGGCAGCCGCATTTTTTCAAAATAAAAACACTTACATAGCGCAAAATTTTGTGCTATAATACTCAAAAAAGTGTGATCTCGGTTTACTCAAATAGAAATAAGTCCTCAGGGCGTAGTCTATTGCAAGTGCATGGATTACGCCTTTTTAATTTTTAATTTCAGGAGGGCAGGATATGCCGAGGGCAAAAAAACAGGGGATCATATTCGGTGTGCTGATGTCATTTTTGATGGCGTACGGCATGGAGTTTTACAACATTGCGATAAAAATGGGCTTTAACCTGACGCCGGGCTTAGGCTACTCATCGATAGGCTACGAGGTCTTTGTCGCCACGCTCAAGGAGGCGGTGATCATGTGCGTCATCGTGTTCATCATGTCAAACCTCGCAGGCAACAAAGCGGGCGCTAAGTTCATGGAAAAGCACTGCGATGTCACAAGGGACAACCCGTACTTCTGCCAAATGGTGCGGCAAATCGGCACATGCATGGTCATGTGTCCGACGATGAGCCTTATTGCGGCGATAATTTTTCAAGTAATTTTGGGCGGCATGCCGCTTATCCGACTGCCTGCGATTTGGGTCGGCACGGTGATGAAAAACTTCCCGATGGCGTTTTTCTGGAGCATGTTTTTCGTGTCGCCATTTGTGCATTGGATATTTGACGAGTACAACAAAAAACAGACCGATTCGGGTTGAATCGGTCTGTTTTTATGTTTTATCACACGCCGTACTGGGTGACCAGTATCACGAGATACACGACATAAAGGGCGAGCATGAGGATGCCCTGCCAGCGGTAGAGCTTGCCCTTGATAAGCGGAGGCAGCACCGCAATGAGCGTCATTGCAAAGCACATGGGCATATCCAGCGCATACGACTGCTCGGCAATGGTGAGATGACCGTCGGAAACTACGCTGCAAATGGGCAGTATCATTGCAAGATCGATGATATTTGCGCCGATGATATTGCCTATGGACATGCTTGATTCCTTTTTGCGTATCGCCGTGAGGGTGGTTATGAGCTCGGGCAGGCTCGTGCCGATGGCGACCATGGTAACGCCGATTATCGCCGAGGGAACGCCGAGCAGCAGGGCTATCTCGCTGCCGTACTCGATGAGCAGCTTCGAGCCGCCGACGATGGCGGCAATGCCGATAAGGAACATGACTATCTGCTTGGGAAGGTCCTTTTTGTCGACGACCTCACGCTCGTCCGAGCCGACATCGTTTCTTGCATCACGGATGTTATCCCAGACATACACCGCCAGCAGCACGAACAGTGCAAAGCTCGGCAGCATGTGCAGCGTGCCGTCCTTGCACAGTATCCACAGCAGCAGCGCCGCAGCGGACATGAGTGTGCCTTTGAGCCAGAACTGGCTGCGCCTTATCACCGCCGGCATGCACACGAGTGAGATGCCCATTATAAGACCGATGTTTGCGGTGACCGAGCCGACTGCGTTGCCGACGGCAAGGTCGAGCTCGCCGTCAATGACGCCGGTGACAGACACCGTCAGCTCCGGCAGGGTGGTTGCGACGCTGACTATCGTTGCGCCGATGATGAACTTGGGTATGCCGGTGAGATTTGCGATGAAAACGGCCGAGTCGACAAACCAGTCGCCGCCCTTAATGATGAGCACCAGTCCGACGACGAACAGCAAAATTACCAATCCTGTCTGCATGAAAACTCTCTCTTTACCTGTTTTTTAGTTGTCTCCGAAAAGCTTGTCGAGCCCCGAGAAAATGCCGCCGTCGGACGGCTCGGGAGTCGGTGTCGGCGTGGGCTCGGGCTTTTTCTCAAATGTCACGATGACCGTGTGGTCTTCCTTGACATACGACAGCGTGTAGCTCTCGACTGCGCCCTGCTCGGTGCCGTCAACGCTGACGGAGGCGACCTCGTAGCCCTCGTTGGGCGTGAATGTTATCGTGAGGCTGCCCCAGTCCTCGACCTCAACGCTGCCGTTGGGACTTGCCGTGCCGCCGTTGCCTGCCGAGACGAACACCTTGTGCGTAACTGTCTCGTCGGGCTCGTTTTTATCGCTGTCGGGCGCTTTCGTTTCTTCAACGGCGGCAGCGTCGTTTGCCTGCACAGAGCCGGGCTTGAAGGTGAAGTTGCCGCCCTTGATGCAGATAACGACCGTGGCCACCGCAAGCAGCGCAAGCGCCGCCGTGATGAGCCATTTTACCGTGCCGCTCATGCTTTTCTTTTCCGTCTTGTCCTTTTTACTCATATTGTGACCTCCGGATCATCCTTGCTTCTGCTCGCCGCCCTGCTTGTTCTTGGGTTTGCCCCTGTGGTAGTAGTGACGGCGGCTGTTATTGCGCTTCTTGTCGCCGCCCTCCTTGGACTCGGCAGGCTTTTGCTGCGGCTTTGCCTCCGTCGGAGCTTTCTCGGTCTTGGGCTTATCGCCGGTGCGGGGTTTATTACCGCCGCCACGCTTGTGCTTGGGCTTTGCCTTTACGAGCTGCTTTTCCTCCTCTGCCTTGGGCTTGGGCTGAGCAGCGGGCTTTTCGCCCTCGGGCTTATTGCGGTTTCTGCCGCCTCTGCGATTGCGGCGATTGCGGCTGCGCTTGGCGTTGTCGGGCTTTTCGGGACTCTCCTCGGGCGTATCGCTTATGAGCAGCTCCGGTATCGCCCACTCGTCCTCGGGCTCTTCCTCCGGCTCGGGTGCGGGCACATATTTGAGCACCGACGGCAGCGGCTCGCCGTCCTTGGGTCTGCCGCCGGGAACGGTGGCGACCTCGACGGCACGGAAGGTGCGCAGGGTGTCCTCGCCCTCGCCGTCAAGCTTGACCTTGACGAGCTGGCGCAGTAAATTCACCTGCGTGACGATGCCGTAGCCGGTCGGAGTTTCGACGAATGCGCCCTGCTTGGGGACATTCTTCACGAGCTCCTCGTATGCCTCCTGCTCGTACCTTAAGCAGCACATGAGTCTGCCGCAGCTGCCGGAAATTTTACTCGGGTTGAGCGACATGGACTGCATCTTCGCCATCTTGGTCGAGACGGGCTGAAAATCGTTCAGGAACTTGCTGCAGCAAAACGGCCTGCCGCAGATGCCAAGGCCCCCGAGCATTTTTGCCTCGTCACGCACGCCGATCTGCCGAAGCTCGATGCGGTTGCGGAAGATGCCCGCAAGATCCTTTACGAGCTCACGGAAATCGACCCTGCCGTCGGAGGTGAAGAAGAACATGGTCTTGTTGCCCTCGAAATTGCACTCGACATCGACGAGCTTCATATCAAGGCCGTGCTCGGCAATTTTTTTCTGGCATATCTCGTACGCCTCTTTTTCACGCTGCTTGTTTATCTCCGCAACTCTCAGGTCGTCCTTGGTGGCGACCCTGATGACGGGGCGCAGCGGCTGCACAACGGCATTGTCCTCGACCATGTGATTGCCACGGGCGCAGTCGGCGATCTCAAGACCCTTGCTGGTCTCGACGATGACCTGCTCGCCGGTCTTGACGGTCTTGCCGTTGGGGTCAAAGAAGTAGCTCTTGCCCCGGTTTTTGAATTTTACGCTTATAACTTCAGTCAACTTTTTTCCTCGTTTCCTTCGCCGGCAGCGACTTCACCGCCAGCAATCCAAATATATGCCTGACGCTCGTATTGACCGTCTGATACTCCATGCACCGCTCGATAAGAGAGATGTTCGCCATGAGCTTTGCCCTTGCGTCGGAATATCTGAGCATTTGTATCAGTCTGCGCTCAATGCAGCCGAGCAGCTCCGGCATTTTTCTTGAGTCGAGCTTCTCGCTTGCAAAGCACCATGCCGTGAGCTCGGCGGCATTGCCGCTTTGCACAAGGCGAATATACTCATCGGCGAGGGCAGCCATCTCGGCGTTTTCCGGCTCGTCATCGGTATTGCACCTTACGAGCACGCATCTTGAGCGCACGGTCGTGAGCAGCTTTTCGGGATTAGTCGTGCACAGGATGAAGTGTACGCCCTGAGGCGGCTCTTCAAACAGCTTGAGCGCAGCGTTTTGGGCGCTCTCGTTCATTGTGTCCGCTTCCTCGATGATATACACCTTGCCGACGGCTTCATTGGGCAGAACGAAAGCATCCGCACCCATGTCCCTTATCTGGTCGACCTGGATATCCCGCTTTTTGTTGCCCTTATCGTCAAGCAGCCTGCGCACAAAGCCGAGGTCTGGGTGAACGCCCGCCTTTATCTTGCGGCAGTCCCTGCAAACGCCGCAGGGCTTTTTGCCCGTGCCGCTGCACAGCATTTCGGAAGCGAGTGCAAGCGCTTTCTCAAGCCCTGCCCCCTCCGATGCCGAGGAGACTATATACGCATGTGACAGCTTTTCCATAGCTCCTCCTACGCACTCTTAATCAGTTTATTTTACTATCTTATCCCCTACAAGTCAAGCATCAGCCACATAACCGAAAA
>CAKTQR010000044.1 GCA_934597175.1 uncultured Oscillospiraceae bacterium | reverse complement strand
CCCTCACACTCCCCCTGCTGCGTATTGGATTTTACTCGTTGCATCTATTTTCTTAGTTCTTTGACAGTCTGAAACAAGCCCTCCGCCGAATGGCGGAGGGCTTGTTTTATCTTCTATTTTCTATTTTCTATTAATACGCTACGCCCCAGTAGATCATGTGCTTGGCCTTTTTGCCGCAGATGGGACAGGTGTCGCCGAGGTGCTCCTGCGCAAAGGGGATGCAGCGGGAGGTCATGCCCGCCTGCTCCTTCATCTTCATCTCGCACTCTAGCTCACCGCACCACATGGTCTTGATGAAGCCGCCGTTTTCCTCCTGAAGCTTCTTTGCCTCCTCAAGAGAATGTGCCTCGAAGATGTGCTCGTCGAGGTTCTTCTTTGCCTTGTCGAACAGGCCCTGCTGCACAACTTTGAGCAGTTCGTGGATCTTCTCGCCTATCTCGTCGAGCGAGACAGGGATCTTCTCGCCGTTGTCACGGCGCACTGCCATGCACATACCGTTTTCGATATCACGGGGACCGATCTCGATGCGCAGGGGCACGCCCTTCATCTCGTACTGAGCGCACTTCCAGCCGAGGCTGTTTTCGCTGACATCGATCTTGACACGCACACCGGATGCCTTTATCGTCTCGTACAGCTCGGTGGCCTTCTCGGTGACACCGGGCTTATGCTGCGCAACGGGCACGACGATGACCTGAATGGGCGCTATCTCGGGCGGCAGAACGAGGCCGTTATTGTCGCCGTGGGTCATGATGATGCCGCCGATGACACGGGTCGACATGCCCCAAGAGGTCTGATGGGGGTGCTTGAGCTTGTTGTCCTTATCGGTAAAGGTGATGTCAAACTGCTCGGCAAAGCCCGTGCCGAAGTAGTGGCTCGTGCCGGACTGGAGCGCCTTATGGTCGTGCATCATGCACTCGATGGTGTAGGTATTGACGGCGCCGGCAAACTTCTCCTTCTCGGTCTTGTTGCCCCTTATGACGGGCATTGCGAGGTAATTTTCGCACACATCGGCGTAGACCTCAAGCTGCTGTAGCGTCTCCTTACGAGCCTCCTCCTCGGTGGCGTGCAGGGTGTGACCCTCCTGCCACAGAAACTCTCTGCCTCTGAGGAACGGGCGGGTGGTCTTTTCCCAGCGCAGAACGGAGCACCACTGGTTGTACAGCATCGGCAGGTCACGCCAGGAATGCACGGTGTGGCTCCAATGGTCGCAGAACAGGGTCTCGGAGGTCGGGCGGATGCACAGGCGCTCGGTGAGCTCCTCTGAGCCTCCTACGGTGACCCATGCGCACTCGGGGGCAAAGCCCTCGACATGGTCCTTCTCCTTTTGCAGCAGGCTCTCGGGGATGAGCATGGGCATCGAGACATTCTCGTGGCCGTACTCCTTGAATTTCTTATCGAGAACAGACTGGATGTTCTCCCAAATGGCATAGCCGTAGGGGCGCATGATGAACAGGCCCTTTACGCCCGAGTAATCGACAAGCTCGGCCTTGGTGCAGACATCGGTAAACCACTGAGCAAAGTCCTGCTCCATATCGGTTATCTGCTCAACTTTTTTCTCTTTTGCCATTAAATTTTTCTCCTTTATCTGTCGGGAGTCCCTCTCCCCACATATTTTAACCTGTCTATTCTATAATAAGACTTCGTTCGTTGTCAAGAGCCGGCGAGAGCCGAGCCGCTGTCGTCTGTCAGCAATTCTTGCCGTTCAACATACGCTGACAGATATCGCAGTTTTGAGGGAGCAGATTTTCTTCCAGGCAGGACGAAGCCCAAAGGGAATACTTGTCTGTATTTTCGAGGGCTTCAACGCAGCACGGGCGGAAAGATGCCCGTCAAAACCGATAGTGGGGCGGCTATTGTCGGCTCAAAAGCAAAAAATCTTGACCATTGTCGCAAATTTGTCTATAATATATTTGTTATACTATAGAGTTTTATCGGAAGTGAGGTGACCCTTATCAACAGGCAGCAATTTATGAGCGAGCTTTCAAAGCTGCTCACCTTCATGTTCAAGGAGGACAGAAGCGAGATAATCCAGCAGTACAACGAGATGCTGGATAACGCCGAGGACGAGCAGGCGATGCTTGAGTCCTTCGGCTCGCCGACAAGGCTGGCCGTTGCCATCTCCCGCAGCTATCAGCGTGACGAGCGCAAGCTCTCCGTGCACGCAGATTCAAAGGACGGCGGAAGCGGCGAAACTGTTAAGGTCAAGCCCGTTATCCCCACGCAGGGGAAAAAGTCATCTGCGCCCATCGTTAAGCCCAACGAGCCGGCAGCGGACGCATATGTTGATATCATCGAGGAGATCCGCCGTGAAAAGGCGGCCGAGGAGGGCATAGAGTACAAGCCCATCTTCTTCAAGGAAGAGTCCAAGCCCGAGCCGACGGCAGAGCCCGAGGCCGAGGAACAGGCCGAGGAAGCCGCCGAGGAGACGGCAGAGGTCGTCGACGAGGCAAGCGAAGCTCCTGCCGAGGAAGCCGCTGCGGCTGACGAGGAAAACGCCGATGAGGCGCAGGCCGATGAGGTCGACGCAGGCACTGCGGAGGTCGCCGAAGGCGAAGCCGAGGCTGCGCCTGAGGCGCAGGCGCAAGCCGACGAAGGCGGCGAGGCGGAAGCGGAAGCTCCCGCCGAGGCGACGCCGGAGGCGGCGGAGCCCGCCGACGAGACGGCGCATGTGCTGGCGACGGTGTTCAACGAAACGCCCGAGGCAGTGCCGGAAAAGGTCAGTAAAACGAATGTGTTTGCGCTGATACTTTATATCATCGTGTCCGTGCCCGTGGGTCTTGTTCTGCTGCTCGTGATGCTCGGCCTTGAGCTGGGCGTGCTCGGCTGCGGGCTGCTGGGGCTGAGGGTCGGCTTCGGGCTTCTGAGCTTCACCTTCTCGGGCATGTCGGTGTTTGCCGATGTGCTGCTGTGCTTCGGCGTAAACATCGCCGTGCTGGCGCTGGGCGTGCTTATAACATGGTTTGCCGTGTGGCTCATCATCGTGTCCGTGCCCGGACTCATTCGGGGCATCAAAAACCTCGGCAGAAAGCTTTGCGTCAAGGAGGTGGAGATAGATGGCTAAGGCTTGGAAGATAATCTCCTCCGTTTGCATCATCGCAGTTCTGCTCGGCGCACTGTGCGTGCTCGTCGGTCTCATCACCGGCGGCGACACGCAGCGAGTGCTCGACATTTTCAATGCGACCTACGACATTGACGGCCTGAAGCAGGCATACGAGCAGGCGATACAAAGCGCCCTGCAAATGCAGACATTGAGTTAAGTTAACGAAAACCAAACCGCTATCGGTTTTGGCGGGCAGCTTCCGTCAACTTATAATAAGCGAATTTTGTTAGAGGAAAGGAGGCTGCGGCAATGGTAGTTGTAGTTCTTTCGATAATTTTCGCATTTTTGATCCCCATCATATCCGCTATGGCGATCGACAACATGATAAACAAGAAGCCCTACACGGCTCATGTGATAGCCGTCTCGGTCTTCTTCGCCGTCATCGTTGCCACGCTCTTGCTCGTAAAATAAGCGATAGCGCAAAAAATCTCCCGTCACGAGACGGGAGATTTTTGCTATATTCGGGGGTTTTATCAGAAGGTGATTTCCTTGCCGGCCTTGCGCCACTGCTTGAACTCCGCAACGGCGGTGAAGAGTGCGTCGGAGGAGGAGTTGATGGCGGTCTCGACAGAGTCCTGGATGACACCGATGATGAAGCCGACACCGACGACCTGCATTGCGATATCGTTGTTGATGCCGAACAGCGAGCATGCCATTGGGATGAGAAGCAGCGAGCCGCCGGCAACGCCGGATGCGCCGCATGCGCCGAGGGCTGCCATGACCGACAGCACGATGGCTACGGGCAGGCTCACGGGGATGTTAAGGGTATGCACGGCTGCGAGGGTCATGACGGTGATGGTGACTGCGGCACCTGCCATGTTGATGGTCGCACCGAGGGGGATGGAGACCGAGTAGAACTCACGGTCGAGCTTGAGGCTCTCGCACAGGGTCATGTTGACGGGGATGTTAGCGGCAGAGGAGCGGGTGAAGAATGCGGTGACGCCGCTTTCCTTGAGGCACTTGAACACCAGCGGATACGGATTCTTGCGGATGATGATGAACACCATGATGGGGTTAACGACGAGGGCGGCAAAGAGCATGCAGCCGACGAGGATGAGCAGGAGCTTGCCGTACTCGGTGAAGATGGCAAGGCCGCTGGTGGAAACTGCGGTGAACACGAGGCCGAGGATACCGAAGGGTGCAAGGTTAATGACGAAGCGGACTGCCTTGGTGACCGCCTCGGAGGCGTCGAACAGGAACTTTTTCGTTGTATCGGATGCGCCCTTGAACATGAAGCCGAGGACGACCGCCCAGAACAGAACGCCGAGGTAGTTGGCGTTGACGATCGAGCCGATGGGGTTGGCAACGATGTTGTTCAGAAGGCCGGTGAAGATGGCAGCAAAGCTGTCGGGAGCGGCATCGGAGGCTGCCTCGGTGAGGGTGATGGTCACGGGGAAAATGAAGCTTGCGCAGACGGCGACGACTGCCGCAAGGAAGGTGGAGATGAGGTACAGGACGATGACAGTGCCGAACTGCTTGCCCATCTTCTCCTTGGACTGTGCAAGTGCGCTGATGATGAGGATGAACACCAGCAGCGGGGCGATGGCCTTCAGAGCGCCGACGAACAGAGTGCCGAGGAGGCCGATGCCGGGTGCGGTCTCGGCGGCGTTGGGGATCAGCAGGGCGAGAGCCACGCCGATGACCATGCCGATAACGATGCGCAGCACGAGGCTGACGCTGTTATACGCTTTTACGATTTTCATTTTTTCATTTCTCTTTCCTATTGTTTATTTCGGGCGGCGACAAACAGCCGCCCCGAGCGAACACTTCGAGTATTTTAACAACTTATTAACGCAATGTCAATTGATAAAGCAAGCCGGGAAGCCGTATAAGCTCCCCGGCATTTTCATATGGTCTTGCCGAATTTTCATATCCGCTTATTTTGCGAGGATATGCACCACATTGCTGTATGCCGAGGCGGCGTACACATTGCGGTTGGAGTTTGCGACGACCTTGTAGTAATAGGTCTTGCCCGCAACGGCGCTCGTATTGGTATAGCTGGTGTACGAGGTGGTGTACATCTTCGAGTATGTGCCGTTTGCGGTGGTGGCACGGTAGATGGTGTAGCTGTCTGCGCCGGAGACCTTGTCCCAGGTCAGCCTCGGGTCGCCGTTATTGAGGGCGATCTTCACGACGGGTGCTGCGCAGTCGCAGGTGCGCTCCTTGACGGCGCTGAACTCGGAGTTTGCCGCCGAATTCGAGCCGCAGATGGCCTTGACCTTGTAATAGTAGGTGTAGCCTGCGTAAGCGCCGGTGTTGGTGTAGCTGGTGTACACGGTGGTGTACATTCTGCTGTATGTGCCCTTGGAGCTTGTCGCTCTCCAGATCTCATACTTCGTTGCGCCCTCGACGGCAGCCCACTTGAGCGTGACCTTGCCGGTGGTGGCGTTGTTGCCGCTGGTGACGGTCGGCACGGCACACTTGCACACACACGGACCGACGAGCGTTGCGGCGGAGTCTGCATAGCTCGTTCTGCTGGAGAGTGCATAGACCTTGTAGTAGTAGGTCACGCCGCCCTTGGAGCTTGTGTTGGTGTAGCTGGTGGCGGTGGTGGTGTACATCTTCGAGTAAGTGCCGTCGATGCTCGTGGAACGGTAAATTGCGTAGCTCTTTGCGCCGGTGACGGCAGACCACTTGAGCGTGACCTTGCCGGTGGTGGCGTTGTTGCCGCTGGTGATGACGGGTCGTGCGCAGTCACAGGTGCGGTCCTTGACAGCGCTGAACGCACCCTCCTTGCCGTCGAAGCCGATGGCACGCACCTTATAGTAATAGGTGTAGCCGGCTGCTGCGGAGCTGTTGGTATAGCTCGTGCCGGTGGTGGTGAAGTACAGCGAGTATGTGCCGTTTTTGGTGTTGGCACGGTAGACCTCGTACTTGGCCGCACCGTCGACGGGCTGCCAGGTGAAGCGGGGCTTGCCGGTATCCGGGTCGTTGCCGCCGACGATATTGGGAACTCCGACCTTGTCGACATTGATCTTGCCGTAGTTTATCGTGACCTCTGCCGTTGCGCCGGCCTTATCGGTCACGACGACGACGAACGAGCCTGCCGCAGCGGACTTTGTCGGTGTGCCGGAGATCATACCGGTCGCCGCATTGATGGTCAGTCCCGCAGGCAGAGCCGAGCCGGACTTTATCGAGTAGCTGTAGCCGCCTGCGCCGCCGTAGGTCGCACAGGACAGGTATATCTCACGGTCAAGCTTCACGCCGACCATGGTTGCGGGAATATCGAACATGGGCGAATCCATGATCGTCAGCGGCAGGCTCGCCTTGGAGACGATGACCGCAGAGTCGAGCGGTTTGCCGTTTGAATCGGTCAGGTAATAGCCGCTGCCGGTGGTGTCGGTAGAGGTGCGCCAGCCCATGTAATAGGCGCTGCTGCCCTGGAGTGTTTTGTTCGAGGCAACAAGGAAGTTCGAGTACGGTGCGCCCGAAACCCTGGTGTAGCCGTTTAAGGCGACGCTGCCTGCGTTGGCTGCGACGGTCAGCGAGCTGTAGACGGTGGTCGCCGTGCCGGAGGCGTTGAGCGTTACGCTGCCGCTGCCGGAGGTGTTGAGCGAATATGCCGCCGCTGCGCCGTCCTTCGTGCCGTTGACAATGATCTTGATATCGCCGGAGGTGTTGGCGATGAGCCTCGACGCTGCGCCACGGTAGCCTGCGGTGATATTGAGCCTTGCGTCGTTGTTGACATAGACCCAGTTGGTCACACCGGTCGTGGCTGTGGCACTCGTTGCGCCGACGAGGTTAACGGTACCGCCGTTAATTTCAAGCGACTGTGCCTGACCTGCGCTGCCGGTGACGATGAGGTTTGCCGAGGTCGAGGTGGTCTTCTGCTTGACGGTGAGCGAGTCGCCATACGAACTGTTGGTCTTTGTTATCGTCAGCTTGCCGTTAACGCTGATGCCCTCCTGCGCAGGGTCGGGCAGGGTGACGGTGTTCGTGCCGCTCAGAACGATGTTGAGGTCGGTGTCGCACTTTATCGGGCCTGCGTTGTAGCCGCTGAGGGTAAGGGTCTTGCTCGATGCGGTGTAGCTCCAGCCGAGGCCCTCTTTATCGGTGTTGACATTGAACTTGGTGTAGCTGTCGTTGCTGGAAAAATCGATGTACAGGAATCGCTCGGATGCCTTGACCGCACTGTAGTAGATCGTGACCTCGGCGGTCGCACCCTTGCTGTCCTTGACGACGGCGACGAACGAGCCGCCCTCCTGAGCGGTCGAGGGAGTGCCGGTGATCCTGCCGGTCTTGGAGTCGAGCGCAAGACCTGCCGGGAGCTTGCTGCCGGATCTAAGCGAATAGCTGTAGTCGCCCGAGCCGCCTCTGGTGGCGTTTATAAGCGCAATGGTCGACTCGTACTTCGTTCCGACCTCGAGACCCTTAAGGTCAAGAAGCTTGGAGTCCATGAGCGCCAGCGGCTGACCGTCCACGGTCTGATAGGTCGCCGAGGAGAGCGGATTTCCGTTTGAATCGCACAGGTAGTAGCCGGGATTGCCGCTCGGGTCGGTGGTATAGCTGCCCTCATAGTAGCTGTCCACGCCCTGCACTTTTTTGTTGTAGTCGACGACATAGTTCTCAACGGGGTCGTTTACGACTCTGGTGTAGCCGTTGAGGACCACCTTGCCAGCCGTGCTTGCGATCTTGAGGCTCTCGCTCACGGTGACGGCCGGGGTCGTGGCATTTAGCGTGACCGTGCCCGTGCCGGCCGCCTCAAGCGCATAGACTGCGGCTGAGGACGAGTTACTGCCGGTCGTGGTCACGGTGACTGCGCCGGTGGTGTTGGTCTTGAGCGTCGAGCCGACACCTGCGTAGGGTGCGGTGATATTGAGCCTTGCGTCGTTGTTGACATAGGTCATGTTCGCAATGCCCTTGCCCGTGCCGCCGACCACCTCGTTTTTGAGGGTGACCGTGCCGCCGTTTATGATACATGCGTGAGCCTCGTCATCCTTGCCGGTCTGAATGAGGTTTGACGGGGAAGCGGAGACCGTCTGCTTTACGGTCAGGGTATCGCTTGCCGAGGAGCTTGTCTTGTTGATGGTCAGCTTGCCGCCGACGGCTATGCCGTACTTTGCATCCTTTGTCAGGCTTATCGTATTCGTGCCCTTCAAAACGATGGTCAGGTCGCCGTCGTACTTGATAGCGCCGCCGTCGTAGCCGTTCAGGGTCAGCGTCTGCTTTGCTGCATCCCATGACCAGCCTGCGCCGGAGGCTGCGGCGGTGTATTCCTTGCCGCCGACGGTGAGCGTGCTGCCCGCCGCAAATGCGGAGATCGGCAGCAGAGTGCAAACCATGATGACGGCTAAGAACAGTGCCAATAACCTTTTCATGTATTTTTCCTCCTTGAGGTTTCAATCTACAGGTATACTATTATAATGTAACACACAATCGCAAACATTGCAATATGCAGAAAAAGCCGTCGGAGTTTAAGTCTCCGACGGCTTTTGATTTATTCTATCAGTTTTCTTCTTTTTTCTTGGTGGCGACGAGGGTGCTCACGCCGAGGCCGGACATCATGAGTACGCCGAGCCATACTGCGATGTTGCTGTTATCACCGGTCTGCGGAATGACCAGTGCGGGCATGGTGACGGTCTTGGTCTGGCCGCACTCGGCGCAGGCGACAAGCTTTTCGCCGTTTTCGAGCGTGGTGGGCTCTTTTACCACCTTGACATCCTGCCAGCTGTGGTCGTGGGGTGCGATGACGGTGACATCCTTGACGGCGTCGCAATTTGCGCAGTGGATGGACTTGCTGCCGGACTCGGTGCAGGTCTCAGGGGTGTCAACAGTGAAGTCTGACTCCCATGCGTGGCCCTTGGCTTCGATGACGGTCTCGTCCTTGACGGTGTCGCAGCTTGCGCAGTGTATCGATTTGCTGCCGGACTCGGTGCAGGTGGCTTCCTTGTCGACGGTGAAGTCCGCATCCCATGCGTGACCGGTGGCGGCGATAGTCTCGGTGACGGTGTCGCCGCAGATAGAGCAGACCTGCTGCTTGCTGCCGGCTTCCGTGCAGGTGGGCTCGACGGTGGTCTCCCAGTCGCCGTAGCTGTGTTCGCCGGTGGCGACATGCTTGTAAAGATCAAGGGTGAGCTGATGTGCTTCCTTTGCCAGAGCTGCGCTCTCGGCGGTGGCGTATATCTTAGCCGATGCGGTGTCCATGCCGCTGACGGCGGCCTTCATCTCGGCTATCTTGTCGTAGCACTTTGCCTGCATCTCGGCAAGCTTTGCGTGGATAAGTGCGTTATCCTCGTCCGAGCACTCACTTGACAGAGCAAAGTTGCTCAGACCGTCGACGGACCAGTAGTAGCCCTTTTCCCAGCCCTCGGGCAAGATCTTGTAGCCCGTGCCCTTCCAGCTGACGGAGGGGAATGCGCCATAGAAGCTGTCGGGCTTTTCGGTCGTGAAGCTTGCGCTTCCGAGGCCGCCGACCTTGTAGCCCTCGTACATGTCGGTGGTCAGAACGGGCAGGTAAGGGATCGCAACGGTGTACTGGCCGTGCTCCATCGCAAGCCACTCAACGGTGGCCGTCTCCATAGGACCGGTGGACTGGATCTGGAAGATGTGCCATTCGAGGTTGCCGGTGTTGCCGATGCCGTTTACCTTGTAGAAATCGACCATATCCTTTGCGCCGAGCTTCTTGGCTGATTCAATGGCGGTGGTCATGGTGACGATCTTGCCGTCTTTGACATTGGTGATGGTGAAGTCGGAACTCGTGATGTTTGCGGAGGTGAACTTGTCGCCGCCGGCAAGATAGTTAAGGCCGTTTATCATGCGGGAGTTGATGCTGCTGTTGGAGTAGGACGCACGGAAGTCGATGGTGTTCTCGGCCTCATCGCCGACATAAGTGCCTGCCTGCTTTGCGATCTCGATGATCTTGTCCGAGGCAATGACATTCTCGGTGTCGTCAAGGTCGACAAGACCGATAGCGCCCATGTTGGGGCTGATGGCGATCATGTCCGAGGAGAGCTTGACTGCAATGTACTGGTGGCCGGTGTAGTTTTCGACATACCAGACCTCCTTCTGGTCGCCGATGAGAACGCCCGAGCGCTCCTCAGCGCCGACGGTGTCGTAAATGTTCAAAAGCAGGTCAACGCCCTCTTTGGCCGAGCTTGCCTCGCCGAGCAGGATGGTGGTCATGTCGCTTTCGCACATGCCGCCGCCGACCATCGGGTCAAGCGCCTTGAAGTAGCTGCTGCCCTTCCAGCCGAGCGTGACCATTGCGGAAACGGAAACGCCCTTTTCATTCGTGCCGCACTCCTCCATCGGGGTGTGGGCATGCGTGCCGTCGCAGTCGGGGCACACGCCGTCGAGGTTGTCGTCGGAAACGGCGGTGTAGGAATAGCTGTCGTGGGTAAAGGTGTGGGTAAAGCCGTAGCAGCCCTCGTATACGCTGCCGGCGGGGTGCTTGCCGTGCTCGCTTACATAAGCGATCTTGTTATAGCTGTTGGAGTAATCCTCGCTTCTTGCCATGAAAGTCGAGCCGTCGGTCGTGAGGTCCGAGCCGACATATATCATCGTGCAGGCGGACGCACTGCCGATACCGATCGCAGCGACCGTCGCAACGGTCATTGCGCAAACCATAAGCTTCTTTTTAAAGTTCATGTCGATTTTCCTTTCGGTGGGTATTTATTCGCCGGCAGTGCATAAAAATCAATGCTCTGCATCGCTGACAACGCATAATATACTCGCTTTAAATGCATATGTCAAGCCTTTTGTTGAATATTTTTTCATAATTTTTTAATATCCTCGCAACAATATGCATTTATACAGCCGTTATGCATATATAAATATGCGTTTTTATTCATTCTGACGAATGAGACCCCCACGCCGGGCACAACATGCGCTCTTGCTTTTATATGCCGCATAATGTAAAATAAGGCAAACGCTCATTTCAGGGAGATAGTCATGCCTAAAACATACTTAAATTCGCTGCGGGTCATTTTCGCCGTGTCGATACTTGCCGTAGGGCTTTTTTACGAGCTCAGCTGCGCTGTTGCCTCGGCCGCACTGTTCGTCTGGCTTCTTTTGCTCGGAAAGCGGCAGAAGCTCGGCTTTCGCCGGAACGCCGCCTCCGTCACCGCCATCGCCGTGTATATCGGCTACTGTCTTTCGGTGCTGTGGGCGGTCGACAAGGGGCTTTCGGTCTGGGGCATCGCAAAATATCTGCCCGTGCCGCTCATGGCGCTGTGTCTGCTGCAAACAAGCGGCGACGAGCGCAGCACCATATTAAAAGACCTGCCGTGGATAGGCGGATCTATGGTGCTCGTGTCGTTTGCGCTGCATTATGTCCCCTCGCTTTACGACCTGTTCACCTCAAGAGACAGGCTCTCCGGCTTCTTTCAGTACCCGAACACCTTTGCCTGCTTTTTGCTGCTCGGGCTTGAGGTGCTCATCCTGAGCGAGGATAAGGTCGATGTGCGCAAGGTGCTGTGCGCCCTCGTGCTCCTGTTCGGACTGTTCCAGTCCGGCAGCCGCACGGTGTTCGTGCTGGCGATACCGGCGATACTAATAAGCCTTGTTATACGGCTCAGGAAAAACCCCAAGGCGCTCGGCATCGGTCTCGGCTGCGCCGCTGCGGCGTTTGCCGCCATGCTGCTCATCTTCGGCGGCTCGGCATCGGTGAGCAGACTTTTTGATCTTTCAAAAAGCGACACGAGCCTGCTCGGCAGGCTGCTTTATTGGGGCGACGCCCTGCCGGTCATCGGCAGCCACCCGTTCGGCCTCGGCTACCTCGGCTATTACATGTCACACGGCAGCTTCCAGACCGGTCTGTACGCCGTCCGCTGGGTGCATAACGATTTTCTGCAGCTGCTGCTTGATATCGGCTGGATACCCGCCGTCATCGCAATCGTCGCCGTTGTTAAGGCGGTCGTTGCAAAGCAGCCGACCGCGCGCAAGGTGGTTTTGCTCACGCTGCTGGCCCACTGCATGATGGACTTCGACCTTGAATATATCGCCATGTATTTCATCGTCCTGCTGTGCCTTGACTGGGACACGGGCAAGACAAAGGCGCTCCGGCTCGGCGTGCCCGTTAAGGCGGTCGCCGCCGTACTGATTCTCGGCTCTGTTTATATAGGTATAGGCAGCACGCTGTACTATTCCGGCAAGACCGAGGCTGCAGTCAGGGTCTACCCGTGGAACACGCAGGCGCTTATGGATCTGCTTACCCAGGCCGAGACCGTCGAGGCGATGGACGAGCAGGCCGATAAGATCCTGGCGCTCAACGATACCATCGCCCTTGCCTGGGACGCAAAGGCCGAAGCGGCGTACAGCCGAGGCGACTTCGGTGCGGTGATAGACGCCAAAAACAATGCGCTGGCGAACACGAAGTATATAAAAAGCGAGTATGTCGATTACTTCAGCAAGCTCGCCGTCGGCTATCAGCTGTACCTGCAGGCCGGCGACACAAGAAGCGCCGAGATATGCATGGATGAGATAGTCGGCATACAGGACAGGATAGACAAGGTGCTTGAAAATACCTCGGAGCTTGCCTGGAAGGTCACCGACAAGCCGTATTTGGTCATGCCGGATGAATATAACGACTTCGTTGCGGCGCACAGATAACAAAAAACTCACGATTCTTCCGAATCGTGAGTTTTTTCAGCGGTCAAAAAAGTCTTGTGACTTTTTTGCACGCTTCAAAAACACGCCACATTTTTTGTGAAGCTTTGCTTCACGAAAAA
>CAKTQR010000043.1 GCA_934597175.1 uncultured Oscillospiraceae bacterium | reverse complement strand
TCCTGCCACATGGGCAACGGCAGCTCCATCGCCGCTATCGACGGCGGCAAGTGCGTCGACACCTCCATGGGCTTCACCCCGCTGGTAGGTCTGCCGATGGGCACTCGCTGCGGCGATCTGGACGCAGGCGTCATCCAGTTCATCATGAATAAGTACGGCATCAGCATCGACGAGATGCTCAACATTCTCAACAAGAAGTCCGGCGTTCTCGGCGTTTCCGGCGTTTCCTCCGACTTCCGTGACCTCGACGAGGCGGCAGCAGCCGGCAACGACCGTGCTCAGCTGGCTCTGGACATGTTCCACTACTGGGTCGCAAAGGTCGCAGGCTCCTATGTCGCAGCCATGAACGGCGTTGACGCTATCGTGTTCACCGCAGGTGTCGGCGAAAATTCGAAGTCCTCCCGCAAGGCCATCGCAGAGTACTTCGGCTACCTCGGCGTTACCATCGACGACGAGGCCAACTCCAAGCGCGGCGAGGATATCATGATCTCCACCCCCGACTCCAAGGTCAAGGTTTTCGTCATCCCCACCAACGAGGAGCTCGTTATCGCCCGTGATACCAAGGATATCGTCGGCTGATACACTATCTAAATATGGCAATGCCGCCCGTGATAAACGGGCGGCATTTTCAGTATTAAAGCAGCGGTGCAATGGAGCGAAGCACGCTGTCAAACAGCTCGCCGAGGAAGTTCGTTTTCAGGTCCGTAAGCTCGACCTTGCGGCATTTTTCCATGGTCTCAAGGTCGTCCTTTTTGACCTGCACGACAGCCGGGTTATTGTACATGAGCGTCCCGCACTCAAAGTGCAGGTACAGGCTGCGGTAGTCCATATTTATCGTGCCGACGACGCACAGTTCATCGTCGCAGACATAGCTTTTTGCGTGGATAAAGCCGGGCGTATACTCGTATATCTTGACGCCCGCTCTCAAAAGCGTGGGATAGTACGAGCGTGTCAGGCGGTACACGAGTTTTTTGTCCGGTATGCCGGGGGTTATCATGCGCACATCGACGCCACGCTTTGCCGCCATGCAAAGGGCGGTCTGAAGCTCGCTGTCGATGGCAAGGTACGGCGTTGTTATATAAATGTAGTCCTTAGCCTGATACAGCATGTCGGTGTACACGCTCTCGCCGACGCTCTCGTTGTCCAGTGGGCTGTCGGAAAAGCTCAGGACATAGCCGTCGGAAGCGCCGCCTTTTTCCTCGAACGACTCTGGGATAAAGTCGGAGTACCCGTCGCCGTCCTTATTAAAGGCGTTCCACATCTCAAGGAACATGAGCGTCAGGTTGAACACTCCCGGACCTTTGAGCATGAGTCCCGTGTCCTTCCAGTGGCCGAAGCGCTCTCTTGCGTTTATATACTCGTCGGAGATGTTGATGCCGCCGGTGAAGCCGACCTTGCCGTCGATGACGGTTATCTTGCGGTGGTCACGGTTATTCATGACCAGGCTGACGGCGGGCACAAAGCGGTTAAACGCCATCGTGCGTATGCCCCAGCTCTCGAGCGTGGTGTTATAGTTTGCCGGCAGAATGTCGATGCAGCCCATGTCGTCATAAATTATGCGCACATCGACGCCCGCTGCCGCCTTGCGCTTGAGGACCTCAAGCACATTGTCCCACATTTCGCCCGGGCGGATGATGAAGTATTCAAGAAAGATAAATTTCTCGGCTTTTTCAAGCTCCGGTATAAGATCTGCGTACATTTCCTCGCCTACACGGTAATAGCGCACGGTCGTATCCTTTGCCGTCGGATAGCCCGCCGAGCCTTCAAGGTATTTAAAAAGTCCCGCAGCTCCGCCGTCAAGCTCGCCTGTGATGCTCTCCTGCGTGCCGAGGTATTCCGCCGATTTTTCAAGCTGGGCGTTGAGCATGTCACGCATATACTTTGTCGGCCGCTTGTTGCCGAAAATGACATACATAAGCCCGCCCAATATAGGCAGCACGGCGATGAGCAGTATCCAGCCTATCTTATACGACGGATTCATGTCGCTTTTTATCACGAATAAAATTGCGACAAGGCTCAGGATGCGCAGCACGGTCTGTATCGCAGGCAGCGTATTGCCCAGCTTCAGCAGCAGCGCTATCAGCCATGCGACCTGTATTATGATAAGCAGGGCCGTTACGACGGTCCTTGAAAACACCTTTTTCAGCAGCTTGTTCATCTTGCGCTACCTCCTTGCCTTCTCACTGTGATTATGCCATTTTTTCTTTTGTTTTTCAAGCATTTTTGTGCTTGACATTGCCGATTGGCAATGCTATACTGTTAAAGCCGCATTGAATGGGTCGGAAGCTCGGGATCTGCCCGACACCTATGAGAGCGAGACCTGAAGAAAGGATAAGTTAAGTTCATGAAGCACGCTGTAATCGAGACCGGCGGCAAGCAGTACCGTGTTGCCGAGGGCGATGTCATCTTCGTTGAGAAGCTTGATGTCGAGGCAGGCGAGTCTGTTAAGTTCGACCGTGTTCTGGCAGTCATCGACGAGGAAAACACCGTTTTCGGTGCTCCCGTTATCGAAGGCGCAAGCGTTTCCGCAAATGTCGTCAAGAACGGCAAGAGCAAGAAAGTTCGCGTTTATAAGATGAAGCCTAAAAAGGGCTACCGCAGAACTCAGGGCCACAGACAGCCCTATACCAAGGTTCAGATCGAAACCATCAACGCATAATTTATTCCGCTACTACTGATAATGGAGGTGTAACCTTAATGGCACATAAAAAAGGTATGGGTTCTACCAAGAACGGCCGTGACAGTGAGTCTAAGCGTCTTGGACCTAAGAGAGCAGATGGTCAGTTTGTCCTGGCCGGCAACATCCTTGTCAGACAGCGCGGAACTAAGATCCACCCGGGTACCAATGTTGGTAAGGGTAAGGACGACACCCTGTTCGCCCTCGTAGACGGCAAGGTAAAGTTCGAGCGCATGGGCAAGGACCGCAAAAAGGTCTCTGTTTACGAAGAAATCGCTCAGTAAATGAAGATTTGACAATGCCGGACTAAACTGTCCGGCATTGTTTTTACTAAAATGTAAGGAGGCACGCTATGGCTTCTTTTGTTGATAAGGCAAGGATCACCGTCAAGGCGGGCAACGGCGGCAACGGCGCAATTGCGTTCCACCGTGAAAAGTATGTCGCAGCAGGCGGCCCGGACGGCGGCGACGGCGGCAGAGGCGGCGATGTCGTCTTTGTTGTTGACGATAATATGTCCACTCTGATGGACTTTAGATACAAGCGCAAATATGTTGCCGGCAACGGCATGGACGGTCAGGGCAAGCGCTGCTCCGGCAAGGACGGCGAGAGCCTGTTTATCCGTGTGCCCCGTGGCACGCTCATCCGTGACACCGAGACCGGCGGCATAATGCACGACATGTCCGACGGCGAAAAGTTCGTTGTTGCCCGCGGCGGCAAGGGTGGCTGGGGCAACAAGCATTTTGCGACGCCCACCCGTCAGGTGCCACGCTTTGCAAAGCCGGGTCTCCCCGGCGAGAGCCACGATATCACGCTTGAGCTGAAGCTGCTTGCGGATGTCGGCCTTGTGGGCTTTCCCAATGTCGGCAAGTCAACGCTGTTAAGCGTTGTCAGCAAGGCGCATCCGAAGATAGCGAACTATCACTTCACCACCCTCTTCCCCAACCTCGGCGTCGTGTATGTTGACGAGGGGCGCTCGTTTGTTATGGCCGATATCCCGGGCATCATCGAGGGCGCATCCGAGGGTGCGGGTCTGGGTCATGATTTTCTGCGGCATATCGACCGCTGCCGTCTGCTTATCCATCTTGTCGATGTCTCCGGCAGCGAGGGTCGTGACCCCGTTGAGGATTTTGACACGATAAACGCCGAGCTGCACGAGTACAGCCCCGAGCTTGCAAGCCGTGCGCAGATAGTCGCCGCAAATAAGTGCGACCTTCTCGGCGACGACCGGGAGAATATCGACAGGCTGCGTGAGCATGTCGAGGCGCTGGGCTACGAGTTTTTCGAGATGAGCGCCGCAACGCACAACGGCACGCACGAGCTTGTGAGCGTTGCCGCAGCCAAGCTTCAGGAGCTGCCGCCGGTCATCCGCTTCGAGGCAGACTATGTCCCGCCCGAGCCCGTTATCGACACCTCCGAGCAGCTCACCATCGAGCAGTTTGACGATGTCTGGGTCGTTGAGGGTGCATGGATGCAGAGGCTTCTCGGCTCTATCAATTTTGACGACAACGAAAGCCGCATGTACTTTGACCGTGTCCTGCGTGAGTCCGGCGTGTTTGAGCGCATGGAGGCCATGGGCATCAAGGACGGCGACACCGTCAGCATCTATAACCTCGAATTTGAATACAGAGACTAAAACTAAGCAACCTCCCGTATGCCAATGCATACGGGAGGTTTTTCTGCCGTTTATTCCTCTTCGCTGTCCGATGATCCTTCAACAATGTCCTCGTACTCGGCATCAAATACCGTGCCGGCAATTATATCATTCAGTACAGTTTCCTCCGCTGCGGAAGAAACATGCTCCGGATTTGAGAGCATCGTGTCTCTGAGCACATTCTGCAGCCTTATGCAGCAAGGCTTAAACGACAAAAATGTGATCCCTCCGCCGACCAGACCGCCGACCACGGGGATGGCGCTCTTGACTGTCTTGGCAAACACTTCCTTCGTCAGGCTAACGCCAAACCACTTAAGAGTAGATTTGAGCATCGGATAAAATGCGCCCTTTGTAAGCGCTGCTGCAAGAAGCTTCTTCTCGACGCCCTTGGCTAACGCATTTGCAACTGCTTTCACGGCATTATTTGCTCCGGCAACGCCGTTCATAACGCCGAGGCACAAGATTATTCTGTTTGTGGTCTCACTGTCCAGAGAGACCTCCTCGCCCTCGCTTTCCAGCTCGGGGAAGCCGTAAAGGTACAACAGCTTTTGCACCGCTCTGAGCGTATAGCCGTAGTATTGTATGATATCGGCAGAAGCCGTTACCACCATTGCAGCACCGCCCGGCATACCGAGAGCCGCAGAGATGCCCGAAACGCAGTTGCGCTCAAATTTGATCACTTCGTCGGCGATCTTATCGAGCTCCTCTGCCGGTATTCCCGCCAAAGCAGGGGTACGGTCTATCGCATCCTGTATGACTTCCTGCGGATAGTTTTTGAAAAATTCCTTTTTCAAAAACGCCTCACGATTGATATGTACTCCGGGGGTCTTTATCGCAAGCTTGATGATGTCCTGAATATCGACCGTTCCGTCCTTGCCTACATCAAGGACCTCTTTTGATTTTTCCGTCACAACATCCTTTGCGTTCCCTATCGCCGTCCTGACCTCGTCCAACACTTTGCTTGCCATAATGCAGCTCCTTTACTTTTTTCTTCATTATAACACAAATTTTTGCATTTTGCACTAAAAAGCGGCTCAAATCACAAATTGAGCCGCTTTTGTGTAATTATTTCAATATCCGACCTCTTTTAGTGCGTTTTTGATTTGGCTCTCGCTAAACCCATAATGCCGCATTTCGTCCGTCAAGCCGTTTTTGGATGCTCCCTTGCTGTTCTCCTTTGCGTACAAAACGGCCTGCTCGTCCCAGTCGACACTCATGTGCGGAACAACAAGCTTGGCATCTTCAAGCGGAAAATCATTGAAGTCTGTAAGGATCTGATTGATCATGAAGCTCGGACCGCAGTGCCAGAAGTTTAGCTCGTCATATGCCTTTATTGCCGCATTTTTCTGGCTTTGTGTTAATTGGACGGTGTATTCACGGGTATCAAGCTGCTTTCCGCACACGGTGCACACGATCGCTTCCGTCCCGGGAGTGACCGTTCCCTCGGATGTTATCACATAATCCTTCGCTACCGTCCAGCCGCCTTTTGTGTGCGGCAGCTTTTCAAGCTTTTCGGTGCAATCCTTTTCGCACCTTTCACAATAGCCGGTACGCTCCCCCTCCTCGGCGCAGCTTGCTTTCTTCGTGACATTCCACTGTTTCACCTTATGCCCTAAAGCTTCACCGTCGGCTTTGCCACATTCGGTGCAGAGTTTGGGGCTTTCACAGGTCGCCTCCTGCCAGCTATGCGCCAGAGCAGCGCCTTCCGTCTTTCCGCAGTTCAGGCAGTATTTCGGCTTGCTGCAGGTCGCTGCGATCCATTCGTGGCCAAGCGCCTGACCCCGTATCTCGCCGCATTTTGTGCAGGTCATCGGTGCTTCGCACGATGCGTCCTGCCAGCTGTGAAAGCAGACCGTGTTAAGCACAATGCCCAGGGCAATTACTATGGCTGCCAAAACAGCGCCGATTATTATCATTTTCTTTCTTTTTGCGTCCATTTTCTAATCCTCCGAAACCTTTCGCCTTTGTAGAATCCTCCAGATATTTCTCTCCGAATAGTTGTATTTGCGTGCCAGATGTGTGATATTTTTGCCGTTGTATTCGTCAATGATCGACCGATATGTATGCTCCTTTGTAAACAGCCTGTTGGGGAAGGTCACCTGCGTTCCGTGAAATAATTTGAATATGACCAAAGCGTTTTCAAACCCGATCTCATCGGCAATTTCCCTGTACACATCATTCAGCCCAACAAGATCCGTGTTCGTTATATCCACCTCCCTGTCTAACGGCTCGGTTTTCATTGACATGATACTACCTCGCCTATGTCATAACAAATGACACTTTCATTGCAGATGTCACGCCCGGCTTTGCGTTCAAACAGCGTTTTGTACATAAAAAGCTCCTTTCCGAACAAATTGCATTGTTCGGAAAAGAGCTTGTAAATTTTGCGAACTTAAAAGCCGAAAACAGAAAACGACAGCGGGGGTTTAGCCTGCTGCCGTTTCCGTGGTGTGAAAATTGTATATTGTCCATCCGATAGGGTGGAGAACAGTGCTCCATAATGGGGCTCTGTTCTCCTTATGTACCCTAAAGGAGAAATGGGGACATGGTTTTGAAAAAAATTTTAATTTTTTAAAAATGTATTTTCAGGTGTATACTCACCTGCCGCTCAATTGTACCATAATCGGGCGATTTTGGTAGGGTGTGCGCACGATTGGTAAGATTATGAGCATAATTTGCAATTTTAAGTCCTGACCTTGCGGCTGTTATCCAGTGCTTCACGGATGGCGAGCTGATTGCTGCGGCTGCACGGCAGGATATCGCCGTTTGACATATATAGCTGCGTGCGGGTGGCCTTGCGCACATGCTCCAAATTCACGATAAAGCTGCAATGGCAGCGCATGAACACCGCCCCGTCGAGCCGTTCAAGCAGCGAGCTTAATTTCTCGTTGCAGTTAAATATCCTGTCCTCGCAGACTATCTTCGATTTATGCTGATAATGCTCGATATACATTATCGTCCTCTGGGGGATTATGTGCTTTGCCTGCTTCGTGCTGAGGATCAAGCCGTTCGCTCCCCTGTTTGCTTCAAGCTTCAAAAGGTGCTCCAATGCGGCGGCAAGCCGCTCGTCCGACTGCGGACTGTGTATGAAATAATCCGGGTCATAATCGAATGTATCCAGAACACTGCGCAGCTCATCCGAAAGCAGGATCACCTTCGTTTTGCGGCACAGACTGCGTATCTCGACGGAATACTCCAGCAGTCGGGTACGGTCGGCTTTGTCGGAGATATTGAACACGGCAAGGTCATATGCGCACTCAAGCCAGACCTGCGGCGATATCAGCGTCTTGCAGTCCATAATATCGACCTCGTACCTGACGGAAAAATTTGCAAAATACTCATCCATTGCTCTCTTCACGCCCACGGCGCTGTCGCCGTCGCTGTCAACAAGACATATCTTTATCAAACAAACTCCCCCTTTACATATCTTCATAGCCTATATAAATAACACTAATAACACTAATAGTCGATTTTGGGCTGTCAATCTACATAATCAGTCACTTTCCTTGCATAATTTGCACAAATGTTTTATAATTTTGCTGTATAATAGTTTCATTTGATTAAAAATAGTCTGAGAGGTCATGTATGCTTCAAATTGCAATCTGCGATGACGAGACCCTGCATCGTACACATATACGCAAGCTTGCCGAAAATCTCCTAAACGGGCAGGCTGCGACAATTTCGGAATTTTGCGGCGCAAACGAGCTGCTTTTCAAGATGGAGTGCACGGCGTATGTACCGAATATCGCCCTGCTGGATATACAGATGCCGGGCATCGACGGCATTGAGCTTGCGGGCGAGATAAACCGCATTGCGCCGGAATGTAAGATAGTTTTCATATCAAGCTACATTTTCTATGCGCCCGAGGTGTACAACACCGAGCATATCTATTTTGTGCTCAAGTCCCAGATGGACGAGCGGCTGCCGCTGGCGCTTGAGAAAGCGGTCGCAAGCATCACAAAGCCCAGAAGCTTCATGCTCATCAAGTCCGGCGCTTCGGTCATGAGGATACCTGCTGACAAAGTTATGTATCTGGAGCGTGCGCTGCACAAGACGAAGGTCGTGACAGACGGCGAAAGCTGCATGACCACGCAGTCCCCGGCGGAGCTTTTAAAGTGCATCGAGGATAAGAGTGCCTTTATCCACTGCCACCAGAGCTATTGGGTGAATGTGCAAAACATCGCCACGATGGAGACCAACGGCTTCAAGCTCGTAAACGGTGCGCTCGTCCCGATAAGCCGTGCGCAGAAGGCAAGCGCTAAGGAAGCATTTTTCCGCAGGCTGGCGGAGAAAAAGTGATCTGTATTTATATAATGTAGGGATCGTGTGATTTGATTTTACAATAACCCCCCCGTCTGTCAACAAAAACCATATAGAAAACGATGCCCACATACGATGGGCATCGTCTTTTTTTGCTCTTACTTAAGGCCGTTCTCGTATGCCTCGATCATCTTCTTGACCATCTGGCCGCCGATAGAGCCGGCCTGGCGTGCGGTAAGCTCACCGTTGTAACCGTTCTTCAGGTTAACTCCGACTTCGCTTGCTGCTTCCATCTTGAACTTATCCATTGCCTCGCGTGCTGCGGGAATGACAAGACGATTGCTGGAATTGTTAGACATAGTTTTTACATCTCCTTTTTTGTATTGGGTTTTTTGTTGTTTCATAACCCGTAACTTATCATTACCGAATGTTCGACATATATTCTTTTTGATACTATGTAAAAACTGTTAAGTTGACGGGAGTCGAACGACTATCGGTTTTGACGGGCAGCTTTCCGCCCATGCTTCGCTAAATCCTCAGTCCATAATTTTCCTCAAGTTTGACACCACAACATTTTGTGTTTAAATATTTCCCGGACACAATTATGAAAAAATAATTCGATTTTAATTGTTATGTCTACTTGACTTTGGAATTGATTAACGGTACAATAACTTTGTATCCATATCGATACATTTTTGTAATCACAGCATTCGACTTTTTACCGCAGGCTGACTGCGTTATGATTACTTCTGATCACGATAGGAGTATTACCCGGTATGCGTAATGTATTTACTATTTTTAAAAACGACTTCCGAGCATTGACGAGGCATTTTCTCGCCTTCCTTATCATTCTGGCGATTCTGTTCCTGCCTGCGCTCTATGCTTGGTTTAATATTTATGCCTTCTGGGATCCCTACGGCAAGACCAAAGACATCAGCATAGCCGTGGTCTGCAACGACCGTGACTATATGGATGAGGACGGCAAGATAATAAACATCGGCGACCAGCTTGTTGAGGAGCTTAAAGCCGACGAGAACATCGGCTATGTTTTCCTCGACGATGCCGACCAGGCGGTCGATGACCTGTACGCAGGCAAGTATTACGCCGCCGTTATAATAGAGCCGGACTTTACATATAACATGTATAACTTCCTCAAGGAGGACATGTTCAGCCCCACCATCAACTTCTATCAGAACGAAAAGACCAACCCCATCGCCGTCAAGGTCGTCGAGGCCGCAGGCGATAAGGTCAAGCAGTCGGTCAACAAAGCGTATATTCAGGCCATCGTCGAGACACTGTTCGGCAAGTTCAACACCTTCTCCGAGGGCGTTCAGGGCGACAACACCATCAGTATGCTCAAAAATACGCTTGCCAAGATCGATAAAAACCTTGCTCAGTACGATGACACCATCGATCAGTTCGTCGCAGCGAACAATTCTCTCGTCGGTACGCTCAATAATTCCAACAGCACCATTGATTACACCATTCACCTGCTCGGCAACGAGAGGATAAATATTTCAAATCAGATATCTTATATTGAAAGCACCAAGGGCGATCTTGCGCTTATAAACGAGGAGGTCAACAACCTGCTCACCAATTTGCAGGATTCGGTGCAGAAGGCTATATACAAGCTCGACAGGCTCTATAACGGCGGCGATGACACCGAAACCGTTAAGGAGACGCTCAAGGAGCTTGAAAAGCAGTATCAGGAGCTTATCGATTACCTCACCCACTCGGGCATTTCCGGCCCTGAGGCAGAGGATGCGCTGTCGGCGCTCAACAAGGTCCGAGATAAGATCACTCAGCTTCGTGAGCAGCTGGGCATGAACACTCAGGACGACGCAAATGCGGCTGACCAGCTCCGTGCCGATTATAACGAGATAACCGTTCCCTCGGTCTACACCGCCGTGACCGGTTATGATTACAGCGACCTTAAAAATGCGCAATCTACCGAGCAGAGCATGGACACCATGATGACCTTCATGGCGGACGATGCAAAGCAGCGCATTGTAAATATCCAGAACAATGTCAAAATAGCCAAGACCACCGACGATGCCGACACCCGTGAGCAGGCACTCACCGCCGCGAGGGATGACAGCCGCGTCGCAAGTCAGGAGCTGTCCGCTCTGGGCACTGCCATGAGCGCAGTTGAGGATGCCGCAGGCGCAACGGATAAGAAAGCTTCCGCCGCCGCAACGCAGGCCGGTAAAAACACCAAGGACGCAGGTGAGATATTCGACGATATCTTAAACGGCAACCGTGACATCAATCTCATTGACGACCTTCAGATAATAAGCGACCTGCTCGGCAACGCAAGAGTTGCGCTTACCGAGATAGTTTACCCCTCCATTGACTCCCTGCTGACCAATCTTCAGGACAGCCTCGGCGATCTGTCGTCTATCCTGCTTGAACTCAGCGATGTCATGGGCAAAGTGCCCCCCATCGTCAGCGAGCTGGGCAACACCTTCGGCGCTGTCAACAATGCACTGGTACAGGTAAAGGACCTCGTCGGCAGCTACAGGACGAGGATCGCAGACGCTCTCGGTATTTTGAACGGCGATACCGAGGACACCCGTTTGCAGGAGGTGCTCGACTTTATGGATGTCGACCCGCAGTCTATTGCGGAGTTCTTCGCAAGCCCCGTCACCATCAGGTCCGAGTCTGTTTACCCCGTTGAATCCTACGGCGCCGCAATGGCTCCGTTCTACACGATGCTCGCCATTTGGGTCGGCTGCATCATACTGAACGCAATTTTGAAGGTGGATACGCCCATCGAGCTTATCGGCGCTACCAGCCGTCAGAAGTTCTTCGGCCGCTACCTTATCTTTGCCCTGCTGGGTCTTATCCAGGCCATGGTCACCATGGCGGGCGACCTTTTGATATTCGGCATGGACTGCGTCCACCCGGGACTGTTCCTGCTGTCGGGCGTTGTGACCTCGCTGACCTGCTCGATGATCGCATACTCCATGGCGATCGCCTTCGGCAACATCGGCAAGGCGCTGTTCGTCGTGTTCCTGATCATCCAGATCGCAGGCTCGGGCGGCTCTTACCCCATCGAGCTGCTGCCCGACTTCTTCCAGCAGGTCTACCTGTTCTTCCCCTTCCCCTACGCCATCAATGCCATGCGTGAGGCTATCGCAGGTCTGTATCAGAACAATTACCTTATCTACCTGCTTCAGCTGCTGCTGTTCTTCGGCGTCGGTCTGTTCGTCGGTCTCGTGCTCAAGCGCCCGCTCGACGGCATCAATCGCTACATGAACGATCAGCTCGAAAAGTCAGAAATGATGTAACTACTGCTTATCCCCACCAAGGAGTTATGTATTATGAATACAGAATCCCAGTACGAAAAAATGTATAACGACCTCGTTGCCGGTCTTGAAAAAATGCATCGGAGAAATGTCAAGAGAACGAGCTCGGCTTTAAAAAGCCTACTCATTATCCCGACCTTCTTCCTTATCATGCTTTTCATGACCCAGGGCTCAAAGACGATTTTCCTCGTGCTTTGGATAGCCTCGATGTTTGTCATCGCAGGTGTGCTTATCGTCATCGAGTATCAGGACTATCTGCTGCGGCAGATGTTCTCGCAGGTCGATATGGATGAGCAGGAGTTTGAGCAGGCGGAAGCGCCGATGCCGACCGAGGAGGACTCCAAGGACGAGGCTTTGGTGCTGGCAGAGCAGATCCGCCGGTCGATACAGCAGCGCTCCCCCGAGTTTGACGCCGTGACCGAAGACGCCGACGAGGAAGTCATTGCCCCCGAGGCCGAATCCGTCCCCGCCGATGAGGAAGTCACCGTCAGCGAGGCTGCTTCCACAGACGAGGAAGCTCCCGCCGAGGATGATAAGGCAGAGGCAACCGTTTGAGCAAACATAACAAATCTACGGAAGAAACGATGTATTGAGTATGAAGAATTTTAAAAGAACAGCTTCTAATATTTCAGCCGTCATTCGCTCTGATATCAGGCGATTGAGCAGGAGTGTCGTCACCGTTATTTGTGTGTTTGGCCTCGCTCTTGTACCCTGCTTGTACGCATGGTTCAACATCATGTCGAACTGGGACCCGTACACCCCCGATTCCACGCAGAATCTTAAGATAGCCGTCGCCTCCGCCGATGAGGGCACGGATTTTGTCGGCATGAAGCTCAATGTCGGCAATATCATCATCGACAAGCTCAAGGCCAACGACCAGATAGACTGGCAGTTCCCCGACTCCGTTCAGGGCGTTATGGACGGTCTGTACGCCGGTGATTACTACGCAGGGCTTATCATTCCCGAGGATTTCAGCGCATCCATTCTCGGCTTTACCGACGGCGAGATGGATCAGCCGGAGATAATTTACTACGATAACCAGAAGATGAACGCAGTTGCTTCCCGCATCACCGACAGAGCGCAGTCGCTTGTCCGTGACGAGATAAACGGCATCTTCGTTTCGACCATAGTCGACGAGCTTTCAAACTTCACCTCCGTCTTTAACGGCATGGGCCTGAGCGCAGAGGATGCACTGCAGTCGCTTGACTCAAAGCTCGGCACTATCAGCTCCGACCTCAAGACCTATGCTGCGATAATGAACTCCATGGCAACCGTCACGAAGTCCGCAGCCACGGTCACGAGCATGACCAATGACCTGCTTCCCGATGTGACGAACATGCTCGTCAACAGCAGAAAGACCATCGTTGACATTCAGGACAGACTCACCAACAGCAAGCAGGATGTCGTCTATGCCGCCGACGCTATCCGCAACACCTCCGAGGAGATGCGCAACACCATCGAGCGGCTCGACAACGCCGTTGACGGCGACCCTGCCGAGGCAGGAAGTGCCTATATCGACTGGGACTCCGTGTTCGGCGAGGGCGGCATTACCGATTACGAGGGCGAGATCCTCGATGATCTGTACTCAGATGTCAACAAGCAGCTGCACGAGAGCGTAATTAAGTTTGACGATATCGTTCAGCAGACAAAAATTGATAAAAACCTTGTTTCCTCGATGACCACGCTTCAGACTTCGCTCACGAATCTTGACTCGCTGCTAGCAAAAATCGAGGGCGACATTGATTCTCAGTCGATGACCCTCCAGCAGTACACCGACGCTCTCAACTCCTGCACCGTCAGCATCGAGAGCACCGAGGATGTGCTCAACTACATGGTCAGCATGATCTCCAATCTTCAGTCGAGCGTCAACGAGCTTCGCACGAGCGAGAGCTTTACGAAGCTGCTTGACCTGCTGCAGGACGATGTCGGCGGCCTGGTCGAGTACCTCGCCTCCCCCGCCAACCTTGAGGTTGTCCGTGCATACGCACTTGAAAACTTCGGCTCGGGCATGACTCCGTTCTACACGACCCTCGCTCTGTACGCAAGCGCACTGCTGAGCGTCAGCCTCATGCACACCCACATCAAGCGCAGAAGCGATATCCCGACCCTCAACACTACCGAGGCGTTCTTTGGCAGATACTTTGTGTTCTTCGCCATAGGCCAGTTTACGGCGCTCATCACCGTGCTCGGCAACCTGTTCTACATCGGCATCCAGTGCTACGCACCGTTCCAGTTCTGGCTGGCGGCGGCTATCACGAGCCTTGTGTTCACGCTGCTCAACTACGGTATGGTGTTCGCCTTCGGCAACATCGGCGAGGCAATTGCGATTATCGTGCTTGTCATTCAGGTCGCAGGCTCGGGCGGCACTTATCCCTTGGAGATGCTTCCGAAGATATTCCAGGACCTGTACAAGTTCATGCCGTTTAACTACGCAATGACCGCAATGCGTGAGACCATCGCCGGCAGCTACGGCAATGTGTATCTCAAGAGTATTTTGATTCTGCTGCTGATGGCAGCGATACTCATCCCGCTGTCGCTGGTACTCAGCATCGCCTTCAAGCCCGCACTCAAGCACTTCGGCGAAAGCAAAGCAAAAACAAATCTCATGCACTCAAACTAATATATAAACCAAAATACGCCGTTGGGCGGCGTATTTTTGCGTGTATCGATCTGCTGCTCTCTATCGTGCGCAGGACGCATTTAAATTTTGCTTGTCAATCTCTTTAAATTAAATATAGTCCGGCTCAGAGTGGTCTGAGCCTCAATATAACAAAAAAAGAGACACGATATATCGTGTCTCTTTTTATAGCGTCAAGCTTAGATTACTTCTTTGCAAGACCCTTCTGGCGTGCATACTCTGCTGCGCCGAGTGCGCCCATAAGCTGGGGGTCGGTCTTC
>CAKTQR010000042.1 GCA_934597175.1 uncultured Oscillospiraceae bacterium | reverse complement strand
CTGACTTTAAAGAACCCTTTTCTGGTGCTTATTTAGCATAAGCTGTTGTTCTTACATTATCTAATTTTCAAGGTACAATTCTTTGCTTCCGGCTCAGCGGACAGCTTGATTAATATATCATAAGCAAACCGCTTTGTCAAGGCTTTTTTCAAAACTTTTTTTGAGCTTTTCAAATTGTCTTGCTTCTCCCGAGGAGCTTTGTTAGAATACCACCCATTTCGCCCTTTGTCAACACTTTTTTTAGCTATTTTGCGAATATTTTTGAACTAATTTTGACCGACACTAAATATTGTGTTCAACTTTGGTTAGACCCCCAAATGGCGGTGGGATATACGCCTGACAGCCCATTTTTGTGCTCGTCAAATTCACACATTTGTTTATAAAGGCAAATTTTTTGTTATAAGAAATTTTGTTGGCTGTCAGGTGCGAAGCAGTTTTGGGAGAGCTGATTTTCGTTCAGGCAAAGATAAAGCCCGACGGCCATAATGGATATATATGGGCTAGGGGTTTAGCGAAGCATGGGCGGAAAGCAGCCTGCCAAAACCGTGTATGCCACGGCCATTTTGGGGGTAAAATAACAATATGTCTATTTTCAACTCAAAACAAACCCCCGATGATGCGCCGCACCCCGAACTGAAACCCCGGTTTAAGGGCACGATCGGGCGTGAAACCATTATAAATATATTCGATGACTGCTCGGATTTTCAGCACCGTGAGATACGGGCGGGGCTGGTTTCCGACAAAACGCTGTTCGTCTGTTGGCTCGACGGCATCACCGACGGCGGCGACACGGCAAAGGATATCCTGCGCCCGCTGACCGATCTCATCCGCTCGGGCAGCGACCCTACGCCGGAGCGGCTGATGCAGGGTGCGGTGTACAGCGCACAAGCGCAATTTCGCACGGACCTTGACGATGTCGTCGACGATATCGTCTCCGGCTGCGTGGCGGTGGTGTTCCCGAGCTGCGCCGTGACCTTTGAGTGTAAGAGCAAAAACCAGCGCGGCATCTCCGAGCCGAAGATCGAAAAATCGCTCAAGGGCGGCAAGGACTGCTTCGTCGAGATACTGCGCACGAACACGGCGCTCGTGCGGCGGCGCATTAATAATCCGGCGCTCAAGGCAAAAAGCGTAACGCTCGGCCGCAAGAGCCGGACAAAGGCGGTCGTCATGTATGTCGACGGCGTTGCCGACCCGGCGATAATTGCCGAGCTTGAGCGCAGGCTCGATGCCGTGGACATTGACGGTGCGCTCTCAAGCGGCGCAATCGAGGCGTACATCACCGACCGCCCCCGCTCGCTGTTTCCGCAGCTATTGCACACCGAGCGCCCGGACCGCTTTGCCCAGCAGCTGCTCTCGGGCAGAGTCGGGCTCATAGTTGACGGTCTGCCGCTTGCGTTCATGCTGCCGGTGACCTTCGCCGAGTTTCTGCGAGTGCCGCAGGACGAGTCGCAGCACTGGCTGGTCGCTACGATGCTGAGCATAGTGCGCTGGCTTGCGGTGATGTTAGCATTAGCGCTCCCGGCGCTGTATGTCGCCGTGGCGATGTACCATCAGGAAATGATCCCGACAAAATTACTCATGAGCATCGTTGCGTCCAAGCAGGATGTCCCGTTTTCGACGGCGCTGGAGGTCATCGGCATGCTGCTTGCGTTCGAGCTCTTGCAGGAGGCGGGGCTGCGGCTGCCGAATCCCATAAGCGACACGGTCTCGATAATCGGGGCGCTCATCGTCGGGCAGTCGGCGGTCGAGGCGAAGGTCATTTCGCCCATCGCCGTCATCGTCGTTGCGACGGCGGGCATAGCGGGCTACGCCCAGCCGAGCCAGGACATGAGCGCCGCCCTGCGGGTCTGCCGCCTTGCGCTCGTCGTTGCGGCGATACTCGCAGGGCTGTTCGGCGTGGCGGCGGCACTGTGCATTTTGATATGGTATCTGTGCACGATAGATTCCTACGGCGTAAACTACACTGCGCCGCTTTCCGGCGGGCGGCCGAATAACCTCAGCCGCACATTTTTGCGAAAGCCGCTGCCGGAGCGCAAATTCCGTGAGCCGGAGCTTAACACGCCCGACAAAAGGAGGCAGAGATGAAAATTTTCCGCATAGCCGCAGTTTTGGTGCTTGCGGCACTGCTCACCGGCTGCTCGGGCGGCTCGATATATTCAAACTACCGTGAGCTCGAGCAGCTCATGGTCATCCAGACCTTAGGCTTTGACCGGACATCCGGCGGCGTGCGTCTGTCGGCATCGTCCGGCAGCGACAGCGCAGGCGGCGGAGGCAGCAGCCAAAGCGGCGCCGAGCAGTCCGGCTCGGCAGGCGTTGCCCGCTTGGCCGCCGAAGCGCCGTCGTTTACGCTTGCCGAGGAGAAGATGCAGGACTACAGCGCACGGGAGGATCTTTTTTTTGCGCACACGGCGTACATCGCCGTCGGCGGAGCTTCGGCGAAGGAATCGTTGAAGCCGTTTCTCGATTACATCGAGCGCTCGACAGATCTCAGGCTCGATATTCCGCTTTTCGTCGTCACAAACGGCACGGCATCTGAGCTGGTGCTCGGCGCCGGCGGCGAGACCTACGACGCAACAAGCGTTCTGCGCTCGCTCGAGCGCAACATCATCCTGCGCGGCGACGGGGTCATTTTCAGCGCCGCCGAGGTGGTGTCGTCGCTGGACGAAAACGGCTGCGCACTCATCACGGCGGTAAAATCGGTCAAAGCGGACAAGGCGGTCAAGGAGGCGAAGGCAGCCGAGCTCACGGCGATACCCGACGGCTTTGCGGTCATCAAGAACGGCCGAGCCGTCGGCAGCGTGCCGGTCGACTGCGCCAAGGGCGTGAATGTCCTGCAAAACAAAGTAGGTCCCAGCTCCGTGAAGCTCAGGGTCGGCAATGATACCGCCACCGTGCAATTAGATAAATGCGCCTGCCGCATAACGCCCATGTTCGGCGGCGGAGTTTTGACGGGGCTCGATGTGAAGATAACGCTCAGCGCCGCACTGTCCGAGACGACCGGCAGCGTGGGTGTGCAGGAGCTCAACCGTGCGCTGGCCGACGAGGTAAAGCTTTGGGTCACGCAGGTGCTCGACATCTCACGCTCGCTTGAGTGCGACTTTTTGCAGCTCGGCAAAGTTCTCGAACGGAAGCAGCCGCAGCGCCTTAACGGTGCGAGCGCCGACCTGTCGGAGCGGCTGCGTGATATATATTATAATGTAGGCGTCGAGGCGGAGGTCGACCGCAGCTTCGATGTCGGCTTGGGGAGCTAGGAATGAAACCAGACTTTGACCGGCGGCAGCTCATGGCGCTTATCTTCGTGTCGTCGCTTGCGCCCGCCGTCCGGCTGATACCGAAATTCAATACGCAGACCGCAGGCAGCGCAAGCTGGGTCGCACCCATTGTCGCACTGCCGTTTCTCGTTTTATATGTGTGGTTTTTGTCGGCATTTTTGGCCGAACGGCACAGCGGTGAGGGCCTCGGTGAGATGATCATGCGCACCAACGGCAGAGCCCTCGGCTCGGTGGTGCTCGGCGGCACGGCGGCGTTTTTAATTTTCTGCTGCGGCTTTATCCTGCGCTCGGGGGCGGAGCGTTTCATCTGCACCATTTACCCGGCAGGCAATGCGTGGCCGTTCGTCATCGTCATGCTCGCCCTCGGCCTGACCGCCGCACTCGGCCCACGCAGGGCGCTGCTGCGCTCGGCACGCATATTCTCGCCGACGCTCGTGGTCGTGCTTGTGCTGGTGCTCCTTTTTGCGCTGACGAATATTGATTTTAACCTCATTTTGCCGCTGTCAAAGGGTGAGCCGGACAAGCTCGGGCTCGCCGCCATCCCGATGTTTGAGATATACGCCGGAATTTTCGTGTACTCGGCATTTTTCGAGCGGCCTCGCCAGCTTGCTCGCCGTCGTGCCAAGGCCTACTCGCTGTGGCTCGTGCCGGTGTGTCTGCTGTTTGCGCTGCTATGCGCCGCCGCCATCGGCAACTACGGCTCGGAGCTGATTTCACGCTTCAACTACCCGTTTTTTGCGATGATACAAAATATTACGGTGTTCAAGACCATCGAGCGCATCGAAGCGCCGGTCGTCGCCCTCTGGGTGCTGCCGGATTTCATCATCTTTGCAATGATGCTCATCGTTGCATCCCACTGCCTGCGCCTTGTTTTCGGCTATGTGCCGGATACCGGTGACACCGTCATGCACGATATGTCGAACGGCCGATTTCTGATACCGACCTCGGCAGCGCTGATGCTGGTTGTCGCCGTCCTTCTCGACATGGACTCGGATAATTTAAACTTCTATTCGCATCTCGCCGTCCCCGCCGCCAACCTCGCCATCTCCTGCGTGCTTATTCCGACAAGCTATGTTATAGGAAAATTACGCACCAAGCAGTAAAGTTTCAGTACGCTTTAACAATTAAGCTTGTTGTTACTGCCATATCCCGACCGGTGAGTGCACCTTAGAGTTCAGTCTGTACATCAACCTATCGGTGCACTGCAAACCTCTTGCAGCTATCTAACAGACGCAGTCCATTAAACGGACGAATCGAAAGTAATTCGCACTATGTTAAACCTCCGCAGTCCGGTAGACCAGTGCACCGATACCCCGTACCGGGATTCCAAAGGGTGGTTAAACGCCTTTGGTCGAGTTTCTTTTGTAACTTTTCTTTGGCGAAACAAAGAAAAGTTAATATTTGTCAGTCACAGCTTTCGATATAAATTTCCTCGGCGGCATTCAGCGCAATTATCAGCGTCTGCGCAATTTGCACGGCCTCGGGTATCTCGCTCAGCGGGTCGATAGCATCGTCGACCGCCTTGCACAGCAGGGTGTACATGCTTTTGTAGTCCGGCATAATGTTCCTCCAATATTTTTCTCTAAAAATCATAACATAATCGCATGATATACGCAAGTGCGTATACGCATCTGCGAATGCTTTTCTACAATGTCACTGAGGTGATAATATGTCAGTCAAGGACGCAGTTGCGCAGCGCATCAAGGGGCTGTGCGAGCAAAAAGGCATTACGCCGAACTCACTTGCAAACATTTCAGGCGTGACCCCGTCGACCGTGTACAGTCTGCTCGACCCGAGCAGGCGGGAAATTTCCGTCTCGACCGTCAAAAAGCTCTGCGACGGTCTGGACATGACCCTCGGTGAGTTCTTCTCCGCACCCGAGTTCGACGAGCTTGAGCAGGAGATAAAATGATTTATCTCCTTTTCTTTGTGTTGCCGAAAGAAAAGGAGCAAAAGAAACGCAACCAAAGGCGTTTAACCACCCTTTGGAATCCCGGTACGGGGTATCGGTGCACCGGTCTACCGGACTGCGGAGGTTTAATCAGCTGCGATTAGCTTTTGGTGCAACCGTTTAACGGACTGCGTCAGTTAGATAAGTGCGAAAAGCTTGCACTGCACCGATAGGTTGATGGTCGGACTAAACTTTAGTAGGCACTCACCGGTCGCGCTGACGCAGTAACAGCAAGCTTAATTGTAAAAGCGTATTGAAAAACTGGTCGGGCGACTGCAAAGGCGATTAGGTCAAGCGAAGGAGCGAATTTTAAAATGAATATCGGCGAGGCAGTCAGTGACAGAATACTTGAGCTGTGCGATGAGCGGCACATTACGATAAACAAGCTATGCACCATCAGCGGCGTGACGCAGTCGACGGTGAATAACATTATCAGCGGGCGAAACCGCAGCACGACCGTTTCCACCGTCAAAAAGCTCTGCGACGGTCTTGAAATCACCCTCGGCGAATTTTTCGCAGCTCCCATATTCGACGAATTAGAGCAGGAAATAAAATGAGCAGTCAAAACGACTGCTCAGCGACCGCTCCTATATTTAGCGAAAAACTGTTGACAAATTTTGCATGGAAGTCTATTATAGTAAATGAAAGTAGGTGCTACCCAATAGACGGTTGCCCAAGAGAAATTACTTATTATGTAATCGCCTTGGCCGAGGCGATTACATCTTTTTTATGCTCACTTCCTGCTTGCTATAAGCAGGGCGGCGAGGGTAATTAGTACTATCGTATATTGGAACAAGTCCGCATATGTAACAGCCATGTTACCACCTCCTTGAGCCGAACTCGAGGAGGTTTTTCAATACGCATTTACGCTTTTAGTAGTCGCTATTGCGTCAGCCCGACCGGTAACTGCACTCTAAAGTTTAGGCTGTCCATCAACCTATCGGTGCACTGCAAGCTATTCGCAGAGGATTAAACCTCCGCAGTGAAATCGGCCGTTACACCGCCCTTGGTTGCGTTTCTTTTGCTCCTTTTCTTTGGCAAAACAAGGAAGGCTAATATTTGCCTGTTCTCCTTACCATTAATTAATATATATATAAGCAAAAGAGCGTTCCGTGTGGAACGCTCTTTTTGCTTACTTATTCTTAATTTCCTCCAAAATTTCCGCCAAGAGCTCCTCGGTGGTGGGCTTGGGGGGATCTTCGGGGGCGGGCTCTTCCTCCTCGGCCTGCTTCTTGCCGATGGTGGCAAGCTTGTTCACGCCCTTGACCAGCAGGAACACCACGAACGCCATGATGATGAAGTTTATCACATCCATGATGAATGCGCCGTATGTTAATTTCGCCTGCCCGATGGTCACGCTCAGACCGGAAAATCCGTCGAGGCTGAAGCAGCCGATTATGGGGTTGATGAGGTTATCAATGAGCGACGAGACGAGTGCGGTGAATGCGCCGCCGATGATGACGCCGACCGCCAGATCCATCACATTGCCCCTGAGGGCGAACGCCTTGAACTCAGAAATAAACTTTTTCATATCTATCTCTCCTTACTTTTTGGGCACTAAGACTTCCGTGCCGCCCATGTACGGACGCAGCACCTCGGGGATAGTGACCGTGCCGTCGGCCTGCAGGTGATTTTCAAGGAACGCAATGAGCATGCGGGGAGGTGCGGCGACGGTGTTATTGAGCGTGTGCGGCAGATAGGTCTTGCCGTCCTCGCCCTTGACACGCATTTTCAGCCTGCGGGCCTGCGCATCGCCGAGGTTCGAGCACGAGCAGACCTCGAAATACTTCTGCTGGCGGGGTGACCACGCCTCGATATCGCAGGACTTGACCTTGAGGTCGGCAAGGTCGCCCGAGCAGCACTCGAGCTGGCGCACGGGTATCTCCATGCTGCGGAACAGCTCCACCGAGTAGCGCCACATTTTTTCGTACCACGCCTTGCTGTCCTCGGGCTTGCAGACGACGATCATCTCCTGCTTTTCAAACTGGTGGATGCGGTAAACGCCGCGCTCCTCGATACCGTGAGCGCCCTTTTCCTTGCGGAAGCAGGGGGAATAGCTGGTGAGGGTCTGCGGAAGCTTTGCCTCGGGTATCATCTGGTCGATGAACTTGCCTATCATCGAGTGCTCGCTCGTGCCGATAAGGTACAGATCCTCGCCCTCGATCTTGTACATCATTGCGTCCATGTCGGTCTGGCTCATGACGCCCTCGACGACATTGCCGTGGATCATGAACGGTGGGATGCAGTAGGTAAAGCCCTTTCCTATCATGAAATCACGGGCATAGGCCAGCACCGCAGAGTGCAGGCGGGCGACATCGCCCATGAGGTAGTAAAAGCCGTTGCCGGAGACACGGCCGGCGGCATCCATGTCGACGCCGTCGAAGCTTTCCATTATCTCGGTGTGGTAGGGGATGGGGAAGTCGGGAACGACCGGCTCGCCGAAGCGCTCGACCTCGACATTGCAGCTGTCGTCCGGACCGATGGGCACAGAGTCGTCGATGATGTTCGGGATGGTGAGCATGATGGTGCGGATGCGCTCGCTCATCTCGGAGGCGGCCTTTTCCAGCTCCGCCAGACGGTCGGCGTCGGCCTTGACCTGCGCCTTGACCTTCTCGGCTTCCTCGAGCTTCGACGGGTCTTTCTTCGCCTGACCCATCAGCACGCCTACCTGCTTGGACAGCGCATTTCTCGCTGCACGCAGGTCGTTGCCCTCGGTGAGGGCGGCACGGTACTTCACATCAAGCTCCAAAACCTCGTCGACGAGGGGCAGCTTTGCGTCCTGGAACTTCTTTTTGATGTTCTCCTTGACTATCTCGGGATTTTCCCTTACAAACTTTATATCAAGCATTTTAGATTACTCCTTGTTATATTATTACAAAAAGAATTTACTTATTGTTAATTTCCTGCCAAGTGCCGCCCATGCGGACGAGATTCTGGATGAGCGCCTCACGGTCGTCGCTGTCGTAAAATTCGAGCACGATGCGGCCGCTGCGCTTGCCGCATTCGATACTCACCTTGCGGGAGAGCCTGCGGCTGAGGAGATCTGCGGTGTCGGCGATGTAGTCGACGAAAAGCTCCTCGCTCTTGGTCGGCTTCTTTTCCGGCTCACGCAGCTTCTTGAGCGTCTTTGCCACCAGCTGCTCGGTCTTGCGCACGGAAAGCGAATTGTCGATGACATTCTTCGCCGTGCTCAGCTGCAATGCGGCATCCTCAAGCGGGAGCAGCGTTCTTGCGTGACCTGCCGAGAGCTTACCCTCCTCGACCATTTTCAAGACCTCGGGGGTCAGGCCGAGCAGGCGCATCGCATTTGCGACGGCGGGGCGGGATTTGCCCACGCTTTTTGCCGCTTCATCCTGCGTCAGGCCGTATTCCTCGATGAGACTCTTATAGCCGAGCGCCTCCTCGATGGGGTTCAAGTCCTCACGCTGGAGGTTTTCGACCAGTGCCAGCTCGGCGACACGGCGGTCGTCGGCGGAGATAACTCGCACCGGCACTTCGACAAGCCCGGCAAGGCGGCTTGCACGCCAGCGGCGCTCGCCTGCGATTATCTGATAATAGCCGTTTTCCTGCTTGCGGACGGTTATCGGCTGGATAAGCCCGTACTGGGCAATGGAATCCGCCAGCTCCTGCAGCTTTTCGTCGTCAAATTTCGTTCTCGGCTGGTCGGAGCGAGGCTCGACCTTGGTTATCGGCAGGTGCAGAAGCTCGCCCTCGGTCTCGTTATCGTCGATATCGTCGCCGAAAAGCTCGCTCAGACCCCGTCCGAGACCCTTTTTTAGCTCTTTAGGCATCATTTTCTCCTTTCCTGCTTGAGAAATTCATCTGCAAGCTTCATATACGCACGGCTGCCCTTGCCGATGCGGTCATACGCAACGCCGGGCTTGCCGTGGCTGGGCGCTTCGGACAGTCGGACGCTGCGGGGAATGACGGTCTCGTAGACCTTGCCGCCGAAGTATTCCTTAAGCTCAAATGTGACCTGCTGAGTCAGATTCGTCCTTGCATCGTACATGGTTAGCACGATTCCCTCGATATTCAGGCTCGGATTCAGGCGCTTTTTGCAGAGCTTTATGGTCGTCATGAGGTCTGCAATGCCCTCGAGCGCATAATACTCGCACTGCATCGGGATAATGATGCTGTCGGCAGCAACGAGCGCATTCAGCGTCAGCAGCTCAAGCGACGGAGGACAGTCAATAAATATGTAGTCGTAGTCGTTATAGACGAGCTGCAAAGCGTTTTTGAGCACATATTCACGCTTTTCGGCGAGCACGAGGGCGACCGTAGCGCCGGACAGCTCTTTATTCGATGGGATAACATCGCCGTAGGGCGTTTTGCGGATGCAGTCATAGATATCCGCCTTTTTGGCGATGAGCTCATATGCGCCGGGGGTGGAGTACTTATCCACGCCCATGCCCGAGGTCGAGTTGCCCTGCGGGTCGCAGTCGAGGATGAGCACCTTTTTGCCCTTCATTTTGAGGGCGCAGCAGAGGTTAACACAGGTGGTCGTCTTGCCGACGCCGCCTTTTTGGTTGGCAATTGCGATAATCTTGGACATAATTTCACCTCAAGGCTATTATAACCGCTATCGCCGACTTTTTCAATGTTTCACATGAAACATTTTTAGATTTTTTTGCGATTGTTTCATGTGAAACATCTTACTCTACAAGCATGTCGATATCTTCAATGGTCAAGCCCTTGTGCAGGGCGAGGTTGATGCCGTAGGCGATGAGCTTGGCGGAGCTGCGGACGAGCTCGTCGATGTTGCGGGGCGTGACGAACAAGCCCTTGGCTTCCTCGGCATCGGTGAAGGCGGCGGCGTCGATGACGGTCGGCACGCCGATGGCGCAGACAGGAACGCCGAGGGTATCTGCGTTGAGCGCCGCACGGTTATTGCCGACGCCCGAGCCGGGGGATATGCCGGTGTCGCATATCTGCACATTGCGGCACAGGCGGCTGAGCTCGCCCGAGGCAAGAGCATCGACGGCGATGACGCAGTCGGGGCGCACAAGGTCACAAATTGCTTTCAAGCCGTCGGCACTTTCGATGCCGGTCGTGCCGAGGACTCCGGTGCGGAAAACGGCGACGGAGGAAAACGCCTGAAACTGCTCGGGCAGGGAGGACTTGAGGTGGCGGGTGACGATGAGGCTGTCCGCCGTGTCCGGGCCGACAGCATCAGGCGTGACAGATTTATTGCCGAGGCAGGCAACTAATACGCTATTTGCCGAATTAATAAACGACAGCTTGTTTAACAGCTCAGACAGCGCATGTGCACAGTCGGAAAACGAATTCTCCTGCCGCTTAACATAATCTGCCATTTCTAGGGTGTAATACTCGCCGATCGGTTTGCCGATAGCCTCGGCGGCGGCTTGGTCGGTGACGGAAACTCGGCTGGCTCGGCAGTTAGAAATTATAAGCTCCTCGGAAACTAAACCCGTAAGCGAATCGCCCACTCTCAGGCTGGCTTCACGGGCAAGGTCGGTGCGGGCAAAGGAATTTTGCATATTCTCACTTCCAAATCAAGATATGGTATAGTGTCCCCGGCTTGACCACAAGTAATGCGTTTTGCAAAAAAATATTCGCAAAAGTGAGAAAATGCTTGATTTTTCAATGCGTTGATGGTACAATAATTCCCTGCGAGCTATGCTCGTTATTCGTTATCGATATTCAGTCCCAAACGGCAGTAACGATCAGATTGAGCCGTACTCAGTCCGATAGCCGGCGAAAACCGGCGGTATTCGCCGGAAAATCCCGTGATGGATTTTTGTAGTTACTAAGTAAGGAGGTGCCACGATGCCCAACATTAAGTCAGCAATGAAGAGAGATGCCAAGTCCAAGGAGCTCCGTGCAAAGAACCGTGCCGACAAGACCGCTCTCAAGACCGTCCTGAAGAAGTTCGACGCAGCTGTCGAAGCAGGCGACAAGGCTGTTGCAGCCGATAGCTACAAGGTAGCAGTCAAGGCTGTTGACCACGCCGCAGTTAAGGGTCTTATTCATAAGAACAATGCAGCTCACAAGAAGTCCAAGATGACCGTGAAGCTCAACAAGATGTAATTTGCTTTCTGCATTTTTGCAGTATGTGAATATTGTGTAGAAACTCCCGTAGCCTCGGCTACGGGAGTTTCTTTTTTTCCGGGTGAAAATTTAACTGCGGAGGTTTAACATAGTGCGAGAAACCTTCAGTGCACCGATAAAACCGCACTTGTTTGGCATTTATTAACTTTTCTTTGTTTTGCCAAAGAAAAGTTAATATATGGCAAGTACAAGTGATAAAGAAATGCATCTAATAAAAAAAGCTGATGTCGTGCGACATCAGCTTTTTGCTTACTTATTAAAATAGTTCGTTTTGCTAAGCGCAATGTACAGTGCTGCGCCGGCGACTGCGCCGAACACGCCCTGGATGCTGTTCATCGGGATGTTTGCCGCTGCGGCGACGCCGAAGCCCATGAACACCGCTTCATACAGCATGTATCCGCCGACCATGACCGCTCCGCCGATAATGCCGGCGACGAGTGCCTTGGCAAACTCGTTCTTGATGAAGCTGCGGGTAATGAGCCAGCCTGCAAGCAGTGCGACGACCGCCTTGATGACAAAAGTTCCGGGTGCATACAGCACATAGCCGAAGATGACATCGGCAAGAGCCGAGCCGAGACCCGCTGCCAGTGCGCCCCACACGGGACCCAGCAGGAAGCCTGCGAGCACGACGACGGCGTCACCGGCGTGGATGTATCCGCCCAAGGGGGTGGGGATCTTGATGATCATGGTCGCCACGCAGGTCAAGGCAGCCAAAAGCGCCGCAAAAATCAGTTTCTTTGTAGTGTTGTCTTTCATTTTCCTTTTCCTCTTTGAGCCTTATAAAGCTCGGCATACAGTCCTTCTCGTGCTAAAAGCTCCTCATGCGTGCCGCACTCGGCGATTCTGCCGTGCTCGACGACTGCAATGAGGTCGGCGTTCCGAATGGTGGAAAGCCTGTGAGCGATAACGATGCTTGTTCTGCCGACACTGAGCTTGTCGAGCGAGGTTTGAATTGCCTGCTCGGTCACGGTGTCGAGCGCCGAGGTCGCCTCATCGAGAATGAGGATCGGGGGATTTTTGAGAAACACACGGGCTATGGAAATGCGCTGCTTCTGCCCGCCGGAGAGCATGACACCTCTCTCTCCTATATAGCTGTCATACCCGTCGGGCATCTGCATTATCTCGTTGTGTATCTCGGCAAGCTTTGCAGCTTGAATGATCTCCTCATCGGTCGCATCGGGTCTGCCGTAGCGGATGTTTTCCCGCACCGTGCCCGCAAACATGTACACATCCTGCTGGATCATGCCTATGCTCTGCCGCAGGGACGATTGCGTCAGGTCACGCACATCGTTTCCGTCGACCAAAACTGCGCCGGAATTAACATCGTAAAAGCGCATGAGCAGCTGGCTCATGGTGGTTTTGCCGCCGCCGGACGGGCCGATAAGAGCAAGAGTCTTGCCCGGCTCGACCGTGACGCTCACATCGTGCAGCACCTCGACCTTATCATAGTTAAAGCTCACATGCCTGTATTCTACACAACCCTTTACTTTTGTCAAGCTTTTTGCATCTTTTCTGTCATTGAGCGTCGGCTCGGTGCGCATGAGCTGCAAAAATCGCTCAAAACCGGCCGTGCCCTGCATGTAAAGCTCGGCAAACTGTGCAAGCTTACGGATAGGCGTGACGAAGGTCGTGACATAGAGTGTAAATGTCACAAGCTCGATGTAGTTAAGTGAGCCACGCATCACGAGGTAGCCGCCGAAGGCGATGACCGCAAGGGGCATGATGCTCAGGGTAAATTCCATGCCGCTCATGAAAAGACCCATGGTGTTGTAATACTCGGTCTTGGCGCTGCGGAATTTGTCGTTGGCGGCGAGGAACTTTTCGTGCTCGACCTCCTCGTTTGCAAACGCCTTCGCCGTGCGGATTCCGGACACGCCGTTTTCAAGCGCCGAGAAGATGACGGCGGTCTTGCGCTTGACCTCGAGGTTTGCGTCCCGCATTTTGACCCTCTGGCTGAGGGTAAACCACAGGCACAGCGGAAGTAAAATGACGAGCAGGAGGGTTAGCTTGACATTTATCGTGAACATCAAGATTATCGCACCGACGATAGTCAGCGTACAAATGACGATGTTCTCCGGACCGTGGTGCGCAAGCTCGGTTATCTCAAACAGGTCGCTTGTGAGCCGGCTCATCACCGTGCCCGTGCGGTTGCGGTCGAAGTAGTCGAATGACAGCGTCTGCACATGGGAAAACAGGTCCTCACGCATCTGCGCCTCGATGAGAACGCCCATGCGGTGGCCGACGACAGTGATGAAGTAGTAGCACAGACCCTTGAGGATGTACGCCGCCAGCAGTATCGCCATGACGACGAAAAAGGTCTTGTACATGCCCTGCGGCAGGTAGGTCTGCATGCTGTTTTTCGATATGTAGGGGAACAAAAGATCAATGGCCGACACCGCAGCGGCGCAGGCCATGTCGATGGCAAATAGCTTCTTTTGCCCCATTATGTACGATACAAATACGGGAAACGGTTTTTTGCTGTAGTCTATCATTGAAATTTCATGCGTTCGGCGACGGCAAGCTCGTCGCAGCGGTTGTTGTACTCGTTCTCGGCGTGACCCTTGACCCAGTGGCAGCGCACCTCGTGCGTCTCACAAAGCTTCAAAAGCGTCTCCCACAGGTCGGTATTCAGCGCCGGCTTTTTGTCGGCCTTTTTCCAGCCGTTTTTGCGCCACGAAACAGCCCAGCCCTTGCTGAGCGCATCGATGACATATTTTGAATCGGAGTAGAGCTCGACGATGCACGGCTCCTTGAGCGCCTCGAGCGCCGAGATAACGCCCGTAAGCTCCATGCGGTTATTGGTGGTGCTCCTCTCGCCGCCGGACAGCTCCTTTGAGCGGCCGTTATAGCGCAAAATCGCCCCCCAACCGCCCGGCCCGGGGTTTCCCGAGCATGCGCCGTCGGTGTAGATGGTGACAGTTTTCATTAAATCAAAATTACCTTATGAATTTTTGCCGTCAGAGATTATACTTGCGGCGTAAGAGGTTGTACTCGTCTTTCTCTATCAGTCCGGACTTGAGCATGCTCTTAAGCTGGCGTTCGAGCTTTTCCTCCTCGGTGAGGTTTTCGGAGAAGTGGTCGATGTCCTCGTGGTCGGAGGTGTCGTGCTCATCGTCGTCATACTCGGCAAGCTTTTTCATCTCGGTCATGACCTTGGAAAGACCGGTCCTTGCGCCGGTCTTGATGTCGTCACGGGTTATCTCCGCCGTGCCGCCCTCGTTCTCCTGACGCTTTTTTGCGGCTTTAGAGGCATAGATGATAACGCCGATAACGGCGCCGACGATCAGGATGCCGAATATCTCACCGCCGCCGTCGCCGGCAAAGACCAGCAGGGCGATCACAAACGCAATTATCCCGCCAATGGACGACTCTTTCTTGTTGTCTTTCTTGTTGTTGTTATCCATATTCCCAGCTCCTTTTTAGAGTGTGGCTTCGAATAATTTTCAAACTTTTCTTTGTTTCGCCGAAAGAAAAGTTACAAAAGAAACGCGACCAAAGGCGGTGTAAGGCAGGGGGAAGCCGCCCGTAGGGTTTAGTTTTGAGCGAGAGATTTTTCGTTCAGGCAAAACAACAAAATTTCGGCAATACTTTGTGTATTACCAAAATTTTTTGTGAAGCATGGGCGGAAAAGATCCGCTAAAAACCGGTTTGCATCCTGCCTTGCGCCGCCCCAAAGTTTAACCACCCTTTGGAATCCCGGTACGGGGTATCGGTGCGCCGGTCGGTTTGATTGCGGTGGTTTAATCCTCTGCGAATAGTCGTTACTGCGCCGATAGATCGCTGTGCCGACTAAACCATAGGTGCGTTG
>CAKTQR010000041.1 GCA_934597175.1 uncultured Oscillospiraceae bacterium | reverse complement strand
GAGAAAATGCCTTGACTGGAAACTCCCGTTTGAGTCGTTTAATGACGCCCTGTTGCACTTGACTTGACAACGCAAGTCGCCAAAGAAAAGTTACAAAAGAAACTCGACCAAAGGCGTTTAACCGCCCTTTGGAATCCCGGTACGGTGTATCGGTGCACCGGCCGTTTTGGCTGCGGTGGTTTAACATGGTGCGAGAAACTTTCAGTGCGCCCCATTTAAACGAACTGCGTCAGTTAGTTGGGTGCGAAAAGATTTCGGTGCGTTCGTTTAACGGACTGCGTCGGTCAGGCAGGTGCGAATAGTTTGCAGTGCACCGATAGGTTGATGTGCCGACATAATCGCATGCATTGCCATTTATTAACTTTTCTTTGTTTCGCCAAAGAAAAGTTACAAAAGAAACGCGACCAAAGGCGTTTAACCACCCTTTGGAATTCCGGTACGGGGTATCGGTGCGCCGGTCGATTTCACTGCGGAGGTTTAACATGGTGCGAGAAACTTTTACTGCGACCGTTTAACGGCCTGCGTCGGTTAGATAGGTGCGAGAAGTTTTAAGTGCACCGATAGGTTGATGGTCAGACTAAACTCCAGCATGCACCCACCGGTCGGGATACTGCAAAAACGAGCAGCAATAGCGTATAAGCGTATTGAAAAACCGGTCGGGATGGCGCAGTAACGACTAAATATATCTTCAATGCGTATTGAAACTTCACTTTGCAACGCAAAACTTCACCAAAAAACGGTCTGAGTATAAATTACTCAGACCGTTTTTTAATATGTGTTCAGTTTGCGGCTTTCATGGCGAGGAAGGCGTTGATGAAGCCGTCGATGTCGCCGTCCATGACATTCTGGATGTTGCCGTTTTCAAAGCCGGTGCGATGGTCCTTTGCGAGGGTGTAGGGCATGAAGACATAGGAGCGGATCTGGCTGCCCCACTCGATTTTCATCTGCACGCCCTTGATGTCGGATATCTTCTCAAGATGCTCACGCTCTTTGATCTCCGCCAGGCGGGCGCGGAGCATGTTCTTGCAGTTTTCGAGGTTCTGGAAGTGGCTGCGCTCGACCTGCGAGGCAACGACGATGCCGGTCGGGATATGCGTAAGGCGTACTGCCGAGGAGGTCTTGTTGACCTTCTGACCGCCTGCGCCCGAGGAGCGGTAAACATCCATTTTGATATCCTCGTCACGCAGCTCGATCTCGTTATCGTCGCTTATCTCGGGCATGACCTCGACAGCCGCAAACGAGGTGTGGCGGCGGCCGGAGGCGTCAAACGGCGAGATGCGCACAAGGCGGTGTATGCCGTGCTCGCTTTTCAAAAAGCCGTAGGCATTCTCGCCCTCTATCATAATGGTGGCGCTCTTGATGCCCGCCTCGTCGCCGTCGAGGTAATCCATGAGCTTGACGGTGTAGCCGTGGCGCTCGGCCCACATGTTGTACATGCGATACAGCATCTGCGTCCAGTCCTGCGCCTCCGTGCCGCCGGCGCCGGCGTGGAAGGTCAGGATGGCGTTGTTGGCGTCATATTCGCCGGTGAGCAGCGTGCCGAGACGGGTCTCCTCCAGGCGCTTCTGGAAAGCGTCAAACTCCGACTCAAGCTCGGGCAGCATCGAGTCGTCATCCTCCTCGAGTGCCATCTCGCACAGGGTCATGAGGTCGTCCCACGAGGTGCACAGCCTGTTGTAATTTTCGACCTTGTTCTTGGTCTGCTTCAAACGCTTCTGCACACGCTGGGAGTTTTCGACATCGTTCCAGAAGCCGTCCTGCGCCGACTGCCCCTCGAGCTCCTCGATCTCCTTTTCGGCGGCTTCGAGGCGGAGCGCCTCACGCAGGCCGTCAAGCGTGGGCTTGAGGGCGTTGAGCTTCTGCTTATATTCTTCAAATTCAAGCATTTCTATCATTCCTTGTACAAAACTAACTAAATTATTATACACGATAATATCCTGCTTGTAAATGCTAAAAAATATGCCGCAGGCTCTTTCATTTTGCAGGGGTATTTGATATAATACCATGGAAATAACATCGTTTATGCGATAAAACCAGAACAGATAGAGAGGACGATTAAAAATGATTTCCCACGGTAAAGAGATCAAGGTATTCTCCGGCAACTCCAACCCCGAGCTTGCCAAGGCCATTTGCTCGCATCTTTTCAAGGAGCTGGGCGACAGCAGCTGCTCCCACTTCGCCGACGGCGAGTGCTCCATTTCCGTTCACGAGCCTGTCAGAGGCGCAGATGTTTTCATCGTGCAGTCGACCTGCAAGCCGGTCAACGACAACCTCATGGAGCTGCTCGTCATGATTGATGCAATGCGCCGTGCCTCCGCAGGCCGCATCACCGCCGTCATCCCCTACTTCGGCTACGCCCGTCAGGACCGCAAGGCCAAGAGCCGTGACCCCATCTCCGCAAAGCTCGTTGCCAATCTCATTACCGCCGCAGGCGCAGACCGTGTCCTCACGATGGATCTGCACGCTGCTCAGATACAGGGCTTCTTCGACATTCCCGTCGACAATCTTTTCGGCGCTCCGCTTTTTGCAAAGCACTATCTTGACATCTACGGCAAGGCCAACGACGATATCATGGTCGTGTCCCCCGATGTCGGCAGCACCGCAAGAGCCCGCAACTTCTCGCTCAAGCTCGGCTGCAACATGGCTATCGTCGACAAGCGCCGTGAGAGAGCGAACCAGTCCGAGGTCATGAACATCATCGGCAATGTCGAGGGCAAGACCTGCATCCTGCTTGACGATATGGTCGATACCGCAGGCTCGCTGTGCGGCGCAGCCAAGGCGATCGTCGAGATAGGCGGCGCAAAGGAAGTGTACGCCTGCGCAAGCCACGGCGTTCTGTCCGGTCCCGCCATCGACCGCATAAACGACAGCGCCATCAAGGAGCTGCTCCTGCTCGACACCATTCCCTATCCCACCGGCAGGCAGCCCTCGGACAAGATAAAGTACATGTCCGTAGCACCGGTGTTCGCCGAGGCGATCCAGCGTGTTTACGAGGAAATGTCCATCTCCAATCTGTTTGAATAAGCAGAATATTGAAAAGCCCCTGAGAAGGGGCTTTTCGGGTTATAATTTTAAGCATAGGGGGAGTATCCGAACCCCGTTTTTAAGTGGATTTGAGCGCCGCAAGCTTCGTTTTGCTCAATCGCAAGGCGCCGAGCCTTCCTCATTCCCAAAGCCTTGCCTGCGACACTCCTCTCTCACTTAAAAATCTGAAAGACCTCTGCCGTAGGATTTTTGCTCTTTGTCAAGGCAGAGGAGGCGGGAATACACAAGTATTTCAAGGACGATAACACAGAGAAAGAGTAAAAAGACATGGCAGAGGCGGAGTTCGGATGCTCCCCCTATGCTTCGAGGTAAAGACCCGTGTTTGATAGATTTCGCAGCACGCAGGGTGTAACATGGCTTGTCGTATTCCTCGGCAACCCCGGCGTAAAATACAACGGAACAAGGCACAACGCAGGCTTCATGGCCGCCGACGCAATGGCAAAGGAGCTTAATGTCAGCATAAACAAGCTGCGCTTCAAGGCGCTCACGGCGCAGGTCACGATAGGCGGCGAAAAGGTTTTGCTCATGAAGCCGCAGACCTATATGAATCTCTCCGGCGAGGCTGTCATTCAGGCGGCAAAGTTTTATAAGATAAGCCCCGAGCACATCATCGTCGTGTCCGACGAGGTGGCGATGCCGGTCGGCAAGCTGCGCATCCGCAAAAGCGGCTCGGCGGGCGGACACAACGGGCTTAAGAATATAATCTGGCATCTCGGCACGCAGGACTTCCCCCGCATCCGCATGGGCGTCGGCGCTGCCCCGCATCCGGACTACGACATGGCCGATTGGGTGCTCGGCACCTTTAAGGACAAGGACGCTGAGGACATGCAGGCACTTGCCGAGCGTGTGTCCAAGGCAGTGCAGTGCTACATCATTGAGGGGCCCGACAGGGCGATGAACAAATTTAATTGAGGTAGAAAGCATGAAGAAAAGCTGCATCGCAATGCTGCTTGCGGGCGGTCAGGGCTCACGCCTTTACGCCTTGACGCAGAATGTTGCAAAACCGAATATGCCCTTTGGCGGCAAGTACAGGATAATCGATTTTCCGCTTTCCAACTGCGCAAACTCCGGCATTGACACCGTGGGCGTGCTGACGCAGTACCGTCCGCTGCGCCTTAACAGCTACATAGGCGGCGGTCAGCCGTGGGATCTGGACAGCGCCGACGGCGGCGTGTTCATCCTCCCGCCGTACCAGACCGCAGGCGAGAACGGCTCATGGTTTTCCGGCACGGCCAACGCCATTTATCAGAACATGGGCTTCATCGAAATGTACGACCCGGACAATGTCCTCATCCTCTCGGGCGACCACATCTACAAGATGGATTACGCCAAGATGCTGCGTGAGCACATAGAGCATGACGCAGCCTGCACCATCGCCGTTTTGCAGGTGTCCATGGAGGAGGCGACCCGCTTCGGCATCATGAATCTGGGCGAGGACGGCTATGTAAGTCAGTTCGAGGAAAAGCCCAAGCAGCCCAAGAGCGACCTTGCGTCCATGGGCATATACATATTTAATTGGAAAAAGCTCCGCAAGCACCTCATCGAGGACGAAAATGACCCATCTTCGAGCAAGGACTTCGGCAAAAATATAATCCCGAACATGCTCAGTGCCGGCGAGAAGCTGTGGCCCTATCGCTTTGACGGCTACTGGCGTGATGTCGGCACGATAACGAGCCTGTGGGACGCAAACATGGATATGCTGTCGACAACGCTCATTAATCTTTACGACCCCGAGTGGCCGATACGCTCCCGCCCCGTCGGCCTGCCGCCGCATTATGCCGGGGAGAGTGCCCGCATAGTGCACTCCATCGTCACCGAGGGCTGCGTCATTGACGGCCATGTCGAAAACTCGGTACTGTCAAACTCGGCTCATGTCGGAAAGGGCGCAACGGTACTGTACAGCGTCCTCATGCCCGGCGCTGTCGTCGAGGAGGGCGCAACGGTGGAATACGCCATCATCGGCGAGAACACGGTGGTCAAAAGCGGCGCTCATGTCGGCGCTGCGCCCGACGGAAGCGAGGGCTGGGGCGTTGCGACCTGCGGCCCGGATATCGAGATACGCAGCGAAGCATCCGTTCCCGCCGGTGCGATGATATACAAGTCGGAGGAGGTCTGAACATGTCTGATTTTCACGGAATAATCTTTGCCTACGGCTCTGTCAAGGAGCTTGGCGAGCTTGTGAAAACGAGAACGGCGGCATCGCTCCCGTTCTGCGGCAGATACAGGCTCATCGACTTTGCGCTCTCGTCAATGATGAATGCCGGTATCCACGATGTCGGCGTTATAATGCAGCGTGACTATCAATCGCTTTTAGACCACATCGGCAGCGGCAAGGACTGGGACATGGGTCGCCGCATAGGCGGTCTGCGCATGCTCCCGCCGTTCGGCCTGCCCGAGTACCACAGGGGCGATTACACCGGCACGATAGAGGCGTTAAACGCCGTTTCGACCTATGTGCGTGAGCTCAGAGCGAAGTATATCGTCATGGTGCAGGGCAATGTTGCGGCAAACCTCGATCTCAAGGCCGCAATGCGCCATCATGTAAAAAGCGGAGCTGAGATAACCGCCATCTGCACCGAGCGCACGCCCGAGTACCGCCACCACCGCTATGTCGTGGACGCAGACGGCTTTGCCCGGCATATGATATTTAACCAGACAACCGACGGCGAGGGGCTTGCGTCATTAGAGGCGTATATAATCTCCAAGGAGCTTCTCATCACCATGATGGACGCATGCGCTGCGGCAAACCACTATCACTTCCACCGTGATGCGATAGCGGCGTATCTTGAAAGCGGCGGCAAGGTGAATGTGTACCTGCACCCCGGGTATGCTCGCCGCATCATGAGCCTGGATACTTATTTTGATGCGAGCATGGATATGCTCAAGCCCGAGTGCCGTGCCGAAATGTTCCCGCCCGAGCGCCCGGTGCGTACCAAGAGCCACGAGGATGTCAGCACCTATTACGGCGAGGAGGCGTTCGTCACCAACAGTCTCGTTTCCGACGGCTGCATCATCGAGGGCGAAGTGAAAAACTGCGTTTTGTCCTCCGATGTGCGCATCGCCCCGGGTGCGAAGATCGAAAACTGCATTCTCATGCGTGGGGCAAAGATCGGCGAGGGAGTCATTTTAAACTCCGTCATCGCCGATAAATACGCTTCCGTATCGGCGTTTCAGACGCTCATGGGCAGCGAGAAGCTGCCGATAGTAATTCCGAAAAACAGCAACATCTAATTAAGAGGATCATCAATGTATAAAAGTCAGATCTCCCGTGACGAGGTGCGCTCGGCGATAGAAGATAAGCTGTGTGCGCAGTTCGGCGTCACAAGTAAAAATGCGACCGACGATCAGGTGTTTCGTGCCTCGGCGATAGTTATCCGTGAGATAATGAGCCGCCTTCTGGCCTTCGGCGAGGATAAGAAGCCCGACCGTGAGGTGCACTATCTGTCCATGGAGTTTTTAATGGGCAGAAGCCTTATGAAAAATGCCTTCAACCTCGGCATTTCCGAAGCGCTCATCGGGGCGCTGAGCGACCTCGGGCGCAATGCAAGCGACATTTTCGAGGAGGAAAACGACGCCGGGCTCGGCAACGGCGGGCTCGGCAGGCTCGCCGCCTGCTACATGGACTCCATGGCGTCGCTGGGTATCCCCGCAACGGGCTACTCGATATGCTACGAGCTCGGCATCTTCCGCCAGAAAATTCAGGACGGCAGGCAGACCGAGGTCGCCGACGATTGGCGCTCGGCAGCCGAAAGCTGGCTCGTGACCCGCTCGGACGAAGCCGTCGAGGTGCGCTTTGGCGGGCACATCGTCCCGCACTGGGATAATTACGGTCACTACCACGCCGAGCATGTCGGCTACACCACCGTCACCGCCGTGCCGAGAGATATGCTCATCGCAGGCTACAAGGGCGAGACGGTCAACACCCTGCGCCTGTGGGATGCGCGCAGCACCACGGCGCTCGACATGTACCTGTTCTCCGAGGGCGAGTATGTAAAAAGCCTTGAGCAGCGCACCATGAGCGAGGTCATCACCAAGGTGCTCTACCCGGCAGACGACCACATTCAGGGCAAGCAGCTGCGGCTCAAGCAGCAGTATTTCTTCGTCTCGGCGACCGTGCAGAGCATCGTGCGTAAGCACATGGAGCGCTACGGCGATGTTCGCTCGTTTGCCGAGCACCATGTCATTCAGATAAACGACACCCACCCCACGCTCGTTATCCCCGAGCTCATGCGAATATTTATGGACGAGTACGGTCTCGGATGGGACGAGGCGTGGAGCATCGTCACCAATGCCGTTGCGTACACCAACCACACCGTTATGAGCGAGGCGCTCGAAAAGTGGCCGCAGGAGCTTATCCAAACGCTGCTGCCCCGTGTGTGGGAGATACTGTGCGAGATAAACCGCCGCTGGTGCGATTACCTCAGAGCCAAGTTCGGCGAGAGCGAGCGGGTCGGCAAAAATCTCATCATCCAGGACGACGGCGTTCACATGGCAAACCTTTGCCTTGCCGCCTGCTTCAAGATAAACGGCGTTTCGGCGCTGCACGGCGAGATACTGAAAACGGACCTGTTCCGTGATGTGTGCTCGCTCACGCCCGAGCGGTTTACCTATGTCACAAACGGCATCGACCACCGCCGCTGGCTTGCGCAGATAAACCCGAGGCTCAATTCTTTGGTCTGTGACTTACTCGGCAGCGAAAGCTATCTGTTAAAACCCGAAACGCTCGTCCGCCTTGCCGATTTTGCGGGCGACTCCGCAGTCAGAGACAGGGTCAACGAGATAAAGCTTTTAAACAAGCAGGACTTTGCGGCCTTCGCCCGAAAGCAGGACGGCTTTGTCCTCAACACGGATGCGATACTCGATGTGCAGGTCAAGCGCCTGCACGAGTATAAGCGCCAGCTCATGTGCGCCATGCTCATAACCCGCCTGCAAAACCTGCTGCATGAGCAGCCTAACATGGACTTCACGCCCCGCACCTTCGTGTTCGGCGCAAAGGCGGCAGCGGGGTATTACACCGCAAAGCGAATTATCGAGCTTATCCTTTCGCTTGCCGACGATGTTAACAATGACCCCGTGTGCAAGGGCAAGCTGCAGGTCTATTTCATGGAAAACTACCGTGTCTCCGCCGCCGAAGCGCTCATGCCCGCAGCGCAGGTGTCAGAGCAGATATCCACGGCCGGCAAGGAGGCCTCCGGCACGGGCAACATGAAGCTCATGCTAAACGGTGCGGTCACCATCGGCACGCTCGACGGCGCAAATGTCGAGATGCACGAGCGGCTGGGCGATAAGAACATGTTCCTTTTCGGCCTGCATGCCGACGAGGTCACGGCGCTCAAGGCTGCCGGCTACGACCCCAAGGCATACGCCGAGCGGGACACGGAGCTCACGGCGGTGCTCGACCGCTTCAGCCGTGGCTTCAGAGACGGCAAGAGCTACTCCGACCTCGTGTCGGGGCTGCTGTACGGCGGCGACCCGTATATGCTCATCGCCGACTACCGCAGCTATGTTGAAACACACGATAAAATGTACGCATCGATAGCCGATGACGGCGAGAGAGCCCGACTTTCGATAATAAACACCGCCGAGGCGGGCATTTTCGCCGCCGACAGGGCGGTCAGTGAATACGCAGAGGGAATATGGAAGATAAAACTGTAATAGTGATCGGCGCAGTGAATATGGATATCTGCGGCAGACCCGATAACGAGCCGAGACTGCATGATTCAAACCCGGGCGTTATAAGCCTGACCCCGGGCGGAGTGGCACGAAACATTGCGCATAACCTGTGCCTACTCGGGCTTAAGGTAAAGTTCATCACCGCCATCGGCAGCGATTTTTACGGCGAGAGCCTGTATGAAAGCTGCACCGCACTCGGCATGGATATGCACATGACCCGCCGTCTTATCGGTGGGCGCACCTCGAGCTACCTTTATGTGACCGACGAAAAGGGCGAAATGCTCATCGGCGTGTCGGACACCGACATTTCCGGCAGCATCACGCCCGAGTATCTCAAGGGCTATCTGAGCGAAATTAACGCCGCCGACGCCGTTGTGTTTGACGGCAATCTCACGACCGAGACCATTGCGTGGATAGCGGAGAATGTCACCGCTCCCCTGTACGCAGATCCCGTGTCCTCGGCAAAGGCCGACAGGCTCAAGCCCGCACTCGGCAAGCTTCAGGCGTTCAAGCCGAACGAATTGGAGGCCAAGAGCATGACCGGCGAGAGCACCTCGCTGTTTGCCGCCGAAGCGCTGCTGGACGCAGGTGTAAAGCGTGTGTTCGTGAGCTTAGGGCCGGACGGCATAGTCGCCGCCGAGGATGCCGAGATAGTGAAGCTTCCCTGCGAAAAGGTCAATGCCGTGAACACCACCGGCTGCGGCGATGCCGCCACCGCCGCCATCATCTGGGCAGGCGTGCAGGGACTTGACCATGTCTCGGCAGCAGCCGCCGCAATGAAGGCCGCCGCCCTCACCATCGAGTGCCCGCAGACGGTAAATCCGGAGCTGAGTGCGGAGCTCCTAGTTTAACAAACGCAAAAATCCCGAGGTGAAAACCTCGGGATTTTTACATTTGATATGTAGTTAGCCGCCGAAGCCCTTGCAGGGGTTGGCGTGGTAGCCGGTCTGGAGATAGTGCAGGATGCGCTCGACCTCGATGGCCCTGCCGACCGTGCCCTTGAGCGCCTGATGGCTCATCGCAAGCAGCAGCAGACCCGACATCGACGGGCAGTTTGAAAACTTCACCCTGCCGCTTAGGCCGAAGCGCTTTTTCTCGAGATTGTAGCAGCGGCTGGCAAGACGGTTAAGCTGCGCATATATCATCTCGAAGCTGTCGGCGTTGAGCTTTTCCGTGCGCACGGCAGCGCCGTCAAGGCGCACGAGCACCGAGCCCGACACGCTCTCGGGTAGGTTAAACTTGTTGAGCACCGGCGCATTTTCATAGCGCACGACAAGCTCCGTTTCGGACTGCTCTCCAAGCACCTCGTGGGTCGCATCGACCAAAAGTCCCGTTTTCGTCGGCGTTATCGCAAACAGCTCCTGCTCCGAGCCGTCATGCAGCCCCAGCCCCTCAAGATGGGCGCAGAACGACGCCGCACCGGCGAGAATTTCGTAAATGTGCAGGCACTTGGTGTCCGCTGCCGACTGGAAAAGCTCCGGAATGTCGGAAATTTTCTTTCCGATGAGCTTTGAGCCGATGCACTGCTCTAAGCAGGGGAAGCTGCACCGTGCGCCCTGACTGCCGTTGCTGCGGCGGTCGATATCGAGCGACGCAATGCACCCGTCGCCGCCAATTTTCAGCGTGATGACGATGGGCACTTCACGGGTCAGCCCGCCGAAATGGTAAATGCTCTTTTGCCACGCAGTAACCGTGCTGCCGCCGTCGGTGACGAGAGTGCCACGGTATCTTTTTATAAGCTCACTTAGGTCTGCGTTGTGTGCGTCGAACACGAAGTCGGACAGCACGGCGACCGTGTTCAGGTCGGGAAGCTTTTTGATCTGCATTACTCAGCCACCTGCCCTATGATGCGGATGACATCGCCCACGGTCTGTATCTCGGGGAACAGCTCGTCCGGCACGGAAACGCCGAACTCGTCCTCGGCTGCGACCACGATATCCGCAAGGTCGAATGACGACAGCCCGAGGTCTGCGACCAGGCGGGTGTCCTCCGTTATCTCGTCTGCCGAAACGCCCGCCGCCTCGGCGAGTATCTGAAGTATCTTCTCTTTCATTGCGCTGCCGCCTCCTGAAATTTATAGCGTTTTATCTTCTGCGTCGCCGTCTTTTCAAACGGCTCGTCACGCATGATGACATTGCCTATGCGCTTGTACACCGCAAGCGAGCGGTTGACGCTGTCCACCGCCGTCCACAGCGCCGAGACATTCGGGAAAATGTCCTTATCGGCGTATATCTCCGCCGTGATGGTCTGATTTTTTTCATACACGACGGCGTCGACCACGCCGTCGATCTGATACAGGCGCTCCTCGGGCTCTTCGGGGGAGACATTTTCGCCGTTGGCGAGGATGATAAGGTTTTTCCTACGGCCGGTGAAGTACAGATACCCGTCCCTGTCGACCCGGCCGAGGTCGCCCGTGTGAAACCAGCCGTCACGAAACGCCTCTTTATTTGCCGCATCGTCCTTGTAGTACCCGGGCGAGACGCTGTCGCCCCGCACGCAGATCTCGCCGTCGATGATCCTCGTCTCGCAGCAGGGGAAGGTCCTGCCTATCGAGCCGAAGCGGTTTGCCTCGGGCAGGTTTGCCGCCACGATCGGCGAGCACTCGGTGATGCCGTAGCCCTGGATGACCGTTATGCCGAGCCGCTTGTAAAACTCGATGAGCTCCCGGTCGAGCGCAGCGCCGCCGCAAAGGAAGTACCGCAGCTTACCGCCGAGAACGGAGTAGACATCCTTAAAAAGCCGGTGGCTTATATCAATGCCGAGCTTCTGCAAAAAGCCGCTTAGCTTAAGCCCCTTTTGCAGCTTATCGAGCTTACCCTGCTTTTTTGCGGTGTTGAGTATCTCCTTGTGCAGCGTTTGCAGCACCAGCGGCACGACCACCAAGATGGTCGGGCTGTATTTTGCGAGGTTGCGCTTTACGGTGCGGATGCTCTCGTTTATGTACAGCGTACCGCCGCAGTGCAGTGCGCCGACGATGTTCGTCATAAGCTCAAAGGTGTGGCTCGGCGGGAGAATGGACAGTCCCGCATCGTCCGGCGACAGCGGCAGCGCCGACATTGCCGCCGTGCAGTGGCTGCCCATGTTGCGGTGGGTCAGGATGACGCAGCGGCTGAGCGAGGTAGTGCCGGAGGTGAAGTACAGTGCCGCCATATCGTCCGGCGAAAGCTCGGGGAAGTATTCTTCCGCAGGCTCGTGCAGCCTGCGCAGCAGCTCGTGCGTCTCGATTATCTCAAGCCCGCTTATGCGCTCTGCCAGCGCCCGTGCCGAGGCTTCGCAGCTTTTATCGTAAATGAGCATCGTGCTGTCGGACTTTTTAAGGCAGTATTCAAGCTCGTCGTCCGGGCAGCCGAGGTGCAGCGGCACGGCCGTGCAGCCGGCGCACACCACGGCGAAAAACGCCGTTATCCACGCAGCGCCGTTCGGGCCGAGGATGGCGATGTGCCGCCCATGCTCGTTTTGCATGAGCTCACCGAAGTGCCCGCAGCAGGTCTTGAGCTCCGCACCCGTGACATACGGGCAGTCTTTATCGCCGGATATAAAGAATTTCGTCGAGGGAAAAAGCCTTGCGGCACGCAGCACCACATCACGCAGATTTTCGTATACGAGCTTATCTGCCACGCCTCTCTCCTACCTTTCCTATCTGTTTGGTAGGATTATATTCCCGCCGCACCCCGGTGTCAATATACAATCGGCAGCTGATTGACAAAATTTTGGCACATTTGGCGGGATATCGGTTTGACACGGGCGGAAATTTGGCATAAAATAAGGCGCAGAAAGGAAAACTCTTGCCATGATGATATCAACAAAAGGACGCTACGCACTGCGTGTCATGATAGATATTGCCGACAATTCAGGCGGCGAGTATGTGCCGCTCAAGGACATCGCCGAGCGGCAGGGCATCTCGCTCAAGTACCTTGAGCAGGTCATTGCGCTTTTAGTGCGAGCCGGACTCGTCTCCGGACTTCGGGGCACGGGCGGCGGCTATCGGCTCACAAAGCCCGCCGAGGATTACACCGCCGGCGAGATACTCTACGCCGTCGAGGGCAGCCTTGCGCCCATCGCCTGCTTAAAGGACAGCCCCAACGCCTGCCCCCGCAGCGACTCCTGCGCCACGCTCCCGTTCTGGGAGGGCTACTACAAGGTCATAACAGACTATGTCGACGGCGTGAAGCTCAGCGACATGATGAAAAAACCGAGGTGAAGTTCACCTCGGTTTTGCTTATGTTGTTTTACTGCTGATTGTTGTCTGCGTCGTCGTTATCCGAGTAGTGGATGCGCTTTCCGCAGAACGGGCAATAATCGCCCATGGTGAATGGCAGCGCCCGCTTGCAGTACGGGCAGTACCAAATAATGAACCAGTAGACGACAAGTGCGATCACCACAGCTCCGCCTATATAGAGCAGAACTCTGCTGTGGACGAACTCGAAAGTGATGCAGAGCACCAAAACGATGCTAAGTGCTATCAAAGCCGCTCGGTTGCGCAGCTTAACTGGGTCTTTCATGTAAATACCTCCATAAAGTGAGCACAAAGGGTCAACTTATACTAATTCTTGTTCAGTCCATTCATGTATTCATTGTAGATATCGTCGGCGGTCTTGACATTCTCCGTCGGCGTAGTGGTCGGGGTCGGGGTGGGCACGGTCTCGGTCACGGCTGGCTTTGCCTCACCGAACACATCAAGCGCATCCGGCAAAACGCCCATCACCGATGCCGCAGCAAAGCCGCACACCAGCAAAAACACCACGACTATCACCCACAGCACCGTCTTGCTGCGCAGGGGATTTTTGCTCGCAGCCCGTTCACGGGTCGCCGTCTTGTATGCCCTCGCATCGAGCTGATCCATGCGGCTTGATATGCGTGACTGGCGGGAAATGAGCTGCTTTCCCATGAGCGCCTCGCTGTTTTTCGGGTCGTCGGCAAGCGCCTCGTCAAACAGGGCGTCCGCATCCGACCAATAGCCCTGCGATATCAAATGATATGCCTTCTCAACCTTGTGAGCCTCGGACTTTTGCTCGGGCGAGCCGTGCAGCAGCTCCTCGAAAGTGGTCTTGTTCTCCGTTTCGGACACCTCCGTTTTCAAAAAAATTCATTATATTTTACCATTATATCGAACGCAGGTCAATGTTGAATTTTCACGGCGGATGGTTTACAATGCGCTCAGGAAGTGACTAAAATGAAACGACTTATAATTTTTGATCTCGACGGCACGCTGCTCGACACGCTCGAGGATCTGTGCGACGCCACGAATTACGCTCTGCGCTCGGAAAACCTGCCCGAGCGCAGCCTTGACGAGGTGCGCCGCTTTGTCGGCAACGGCATAAGGCTGCTTATCGAGCGGGCCGTGCCGCAGGGTACGGCATCGGAGCAGACCGACCGTGTTTTTGCGGTGTTCAAAAGCTATTACGCCGACCACTGCACGGTGAAGACTGCACCATACGCCGGTATCGCCGATGTGCTGCGGCAGCTCAAGGCGCAGGGGTATCTGCTGGGCGTGGTGTCTAACAAGGCCGATGCGCCCGCAAGGGCGATAGTTGCGCACTACTTTCCCTCGGTGTTCGACTCTGTTGTCGGCGAGCGTGAGGGCGTGCGCAAAAAGCCCGCACCCGACGCCGTTTTCGAGACGGCGAGGGCGCTCGGCTGCACGACGGACGAGCTTGTGTATGTCGGCGACTCCGATGTCGACGCCTTAACGGCGCAAAACGCCGGCGCACGCTGCGTGCTGGTGTCGTGGGGCTTTCGTGAGCGAAAGCTTCTGGAGAGCTTTTCGCCGTCGGCCGTCGTCGACGCGGCAGATGAACTTGCAAAGGAGCTGTTAAAATGAAGATAAACAAGCGGCTTTTGCAGGCCGTCGCCAGCGCCGGCATCGGCTATGTGACCGGCATGCTCAATCCGGCGTATGTCATCGGGCTGCGCAAGGGGTACGATATCCGCAAAAAGGGCTCGGGCAACCCGGGCGCATCGAATACGATCATTCTAGAGGGCAAAAAGGCCGGGCTGTTCGTCATGGCGTTCGATATCAGCAAGGCCGCCGTCTCCGTGAGCCTGAGCCGCAAGCTGTTTCCGAAGTACGACTGCGCAGGCGAGACCGCCGGCACGGCATGCGTGCTCGGGCATATGTTCCCGGCGGTACTCGGCTTCAAGGGCGGCAAGGGGCTTGCCTGCCTCGGCGGCGAGATATTGGCGTTCGGCATACACGATTTTGCGACCATGCTGTTTTTCGAAAGCGTGCTGCTGATGGCGACCCGCTATATCTGCCTTGTACCTATCACGCTGTCGGTGGCGTATCCCATTTATCACGGATTTGAGACCGGCAACTGGAAGGGCTCTGCCCTCCTCAGCGCGGTCGCCCTACCCGTGTTTGTAAAGCACATTGAGAATCTCCGCCGCATCGCCGAGGGCAAGGAGTTCAAGGTCGACTTCCTCTGGGACAAGGAAGGCGAACTCGAACGCACCGGCTGGGAGGAAGAAGAATAAAACAAAGGCTGCACGCATGTGCAGCCTTTATTTTATTCAGTTAAGTTTGCTGTCGCAAGTTAAGTTGACGGCGCCGCCGTCAGTGAAGCCAGCGGCTTTGCCGCCAGTGAAGTTGAGCGCACGGCGCTCAGAGATTTTCATGTAACTGACGCAGTCCGTTAAGCGAACGCACCGAAATCTACTCGCAGAGGATTAAACCTCCGCAGTCCGGTAGACCGGTGCACCGATTCCCCGTACCGGGATTCCAAAGGGTGG
>CAKTQR010000040.1 GCA_934597175.1 uncultured Oscillospiraceae bacterium | reverse complement strand
GACGAGCATAGCGAGGTTTTTTGTGAAGCTGCGCTTCACAAAAAATGTGGCGTGTTTTGAAGCGTGCAAAAAAGTCACAGGGCTTTTTTGACACGCTGAAATGCGGCTGGAGTTATCCAACCGCATTAATATTCAATTTTCAGCCTATGCCGCCGACTATCGCTCCGGCGACGAGCGCCAGAAGTGCGCAGGCGCAGTAGACATATTTGCTCAGAGGATAAAACCACTTGCCGATGGGCTTGCGGGCGCCGAGGTTGACGCTTTCGAGCACCGCCTTTTTGCCGGCAATCCAGAAGAACATGACCGCAGCCAGCAGTGCGCCGAGGGGACAAATGTAGATGGACACGACATCCATCCACTGCGAGACTATCGCCTGTATGCACAGTGCAACGGCAAGACCGATGACATGGATAATGGCAGTTGCGGGTATGCGCTTGAGCTTAAACTTCTCCTGCAGGAACGCAACGGGTGCTTCATAGAGGTTTATTATCGACGACACGCCTGCAAAAGTCACGCACAGGAAGAACACTATGCCGACTATCCTGCCGCCTGCCATGCCGTTTATGACATTGACAAGGTAGATGAACATGAGCCCCGGGCCGCCGGAATCGAGCTGAGCGCCGCCGGTGGCCATGGCGGGGATGATGACGAACGCCGCAAGCAGCGCAGCGAGGGTGTCGAAAAACGCAACATTTCTCGCAGAGCTGGGGATGCACTCGTCCTTACTGAGGTACGAGCCGTAGATGACGCTGCCGTTGCCGGCAACCGACAGGGAGAAGAACGCCTGACCGAAGGCGAACAGCCACAGCTGGGGATTTAAAAGTCCCTTGGGGTTTAGCGTAAAAATGTACTTATATCCGCCGGCAGAGCCCGGGATGGTGAAAATGTACACGCCCAGAGCGACGAACAGGAAAAACAGCACCGGCATCATGACCTTGTTCGCCTTTTCGATGCCGCCTGCGATGCCGAAGGACATGATGATAAGGCTCACGACAACGGCGACGACTATCCAAACATTTGCGCCCCACGCCGAGGCTGTCGAGCCGAATGTCCCGGCGATGGTGTCCATGTCCTGACCCATTGCCAAGAGGTCGCCCGAGAGCGCCATAAAGGTGTATTTGAATATCCAGCCCATGACGCAGGTGTAGCCGATGGCAAGAGCTAATGACCCGAGGATGGGTATATAGCCGATGCGCTCGCCTATCTTGCGCTTGCCCCAGCGAAGCTCGGTGCACATGCCGAACGAGCCCATGGGGCCTGCTCCGCCCGCACGACCGAGGGCAAACTCGCCGATAACGCCGGTCGAGCCGATGAGTATGACGAAGATAAAGTACGGGATAAGGAAGGTCAGGCCGCCCCAGGTCGACACGAGCATCGGGAAGCGCCAGATGTTGCCCATACCGACCGCAGAGCCTATGCAGGCAATGATAAAGCCTCCTCTGCTTTTAAAGCCGTCACGGCTTTGCATTGAATCATTCTTCATGTTCTTGCTGCCTTTCAAACGATAATATGTTAAGTATATATGAACAAGCCCCGTTAAGCAACAAAAACATTCCCTTTTGCGCATAAAAATCCCCGAAACGGGTTTTCCCGCTTCGGGGTCAGGCTTATAAGCTGTCTATATAGCTGCACGCTGCGAGCGCTGCGGCAGAGCCGTCGGCGACGGCGGTTGTGAGCTGGCGCACGCTTTTTCTGCGGCAGTCACCGGCGACGAACACGCCCGGGGTCTTGGTGAGACAGCTTTCGTCCGAGGCTGCGTAGCCGTCCTCGTCAAGCTCCAGAAGATGCGCAAAAATGCCGTTATCCGGCGCATGGCCGACGGCGACGAAAAGGCCGTCGACGGCAATAGTGCGCTCCGTGCCGCTCTTATCGGTCACGGTGATGCCGGTAAGCTCGCCCTCGCCGTGCAGGGCGGTTATGCGGCTGTCGAGCACGAACTCGACATTGTCCTTGACCTTGAGCGCCTCGACGAGCTTTGCCTCGCCACGGAAGCTGTCACGACGATGGACAAGATACACCCTGCTGCATGTGTCGGAAAGGAGCATTGCGTCCTGAAGCGCCGAATTTCCGCCGCCGTTGACGGCAACGGGGCGGCCCTTGTAAAACGCACCGTCGCACACGGCGCAGAAGCAAACGCCTGCGCCCACGAGCTCCGCCTCACGCTCAAGGCCGAGCATGCGGGGTCTTGCACCGGTGGCGACGATGACGGTCTTTGCCTCAAACTCGCCGCCAAACTCGGTTTTTACCCGCTTTATATCGCCGTCAAGCTCGATCTCGGTGACCTCGTCAAGCTCCATGTCCGCACCCTGATTCATGACCTGCTCCATGAGTCGGTCGGCAAGCTCCGTGCCGGATATAGACTCTATCGTCGGGAAGTTTTCCACCTTGGGCGACCATGTTATCTGCCCGCCGAAGGCGCTTTTTTCGATTATCAATGCGGTTTTGCCCGCTCTTAAGGCGTAGAGGGCGGCAGTCAATCCTGCCGGCCCTCCGCCTACGATCAATACATCGTACATATTATTTCTCACTTTGCAAGATACTGCTTTATCGCACCTGCGCCTGCGTACTTTTCGACATTCTCGCCGTCGATGATGACGAGGGTGGGTGCCTGCTTCACGCCGAGCGACAGTGCAAGCTGGGCGTTGTCGTCTGCCATGAGCTTTTCGTAAGCTACGCCGGCCTTATCGAGATAATTGCAGGCGATGCGGCAGTTCGGACAGGTCGGGGTCGCAAAGAGGATAGTTCTCTTTTCGCCCTTGACGGGTGCTGCCTCGTGATGCTCCTCGGTGTGCTTTTCCTCGTGAACGACCGGGCCGTTGTGCCTGAGCACGCTCGTCTCGATGTTATACTCCTTGCGGTCGTGGTACTCCTTGGTCTTGCCTGCGTTCCAGTTCTGCACGGGGCGGTAGTAGCCGGTGATGCGGCTGTAGACCTCGGCGGGCTCGCCGCACTCGGGGCAGGTGAACTGCTCGCCGTTGAGGTAGCCGTGGTTTTTGCAGACGGAATATGTCGGGCTGAGGGTGTAGTACGGCAGCTTGTAGTTTTCCGCTATCTTGCGGACAAGATTTGCCGCAGCCTCCCAGTTGGGCAGCTTCTCGCCGAGGAAGGCGTGGAACACCGTGCCGGAGGTGTACAGCGTCTGAAGCTCGTCCTGAACATCAAGTGCGCTGAAGATATCGTCCGTGTAGCCGACGGGCAGATGGCTGGAGTTTGTGTAATACGGAGTTCCGCCGTTTTCGGAAGCTGTGATGATGTCGGGATACTGCTCGACATCGTGCTTTGCAAGGCGGTAAGAGGTGCTCTCTGCGGGGGTGGCTTCGAGGTTATACAGGTCGCCGTACTGCTCCTGATAATCCGACAGGCGCTCACGCATGTGGTTGAGAACATCCTTGGTAAACTCCTGGCACTTCTCGCTGGTCATGTCGGCTCTTATCCAGTTGGCGTTCAGACCCGCCTCGTTCATGCCGACAAGGCCGATGGTGGAGAAGTGGTTATCAAAGGTGCCGAGGTAGTACTTCGTGTAGGGGTACAGGCCCTCGTTGAGAAGCTTGGTTATGACGGTACGCTTGATCTTCAGTGAGCGTGCTGCGATGTCCATGAGCTTATCAAGGCGCTTGTAGAAATCGGCCTCATCCGTCGCAAGATATGCGATGCGGGGCATATTGATAGTGACAACGCCGACAGAGCCGGTGCTCTCGCCCGAACCGAAGTAGCCGCCGGACTTTTTGCGCAGCTCACGCAGGTCAAGGCGCAGGCGGCAGCACATGGAGCGGACATCGCTGGGCTCCATATCGGAGTTGATGTAGTTGGAGAAGTAGGGAGTGCCGTACTTTGCGGTCATCTCGAACAGCATCTTGTTGTTCTCGGTGGGCGACCAGTCAAAGTCACGGGTGATGGAATAGGTGGGGATCGGGTACTGGAAGCCGCGGCCGTTCGCATCGCCCTCGATCATGATGTCGATAAACGCCTTGTTGACCATGTCCATCTCGGCCTTGCAGTCGCCGTAGGTGAAGTCCATGTCCTTGCCGCCGACGATAGCGGGCATGTCCTTGAGGTCGGCGGGAACGGTCCAGTCAAGGGTGATGTTCGAGAACGGTGCCTGAGTGCCCCAGCGGGACGGGGTGTTCACGCCGAACACGAACGACTGGATGCACTGCTTGACCTCCTTGTAGGTCAGGTTGTCGACCTTGACAAACGGAGCAAGGTAGGTGTCAAACGACGAGAACGCCTGTGCGCCCGCCCACTCGTTCTGCATGATGCCCAGGAAGTTTACCATCTGGTTGCAGAGGGTGGAGAGATGGCTTGCCGGGGAGGAATTGATCTTGCCCGGGATGCCCAGACCCTGCTGAATAAGCTGCTTTAAGCTCCAGCCTGCACAGTAGCCGGTCAGCATGGACAGGTCGTGCAGGTGGATATCGCAGTTGCGGTGTGCGTTTGCGATCTCCTCGTCGTAAATTTCGCTCAGCCAATAGTTAGCGGTGATAGCGCCGGAGTTTGAGAGGATAAGTCCGCCGACGGAATAGGTGACGGTGGAGTTTTCCTTGACACGCCAGTCAAGAACATTGACATAGCTGTTGACCGTTTCCTTGTAGTCAAGGTAGGTGTTCTTCATATTACGCAGCTTCTCACGATTCTTGCGGTAGAGGATGTATGCCTTGGCAACGCCCTCATAGCCGCCCCGGGAAAGCACAGCCTCGACGCTGTCCTGGATATCCTCAACTGCGACAAAGCCGTCCTTTATCTTGGGCAGGAAGTCTGCGGAGACCTTGAGGGCGAGGAAATCGATGATGTTATCGGTATACTCGGTCTCGGTGGCCTCGAAGGCTTTCTTTATCGCATTGGCGATCTTGTTGATGTCAAAGTCAACAATCTTTCCGTCTCTCTTGATTATCTGGTACATATTATCCTCCTTAAACACCTCTGACCTCGACGGTGGGTACAAACGGCCTCACCGCATCGGCCAGCTCATGCATTTCACTTTCATCAAAAGGCTCAAAAACGCCGGGCTCAATTAAATTACCCGAATCCTTGAACTGCTGCAAATAATATTCCTTTGCGCCGCTTATCCATTTTGCGGCGGCAACTAGGCTTTCCTTAGTGTGGATGCCCTTTACCACGGTCGTGCGAAATTCGTAGTCGCATGCGCCGTTAAGCAGAAAGTCCTTGGACTCGGCTATCTTCGCCATGTCGACTGCGCACCCTGCCGTTTTTGCGTACTCATCCGGTGCGTTTTTAATGTCCATCGCCACACGGTCGACTAAACCTGCGTTAACGATGTCCTTGAGCAGCTTCGGGTTTGAGCCGTTGGTATCGAGTTTTATCTTATAGCCGAGGCTTTTTATCTTCCCCAAAAGATCGGGCATGTCCGTGTGCAGCAGCGGCTCACCGCCGGTTATCGCCACACCGTCGAGCATACCCACCCGTTTTTTAAGAAAGCTCATGACCTCGTCTTCACTTATCGACGCATCCTCGAACTTTTCCGGCAGCACCAGCCCTGCATTGTGGCAGAACGGGCATCTGAAGTTGCAGCCTGCGGTAAACAGCGTGCATGCGACCGTACCCGGGTAGTCGAGAAGGGTCAATTTTTGAATTCCTGAGATATTCATAGCGTTCCCCTTCGTAGTCAGCAGGTCTTATAATAGTCTAAGATTTGTGCTCTGTCAAGAGGGTAGGCACAAAATATTGTGTGGTTTTACCGCTTTGTAACCGCTTTGACCACAAAATATTGTGGTGTGGGTTTTACGCTGTGTTATCATTTCTGCCGCTTTCTGTAATGTAGTTTTTTGACTATCGGGCAAAAATGTCGTGTTTTCAAGGCGTAGCGGGTTTTGGCATCGTTCACAATTTGCACATATCTTGTTATCACGGCAAAAACTATATCTTGTGTCTAAAATATTTTTAAGCACAAGATGAGACCGTGCACAAAATCTTGTGCACGGTCCTTGTTTTTTACAGTGTGCTCATTAAGCTTTCGGCGCATTTCATGCCGTCGACGGCGGCGGAGGTGATGCCTCCGGCGTAGCCTGCGCCCTCGCCGCAGGGGTACAGCCCCCGGATCTCGGAGCGGCGGTCCGTGTCCCGCAGTATGCGCACGGGCGAGGATGACCTCGTCTCGGGTGCGGTGAGCACCGCATCGGGCGAGTCAAAGCCTTTGAGCTTTTTGCCGAGCTCCGGTATCGCCCGCTCCATGACGGAGGTTATCTTCTCGGGCAGAACGCTGCGAATGTCGCCCCAGTGCACCCCGGGCTTATAGCTCGGCGTGACCGAGCCGGGCTGTGTGCTCGGCGTGCGGGCAAGAAAACTGCCCACGGTCTGTGCGCAGGCTTTGTAGTCCTGGCCCAAGTCATACGCCTTTTTCTCAATTTCACGCTGCCAGTACATGCCGCCGAGAACGCCGTCATAGGGAAAGTCCTCGGGCGTCAGGGTCACGAGCAGGGCTGCGTTTGCGTTCTCGCCGTCACGCCTCGAGCGGCTCATGCCGTTTGTGACAACGCCGCCAACTTCCGACGCTGCGGCGATGACCTCGCCGCCCGGGCACATGCAGAAGGTGTATGCGCTCTCGCCGTCGTCAAAATGGACATTCAGCGAATAGTCGGCAGCGGGCAAATTTTCAAGCTCTGCGCCGTACTGCGCAAGGTCAATGTCCGCCTGCTTATGCTCTATGCGAGCGCCCATGGAAAACGCCTTGGGCTGCATGGGGATGCCGGTTTTGTCGAGCATCTCGAAGGTGTCCCTCGCCGAGTGGCCGATGGCGAGAATAACGCTGTCGCACTCAAGCGTATACGCCCCCTCGGGGGAGTTGACCTCGATGGCGGTCAGGCGGTTACGGTCGATAACAAGCCCCGTGAGCTTATTTGAAAAGCGCACCTCGCCGCCGTTTGCGATGACGGTTTTGCGGATGCTCTGCACGACATTTATGAGAATGTCCGTGCCGATATGCGGCTTTGCGTCGTAGAGTATATGCTCAGGCGCACCGTGCTCGACAAACTGCTCGAGCATCCAGATGATGCGCTTATCCTTTATGCCGGTGTTGAGCTTGCCGTCGGAAAAAGTGCCCGCTCCGCCCTCGCCGAACTGCACATTGCACTCGGGGTCGAGCTCGCCGCCGCTGCGAAAGCTCTCCACCGCCTGCGCACGGGTCTCGGCGTCACGCCCACGCTCGATGACAATGGGCCGCAGCCCCGCCTTTGCCAGCACCAGCGCCGCAAACATCCCCGCAGGGCCGAAGCCGACGATGACGGGGCGCTTTTCGGAGCTGAGCCTCGGTATCTCGTAGCTGAACTTCTCATACGGGCAGGCATTTTTGCTGCGGGTTTTCCTGAGCACCCGCTCCTCGCCCTTGAGCTTCACCGCCACGGCATACAGCCGATGGATATCGCTTTTTTTGCGTGCATCCAGTGATTTTTTCGTAATTTTAAGACTCAGGATATCCCGCTCGGGGACGCCGAGTTCCGATGAAACAAGCCTTTTGAGCCTGTCCTCGGGCTCATTTATGCCGAGCCGCAGGTTTCGCACAAGTATCATTTTCCGAGCCTCCCCGCCGTGTAGCCGCTCGACCACGCCCACTGCAAATTGTAGCCCCCGCAGTCGGCGTCAATGTCCAGCACCTCGCCGCAAATAAACAGATGCGGCACAAACCAGCTCTCCATCGTCTGCGGGTTAACGCCCGTGGTCTTAACGCCGCCCGCCGTCACCTGTGCCGAGTCGAAGCCCTCAACGCCGTGGAGCTTAATTTCAAAGTTCTTGCATGCCTCTGCCACGGTGCGCAGCTCCGTTTCCGTGAGGTCACAGAGCTTGCGTGCGGGGCTTATCTGCGCAAATTTCACAAGCATTTTGCCCAGGCGATTATGGAGAACTCCGGTCAGAAGCTCCTCGGCGCTGAGCTTCGGCATTGCCGCCGCTTTATCCGCAAGAAGCTGCACAACCTCGTCCTCGCCGTAGTCCGGCAGCAGGTCAATGTGAACTACACCGCCCTCGCCGCAGAACGAGGCTGCTCGGGAGATATCGAACGCCGCAGGGCCGGAAAGCCCCGTTTCGGTGAATTGAAGCTCGCCACGGCTCTCGGCCAAAAGCTCGCTGCCGGCGGTCAGCCGCAGAGCAGCCTGCGCACGCACGCCCTTTAAAGTGCGTGGATATGTAGGGTCAGTCACGAGCTGCACGAGCGACGGGCGCAGCGCCGTGCGCTTGTGGCCGAGCATTTTCAAAAGCTCGTACCCGTCGGTCACGCCGCCGAGCTTTGCACCCGCAGCACCGCCGCAGGCGACGATAAGATAGTCTGCACTTATAGTGCCGTCATCGGTCTTTATATTGAAACCCTCGCCGTTCCTGCGAATTTCACGAGCCGGGCACGAGGTGCGTACCTCGATATTGTCACGCTCGAGCGCAAAGCGCAGGATATCCACGACGCTGTTTGCCGAGTTTGACAGCGGGTAGACCCTGCCGCCGTACTCCGTGACGGTGAGAAGTCCCAGGCTGCGGAAAAACTCCAGCACCTTTTCCGGCGGGAAGCTCTCCAAGGCGGGCACGGCAAAGTCCGGCTGCTCGCCGTGGTAATTAATCGGCGCTGCGCCCACATTCGTGAGGTTGCACCTGCCGTTGCCGGTCGCAAGAAGCTTCCTGCCGACACGCTGCTGCCGTTCGAGCAGGATTATTCTGTTTTCCGGGTTTTCCGCTGCCGACAGCGCCGCCATCATGCCCGATGCGCCGCCGCCGATGATGACGACAGTTTTCATGTATCTTGCTCCGTTTTGTTTATAAAATCGCCGCTTTTCCCGCCGGTCTTGCGCAAAAGGCGAATGTCCGTTATCTGCATATCCTTCTGCACGGCCTTGCACATGTCGTACACCGTCAGGCACGCCACCGTGACCGCCGTGAGCGCCTCCATCTCGACGCCCGTTGCGCCCGTGCATTTGGCGGTGGCCAGTATATCGACAGCACAAAGCTCCTCGTTCATGGTAAACTCAATGTCCACGCCCGAGAGCATTATCGGGTGGCACATGGGGATGATATCGGGCGTTTTCTTTGCGCCCATGATACCGGCTATCTGCGCCGTGCCGAGGACATCGCCCTTTTTCATGCCGCCGGTTTTTATAAGCTTAAAGGTCTCGGCATTGACACGCACACGGCCTGCCGCAATTGCGGTGCGCACGGTGTCGTTTTTCGCCGAGACATCGACCATTTTTGCGTGGCCGTAATCGTTAAAATGCGAAAAGTCGGACATTTTTCCTCCTCCGTTTACAGTATGGGCAGTGACTCGAACGACAGCACCTCGGGGTGAGCGTCCATGTACGCAAGCGTCGACTCCGAGGTCAGCGCCTTGGGCGACTTGAAGCTGAGGTTAAAGGTGACGGTGCCGTTTTCGTTGCGGATGACCTCGCTTTCAAAAACGCTGGCGTTCATCTCGTCGAGCATGGCACGCATCTGCGTTATGCCCGTGCCCCAATTGCGCATCGTGACGGACACGACATTGGTCACATAGGTGTCCTTGCTGAAATTGTAGCGGTGGAACATGTACTGAAGCGCAAGCACGATAAGCGTCGTGAATATTGACGCAAGGTACAGTCCTGCACCGAGGCACATGCCGATGCCGGCAGTTGCCCAGATGCCCGATGCCGTATTGAGCCCCTTTATGGTGCTGCCGGCTTTGAAGATAACGCCTGCGCCCAAAAAGCTCACGCCGCTTATGACCTGAGCGGCTATGCGGGCAGGGTCTGCGGTGTCAACGCCGCTGTATAAGCTTCCGTCGGCGTTAACGAGGTCAGAAAAGCCGTATTTTGAAAGTATCATCAAAAGGCATGCCGTGCAGGCGACCATCGCATGGGTGCGTATGCCCGCCTCCTTGAGTCTGCGGGTGCGCTCGATGCCGATGAGCATGCCGCACACGCCCGCAAGCACGATGCGAAGCCCGAAAATGAGCTCGGTCGTAATGGGAATGTTCAAATTAAGTGTATCCATAATTCGCTCCAAAGAGGTTTCTTTACTATTATATTATATAACAATTTTCTTTTCAATAATATAAAAGGCACCGCTTTGGCGGTGCCTCAGCCTGTCAATAATGATTTCAACAGTCTAAACGCCAATACGCCGCAGGGGGAGTGTGAGGGGGTAACGAAGTGTCGGTGCGGTAGTGAATGACATGCCGGGGGCATGTCAGAGCCGCACCGTGACCGAGCCGCAGCGAGAAAGGTCCCGCCTCAAATTCGATAAATAGCCATCAAAAACGCCTGTTAAGGCTTTTTGACGAGCATAGCGAGATTTTTTGTGAAGCAAAGCTTCACAAAAAATGTGGCGTATTTTGAAGCGTGCAAAAAAGTCACAGGACTTTTTTGACACGCTGAAAAATCCCCGAGCCGCAGCTCGGGGATTTTTGCATATTCGCTTACTCGACGCAGTGGTCGCAGTCGTGAGTCTCTGCGAACTTCTCGTGGTCGTACTCGATGCCGTTTTTGTCGTAGTAGTTCTTGACGGCGGCCTTGACGGCCTCCTCGGCGAGGACGGAGCAGTGGATCTTATGGGTGGGCAGACCGTCGAGAGCCTCGACAACAGCCTTGTTGGAAAGCTCAAGAGCGTCCTCAAGCTTCTTGCCCTTGATAAGCTCGGTAGCCATGGAGCTTGTTGCAATTGCGCTGCCGCAGCCGAAGGTGTTGAACTTGCAATCGGTGATGACGCCGTCATCGACCTTGAGGTACATCTTCATAATATCGCCGCACTTGGCGTTGCCGACCTCGCCGATGCCCACATTGGGAGCGTCGTCGATCTTGCCGACATTACGGGGGTGCTGGAAATGGTCCATTACTTTATCGCTATACAGTGCCATGATTATATCCTCCTGAAAAGCTTTCGTTAGTTATATTAAATATTAGATGAGGTGCTTTCTCTTGCCGTTTTCGAGATCCTCCCACACCGGGGAGATGCTGCGCAGGTACTCGACGATACCGGGAACGACCTCGATGATGTGGTCAATTTCCTCCATGGTGTTGTACTCACCGATGGAAAGTCTCAGCGAGCCGTGGGCGACCTCGTGGGGCAGGCCGATGGCGAGCAGAACATGGCTCGGGTCGAGCGAGCCCGAGGTGCAGGCAGAGCCGGACGATGCGCAGACGCCCTTGGAGTCGAGCAGGAGCAGCAGACTCTCGCCCTCGATGCCCTCAAAGCACATGTTCACAGTGCCGGGAACATGGTGCTCAAGCGAGCCGTTTATCTTGGAGTGAGGGATCTTCGACAGCTCGGTAAACAGCTTGTCACGCATGGGGATGATCTTTGCGGTGTTGGCCTCCATGTTGTCGACAGACTCCTTAAGAGCCGCTGCAAGAGCCACGATGCCGGGGATATTCTCCGTGCCTGCACGCTTGCCTCGCTCCTGAGCGCCGCCCTCGATGATGTTAAACAGCGGCATGCCCTTTCTTGCGTACAGGACGCCGACACCCTTGGGTGCGTGGAACTTATGGCCGGACATGCTCAGCAGGTCAATGTTCATTTCCTTTACATTGATGGGCATATGGCCGGCAGCCTGAACGGCGTCCGTGTGGAACGGGATACCCTTGCTGCGGCAGAGTGCGCCGATCTCGGTGATGGGCTGGACAGTGCCGATCTCGTTATTTGCAAACATGATGGTGACAAGAGCGGTATCCTCTCTTATTGCAGCCTCGACATCCTCAAGGCGGACGACGCCGTCCTCGTGGACATCCAAAAGCGTGACCTCAAAGCCCTGCTTTTCAAGCTGCTTGAGGGTGTGCAGAACTGCATGATGCTCAAACTTGGTGGAGATAAGGTGCTTTTTGCCCTTAAGAGCACCGAACTTTGCCATGGAGACGATAGCCTGGTTATCCGCCTCCGAGCCGCCGGAGGTGAAGTATATCTCCTTGGGCTCTGCGCCGATAATGTCGGCAACGGTCTTTCTGGCATCCTCAAGAGCTTCCTTTGCCTTCTGAGCGAAGGAATAAAGACTCGAGGGGTTGCCGTACAGGGTGGTGAGGTAAGGCATCATTGCGTCAAGAGCGGTCTTGCTCACGCTCGTGGTTGCTGCGTTATCTGCGTAAACAAACATATTTATATCTTCCTTTCTATAAATCCTATTAAAAACATGGGAATTGTAACACTATACATTAAAATAGTCAATAGTTTTTATTTTTTCCACTTGTCGCCCGTTAAAAGGTCGGTGAGCGTGACCGTTGCAAGGTAGGCGTTTGTAATATCGTCAAGCTCCTTCCACATGGGAACGGTCAGGCAGGCATCGGACCTGTCGCAGTTAATTGACCCTGCCTTGATGCACGCCACCGGTGCGAGGTTATCCTCTATACAATTTAATATCTCGCCCACAGTGTACTCCTCAGGCTTGCGGCTGAGCTTATAGCCGCCCTCCTTGCCTCGGGTGCTGTCGACAAGCTGCGCCTTTTTGAGGTTGCCGACTATCATCTCAAGATATTTCATTGAAAGCTCCGTGCGGTCGGATATGGTCTTGAGCGATATATAACCCTCATCGGTATGCTGCGCAAGGTATATCATAATGCGCAGAGCGTAACGGCCTTTGCTGGTAACATTCATAAACATCACCTCCGTTTAATTCCTAGTAATTTTCTATGGGTTTAATATACCACGGTTTTAGTAGGAATTAAAGTGCATGTGCGCCAAAATGCGAAAAATCGCTGTGCAGTTTTTGCACAGCGAAATTGAAAATAGTTCTTTACTTTAGCGAAGTAATGTGATATCTTATCACCGTGATAACAAACTACATCGATTTTCGGAGGATAAAAACATGAAAAAGATAGTTGCACTGCTTCTTGCAGTAATGATGGTCTTTGCACTGTGCGCCTGCGGCGGAGACAGCAAGACCGATGAAAAAACTCTCGTCGTCGGCATCGACCCCGAGTACCCCCCGTACACCTACATCGGTGAGGACGGCAAGTACACCGGCTTTGACATTGAAGTTGCTCAGGCCGTGTGCGATCTGCTCGGCTGGAAGATGGAAGTCTTCCCCGTCAACTGGGACAACAAGCTCACTCAGCTCGATGCTCAGGAATGTGACTGCATCTGGTCCGGCATGACCATTCTCGACAGCATGAAGGAAGCCGGCTATGTCATTTCCGACCCCTACTACGACAACACTCAGGTTATCCTCGTTAAGGAGGACAGCTCCATCCAGTCCTCTGCCGACCTCAAGGGCAAGACCGTTGCGGTCCAGCTCGGCACTTCCGGCGAGAGCCTTCTCAACGGCGACCTTGCAGACCTCAAGGCGACCTTCGGTGAGCTCGTCACCTGCAACAGCTTCGTAAGCGCATTCACCGAGCTCGGCGGCGGCAGCGTTGATGCCGTGTTCGTCGACTACCCCGTTGCAGCAGCCTATGTTGCAAAGAATGAGGGCTTCCGCATCGTTAACGAAAACCTCGGCGCAGAGCAGTACGGCATCGCCTTCCGTTCCGGCGATCAGGAGCTTTGCGACCAGATCGAGGCAGCAGTTCAGCAGCTCGTCGACAACGGCACTTATCAGCAGATCGCAGACAAGTACCCCGACATCGTCTCGAACCTCATCTATCTGAACAAGTAATAAAGAAATAACACAAACGATGATCGCTTCCCGGAAGTGCATGCTTCCGGGAATGCGTGCGTTTTGAAACGAGGATTATTCTATGGATCTAATGACAATGATCACCACAATGAGCAGCGGCTTCGGCAAGACCTGCGCAATTTTCTTCCTTACGCTGCTGTTTTCCCTGCCGCTCGGCATGGTCATCGCCCTTTTGCGAATGAGCAAAAGCAAGATAGTGTCGAATGTGACCCGCTTTGTGATCTCCGTTCTGCGAGGCACGCCCCTTATGCTCCAGCTCATCGCCGTTACATACGGCCCGTACTATCTGTTTGACCTGCCTGTTTCAAGAAACAAGCTCATCCCGGTCGTCATCGCCTTTGCGATAAACTACGCCGCTTACTTTGCGGAGATATACCGCAGCGGCATCGAGTCCATGCCCGTCGGCCAGTACGAGGCGGCGGATATTTTGGGCTATAAGAAAATTCAGACCTTCTTCCACATCATTCTCCCGCAGGTCATCAAGCGCATCATGCCCAGCATCACAAACGAGGTCGTCACCCTCGTTAAGGACACCTCCATGGCGTTCACCGTATCGTATCAGGAGATGTTCACCATCGGCAAGCAGATAGCAAACTCCGAAACGAGCTTCATGCCCTTCCTCGTCGCCGGCGTGTTCTACTTCGTATTCAACGCCATTGTCGACTACGCAATGGGCAAGGTCGAAAAATCGATGAATTATTATAGGTAAGGAGGATATGCAAAATGAAAGTTTTAGAGATAAACCACATTCAAAAAAGCTTCAATGATGCAACGCTGCATGTCCTCAAGGACATAAGTCTGAGCGTCGATAAGGGCGAGGTCGTGTCGATAATCGGCCCGTCCGGCTCTGGCAAGTCGACGCTTCTTCGCTGCGCAACGCTGCTCACCGAGATGGACAGCGGCGAGCTTATCTACCTCGGCGAGGTGGCGGCAAAGAATAACGATGAGGGCAAGGCAGTGTATTCCGGCAAGGCCGAGCTCAAGAAGATACGCAGCATTTTCGGCCTCGTGTTCCAGAACTTTAACCTGTTCCCGCACTTTTCGGTGCTCAAAAACCTCACCGACCCGCAGGTGCATGTTCTCGGCCGCACAAAGCAGGAGGCTGAGGAGCGTGCAATGACGCTGCTTAAAAAAATGGGTCTCGAGGAGAAAGCAGCCGCCTACCCCTGCGAGCTTTCCGGCGGTCAGCAGCAGCGTGTTGCGATAGCTAGAGCCCTTGCGATGGACCCCACCATTTTGTTCTTTGACGAGCCGACGAGCGCACTTGACCCCGAGCTCACCGGCGAGGTCCTGAAGGTCATAAAGCAGCTTCACGAGGAGAAGATGACCATGGTCATCGTCACGCACGAGATGGCGTTTGCAAGAGCGGTCTCCGACCGTGTCATCTTCATGGACGGCGGCGTCATCGTCGAGCAGGGCGAGCCGGAGGAGGTCTTCGGCAATCCCAAGACCGAGCGCACGAAGCAGTTTTTGCGCAATTATCAGTCGTAATGGAATACTCTTATTTTAAAATCGACCCCACAGGCAACATCACGGCGATAGTCGAAACGCCGTGCGAACGCAGCGAGCAAAGCCGCATTGCGGGGCTTATAATGGCAGCCGACACGACTGTCGAGCAGGTCGGCTTTTTGGAAAAGCCGACGGGTGCAGCCGCCGTTCGCCTGCAAATGATGGGCGGCGAATTTTGCGGAAATGCAAGTATTTCCGCCGCCGCACTCACGGCGCAGAAAGCAGGCTTGGTAAGCGGCGATATCACGCTCGAGGTCTCGGGCGCAGATGAGCCGCTGTGCGTCAAGGTGCAAAGGCTCGGCGAAGATAAATTCCTCGGCACGGTCGCAATGCCCTTGCCTGTCGGCATTGAAACGGCGCAGTTCGGCTCGTTCAAATTGCCGGTCGTGCGCTTTCCCGGCATAAGCCATGTTATATGCGACGGTGCGCTCAGCGTTTCCGACGCCGAGGCGAATATCCGCTCATGGTGCGAGGAGCTAAAAGCCGATGCGCTGGGGCTCATGTTCATTGACGGGAGCACGCTCAGGCCCTATGTCTATGTCCGCTCGACGGATACCGCCGTGTGGGAAAGCTCGTGCGCCAGCGGCTCGACGGCGTGCGCTGCGTATCTTGCGGCAAGGTCGGGAAAGTCGCAGACCGTGGCGCTGCAAAACCCCTGCGGCATGCTCAGCGTCAGGGCGGAGCTCAAGGACGGCGCACTCGCCTCGCTGCTTTTGACGGGCAGTGCCGAAATTACGGGAAAACACTTGATTTGTACATAAATTTCTTGTATCATCTAAAGCCTAAGGGGTGTTTAAACGGATGCAAAAAAGAATAATAAGCCTCCTGCTCATCGTGTGCATGGTGCTTTGCCTGTGCGCATGCGGCGGGGGCGGTAAATATAAAGCGGTCAAGACCGTGCGCAGTCAGGATTACTCCATCGGCTTTCGAAACGGCGACTCGACCTATCATTACATCGACAAGGCGCTGCGTGAGCTTTCCTATGCAGGAACGATAGGCGACCTTGCGGCAAAGTGGTTTGGCAGCAAAAACGCCGTCGATTTTCCCTCGACAAAGGATGCTCTGGCCGAGCTCGGCTACATTGCGCCCCGTGAGTTTATCATCGGCGTCGACCTCGACTCTGCGCCCATGGCGATAAAAAGCGGCAACGGCTACGACGGCTTTGACATTGAGCTTGCCAAGGCCGTGTGCGATAAGCTCGGCTGGTCGCTTAAGGTGCAGCCGATACACTCGGAAAAAGCCTTCGTTGAGCTTAATTCCGGCAACATTGACTGCGCTTGGGGCGGCGTCGTCCTCGATAGGGAGTCGGCAGACTACACCATTCTCGTGACCTACATGTCCGACAAGCTCGTGCTCGCCGCCAAGGGCTCGGGCAGCAGCTCCATAAGGGGCAAGACCCTTTACATGGGCACATCGCAGTGCTACCTCGACCTCATGCAGGAGAACACCGGCATAAGCAACAAGCTCGGTCAGATATCCCGCATCCAGGGCGGTGCGCAGGATTACCTCGCCGCACTCGACAACGGCGAATGTGACCTCGTGATGATAACAGATTCCGCCGTTGATTATTTTAATTCGCATTAAAAAAAGGTCTCAATCGTTTGATTGAGACCTTTTTTGTTATTCTTACTTTGCTCTCGTAGAAACTTCTTCGCTGAGCTTTTCGATGAAGCTTTCGACGCTCATTGCGCCCTCGTCGCCGCCGGAGCGGGTACGCACGGAGATAGTGCCGTTTTCAGCTTCCTTGTCGCCGACGATGATCATGTAGGGGATCTTCTGGCTCTGTGCCTCACGGATCTTATAGCCGATCTTCTCGTTGCGAAGGTCGGTCTCCACGCGGAAGCCGAGCTTGTCAAGGCGCTTTGCAATGTGCTTTGCGTAGTCATCGACACGGTCGGTGATGGGCATGACCTTGACCTGAACGGGAGCGAGCCAGGTCGGGAACGCACCGGCAAAGTGCTCGGTGATGACGCCGATGAAGCGCTCTATCGAGCCGAACACGACACGGTGGATCATGACGGGGCGGTGCTTTTCGCCGTCTGCGCCGACATACTCAAGCTCAAAGCGCTCGGGCAGCTGCATGTCCAGCTGGATAGTGCCGCACTGCCAGGTACGACCGAGCGAGTCCTGAAGATGGAAGTCGAGCTTCGGGCCGTAGAATGCGCCGTCGCCCTCGTTGATGATATACTTCTTGCCCATCTCGGTGATGGCTTCCTTGAGGGTGTTCTGCGCAAACTCCCAGTCGGCCTCGTCGCCCATATGGTCGTCGGGCATGGTGGAAAGCTCTATCTCATACGGCAGGCCGAACAGTGAATAGACCTCGTCAAAGAGCTTGACAACACCCTTTATCTCGTCCTTCATCTGATCCCAGGTCATGAAGATGTGCGCATCGTCCTGCGTGAAGCAGCGGACACGGAACAGACCGTGCAGCGCACCGGACAGCTCGTGACGGTGGACAAGGCCGAGCTCGCCGACTCTCATGGGCAGGTCACGGTAGGAATGAGGCTCGGACTTATAAACGAGCATGCCGCCCGGGCAGTTCATGGGCTTAATGGCAAAATCCTCGCCGTCTATCTGCGTGGTGTACATGTTCTCCTTGTAGTGGAACCAATGGCCGGAGGTCTCCCACAGCTGGCGGTTGAGGATCATCGGGGTCGAGACCTCGACATAGCCGTATCTCTTGTGCACCTCACGCCAGTAGTCGATAAGCGTGTTTTTGAGCACCATGCCCTTGGGCAGGAAGAACGGGAAGCCGGGGCCCTCGTCGGTGAGCATGAACAGCCCCAGCTCCTTGCCGAGCTTGCGGTGGTCACGCTTTTTGGCTTCTTCGATCCTTGCAAGGTAAGCGTCAAGCTCGTCCTTTTTCATAAAGCATGTGCCGTAGACACGCTGGAGCATCTTGCGGTTGGAGTCGCCTCTCCAGTATGCGCCGGTGCAGGAGGTGAGCTTTATCGCATTGCCCTTGACACGGCCGGTGGAGTCCAGATGCGGGCCTGCGCAAAGGTCGGTGAAGTCGCCCTGCTTGTAGAAGCTTATAACTGCGTCCTCGGGCAGGTCGTTTATAAGCTCGACCTTGTACGGCTCGTCCTTTTCCTCCATGAGCTTTATTGCCTCCTCACGGGGCAGCTCAAAGCGCTCGAGC
>CAKTQR010000039.1 GCA_934597175.1 uncultured Oscillospiraceae bacterium | reverse complement strand
ATCAATATTAATTCAAAATCCAATCAATCGATATGTATAACTGTCTGCATGAGGTCTTCGGGGGTGATGTTGGGATTGTGGTAGTGCTCACGCTTCTGCGTTTTCTTGCCCATATAAATGGACTCCGTCGGGCAGTATTGCAGGCAGCCGAGGCACTGGATGCAGTCTGTGCCGAAGCTGGGGTGACCGTCGACAAGCTTGATGTTGCCCTTGGGGCACAGCTTTGCGCACTGCCCGCAGGAAACGCAGGTGTCCTTATTGACGGCGAGCTTCTTTGCCTTTTTGCCGGAAAGCTTCGGCCAAGCCTTGCTCTCAACGGAGTTTAGGGGATTGCAGGGCGGCTCTTTCTCGGTGATCTTGCCTGCAAGGATATCCTTTGCTATCTTGGCGGCGAGCTTTTCGCTGCGCTTCTGCGCAAGCTTCGGGGTAGTGGGCGGGAGCATCAGCGTGTGCGGGAACAGCCAAATGCAGGTGCACTGGTGGGTAACGCCCTTCCAGTAGCTGAGGGGATGAATTTTGTTTAGCTTGTAAAGACCCGTGCCAAGGTAGCTTGCCGACTGGCTGATGCCGAACACATAAGCGTCGGGGCTTATCTTTACGCTCTTCATAAACTCCTCAACTCCGCCGGGCAGACCGCCGCCGTGGCAGGGGAAAACGAAGCCGACCCTTTTCGCCTGCGTGGCATCGGTGACAACGGGCTGGGAGCGCATCATGACGATGTCGGTATCCCCGAGCGCCTTGGCGAGATTTTTCGCAAAATCAAGGCAGTTTCCCGTGCCGGAAAAGCAATAAATGATGTTGGTGCTCATGAAAATCATTCCTTTCTAATGATGTCCCTATTGTATAACAAGAAAAGATATGGTACAATAGTACCGTAAGAAATGAAACATCGGAGGGCGAAATGTACCATATCAAGAACGATAAGCGAGCCTATGCCTCGGCGGAGCTCATATGCTCTGCGCTGCTTGAGCTATTGGAGACAACGCCGTTTGAGCAGATAACCATAAGCGATATCCAGCGGGTGTCCACCGTGAGCCGCTCGACCTTTTACCGCAATTTCGACTGCATTGAGGATGTGCTCATGCTCATGTGCGACCGCAGCTTTGAAGCGGCGCTCAAAAGAGCCGAGGAGACCGGCGAGGAGATACGAGTGGCGGTGTTCCGCTACTGGTTTGAAAATGTCACCCTGCTCGAGACCATCGTCAGGATACACCGCACGGATATTCTTGTTGAGAGCCTGCGCCGAAGCGAGCAGATGAAACGCAACTTCCACCCGTATATCAAGGACGAGACGGTGTTTGACTACTTCTCGGGCATCATAGCCTCGACCATGGTCGGCATACTTTCAACATGGATAGAGCACGGCAAGACAGAGAGCGAGGAGCAGGTCATGCAGAACACGCAAAAGGCGTTTATGAAGCTCATAACCCTCGGAATCATGGGAAAATACAGGATCAAGAAATGAAAAACACAGACAAGACCGAAATTTTTGAATCAGCCCCGATACCCGCTGCGGTCGCAAAGCTATGCATCCCGACGGTGCTTGCGTCGCTGGTGATGGTGCTGTATAACCTTGCCGACACCTTCTTTGTCGGCGAACTGAACAACGCCGTGGAAAACGCCGGTGTAACGCTCGTTGCACCGGTGCTGCTGGCGTTCAATGCGGTGAACAATCTCTTCGGTGTCGGCACATCCAGCAAAATGAGCCGTGCTCTCGGCAGCCGGGATTATGACACCGTCTACCGCAGCTCCGCCTTCGGCTTTTACTCGGCGCTTATATTCAGCGTTGTCATGGCGATCGGCTGCACGGTGCTGAAAACCCCGCTCATGCGCCTTTTGGGCGCAGATGCAGCGACATGGCAGACGACCTCGGACTATTTCTTCTGGACGGTCACCTGCGGTGCAGTGCCTGCTATCATGAATGTCGTCATATCCTACCTTGTGCGTGCCGAGGGCGAGGCGCTGCATGCCAGCATCGGCATGATGAGCGGCTGTGTTTTGAATATAATCCTCGACCCGATATTCATCCTGCCGTGGGGTCTCGGCATGGGCGCTGCCGGAGCGGGACTTGCGACCTTTATCGCAAACTGCTTTGCCTGCGTGTATTTCCTCGTGATACTCTACCTCAAGCGCAAGACGACCTATGTCTGCATAAAGCCGAGCATGTTCTCGTTCCGCAAGGATATTGCAAAGGACATCTGCGTTGTCGGCATCCCGGCATCGATACAGAATCTTCTCAATGTCACGGGCATGACCATTTTGAATAACTTCACTGCCGCCTACAACAGCGCCTCCGCCGTTGCGGCGATGGGCATTGCCCACAAGATAAGCATGGTGCCGCTGTACTGCACTATGGGGCTTTCGCAGGGCATAATGCCGCTTATAAGCTATAACTACGCCTCCGGCAATATAAAGCGCATGAAGCAGTCGATAATGTTCACGACGAAAATTTCCTTGGCAATAATCGTTGCGCTTGCGGCGGGGCTGTACCTCGGCTCGGGCGGCGTCATTGCGGCATTTCTCAACGAGCCGGAGGTCGTCGCCTACGGTGCTCGCTTCCTGCGAGGCATGAGCCTTGCACTGCCGTTTTTGTGCATCGACTTTGTCGCCGTCGGCGTGTTCCAAGCCTGCGGCATGGGCGGCAAATCGCTCATATTTGCGCTTATGCGCAAGCTTGTGCTTGAGATACCGGCACTGTTCGTGCTCGATAAGCTGTTCCCGCTGTACGGCCTTGCATATGCGCAGCTCGTGGCGGAGGTCGTGCTTGCGACTGCGGCCGTTATAGTGCTCATGAAAATGTTCCGCAGGCTGCAAAACGAAAGGGGACTGCAAAATGGCTGAAATTATTGAGATACAAGACATTTCCGCACCCGAGCTTGCGCCGTTTGCAAGACTCACCGAGGCGCAGCTGAGGCAAAGATCAGACCCTGAAAAGGGTATTTTCATCGCCGAGAGCACCAAGGTCATAGAATATGCGCTAAATTTCGGCTGCGAGCCGACGGCGTTTTTGATGGAGCGGCGGCATATAAATGGTCAGGCGAGCGGGATAATTGCCGCCTGCGAGGGCGTGCCGGTCTACACCGGCGAAAGCCGTGTGCTGTCAGAGCTCACGGGCTTTGAGCTCACCCGTGGCGTTCTGTGCGCAATGCGCAGACCAAAGCTCCCGGACGCTGCGGATATTTGCCGCAGTGCCCGCAGAGTTGCGGTGCTCGAAGGCTTAGCCGACCCCACAAATGTCGGGGCGATATTCCGCTCTGCCGCCGCCCTCGGCTTTGATGCCGTGCTTGTTACAAAGACCTGCTGCGATCCGCTGTACCGCCGTGCGGTGCGGGTGAGCATGGGCACGGTGTTTCAGATTCCGTGGACACGCATCGACAGCGCTTTGGAGCTGAAAGCGCTCGGCTTTAAGACCGCCGCCATGGCGCTCACGGATAAGTCCGTCAGCATCGAAGACCCCGCACTTTGCAATGAGGCAAAGCTTGCCGTCATCATCGGCAACGAGGGCAGTGGACTTTCCGAGGAGACCGTCATGCACAGCGACTACACCGTGAAGATACCCATGTCCCACGGCGTCGATTCTTTAAACGCCGCCTCCGCTGCTGCGGTCGCATTTTGGCAGTTAAGATGAAGTTAAGATAATTTACATATGCGCCAAAGTGTGCTATGATAAAACATCACGAAAAATGTGGAGTTTGCTATGCTCGAAAAGTTAAAACAGCTTGACAATAAATATAACGAGATACACCAGCGCATGGAAAGCGGCGAGATATTCGCAGACCCAGCGGCGTACACCAAATGCGCCAAGGAGCTAAAGGAGCTTGAGCCTATAGTGCAGTGCTACCGTGAGTATTGTGCCCGTAAAAAGCAGATGGCGGATGCGCAGGAGCTCATGTCAGACCCCGAGTTCAAGGAGCTTGCGCAGGAGGAGTATTCCGAGGCAAAGCAGAAGCTGGCTGAGCTTGAGGAAAAGCTCAAGATACTGCTTTTGCCCAAAGACCCGAACGACAGCCGCAATGTCATTATGGAGATACGAGGCGGCGTCGGCGGCGAGGAAGGCTCGCTGTTTGCCTACGATCTTTTCCGCATGTACTCCATGTACGCCGAGCGCCGTGGCTGGAAGATAGATGTCGTCAATTTAAACGAGACCGAGCTTGGCGGCATTAAAGAGATAAGCTTTGTTGTCGAGGGCGAGGGGGCGTATTCAAGGCTCAAGTTCGAAGCGGGCGGTCACCGGGTGCAGCGTGTGCCGGAAACGGAGTCCGGCGGCAGGATACACACCTCGGCGGCGACCGTTGCCGTGCTCCCCGAGGCCGAGGAGGTCGAGTTTGAGATAAACCCGAATGACCTTCAGATAGACACCTACCGCTCATCCGGCGCAGGCGGCCAGCATGTTAATAAGACCGAGAGCGCCATAAGGATAACGCACCTGCCCACCGGCGTTGTCGTCGAGTGTCAGGACGAGCGCAGCCAGTATAAAAATAAGGACAGAGCGATGAAAATTCTGCGCTCCAAGCTCTATGAGGCCGAGCAGGCAAAGCAGCAGGCGGCGATAGCGGCCGAGCGCAAAAGTCAGGTCGGCTCGGGCGACCGCAGCGACAGGGTGCGCACCTATAACTTCCCGCAAAACCGAGTCACCGACCACCGCCTCACCGGCGATGTGCGCAACTTCAACATTGCAAATGTCATAAACGGCGACCTTGACCCGATAATCGACGCACTTGTGACGGCTGATCGGGCGGAAAAGCTTAAAAATCGGGCATAATGGATATGAAAACAACGATAATAAAAGACAACATTGACCCGGCAGCCGAGCTCATAAAAAGCGGCGAGCTCGTCGCCGTGCCCACGGAAACCGTGTACGGTTTGGCGGGCAACGGATTAAATGCCGAAGCGGTCGAAAAGATATACGAGGTCAAGGGGAGACCGCAGGTAAAGCCGCTTGCGCTCATGATACCCGACAGCGGCAGCATGGAGCGCTACTGTGAGCCTGTCCCCGAGCAGGCGAAAACGCTTGCAAAGCGCTTTTGGCCCGGACCTTTGACGATAGTGTTAAAGGCAAAGCCCCTTGTGCCGGAGATAGTCCGAGCGGGCGGGGACACCGTTGCGCTGCGCTGTCCCGACCATCCGCTGACGCTTGAGCTCCTGCAAAAGGCGCAGCTTCCGCTTGCCGCCCCGTCGGCAAACCCCTCGGGCGAGCCGAGCTCCAAGAACGCAGCGAAAGTCATCGAATACTTTGACGGCAAAATTTCCGCTGTGATCGACGGCGGAGAGTGCGGCATCGGAACGGAGTCGACCATCATCGATATGAGCAAAACGCCGTATAAAATTCTGCGTGAAGCGGCGCTGCCGGAGCAGACGATAAAAAAAGCGCTTGCCGATGACCTCACCGTGCTCGGCATAACCGGCGGCACGGGCTGCGGTAAAACGACAGCCCTGCGGCAGCTTGAAGCGCTGGGAGCGATGATAATTGACTGCGACGCCGTGTATCACGAGCTTCTTGAAACGGATGCGCAGCTTCTTGCCGCCATCGAAACGGCGTTCCCCGGCTCGGTGGTGGACGGAAAGCTTGACCGCAAGCGCCTGGGCGGCATTGTGTTCGGTTCGGAGCGGGACTTGAAGCTTTTAAACGAGATAACGCACCACTATATATCGCTTGAGGTCGAGCGCAGACTATGCGATTTCGCCATGAGCGGCGGAGAGCTTGCTGCCATCGACGCAATTGCGCTTATAGAAAGCGGCATTGCCAAGCGCTGCAAGGCGGTCATCGGTGTTATTGCCGAGACCGAGACGAGGGTGCAGCGCATCATGAAGCGTGACGGCATCAGCCGTGAGTATGCCGAAAAGCGCATCGCAGCGCAGAAGCCGAACGAATTTTTCGAAAACAGCTGTGACTATGTCCTGCACAATGATACCACCGAGCGGGACTTTGCCGATAAATGCAAAAAACTATATAAGGAAGTACTGAAAAATGGATGAAATCAGAAACCAGTTATTCTATCAGCAGAAAAACGGCTATGACCTGATAAGTACCGACGAGCGCATCGCCGTTGAGGACTACAGCCGTGACTACATGAGCTTTCTCAATGCCGCCCGCACCGAGCGTGAGGCGGTGAAGCTCGCAATTGCGCAGGCGGAGTCGGCAGGCTTTGTCGAGTATAAGCTCGGCATGGAGCTCAAGCCCGGCACGAAGATCTACCGCAACAACAGGGGCAAGGCACTCATGCTCGCCGTCATCGGCAAAAAGCCCCTGAACGAAGGCTGCGTCATCGCCGGCGCTCATGTCGATGCACCCCGCATCGATCTAAAGCAGAATCCCCTGTACGAGTCGGATGAGCTTGCATATTTCAAGACCCACTACTACGGCGGCATAAAAAAGTACCAGTGGGTGACCATCCCCCTAGAGCTGCACGGCGTTGTGGCGCTCAAAAACGGCGAGGTCGTCGATGTCACCATCGGCCGTGAGCCGGAAGACCCCCAGTTCGTCATCACAGACCTTCTGCCGCATCTCGGCAAGGATCAGATGAAAAAGACCATGGAGGAGGGCATAACCGGCGAGGGGCTGAATATCCTCATCGGCAGCGTGCCCTACGCCGATAACGGCAGCGACAGAGTGAAGCTGAGCATAATGAGCATCCTCAACGACCGCTACGGCATCGTCGAGGAGGACTTCCTTTCCGCCGAGCTCACCGCAGTGCCCGCATTTGAGGTGCGTGAGATAGGTCTCGACCGCTCGCTCATCGGCGGCTACGGCCACGATGACCGTGTGTGCGCATTCGCAGAGCTGCACGCAATTTTTGATGTTGAAGTTCCCAACAAGACCTGTGTTTGCATCCTCGCCGACAAGGAGGAGACCGGCTCTGACGGCGTCAGCGGCATGCAGAGCAGCGCCTTTGAGTGCTTCATGGAGGACCTTTGCGAGCAGCAGGGCGTGAGCCTGCGCCGCTGCTTTGAAAACAGCTTCTGCCTGTCTGCCGATGTCACGGCAGCGTTCGACCCGAACTTCCCCGAGGTCTCGGAAAAGCGCAACGACTCCAAACTCAACTACGGCATGGGCATTTGCAAGTTCACCGGCGCAAGGGGCAAATCCGGCACGAGCGACGCTTCCGCCGAGGTCGTTGCACACCTGCGCAGGCTCTTTGCCGAAAACGGCGTTATCTGGCAGCTGAGCGAGCTCGGCAAGGTCGACCAGGGCGGCGGCGGCACGATAGCCAAGTTCATGGCAAACCGCAATATCGACACCATCGATGCAGGCGTCCCCGTCCTGAGCATGCACGCACCGTTCGAGGTCGTGGCAAAGCTCGACTGCTACATGACCTATAAAGGAGTATTGGCGGCATATAACGAATAATTTGATAGTTTCGCCTCTGATTTGGTTATGCTAAGTCAGAGGTGATTTTTTTGGACGAGATAAAGGAGCTGGGCAGCGTGACTGCCCAAACGCCGCAGGGAATGATACACTGCCTGACGATAATCGGGCAGATCGAGGGGCATCAGGTTATGCCCGAGGACACGAAAACGACGAAGTACGAGCATGTTATGCCGCTTCTTGCCGCCGTGGAGGAGTCCGAGGAGATAAAGGGACTTTTGATACTTTTAAACACCGTCGGCGGCGATGTCGAAGCGGGGCTCGGCATAGCGGAGCTCATTGCCGGCATGAAAAAGCCCACGGTGTCGCTCATCCTCGGCGGCGGGCACTCTATAGGCGTACCGCTTGCCGTTGCGGCAAAGCGCAGCTTCATAGCCCCGTCGGCGGCGATGACGATACACCCCGTGCGCCTGAACGGCGTCGTCATCGGCGTTCCGCAGACCTATAACTATTTTGCCCGCATACAGGAGCGCATAGTGGGTTTTGTGACGAGCCACTCGAATATAAGCCGTGAGCGGTATAACGAGCTCATGCTCGCCACCGACGAGATCGCAAACGATGTCGGCAGCGTCATTTACGGCGAGGAGGCGGTCAACTGCGGCCTCATCGACAGCATCGGAACTCTCTCCGATGCGCTGGATTATCTGCACTCGGCATGCGATAATAGCAAAAAAGACGGATGAATTCCGTCTTTTTTTACTATTGTGCTTTTATACAATATATGATAAAATAACCGGGTTAAGTATACATAATATCGCAAAAGGATACGGAGGCGGGCTGATATGACCATTGGCGAAGCCATAATTTTAGGTCTTGTACAGGGCGTTGCGGAGTTTTTGCCGATATCCAGTTCGGGACATCTTGCAATACTCCAAAATCTTTTTAATATGTCGGATATCGAGGGCGGACACATGCTCTTCGATGTCCTGCTGCATTTCGGTACGCTTATTGCCATCTGCTTCATGTATTGGAGCGACATAAAGGCGATGGTCGTCGAGGTGCTGGCGCTTTTGTCCGGACGAAAGGAGATCACCGCAGACGGCAGACCCAGGAAGTACCCGGCGGCAAGAATGTTCTTTCTCATCGTTGCCGCAACGCTGCCTTTGGTGCTCGTCCTGCCGGTCAACGACTATATCGGCGAGCTTTCGCAGTCGACGGTGTTTGTCGGCATTGCGCTCATCCTCACGGGCTTTATGCTGCTGGTTTCCGATAAGATGACTCCGGGCACAAAGACCGAGAAAAACATGCGCTTTTCCGACGCACTCATCATCGGCCTGTGCCAGTGTGTTGCGACCCTGCCGGGACTTTCCCGCTCGGGAACGACGATAACCGCAGGCATCGCAACGGGTCAGGACCGCAGCTACGCCGTCAAGTTCTCGCTTCTTATGAGTATTCCGGCGGTGTTGGGCGCAACGCTTTTGGAGCTTATAAAGGCGATCAAAAACGGCATAGACGCCTCGCTCATACCGGCGTATCTCATCGGCATGGTCGCCGCAATGGTGTCCGGCGTTCTGGCGATAGGACTTTTGAAAATGATCGCAAAAAGCAAGCGCTTCGGCGGCTTTGCCTACTACTGCTGGGTAGTCGGCGCACTCACGATAATTCTTTCCATGATATTCTGATAAAGGCAGGGATAGCTTAGTAATGGCACAGACAAAAAATAAAAAAACCACGACTAAAAACACGGCACGGAGCGGACAGACAAAGTCCAAGCAGCAGCCCAAGACTGCCGCCAAGACCCAGCCCCAGCCCATTCGCCGTGAGGTGGCGGCCATTGTCTCTGCGTTTGCGGCGCTGCTCACGGGCATCTCGATATTCTCCAGCGACGGCATAGTCGTCGGTGCGATAAGCTCGGTACTAAAGGGCCTGTTCGGCTACGGCTTTTGGGCATGCGCACCGGTCCTCGTGCTCGTCGCCGTTATCCAGGGCTTCCACCACGGCAGACCCGTTGTGTTCAGAACGACCTCGGCATTTCTCATTCCGCTGCTTCTGGGCGCAACGCTCGACCTTTTGTTTTCAAACATCATCATTGAAAACATTCAGGGCGTCGGTGAGGTGTTCGGCACACTGTACAACGGCGGCAAGGCGGTGACCTGCGGCGGCGTTCTGGGCGGACTGCTGGCGTTTGCCTTCCAGAAGGCGTTCAGCTTCTACGGCGCTGCGATATTGCTTGTGGTCCTGTTCGTGTTCTTCACGCTCAACGCTTTCGGCGTTACGCCCGGCAAGCTTATCGAGTGGATAACGAGCAGGGGGCGGGTGGAGTACGAGCCCGAGCCTGAGCCCGAAAAGTCCGAAAAAAGCCGGCCCGTGCAGGATGAGGAGGAAAAGCTTCGCAGGAGAAAAGCAAAGCGCAGCACGATAGACATCCCCCTCGACGATGAGCCGACCTTTGAAAAAAAGACCGAGGAGAGCAAGGCTGAGGAGACCAATACCGAAAAGCCGGGCAAAAAGAATAAAAAGCCCGCAGCCGAGGCTAAGGTCGACCACACCGCCGATGTTGAGCCTATAAGCATTGAGGAGGCGGAAGCTCTTGCCGGAGTCAAGCTCAGCGGCAGCGGGGCGACCGAAGCCGGCGAGATAGTCGATCCCCCGAAGAAAATGTCCGCAGCCGAGGTGGCGGCGGAAACCGCTGCGGTCGCAGATGAAATTGAATCCAAGGAAGACGACGGCTCTTATGAAAAGCCGCCTATATACCTGCTTCGCAAGGGGCACTCGGTCGCCGCAAATGTCGACGAGGAGATCGACATGAATCGCACGAGGCTTGAAAACGCCCTGCGCAGCTTCGGCGTGAATGCCACCGTCACGGATACAACTCACGGGCCTACGGTCACGAGGTACGATTTTGAGCTCGAACAGGGCGTGAAGCTCAGCCGAATAACAAACCTCTCCGACGATATCGCTCTTGCCCTCGGTGTCTCGAATGTGCGCATTGCGCCCATTCCCGATAAAATTTCCACCGTCGGTATAGAAGTGCCCAACAAGCTTGTCAGCACCGTTTACCTGCGTGATATCATCGATTCGCCCAAATTCCTGACCTCCAAAGCCGACCTCACCTTTGCCATCGGCAAGGATATCGGCGGCAACGCAGTCGTGGGCAATATCTCGAAGCTGCCGCACCTGCTCATTGCCGGTACGACGGGCTCGGGCAAATCGGTGTGCATGAACTCGCTTATCATAAGCCTGCTTTATAAGTCCGATCCCGAGGATGTCAAGCTCATCATGATAGACCCCAAGATGGTCGAGCTCGGCGTTTATAACGGCATCCCGCACCTGTACATCCCCGTCGTCACCGACCCCAAGAAGGCTGCCGGTGCGCTCCAGTGGGCGGTCACCGAGATGCTCAAGCGCTACAGGCTGTTTTCGGAGCTCGGTGTGAGAAATCTTTCGGCGTATAACGAGCACCTTTTAGAAAACGGCCAGCCCAAGATGCCAAATGTCGTCGTCGTCATCGACGAGCTTGCAGACCTTATGCTCGTCGCCTCCAAGGAGGTCGAGGAGAGCATCTGCCGTGTCGCTCAGATGGGACGAGCCGCCGGCATGCACCTTGTCATTGCGACTCAGCGCCCGTCTGCCGATGTCATCACCGGTCTTATGAAGGCCAATATCCCCAGCCGCATCGCCTTTGCGGTGTCGTCGTCGCTTGAAAGCCGCATCATCCTCGACCAAAACGGCGCAGAAAAGCTCATTGGCATGGGCGACATGCTGTATGCTCCCCTCGGCGGAGGCAAGCCCCTGCGTGTCCAGGGCGCATTTGTCAGCGACGAGGAGCGTGACGCTATCGTCAGCTTCATAAAAGAGCAGTCGACCGCAAATTACAGCGAGGATATCATTGCTCAGATCGAAAAAGCCGCCGAGGAGAAAAGCTCCGGCAGCAAGGGCGGCGAGATAGTACCCGCAGCGGACAGCAAGCCCGAGTATGACGAGCTGCTGCCGCAGGCCGTCGATGTCATTTTCGACACCAAGCAGGCGTCGGTCTCCATGCTCCAGCGCCGCCTCAAGCTCGGCTACTCAAGAGCCGCCCGCATCATCGACCAGATGGAGGAGATGGGCATCATAGGTCCGTTCGAGGGCTCAAAGCCCCGCCAGATACTCATCACCCGTGAGCAGTGGCTCGAAATGCAGACCACTCAGGGCACAGCCCCGACCGAGATCTTGCAGACCCAGCTGGAGTTTGCAGACGAGCTGGACTCTGACGAATAAATAAAAAAGGGCGGCTTGCCGCCCTTTTAAACTAGGTGATTACATGAACGATTACTTTTGCCCCAAAATGGAGCTTCGTGACATTAATAATATCAGCATGCTCGGCCTTGCACACATCGGCGACGGCGTGTATGAGCTCTTGACCCGCACCATGCTGTGCTCGGACGGCAACAAAAAGGTGACCGACCTGCACAAAAAGTGCGTCGCCATCGTCAACGCACCGGCGCAGGCTGCGGCTATGGAGCGGCTTCTGCCGCACCTTACCGCCGATGAGCTTGCACTGTATAAGCGTGGCCGCAACGCCAAGGTAAACTCCGTGCCGCACAAGGCGGATATCGGCCAGTACCACGCTGCGACTGGTTTGGAGGCACTGTTTGGCTGGCTGTACCTGCAGGGCATGACCGAGCGGATAAACGAGCTGTACGCAATTTGCGTGGAGGATACACATGGCACTTGATACCGTAATGCTCTCGGCGCTTTTATCCGAGCTTCGCCCCAAATTGGAGGGCGCTCGCATAGATAAAGTGCAGCAGCCCGAGCGTGAGCAAATTTTGCTTTCCGTGCGAAATAACGGCGAAAACCTGCGCCTTTTGATCAACGCCGGTGCGGGCAGCGGCAGGATAGCACTAACAAAGCAGAGCTTTGAAAACCCTGCCGAGCCGCCGATGTTCTGCATGCTCCTGCGCAAATACCTCGTCGGAGCAAGAATTGAAAAGCTCACGCAGCCGAATTGGGAGCGTCTGCTTTTGGTTGACATAATATCGCACAATGAACTCGGCGACAGCGTGAATCTGAAGCTTGCCGTTGAGCTCATGGGACGCAGCTCAAACCTCGTCCTCGTCGGCAGCGACGGCAGGATAATCGACTGCCTGCGCCGCATGGAATACGGCGGAGATGCCGAGCGGCGCATGCTCCCGGGTATGATATACCGGCTTCCGCCCGAGCAGCGCAAGCCGCTCATTTTTAACTGCGACAGGGCGCAGATAGAGGCGGTCTTAAACGCCTCCGATGCGTCAAAGCCCCTTGATAAGCGCCTGCTTGACGGCTTTTCCGGCCTATCGCCGCTTGCCTGCCGTGAGCTTGCGCACAGGGCGTTTAATGACATTAGCTGCCTGCCAGATGCCGTCGGAGCTTTTTTGGAAAGCGTCAGGGCAGGGGAGTTCACCCCCACTCTGCTGTTAAAGGACGGCAAGCCCACCGAGTTTTCGTTCATGCCGCTAAAGCAGTACGGCGCAGAGTATGAGCAGCAAACGCTCGACAGCTTCTGTGGGCTGCTCGACGCTTACTACTCAAAGCGTGAGCTTTTAGAGCGCCGCCGCCGCAGAGCACGGGAGCTTTCGCACTCCGTCAAGACCGCCCGTGACCGCATGCAGCGCAAGCTCGTTAGCCAGCACGAGGAGCTCGAGCGCACCTACGGCAGGGATGAAATTCGCAAAAACGCAGAGCTTTTGACCGCAAACCTTTACCGCATAAGGCGTGGCGACAGCTCCGTGACAGTCGAGGATTACTATACCGACGGCTGCCCGCAGGTCGAAATTAAGCTCGACCCGCTCAAAACCCCGCAGCAAAACTCGGCTGCGATGTTCAAGGAGTATACCAAGCTCAAGACCGCCGAGGCACACCTGACGGCACTGGTTGCCGAGGGCGAAAAGCAGCTTGATTACCTCAACAGCGTGCTCGATGAGTTAGAAAGAGCCGAGACCGAGCGTGACCTTGCCGACATCCGTCGTGAGCTTTTGGAGACGGGCTATCTTAAAAAGCAAAAGGGCGCAAAGCCCGATAAGTCAAAAAAGCAGGGCCCGCTGCGCTTTGTCTCGTCAGACGGGTTTGAGATTTTGGTCGGCCGCAGCAACAGCCAGAACGACGAGCTCACAACGAAGCTTGCCCGCCGCACCGACATTTGGCTGCACACCAAGCAGGTGCACGGCAGCCATGTCATCATATCCTGCGACGGCTTGCAGCCGCCCGAGCGGACGATAGCCGAGGCAGCGTCCATCGCCGCCTACTACTCGCAGGGCAGAGACGGCGGCAAGACCGCCGTTGACTACACCATGGTGCGCTTTGTGCGCAAGCCGTCCGGCTCGATGCCCGGCAAGGTCGTGTACACCGACTACACCACCATAATGGCGCAGGCCGACGAAGCTCTGTGCGAAAAACTCAAAAAATAAACGGAGTGCAATTGCACTCCGTTTTGTCATCTTGCCTCTATGAGATCCATTGCGGCGGCGAGCATGTCCGCAGCCTCGGCACGGCTGAGCGTGTCCTCCGTTGCCTCGTCGGCGGCAGTGATGCCGCAGGCGGTGAGGTTGGCTGCCGACTGCGCAGCCCAGGTGGGAACGGCGTCGCTTACCTTGAGGTAGCTCACATCCGAAAGCCTGAGCGTGCGGTCGAGTATGACCACCGCCTCGGCACGGCTTATCTCCTTATCAGCACCGAAGCAATTGCCCTTGTCGGTGAGCTCACCCTTAACGATGCCCTGCATGACGGCGGTCGAGACATAAGACTTCAGCCACAAGGGGATGTCATCGTCATCGGAAAAGCCGGTGCTCACAACGCCCGAGAGCAGATCTGTGCCCGTTGCCTCAAGGCAAAGGCTCAGAAATTCGCCCCTTGTGAGGCTGTGCTCGGGCTCAAAATAATACTCTCCGCCGATGCATTTGCCGACGAATGCGCCGCACTCGGCAAGCTTCATCGCACTGCGGAAGCTCCCGCTTCCGACCATGTCGATGTAGCTTACATCGCTGTCGCATTTGACGAGCTTGATGATGACCGTCGCCTCCTGCGAGCGGTTGCCCTCGGCGTCGATGGCCTTGTAGCCGAAGTAGTCCTTGCCACGCTTGCCGTCGGCGGGGGTGTAGACGAAGCTTCCGTCGTCGTCAAGGTCTATCGTTCCCTTGACGGGGTTTGTGGTTATCTCGTAGCTGAGCGTGTCGCCGTCGGGGTCAACGGCTGCGAGCTGCCCTCCGAAGGACACGCCCCTGTAGGTCTCAAACTCAAAGTTTTCGGCAATCGGAGCGGTGTTCTCGGCACTGACGGGAGCGATCATCCCGCCGCACAGCACACTGCACAGCGCAAGTGCCACGGCGGAAACAAGAATATTCTTTTTCACAGCAAAGTACCTCCGTAAAAATGTTTACGGAGGTATTTTGTGCGTCAGCAGGTTTTAATATTCAAATACAACGGCATTTAGTCTTTCTTGTTCGTCAGGGCAATGCCGATTATGCTGCCGATGAGGACGATGGGGGCAAGGCGGACGAAGGTGAACTCGAATGCGTGGAACGCTGCGCCGAAAACGGCGGTCTCGGGGTCGGAGTAGTCCCAGCCGAGATATGGGCTGTCAAGACAAAACAGCACCGCAAACCCGATGACCGTCAGCGCCGCCAGCGTTACGAACACCCAGTACAGCGCCTTGCGCTTTGAGTGCTTTTTCTTCGCAAGCTGGAGGTTTATGACCTCCAGTTTTTCGCTTATCGCTTTGAGACTGTCCGCCTCCGTTACCTCAGGCGTTTCTCCAAGCAGGGTGCTCACCGGGGTCTCAAAAACCTCCGACAGCGCTATCAGAAGATCGGCATCCGGCACGGACAAGCCCTGCTCCCATTTTGACACCGTCTGGCGCACGACATTGAGCTTGACTGCAAGCTCCTCCTGCGAAAGCCCCTTTGCCTTGCGCAGCCGTTTGATGTTTTCACTTAGCATAGTATTCAACTTCCTTTCCTTGAAGCTGCCACTATTGTACGCAAAGCCTGCCGTTGCAGCAAGCAACGCAAACTAACATCGGCGTTATGTAAACTTATAACGCCGTACCTTTCTTCGGAACGAAGAGCTTTTGCGTGTCGGCATGCTCAAGCTCCAAAAGCTTGATTTTCTTATCGATGCCGCCTGCGTAGCCTGTGAGACTGCCGCCTGCACCGACGACACGGTGGCAGGGGATGATGAGGGATATCGGATTATGCCCGACCGCACCGCCGACTGCCTGAGCGGACACATGTCCGGCACTCTGCTTTTCGGCAAGCTGCCGGGCAAGCTCGCCGTAGGTCACGGTCTGCCCGTAAGGTATCTGCAAAAGAAGCTTCCATACTTTCTGCCGGAACGCCGAGCCGACAATGTGCAGCGGCGGCTTAAAGCCGGGCTCATTGCCCGTGAAGTAAACATCAAGCCAGCGTTTTGCATCGGTAAGTATCGGCGTTTCATGCTCGGTGTACTCGGAGGGGAGAGTGTCGGCAAAATACTTCTGCCCGTCAAACCACAGGCCGGTCAGCCCGATATCATCCGCTGCCAGCAAAATTCCGCCCAAGGGGGAGTTGTAGTGCTGAATGTATGTCATAGCGTTCACCTCGTTTTCGGCTTATAGTCTTTCATTTCGGGGATAGCGCCTCCCGAGACCGCCCACAGATACAGGCTTGCCACGCTGCAATAGGGGCTGAAGCGGCGGCGATATTTTTCAAAAAGCTTGCGGTAGATCTTGCGGTGATGGTACACCATCCGCAGCCCACGCTGAATGGCGAGGTCGTCGTAGCTGAACACATCCGGGCGCTGCAAGCAGAACAGCAGTATCATCTCCGCCGTCCAGACGCCGATACCCTTGAGGGTACTCAGCTCACGGATAGCGTCGGCGTCACTCATGTGCTCGACTGCATTCAGGTCAAATGCACCCGTGTGCACCTTTTCGGCAAAGTCGGTTATATACTCGGCCTTGCGGAAGGTCATGCCCAGCGCCTGAAGCTCGGGAACACCGGAGGAAAGAATGGTCTCGGCGTTCACCTCGCCGAGTGCGTCCAGCATACGCTGCCATATCGTCGCCTGCGCCTTGGTGGATATCTGCTGGCCGATGATGTGGTGCACAACGGAGGAGAACAGGTCGGTGTCCACGACTCTGTCGATATGCCCGATTCGGTCGATGACCTCGCACAGGCGCTTGTCCTTCTGCCGAAGATAGCTTATCTCCGTTTCGCCGTATTCAAAATACATCTTGTTCACCGTCCCGAGAATAAAAAAAGAACCTGTCGCTTTCGACAGGTGCTCATTCTTTGAAGACAAGACAATAGAGATGTCTTTGCGTTTTCGCTGTCTTGATTTGAACACTTGTCACAATCATTCTACATCACTCCGTTTCTGTGTTCAAGGCTTTTTACAGCGTCATCTCGATTTCCGTGCCGCCGATAAAGACCACCTCAATTTTCTCTTTTGATTCCACCACTACACATTTTATTATCTGACGGACGAGCTTATCGTCATATTCCATCGGCTGATTTTTGTCGAAGGCATAAAGAAAGAGCGCCCAGCAAGTTTTTTACTTGCTGAGCGCTCTTGAAACTGTGCCGGAGATTGCCGTCCGGTCGGCTAATCTCTTTTCAGGCGGCATATCGCCGTCACCGTCCTTTCATGACCGCATGGGTCTTATTTTTCCATTCTGTTCAGTATGTATTTCTCGCCTTGTGTCGTCGTACCCTTGCCTGCGGTCAGCTCAAGCCCCGTATCGGTATACGCCGCCTCGTACTCGCAGTCGGTCAGTGTCTCGGCTTCAAAGTCGATAGAGAGCGTTCTGCCGGACAGCGTGAAACGGAATTTATACGGTGCGCCGGAGAGCCACAGCTCTCCGCTGCCGTCCTCACGGAAGGTATAGACGCAGCTCTTGTCGGACATTGCAAAGCTACCGTAGATGCCCTCGTTGCGGCCGCAGCTACGGCACAGCAGCACGATGCCCGCTATGAGCAGCACCGCCGCAAGGCCGCAGGCGGTAAGAAAGAGCGTCCTTCTCCGCTTATGCTTTTTGATCGCCGCACGGCGCAGCTCACGCCTGCGGAGCATTTCCGCCTCGGTCATGGGTCTTGTCTGCGGCGGTATTCTGTTATCCTGCATTGCTTCACCTTGCTTTACTTTTACTTCAATATTCTGACTTCATCCAGGAAGTCAAAAAGCATCGGCAGACCGGTGCCGATGGGGGGTCGTCCTCCCACAGACACATCGTGTCCTGTAGCCCTTCCGAAAAGCGGCAACGCCGTTGTGGTTGCCGCCTTTCGGAAAGGGACTTGCTGCCAAGTCCGCTTTCAGGAAAACAGGCGGTGGCGGAATGATCCGTCACCGCCTATTGTGTTTAGGTTATTTCGATTTCGGAAGCGTTGGCTTATTCAACCTCGGATTCCTTTCTCTTTTTGCCGTTCAGGCCCAGCACGGTCAGAACGCCGCCGCTGACGAACAGAGCAGCCAACCAACCGATGAGGTTGCTGCTGTCACCGGTCTGAGGAGACTTGGTGGAGTCGTCCTTTCCGGGCTTGTCGGTGTTATTATCACCGCTGCCTGTATTGCCGGTGTTGCCGCTGTCGGGGAGCTTGTCGATGACCGTATTCTCGCTGCGCTTGACGCCGCAAACGGTGCATTCCTCGTGCTTGATGCCGGTGGCCTCCTTGGTAGCGGCCTTGTCGATCACCCACTGGAAGCTGTGTGCTGCCGTGTCGGCCTTGTCGCCGCACTCGCACTCATGCCAGTGATTGGTGCCGTCATACTTCCACTCTGTGCCGTAGCTGTGGGTGTGAGTGCTGCCTGTTGCGGGGATCGTTGCGGTTTCAAGCACCTTCTTGCAGATGGTGCATTCCTTATGCTTAGCTCCGTCGGCGGTTTCGGTAGCTGCCGTGTCAATGATCCACTCGCTGGCGCTGTGAGCCGCAATATCGGCCTTGTCGCCGCACTC
>CAKTQR010000038.1 GCA_934597175.1 uncultured Oscillospiraceae bacterium | reverse complement strand
ATTGAGGAAGTTCGCCGTCAGTTCCGTGAGATCCCCGGCATCATGGAAGGCAAGGCAAAGCCCGACTACAAGACCTGCGTTGCTATCTCCACCACCGCTGCTCTTAAGGAAATGCTCGTACCCGGCATCATGGCAGTCGTTGCTCCTCTGGCAGTCGGTCTGATCCTCGGCTCTACCGCTCTTGCAGGTCTGCTCGCAGGCTCGCTCGTCTCCGGCGTTATGATGGCAATGTTCATGTCCAACGCAGGCGGCGCATGGGATAACGCAAAGAAGTACATTGAGGAAGGCAACCACGGCGGCAAGGGCTCTGACGCCCACAAGGCAGCCGTTGTCGGCGACACCGTCGGCGATCCGTTCAAGGATACCTCCGGTCCTTCCATCAACATCCTTATCAAGCTCATGACCGTTGTTTCCACTGTTTTCGCAGCTCTGTTCACTGCAAACGGCCTGTTCTGATAACTAAATTTCAAGCACTCGGGACAAGTTCCCGGGTGCTTTTTTTCATTTTGTTAACACAATGCTTGACAGATGGTGTATAATGTACGAGTTAGAATATGATCCGAAGAAGACGAATGGAGGTTTATATGCAAAAGAAACTCTTGAAACCAATATTCTCGTTCGTGCTTGCGTTTGTCATGGCGGCAAGCCTTTTCGTCGGCTTTATACCGATGACCGCTTCCGCAAAGGTGACGCAGTCCGAGATAGACGACCTTAAAAGTCAGAAGGCCGCCCTTTCCGAGCAGTCGGCAAGCTATGAGGCAACCATCAATTCCCTCAAGAACAAGAAGAACGCTCAGGTCGAGCTCAAGACCGCTCTTGACAGCAAGCTGGCTTTGACCAATCAGCAGATCATGAATCTTGAGGAACAGATAAAGCTGCACGATGCGCTCATCGAGCGCAAGACCCAGGAGGTCGATGAAGCGCAGAAAACCGCCGATGAGCAGCTTGAAAAGTATAAGAAGCGTGTGCGTGCCATGGAGGAAAGCGGCAGATACAACTATGTTGAGGTCCTCTTCGGCGCAAACAGTATCGGCGAGTTTTTGAGCCTTATCGATGATATCGGCGATATCATGAAGAGCGATAAGGAGCTTGAGGATTCGTACAAGCAGTCGGTCGCAGACCTTAAGACGGTCAAGGCCGAGTACGAGGAGGCGCAGGCCGAGCTCAAGCAGAACAAGGTCGAGTGCGCCCAGCTTAAAGATCAGCTTCAGGTAGACATCACCCAAGCTGCGGCGGTCATCACCTCTCTCCAGTCCGAGATCAACGACAACGCCTCCGTCCTCAGCGAGCTTGACAGCCAGGAGTCCGCTCTCCAGTCGCAGATCCAGGCCAAGGTAAAGCAGCTCAACGAGCAGAAGAAGGCCGAGGAAGAAGTCAATAAGAACAATAACAATGGTGGCAACTCCGGCGGTAATAGCGGCGGCAGTTCCGTCGGCACGGGCAATCTTGTCTGGCCGTCCTACTGCACCTACATAACCAGCCGTCAGGGTCCTCGTGTCCACCCCGTCACGGGCGAGTATAAAAACCACGGCGGCACCGACATCGGCGCAAGCTACGGCAGCGCCATCTACGCTGCCGACAGCGGCAAGGTCGTAAGCTCCAGCGACGGCTGGAACGGCGGCTGGGGCAACTATGTCATGATCGACCACGGCAACGGAATGCAGACGCTGTATGCGCACATGTCCTCCCGTGCCTGCTCCGTCGGTCAGACCGTCAAGAGAGGTCAGACCATCGGCTATGTCGGCTCGACCGGCATGTCCACCGGTCCGCACCTGCACTTTGAGATGTATGTCAACGGCGCAAGGATCGACCCGCAGACGAAGTACCCCGGTATGAGCTTCACATACTCGGCAAGCGCATGATATGAAAATTTAAAAGGAAGCAGTTTTGAACTGCTTCCTTTTTTCATGTCCAATATGCAAGCTTCTCTCCATCGTCTAAAACGGCAAGCTCTTTCTTTTCTTTAATGAGCCTGTAGGTGGCGTAGAACTCGCCTGCCGCACCGGCAATGTTTATGATCTGAATTATGTAAACCTGCCAAAAGAACTTGTCCGGCAGCACAATGTTCAGTATCAGCAGCACCACGCCAATGATAACGACCGGCGCAAAGCAATAGATAAGGTAGCCTTTCAGGGTGAACGCCGTATCGCTCACGCAGCGGGCATGGTATTTTTCAAAAACTATCCTTGTCGTGTCGCCGGTCAGGCGCTTGAGCACAACGGAATGTGCAAGCTCGTGCACGAAATAGTACGCCGCCGCCATGACAACTATCAGCACCGCCCGCAGGATAAATCTGCCCACGCCGCCGACATCGTACAGCTGCGTTATCGGGACGAAAATGCAGCCTATCGCCGCCAGCACGGCGGCAAGTCCCACAGCGCCCAAGCTCAGGTACAGCCTGAGCTTTTTGTCGCCCTCGGGGTCAATGACATGCTCGGTCTTGAATACATCGGGCTTTTCTTTATAACAATACATACGCTTGCTCCTTTACTCCGCCGGCAGGGGTATGGGCTTATCGGTGAGCACCTTGCCGAAGCACATCAGCGTTATGCCGGAGCTGGAGCTGATGACGACATCGGCGTCGGCACGCTCACGGTTGGCCGAAAACAGGTACACATTGCCCGCATAATCCTGGCAATACTGCTTGCACTTCATATCGCCGTCAACGAAGAACAGGCCGACATCGCCGTCACGGATAATAGCCCCCCTCTTGCACAGTGCGACCGAGCCGTCCTTGATATAAGGCTCCATACTGTCGCCGTCAATGCGCACGGCAAAGTCGGCAGCCGTGCCCTCGGGCACTTCGTAATCGGTGTAATCGTCGCCGAACGCCGGTGAGGCGTAGCCTGCGGCAGCGGGGGTGGAATACAGTGGGATGACCTTTAAGCTGCCGGTCTCGGCCGGAGTTTCGAGCCTGGATAACTCATGCTCGACGACCATGTCCACAAGCGATTTGCCGTTATCGTCAAGCTGCCTGTAGCTCGTCACAAGCTCCCACTCCCGGTTATCCGGAAGCCTCGGCAGGCTGATATTCTCGCACATACGCTCAACGGGCACATTCAGTTCGCTGCAAATGCGCATCATGAGGTCAAAGTCGACCTTCTGGTTGTCCCTTTTGACCATGCTGTATAGCGTCTGCGCCGGAGCGTTCAATCGCCGTGCCAGCTCGCTTATGGTTATGCCCTTGTCGTCAAGAATTTGCTTTAGCATTGAGCCTCTCATAGTCAGCACCTCCCACACATATATATCATTCTTTTTATATTATGTCAAGGAATAATTGAGTTTCCTGAAATTATGTCAATGCGGATTTGACATTTTTGCTCTGTCAGTGTAGCATTTATATATGAATAGTCTTTCATATGAAGGAGGCGCACCATGGGCGAATCAAGCCGCACGGATATGCCGGACGAGAGCGAGCTTAGCGAGCTTTCGGACTTTTTCCGCATCTTCGGCGATCAGACACGGCTGCGCATTTTATACGCACTTGCAAAAAGTGAGCTTTGCGTGTGCGACCTTGCGAAGCTTTTAGGCGCATCGCAGTCGGCGGTGTCGCACCAGCTGCAGGTGCTGCGCTCGCACAGGCTCGTAAAGTTCCGTCGCGAGGGCAAGACGGTGTTTTATTCCCTCGACGACGGGCACATTTTTTCGATACTGGATATCGGCATAAAACATCTTGAGGAGTGATGACTATGCAGGAAGAAAAGCAGACTCTCAAGCGTGATATTATAATTATTCTGCTCGGCGCTGCGCTGTTTGTCGGCGTGTGGGTATACACGAGCTCCGAGCCGAATCTCAACCAGTGGCTGATGCTGGGACTGTTTTTAGTTCCCTACCTCGTCCTGGGCTTTGAGATAATAAGCGATGCGATAATAAAGCTTCTGCACGGCGAGTTTTTCGACGAATACTTTTTGATGACGGTCGCCTCGATAGGCGCACTGTGCATCGGCGAGTACCCCGAGGCGGTGGCGGTCATGCTGTTTTTCCGCATCGGCGAGTGCTTCGAGGACTACGCCGTCGGCAAGAGCCGCCGCTCGATAGCCGAGCTCATGGACATCCGTCCCGACTACGCCTGCGTTGAGGTCAGCGGCGTTTTGCAGAAATTTGACCCGACCACCATCCCCGTCGGCACTATTATCACCGTGACCCCGGGCGAGCGCATCCCGCTCGACGGCGTTATCATGGACGGCGAGAGCAGCGTTAACACCTCCGCCCTGACGGGCGAGTCAATGCCCCGCACCGTCAAAAAGGGTCAGCAGGTCGTGTCAGGCTGCGTTAATTTAAGCGGCGTGCTGCGCATAAGAGTGAGCAGCACATTTAAAGAATCGACGGTGTCAAAGATGCTCGATCTCGTCGAGCACTCGGCTAACAGCAAGTCCCGCCGTGAGGCGCTCGTGACCCGCTTTGCCAAGGTGTACACCCCCGTGGTAGTCGCCCTTGCGGTGCTGCTTGCCGTTATCCCGTCGCTCATTGACGGCAACTGGACCGAGTGGATTCGCAGGGCGCTTATATTCCTCGTCGTCTCCTGCCCCTGCGCACTTGTAATTTCCGTGCCGCTGAGCTTCTTCGGCGGTATCGGCTGTGCATCAAAACACGGTATTCTGATAAAGGGCTCGACCTATCTTGAGGCACTTGCCGACACGAGCACAGTCGTTATGGATAAGACCGGCACGGTCACGGAGGGAAGCTTCTCGGTCACGGGCGTTGAGCCCATCGGCATAAGCGGCGCTGACCTTATAACGCTCGCCGCTGCCGCCGAGAGCTACTCAAGCCACCCCATTGCGCTTTCGCTGCGCAGGGCATGCAAGAGCTTGCCCGACCGCAGGCTCGTTACCAATGTGCGTGAGCTTGCCGGTCGCGGCGTTGAAGCTACGGTCTGCGGCAGGCGGGTGCTTGTCGGCAACGCTGCTCTGATGGCATCTAACGACATTACGCCCAAGACCCCGACCGAGCACGCTACGGTCGTCCATGTCGCCGCAGACGGCATTTACGGCGGCTATATCGTTATTGACGACCGCATAAAGGACGGCGCAAAGCAGGCTGTCAGCGATCTTTACAGGCTCGGTGTCGAGAAAACCGTCATGCTCACGGGTGACGGTAAGAGAACGGCTCAGGCGGTCGCAACGGCGCTGGGCGTCAACAATGTCTACAGCGAGCTTCTGCCGACCGACAAGGTCATCGCCGTGGAGGAGCTGCTGCGGCAAAAGCACGCCGGCACACTGCTGTTTGTCGGCGACGGCATAAACGACGCACCGGTGCTCGCCCGTTCGGATGTCGGCGTTGCGATGGGCGCACTGGGCGCTGACGCTGCGGTGGAGGCTGCCGATGTTGTGCTCATGGACGACGATATAAGAAAGCTTCCGCTTGCCATTGAGATATCGCAGCACACGGTTGGCATTGCAAAGCAGAACATCGCCTTTTCTTTGGCGGTCAAATTTGCTATAATGCTGCTGGGCGCACTGGGCATTGCGGGCATGTGGCTTGCGGTGTTTGCCGATGTGGGCGTGCTGATACTGGCCGTGCTCAACGCTACAAGAACTCTTAGGATAGACGAAGAATGAATGTATACGATTTTGACAAAACGATATTTTACCCCGACTCATCCGTGACCTTTGCAAAGTGGTCGCTGAAGCGGCATCCGCTCATTTTCCTGCGCTGCCTGCCGGTGGCGCTGTGGCACGGGCTTTTGTATCTGCTGAGGATCATGTCCAAAGAGCAGCTCAAGGAGGGCGCAATGCGCTTTATCCGCTATCTGCCGGACATTGACGCCGAGCTTAAGACCTATTGGGACGAACACGAATCGTGGGTTTGCCCGTGGTATCTTAAGCAGCGCAGACCGGACGACCTCGTTATCTCCGCTTCCCCGGAATTTGTGGTGAAGCCCATGACCGACAGGCTCGGCATAAGGCTCATCGCAACGAACATGGATAAGCACACGGCAAAGATAGACGGGCTCAACTGTCACGGCGAGGAGAAAGTTCGCAGGTTTTACAGGGAGTTTCCCGAGGACACCGTGGTCGAAAGCTTCTACTCCGACTCGCTTACCGACACCCCGCTTGCGCTCGTTGCCGACAAGGCGTATCTCATAGTCGACAAGGGTCAGACCCCCGTTCCCTGGCCGGATAAATAAAAAAACGCCGCCGCAGAGTTAAGTCTCTGCGGCGGATTTTTGTTAGGTTTTGTGAAGTTGACGGGAGTCGAACGACCATCGGTTTTGACGGGCAGATCTCTGCTCATACTGCGTCAGCACCCTTCCCGGCAAAACTGCGCAGCATCTGTCAGTAGTGTTTTTCGAGGGATTTTCGGCTTTCTTTTGGTGCGGTCGGGCTTTGTGCCCGGCAAGACGAAAAAAGGCGAAAAGCAACGAAAGGGCACACTGACAGGCGATAGGTGGTCGACTACCGTCAGCTTTTATTTAAGTCCTCTTGCTTTTATGTAATCAAGGATGACCTGTACGGTGCCCTCAACGCCGAGCTTGGAGCTGTTGATGCACATGTCGTAGTTCTGCGCATCGCCCCATGTCTGGTCGCTGTAGTATCTGTAGAAGCTTGAACGGTCCTTGTCGACTTCCTTTATCTTTTTCTTTGCCTCGGCCTCGTCGAGCCCCTGGCGGCGCTCAAGGCACTTCAGGCGCTCATCCATGTCGCCGAGGATGAATACGCTGACGAGGTTATCATAGTCGCGCAGAATGTAGTCTGCGCAGCGGCCGACGAAAATGCAGTTGCCCTTGTCGGCAATATTGCGCATTGCGTCAAACTGCGCCGACACGACCTGCATGTTCAGGCGGAAATTTTCGTTCAGGCCGTAGCCGCCTGCGTGAAGAATAAATGCGGACATGCGCTTTTCATCAAAGGCATCGATGAGGTCTCTGCTGAAGTCGGAGTGGTTTGCTGCTTCGTCCACGATCTCCTTGTCGTAGCACTTGTAGTTGAGCTTTTCGGCGAGAAGTCTTGCGATTTCTCTGCCGCTTGATCCATGCTGTCTGCCGATGGTAATTATCATTTGTCATGCCCCCTATTTGTCATTATAATAACATTATACTCCATTGTTCACAAAAATTCAACGCATGTACAAAATTTTTTGTGCATATCTTTCTGTATGGTCAACAGAAAGCGTTTAATCATGAATACCGCCCTGCTCACAGGCTCATCGCTTGCGATGAGCGCCATCTCCATGGCGTTTCAGGTCTGGCTGGCAGGCCGCATCGGCTCTGCGGGCATCGGGCTATACCAGCTTGTGCTCTCGGTGGCGTTTTTGTGCACTACCTTTGCAGTTTCCGGCATCCGCTTTGCCGCAACTCGCTTAGTTTCCGAGGAGCTGGGGCACGAGCGCAGCTGGAGCGTTGCCGCCGCTATGCGCAGGTGTTTTGCCTACAGCCTGTTTTTCGGGCTGAGCGCACTTGCGGTGCTGTGGAGCTTTGCCGAGCCCATCGGCTTTTTATGGATAGGCGACGCCAGAACGGTGAAGTCTTTAAAGCTCATCGCCTTTTCCATGCCGTTTCTTTCGCTGTCATCGGTCATGTCCGGCTACTTTACAGCCTGCGGCAGGGTGTGGAAGCCGACGGTGGTGCACTTCAGCGAGCAGCTTATAACCATTGGCTTTGTGGCGTTTTTCCTGACGCACTCCCCGGCGGGAGATATCGAGAAAAACTGCGCCGCCGTGATGCTCGGCAATGTCTGCGGCGATGTGATATCCTTTGTCTGCATGCTGCTGTTTTATCTCACCGATCGCCACTCGGTCAGGGACTACTCTGCGCAGAAGCTCAAGCTCACCTCACGGATGCTCAAGGTCGCACTGCCGCTTGCGGTCTCGGCCTACGCCCGCTCGGCGCTGTCGACGCTGGAGCACCTGCTCGTTCCCCGTGGGCTCAAGGCGGCGGGCTTTTCGGCGGACAGGGCGCTGTCGGGCTATGGAGTCATTCAGGGCATGGTGCTGCCTATTCTGTCCTTCCCTGCCTGCATCCTCATGGCGCTGGCTGAGCTCATCATCCCCGAGCTTACCGAGGCGCAGGTGCGGGGAAACAACGATGATATCTCCAGGACCGTGAGCTCGCTTATAAAAAAGGGCCTCGGCTATTCGTCAGCCGTTGCCCTTGTGATATTCATTTTTGCCGACAAGCTCGGCGTGCGGATATACTCCTCGCCCGAGGCAGGCGACTACCTGCGGCTGCTTGCGCCGCTTATCCCGATAATGTACACGGATATGGTCGCCGACGGCTGCCTCAAGGGTCTGGGTCAGCAGCTTTGGTGCATGGGGATAAACCTTCTCGATGCGCTGCTGGGCGTTTTGCTCGTGTGGCAGGTGCTGCCGGTGTTCGCCCTAAAGGGATATATCTGCATCATTTACTTTAACGAGTGTCTGAACTTTGCCCTGAGCATAATGCGGCTGGGCAAGGTGACTAAGATCAGGCTTTTTTCTTAGCGCTGCGCTCCTGAAGCTTCTTGTCGCCCTTGTGAAGCAGCGGCGAGATACGCTTGTAAAGCAGCATCGTGAGTAGCGTGACGATAGCGCCCTTTAAAAGGTTAAACGGCACGACGGCGAACAAGACGAGGGTCGACACGCTGTTGATGGCGGAGTTTACCTCCGTGCCCATTGCGACGATGGCATCAAGCGGCATGCCGTAGAGGTCTGCAAAGGTCGGCAGCAGGTACACGGCGTTGAACAGGCTTCCGAACACGGTCATGATGAGCGTGCCGACTATCATGCCGGTGAGCGCAGACTTTTTGCCCTTGTTCATGTGGTAAACTATCGAAGCGGGAAGCACGAACGAGCAGCCGACGACAAAGTTTGCAAAGTCGCCGACAAATGCGGTGGTCGTGCCCTTCAAAACCAGCTTTACAACGATCTTCAAAAGCTCACCGACGACACCGGCCACGGGTCCGAGGTAGAAGGTGCAGATCAAAATGGGTATCTCGCTGAGGTCTATCTCATAAAACGCCGGTGCGAAAAACAGCGGTATCTCGAGGAACATCAAAAAGCCCGCCATAGCGGAGAATATCGCCGTATACGAGATAAAATGCGTGCTGCCGAGCTTTTTTCTGTCCTTAACAAGCAGTTTTTCGAGGATAAATGCGACAGCAAGTATCGCTACGAAAATCAAGAGGCAGATGAGGATGAAGCTAAGGTTGTCTTTTAGTGTCTGTGACATGGGTATTTCCTCCACGAATAAAAAATCACCCGAAAGAACAATATCTCTCAGGTGCTCGCACATCGAACATCTTCTTTCATCCAGACTATACTGTCGGTACCGGAATCACACCGGTTCATGCCAAATGGCTCGCGGACTTTACCGCCGGTCGGGTATTTCACCCTGCCCTGAAGATATATCGTTTATTCGGTTGTGCCTTTATTATAGTCCCGCAAAACAATTTGTCAATAGCTCTTTGACATTTTTCTTTTCATGGAATATAATACCGACAAGGAAGAAGGTGCACCATGTCCGAATACGGTAAAAGCTGCTGCTTCACAGGTCACAGACCGCAGAAGCTGCCTTGGGGCTATAATGAGTCTGACCCCCGCTGCATTGAATTTAAAACAAAGCTTGCCGCCGTCATCAGGGCGGTGTACGAATCCGGCATAAAGCATTTTATTTGCGGCATGGCGCTCGGCTGCGACATGTACTGCGCCGAGGCGGTCATCGAGCTTAAAAATAGCTTTGACGATATAACGCTCGAAGCCGCCGTGCCTTACGACGGGCAGGAGGCAAAATGGTCGGAGCAAAACCGCAGGCGCTACCGCAATATTCTCATGCACTGCGACACGACAACGCTTATCCAGGACACCTACACGCCAAGCTGCATGATGCGCCGAAACAAGTACATGGTGGACAACTCCAATGTCCTCATCGCCTGCTACAACGGCAGCTCCGGCGGCACTTGGAACACCGTCAGGTACGCCATGGATAAGGACACAGAGATAATCCAAGTCGAGATAGAGTAAAAAACGAGGGCAGCAGCCCTCGTTTTTCGTTTTGTCATTTTGTTAAGTAATCGTACAGGTCATCGGGCGTCTCGGCGATGTAGACCGCTCCGTGCTCCTCAAGCTCGTTCGGCTCAGCGTAGCCGAAGCGCACGCCCACACAGTCAACGCCGCACTTTTTTGCGCCGATGACATCGTATTTGCGGTCGCCGACCATTATAGCGTCCTCGGGCCTGATGCCGAAGCTTTTGAGCACGAAGTCTATGACCTCCCACTTCTGCCCCCGTGTGCCGTCAAATTCCGAGCCGCAGATGAGGTCAAAGTCGTCTGTCATACCGTAGTGTTCAAGTATTTGCCGTGCCAAATGCTCGGGCTTGCTCGTTGCAACGGCGAGCTTTTTGCCGCCAGCTCGCAGCTTCTGCATAAGCTCATGCATCCCGGCAAAGGGGCTGCACTCGGACCAGCCTATGGGCAGATAGCGCTCACGGTAAAGCTCCGTGGCGTGCAGAGCTTCCTTTTCGCTCATGCCGTATTTTTGCATGAACATCTCGACAAGCGGAGGACCTGCAAAGCACATGAGCTCGTTAAGCTCCGCCTGTATACCCATTTTGTCAAGCGCATACTGCACGCATTTTGTGATACCCTCGGCGGTGTCGAAAACAGTGCCGTCAAAGTCAAAGAGAATGTATTCTTTCATATTTATCTAACTCCTGTCGGTAAAATAGTAACATCGCCTCACGCATTTGTCAAACGGCGCATACAATAAGGAAGTGAGGTGGTAAAATGAGTGTTCGGTTTTTCCTCGGAGCAAACTCCGGTGACGGGTTTTACTCGCTGTATGATAACTTTGCCTGCGCTCCCGGCGACCGGCTGCATCTTATAAAAGCAGGTCCAGGCTGCGGCAAATCGACCTTCATGAAAAAGCTTGCAGCAAAAGCAGAGGAGCTGGGGTACTCCGTTGAATACATACTGTGCTCCGGCGACCCGGAGTCTCTCGACGGCGTTTACATTCCGGCGCTGCATCTCGGCTTTGCCGACGCAACTGCGCCGCATATTTTAGAGCCGAGGCTGTTTGCGGTCGATGGATGTTATGTTAACTTAGGACAATTTTGCGCAGCCATTGAAAGCGAAAAGATAAACGAGTACACCGCAAAATACAGGCAGATGTACAAGGCGGCATACGGTTTTTTGTCGGCGGCAAAAACAATAAAAAAAATTCAGATTCCCGAGCTAATCGGCAATAATGATATCATTTCAGTCGAAATGCGTGCACAAAGCGCTTTGCTGCGTGAGCTGGGCAAAAAGCGTGGTGCACCTCGGGAGGCGCACATCACAAAGCGCTTTATAAGTGGCATAAGCTGCATGGGCGAGGTGTGCTTAAGCGGCACGGTAAATAAATTATGTAAACGAGTTTATCTCATTGACGACAGGCTCGGACTTGCAAACGCTTACCTTAGGCACATAGCAGACGGTGTCGCCGAACGGGGCGAAAACGCCATCATCTGCCCTAACCCGCTGTGCCCCGACGAGCTTGACGCCGTGCTTTTGCCAAACCACGCTCTGGGCTTTGTTTCGGCAAGCGCCATGCAGGTCAAAGACCCGTGGCGGCATGTGCGACTCGACGCTCTCGTCGCCCCCGAGGTCGTCCGTGCGCACCGCTCGGAGCTCAAGGCGCTCGAAAAGCAGTACCGCAGTCTGCTTGACGGCGGCATCGGGTATCTCAATCAGGCAAAAAAATATCACGACCTGCTTGAAGCCGAGTACAAACCGCATGTGGATTTTGCGGCGCTAAGTGAATTTACCGAGCGTGAGATAGCAAAGCTCATAACTTAAAAAACAGCCGATGGTGTTCCCATCGGCTGTTTTTTAGCAGCAGCAACCGCCCCAGGGGGTGAGACAGCTAAAGCACAGATACATATTGCAGCAGTCGGAACACAGTCCGCAGTTAGACATGGAGCTGTCGCTGTAATTTGTATAATATGTGCCGCCGGACTGGAGCACCTGCAGGAGCTTATTGTACTCGGGGTTATCCGGCGAAAGCTCGACGGCGCACTTTGCGCTGTCAAGAGCGGCAATGCGGTTGCCGAGGTACATGTTGGCAACGGAGTTCAGGTAGTACCACCTGCCGTCACGCTCGCCCTCCGGCACTTGCGACAGTGCCGTGAGCGCCTCGTTATACCTGCCGTTGCGTATGTAATTTACCGCCGCACGGCACTCTGCCCGCTCCTGCGGCTGCTCATACGCACCGCCGAAGCCGCCATAGCCGCCGTAACGGTTATATCCGCCGCCATACTGGCCGTAGCCGCCGTAACCTCCATAACGGTTATTATTCGCCGTGCCGTTTTTTATCTGGTCGTAGGCTGCATTTATCTCGTTCATTTTCCTTGCCGCCTCCTCGTCGCCGGGGTTGCGGTCGGGGTGATACTTCTTGGCAAGCTCACGATAGGCTTTCTTTATCTCTTCGTCGCTGGCGTTCGGCGAAACGCCGAGAACGGAATAGGGGTCTTGTACCATACTGGGGCACTGCTCCTTCAGTTTTCTTCTTTGATATTATAATGCCGGTTGAATTTGCTCCACACGCCGGAGCAGAGGATGTTTTTCAAAATGTCCGCATCACGGACGAGCGGAAGCCTGTCAAAATGATACACGCAGTCGCCCATCAGCATTTGCAGAATGTCCCGAAAGCACTGCATCTCGTCAAGTCTGCCGTAGAGCTTCACAAAGGGATTGTATTTATAATACCGCTTATCGTCCTTAAGGTCAATACAGGCGTCCATAACATAGATAAACTGCCCGAGTGCCGTGCCGAGCGCACGGAGGTCATCGCTCCAGTGATCTTCCCTGTACACGAAAAGCTCCGCCATGAGCAGTCCGAAGCTGCGTGAGGCTTCATCCGGCATGGGCTTAAAGCTGTCCTCAATTTCCTTGAGCCGAGCCATGCCCTGCTTTATCGCCTCGCACTGGCGGGGGTATGTCTTGCAGATCTGCTCATACGAGGACTTCATGAGCTTTGCCTCGGCAAAGGCGGCAGCGTTTAAGTCGTCCTCCCAGTCGTCGATGCAGTTAAGATACGCAAGCGCAATGTTCATGTCGGCGGCATAATCGGTTATCTCCGACTGCCACCAGCTGCGCCGCTTAATAGGATGCGTGGGGCATCTGTCCTCACCGTGCATTTCGTGCGGCTCGTACAGCGAGTTTAGAAGCATGACGAGAAAGGTCATGTCATAGGTCAGCGTCATGCGGGCAAGCAGGCCGTGCCGCTCGTGCAGGGCGTTGCACAGACCGCAGTAGCAGGCGTTGTAGCGCTGCCGCTGCTCGGGGTCAAGGCGCTTCAGGTCGGCCGCAACAAAACCGAACATCAGGTCTTTCCCTGGAACGATGTGCCGCACTTACGGCAGACGATGTTTATCTTGCCCTTGCCCTTGGGGACACGAAGCGTGGTGTGGCACGCAGGACAGGAAAAGAACTTGTAGTCCTTGCGCTGCGTCCAACGCTCCTTGATCATTCTGAATCTTTTGCCGGCGTTGTAGCGAAATCTCATGTAGCTGTTGTTCTCTGCCGTGCGCTTATAGATATTCCTTGAGAACATACGAAAATACACGATCATCAGCAGCGCAAAGCCCACGACCCAAAGCACGCTTGCAGCTTTAGTTCCGTTAAAGATCATAGCCAGAATTACAAGCACGAGGCAAAGCACCGAAAGCAATTTGTTCAGTTGGTCCGTGCCATAGCGTCCTGCCATAAATCGGGCAAATTTTTCTCTCATTAAAAGCTCACCTTGATCAATATGATTTAATAATAAATATTAGCACAATATTACTTAAAATTTATAAATAATCTGTTAACCTTTGGTGTATTCCCACTTGTACTTTGTGGTCGTTCCCTTGCTGCCGTCAGAGTGGGTCACGGCGCAGCGCTTTACATTGCCGTAGTCGTCGTAGGTGTACTCATTCGAGGTGCTGCTTATGAGCCCGCCCTTGGCGTTATAAACGCTGAGCTTGACGGCATTTCCGTTTGCGTCATAGCTGTATTCGGTGCGGCTTATGACCTTGCCGTCGTCGCCGTAGCTGAGGTCGGCGAGCAGCAGACCGCTTGATGCGTAGGTATAGCGATTCTCGGTGGTATCGCCCTCGATGTTATCGATACGAACGCAGCGGGTCTTGCGAGAGTTTTCGTCATACTCATACTTATACTCTGACGCAAGGAACGACTCGCCCTCGTAGTTTTTCTCACTTACGAGCAGACCGTCTTTATACTCATACGCCGTTACGGACATGGTCTTGCCCTCTATAGTCGAGACCGCCTTTGTGAGCTTGCCGTCGGCATTGTACTCATAGCTTGTGCGGTATTCCTCGGAATAATCCTTGTCGTTTTCGGCGGCAAAGCTCGTCATGAGCGTTTTTCTGCCGTTTGAATCGTATTCAAAGCTCTTGTAGCCCGTGGGAGCGTCGTTTATGCCGAACTCTGCCTGCTTTACGAGCTGTCCCCTGTCGTCGTATTCGTAGATTATCGTACTGAACAGCAGGTCGTTTGAGTTATAGGTCTCCTCCATTTTGAGTCTGCCGTCGTCCTTGGTGTACTCGACCGGTGCGGGCGTTTCGGTCGGCACGGGGGTAGGCTCGGTCGTGCCGCCTCCGCAGGCGCAAAGGCAGAGCATCATGGCTGTCGATATAAGCATTGCTGCGGTTTTTTTCATGGCGTTACCCCCTTTTCGTGCATATTATAGCACGGTAATATCCTATCTTTTATAATAATTTGTAAATTAAATCGACCTTTCAAACGAAAGGTCGATTTTGGTTTACAGCACTCGCACTCGCAGGACATCGTCCATCTTGCGGATGGTCACGGCGGTGTCCTCCCAGATCTCGTCGCCGAGGTCTATGATGGTGTAGGCGAAACGGCCGTGGGGCTTGTTTATCATGTGCTCGACATTAATATTCTTCTCGGTTATCAGGTCGAGGATGCGGTTTATCATGCCCGGGACATTGTGGTGGATAACGCACAAGCGGCACACGCCCATGCGCTCAAGCCTTGCCGACGGGAGATTGACCGAGTTTATGATATTGCCGTTTTGCAGGTACTCGTGCAGCTGGCGTGCCGCCATCTCTGCGCAGCGGTCCTCGCTCTCGGGAGTGCAGGCGCCCAAGTGCGGCAGGGCGATGACATTCTTGCCGCCGAGTATCTTCTTATTGGGGAAATCGGTCACATATTTTGCGACCTTGCCGCTTTCAAGCGCTCTTAGCATCGCATCGTCGTCAACGACCTCGGCACGGGACTCGTTTATGATGCGAACACCTTGCTTCATCATGGAAAACGCACGCTCATCTATCATGTGGTGCGTGTCCTCGTTGTAGGGGATGTTGACGCTTATGTAATCGCAGTTTCTGTAGATCTCGCCGAGGTCGTCGGCACGCTTGACATCACGGCTGAGCCTCCACGCAGATTCAACGGACATGAACGGGTCGTAGCCAATGACATTCATGTCGAGCGCAAGGCAGGCATTTGCGACCAGTGCGCCCGTTGCGCCGAGGCCGAGCACGCCGATGGTCTTGCCCATGAGCTCGGGGCCTGCGAAATTGGACTTGCCCTTTTCGACAAGCTCGGGTATCTTATCGCCCTCGTTTGCGATGCTCTTTACCCACTCAACGCTGCCGAGAACATCTCTCGATGCCATGACGAGCGAGCATATAGACTGCTCCTTGACCGCCTCTGCGTTTGCACCGGGGCTGTTGAACACGACTATGCCCTTTTCGGCAAGCTCCTCGATGGGGATGTTGTTGTATCCCGCTCCGGCTCTTGCGATGCCGAGAAGCGAAGCATTCGTATTATACCCGTGCATGTCGGCACTGCGCACGATGATGCCCTCGGGATCGTCTATATCCGCCGAGACATTGTAGCCGAGCTGCTTGAGCTTATCCAGTCCCACGGGCGAAATTTTGTTTATTGTCTTTATATTATACATTGTGTTCGACCTCAAATCGTTTCATAAATTCTATTAGCGCATCCACGCCCTCCATGGGCATAGCGTTGTAGAGCGATGCCCGCATGCCGCCGGTGAGCCTGTGACCCTTGACATTCAAAAGTCCGTTTGCTGCTGCACCCTTTACAAATTCGGCATCCATCTCGTCGCTGCCGGTGCGGAAGGTAATATTCATATCGCTGCGTGAGCCGGGCTCGGCGTGCGGGATGAACAGCTTACTATTATCAAGATAGTCGTAGAGCTTTGCGGCACGGGCAGATTTTATCTTCTCCATCTCCGCAATACCGCCGAAGCTCTCGAGCCAGTCGAGCATGAGCCCCAGCATGTAGATGCACCAGCACGGCGGGGTGTTGAGCATGGAGTCCTTTTTGATGAGCGTATCATAGCTCATTACGGAGGGACAGATGCTGAGCTCGTTTCCGGCAAGGGATCTATCGACTATGACGACCGTCAGGCCGGCGGGCGCCATGTTCTTCTGCGCACCGGCGTAGATAAGGCCGTAATCGGCGACATTCACAGGACGGGACAGGATATCCGACGACATATCGCACACGAGCGGTACGCTCCCGGTCTCGGGCACATACTGCCACTCCGTGCCGTAGATGGTGTTGTTTGCGCAGTAGTAGAAATACCTTGCGCCGTCGTCTATCTTGAGTGCATCCTGTGCGGGGATGTAGCTATGGTCTCTATCCGAGCTGTCGCAGGCAATGCTGACAGTGCCATATTTTTTTGCTTCCTTGGCGGCGAGGTTTGAAAAATTACCCGTCACAGCGTAGCTTGCCATGCCGCCCTCACCCATGAGGTTAAGCGGTATCGCCGCAAACTGGAGCGTTGCGCCGCCCTGCAAAAACAGGATCTCGTGCGTATCGGGCACATTGAGCGTACGCTTAAGTTTTGCCTTGGTCTCGGCAAAAATATCAGCAAACAGCTTACTTCGATGGCTCATCTCCATGACCGACATCCCACTGGATCGGTAGTCGGTTATCTCACTTTGGGCAGCTTTGAGCACAGACTCCGGCATCATGGACGGGCCTGCTGAAAAATTATAGATTCCTTTTCTCGACATTATGAGCTCTCCTTTCGCTGTTTTTCGCATATCGTCAATTATAAAGCTATGTGATAAACTTGTCAAACCGTTTTTCCGACAAGAGTTTCGCCGGAAACTCCGGTTATCTCGACATTCCTGACCTGACCACGCAGGTCCTCGCCCTCGGCACGAACGAGAAGGTAGGTGTCGCTGTGACCCTGCCACATGCCGTCCTCGTGAGTCTCAAACAGCACGGGAAGCACAGTGCCGACGGCACTTTCAAGATATGCCCTGCGTGTCTTTTCCGCCACGGCTCTCGCCTGCTTTGAGCGTCTTGCCTTTTCGGCCCGGTCTATCTGATCGGGCATTTTGTCCGCCGGTGTGCCCGGGCGGCGGGAGTACGGGAAGACATGGACATCGGAAAATGCGACCTTTTCGAGAAACTCCAGGGTCTCACGCTGGTGCTCCTCGGTCTCGCCCGGGAAGCCGACGATGAGGTCGGCGGTTAACCCGCAGCCGGGGAAATATTTGCGCAGAAGCTCGGTCGCCTCGAAAAACCTTGCGGTATCGTACTTGCGGTTCATGGCCTTCAAGGTTGCGTCGCAGCCGGATTGCAGCGACAGGTGGAAGTGTCTGCACACGCTGCCGGTCTCGGCGATGCGGCGGCAGAAGTCCTCGGTGATTATGCTCGGCTCAATTGACCCCATGCGCAGGCGCATATGCGGCGCTGCCTCGGCAATGGCGACGATGACATCGGCAAGGTCGGGCTTGCCATTGAGGTCAACGCCGTAGGAGGCGACCTCAATGCCGGTCACGACAAGCTCACGGTAGCCCTTTTCGTCAAGCTCCCTCGCCTGCTTTGCCGCCTGCTCGATCGGCAGACTGCGCACCCTGCCGCGGGTGTAGGGAATGATGCAGTAGGTGCAGAAGTTGACGCAGCCGTCCTGAATTTTAAGTAGCGCACGGGTGTGGCCTGCGACCGCACCGGCGGGCAGTTCCTCAAACAATCTGCGCTCAAAGGGCTTGTCAAGAAGCTTTTCATGCGTGCCGGTGAGCGCCGCATTTTCGATGGCTTCGACTAATTTCACCCTGTCGCCGCTGCCGAAAACGACATCCGCACCGAGCTTTTCGGCGGTGTCGGGGCTCAGCTGCGAGTAGCAGCCGGACACGGCGACGACGGCATCGGGGTTTTCCTCACGCAGACGGTTTATCGCCTGACGGGACTTGCGCCCTGCCTCGGCGGTGACGGCGCAGGTGTTGACGATGACGGCATCGGCAGTCTCGCCCTCGGCTGCCGCCGTGTGGCCGTGCTCATTTAAAAGCGTTTCCATCGCCTGCGTCTCATACTGGTTGACCTTGCAGCCAAGAGTGTATATAATATATTTCATGCTTTTCTCCATTTCTATATACAAGGAGTAGTCTATGGAAGTCTATCTTGATAACGCCGCAACGACAAGGGTCTGCCCCGAGGCTGCGGACATTGCTTATAAAACGATGTTAGATAACTACGGCAATCCAAGCTCAACCCACACGAAGGGTCGTGAGGCAAAGGCCGTTTTGGATAACGCCCGCAAGCAGCTTGCCGCTGCGCTGGACTGCGCACCGAGCGAGGTGTATTTCACCTCCTGCGGCTCGGAGGGCGACAACTGGGCAATTATAAACGGCGCAGAGAGCATGCGCCGCAGGGGGCTGCACATCATAAGCTCGGCCGTCGAGCACGATGCGGTGAGAAAATCGATGGACGAGCTCAAGCGCCGTGGCTTTGAGGTCACAATGCTGCGCCCTGAGCCGGACGGCTCTGTCTCCCCCGAGGCGGTAGTTGCCGCACTTCGGCCGGACACGGTTTTGGTGAGCCTCATGATGGTCAATAACGAGACCGGCGCAGTCACCGACATTGCCGCCGTCGCTAAGGCTTTAAAAAAGGCAAAGTCCGCTGCCCTGCTGCACACCGATGCCGTGCAGGGCTTTATGAAAGTTCCGTTTTCGGCAAAAAAGCTCGGCGCTGACATGATAACCGTCAGCGGGCACAAGATTCACGCTCCAAAGGGCATAGGCGCATTGTATATCAAAACAGGGGTCAAAATCAAGCCCTATATCATCGGCGGTGCTCAGGAAGCCGGCTTAAGAGCCGGAACGGAGGCCATGCCGCAGATAGCCGCCTTCGGCAAAGCCTGCGAGCTTGCCAAGGCGAGCATGTCCGACGCCACCGAGCGCATGGCGCAGCTGCGGCATTACGCAGCCGAGCGCATAGTCGCCGAGATGCCGGAGGCGGTCATCATAGGCGGCGGAGCACCGCATATTCTGAGCGTATCGCTCCCGGGCTGGCGAAGCGAGGTCTTGATGAACTTCCTCGAAGCCAAGGGCATATTTGTCTCCCGAAGCTCCGCCTGCAAAAAGGGCGGCAGAAGCCATGTGCTTGAGGCGATGGGTCTGCCCGCCGAGGTTATCGACGGCGCTGTGCGCATAAGTCTCTCCCGCTACACGACAAAGGACGAGCTTGATGCGCTGTGCTCGGCGCTCAAGGACGCCCATGACACTCTTGCTCATAGATAAACATGCAAAAATGCATGTTTATCTATAACGCCACATTTTTTGTGAAGCGCAGCTTCACGAAAAATCTCGCTACGCTCGTCAAAAAGCCTTATCAGGCGTTTTTGATGGCTATAATCAAACTTGAGGCGGGACCTTTCTCGCTGCGGCTCGGTCACGGTGCGGCTCTGAC
>CAKTQR010000037.1 GCA_934597175.1 uncultured Oscillospiraceae bacterium | reverse complement strand
TCAGGCGTTTTTGATGGCTATAATCTAATTTGAGGCGGGACCTTGTCCCCCTCACACTCCCCCTGCTGCGTATTGGATTTTACCCGTTACTTCTATTTTTCTTAGTTCTTTGACAGACTGAAAAAATCCGAGACTCACGATTGAGTCTCGGATTTTTATTTAATTATCTCTATCTCGTCGCCGGTGTTGACCTTGCCGGAGGTGATGACCTTCACGAAAATGCCCTCTCTCGGCATGACGCAGTCGCCGGCAGCCTTGCGGATGGCGCAGTCGGAGTGGCACTCCTTGCCTATCTGCGTGACCTCGCATTCGGCCTGACCTATGCGCAGTCTCGTCCCGACCGGCAGCTTGTGCACCGCCATGCCCTCGACGAGTATATTCTCGGCAAACGCACCGTGCTTGAGCTCGAACTCTATCTTCTTTTGCAGGGTCTCGACGCTCTCGACGCTCAGGAGACTCACCTGCCGATGCCAGTTTCCGGCGTGGGCGTCGCCCTCAATGCCGTAGTCGGCACGCAAAAACGCCTCGGGTATCTCGTGCTTCTGGATGCCCCTGACCTCGCTTATGCAAATTGCAGCTACCTTAGCCATGTTATCCTCCTATGCGGTACATATTTCTCTGCGAGCAGCTGTGCTCGGTCGCCGACAGCGCCACATGCATCTGCGGCTTGCGTGAAACGGCATCGAGTATCGCCGCCTTGAGCTCCTCGCCGTGCAGGTTGCGCACGCTTATCTCGTCGGCTGAATGAAGGCACGGCTTTAAGCAGCCGTCCGCCGTCAGGCGCAAGCGGTTGCACTCGGCGCAAAAGTGGTTGCTCAGAGGGCTTATAAGCCCCACCCTGCCCTTTGCGTCGGGAAGCTTATACAGCCGGGCAACGGAGTGGCTCTCGCTCGGTATCGGCTCAAGCTGCGGCAGCTTTTCCAAAACGGCGCTGTTCGGCAGATACGCTTCCTTGCCGAAGGGCGCAGTGTCACCGATGGGCATGAGCTCGATAAAGCGCAGCTCGATGGGATAGTGCACCGTGATCTCACAGAGCGTTTCGATCTCATCATCGTTAAACCCGCCTATGAGCACGGTGTTGAGCTTCACGGGGCTCATGCCGGCTTTCATTGCGGCTCTTATGCCCTCGAGTGCGTCGGAAAGCCTGCCGCCACGGGTCATTTGCATGTATTTCACGGGGTCGAGCGTATCAAGGCTTATATTTATCCTGTGGATGCCCACAGAATAGAGCCTCTCCGCCAGCGGCGCAAGCAGGGTCGCATTCGTCGTAAGGCTTATATCCTCGATGCCCTTTATCGCCGCAAGCCTCTCGACAAGCTCGGGCAGTCCGTCAAGTACTAAGGGCTCGCCGCCTGTTATGCGCAGCTTTTTAACGCCGAGCTCGGCTGCGGCGGACGCTATCTCGACTATCTCGTCCGGCTTCATCGTATGCTTGCACGGGCAGCCCTTCGGTCCGTCCTCGGGCATGCAGTAGCTGCACCGCAGGTTGCAGGCATCGGTGACCGATATGCGCAGATATTCAATTTTTCTTCCGTAATTATCCGTCATGCGCTTCATTATACCACCTGTTCTGCGAAAATACAAAGAAGAAAAATCGGCAAGCCGTTTGGCTTGCCGATAGGTTTTTCTCTTACTTTATGCCCTTGAATTTCTTGCAGGCTTCCTCATACTCGGGGTAGAAGTTCTCCGACACCGTTCTCGTTGCGGGACGGGCGGGGTCAAGCCGCTTGTCGGCGATGCCGAGCACGACCTCGGGGCAGACCCAGGGCTTGCCCTGAATTGCGCTGGTCTCCTCGTGGGTGAGCAGGCCCTTGTAGGTGGTCAGGCTTCTGCGCAGGTAGCCGTCCTTGGCGCAGGCGTCGGCAAGACCGTTCTTCATGATGCTTCTGAAATGCGGCAGAACTGAGGCGGCATACGCAACGGAGGTCGAGCCTGCGATCGCGCCGGGGATGTTGCTGACGCAGTAGTGGACAACGCCCTCCTCGATGTACATGGGGTCTTCGTGGGTGGTCTCGTGGAAAGTCTCGATAACGCCGTAGTCGTTTGCAATGTCGACGATGACGGAGCCCTTGTGCATGGATCTGACCATTTCCCTGTCGATAAGATACTCGGTGGCATCCTTCGGCCAGCGCACGCAATTGACGACCATGTCTATCTCGGGGAGCATCTTCTTGATATTGTACTTATTGGAGATGAAGGTGCTGACCTCGCCGTGGTACTTTTCGGTGATCTCACGCAGGTGACCAATATTCGTTGCGCCGACGGACACCCATGCGCCCATCTGATGCAGCGTATCGATGGCGGCAGCACCGACCGTGCCGCAGCCGAGGACCATTGCCTTGACATTGGGGGCAGCGCCCAGACCGGAGACGAACTTGCCGCAGCCGCCGTTGGTGCTCATCATCGCATACAGACCCATGAACGCACCAGCCTTGCCGGCCGCTTCGCAGTTGGGCGAGCCGTAGCGGTGGCTGTCCTCGGCGGTGATGGCAATGACCTTCTTCTCAAGCAGCTTTTCAAGCTCCTCCTTGTGTGCGGCGGGGTGGATGCAGGTGAAGATCATCTGACCTTCACGCAGAAGCTCGTACTCGCACGGCTCTATCTCCTTGACCTTGGCAACAAAGTCGCAGGCTGCATATATCTCCTCCTTGGTCTCGACTATCTTCGCACCGGCGGCGATGTAGCCTGCGTCCTCAAAGCCTGCCGCAAGACCTGCGTCATGCTGGACAAGGGCCTCGTTGCCGTCGTCCACGATAGTGCTGACCTCGGCGGGAGTTGCGATAACCCTGTACTCGCCGATCTTAATGTCTTTCAATACGCCAAATTTCATTTTTTCACCTTACCATTTCTTTAGTCCGAACTGCTCGGCCTTGAGCTTCATCTTGTCCCGGTAGAACTGCTTGAATTCGGGAGAGTGCTCGGCGACCTTGTGCAGATCCTGATGGATGTTTATCTCGATTATCTTAAAGCCGTCATCCGTGATGGCTATATCAAAGCCCAGATACTCAAGTTCCGGCATGAACCTGCATATATTCACGACGCCCCTGCACATGTAATCCCAATTCGGAATGATGCCCTCTATCTTGACACCGGTGTCCGGATGGGTGGGACAGGGAGTGAACACATGGTCGTGTATCTGCTGGGGGCAGTAGTATCTGCCGCTTTCGAGGTCTATCTTTGCGCAGATGCCGCCGTAGCCGACATTATCGGTAAAGCCGGACTTGGACGAGCCGATGCGCATGTATGCCTGCATTATCTTGGGCTCATACGCAGACTGATTTACCACCGCAACACGGATGGTGTTGACGGCGTTGGGGTATATCTTCTTGAGCTCATGATGCATGAACAGGTACTCGGTTATGACATAAATGGACTTGAAGCCCGATATCATCTCAACTATCTCGTCCTCGGTCATTTCCTCGCCGTTTATGAGGTACTTGCCGTCGGCGTACTCCATGCGGTAAAAGCCGTCGCCGTGAGTGCCGGAGGAGGGCTTGAGCGCAAGGAGCTTTTCCTGCCGCAGGAGCTTGAAGATGCCGTCAAACGAGTGCTCGATGCCCTCGGGGATATCCTGCAGGGTCTTGATGCAGGTCACGCCGTGCATCTTGATGATGTCGAAATAATACTTTGCGAGGAACTGCTTGTACGGCTCCATGACATAGCGGGTCGTGGTCTTGTCGTTTATCCAGATCTGATAGTTGTTGTTTATCCTGTTGAGCCAGTGGTACTGATAATCGGAAAGGAAGTCCTTGTAGTTTTCCTTCGTAAGACCGTACTGCTGAATTCTGAACGACTGGAAGCCGTGCTTCCAGCACCAGAGCTTCTGACCGAGGGTGGTGGACTTGGTGTGGAGAAAATCATCCCAAACCGAGCGCATCCACAGCTTCTGCATGTACGGGCGGATACCCGGGCGGCAGAAATGCTTTACAAAGCGGTTAAAGCGCTTGTCTCTGAAGGCCTTCCACTTGCTGCTCTTTGTCGGCTTATAGACCTTGCGCTTCTTTTCAAGGCGGTCGAGCAGGTAGTTATTGAGCTTATCACTGTGCGCAACGGTGGGCAGCACGGGGCTCGTGGCAAAGCGGTCTATAACAAAGCCGTCCTCGGTGATGAGGATATAGGCGACGAAGTATTCTATCTCGCTGACAAATGCCGACAGCTCCAGGGTGTCTGCAACGAGCTTGTCCCAGTCGGGGATAACGATGCCCTTGCCCTCGACCTCGCCGGTTTCGGAGATGCGCAGGTGCTCGGGCGTGTCGCAGCCATGGGGCAGGTAGTATGCGTCGAGCATCTCGGTGGTCTTGAGCTCATCGTTTGCGATATAGAGCTTTACCGTGCCGTTTATGCCCTCACGCAGCTTGTACGGCTCGGCGATTACATAGCTGTACTGGAGCGTTTTTATAAGCTCGTAGAGGCTATCCTTATCATACTCCGGCTTTTTGCAGGGGTTGGGCTCAAAGTCCTCGGGAAGCTCGGCGGGGTACTCGTCGCACAGGAGCATCTGGCTGTCGTAGATATAGCCGAACATGGTCATGCGGTCCTTGTCGATGACATCCTCGCACAGCTTGTAGCGGTTTTCGCCGATGCGCTGTATTATATAAGTGCTTCTCGTGCCGGAGCTTGCCGACGGACGCAGCACAAGTCTGCCCTTTTCGTCGAGCAGCCTTATAAAGTCATCGTAATTTTCGCCGTAGGCACGGTCAACGGTGTCTATCGGCAGGAACACCTTTTCGTGCTCCCTGTCAATGATGTTGAAGTACAGCTTAGGCAGGTGCTCGGGATAATGCACCAGCACATGATTGGTGGTGACAAGATCGCCCATCCACTTGGTAAAGCTGTTGTTGAACGGCTGCAAAAACAGGTAGTCGACATCGCTTATGTACTTGTCAAGATTGTTCTTAAGGTCGTACTTTTCGATGCTCGTGGAAAGATACTTGTGGTCATGCGCCCACTTTTTGTCCTGCCTGCTTATGCCGTTTTCCAACAGGTAATCCTGCTGGACCTTTTTATAATAAGCATTGGCAAGTCTTCTTGAATAGCCCTGTTTCAGCCAGGGACGGATAAAAATTTCTCTTTTTATCCGGCTAACTATACCCATCGCTTTTATATCCCTCTTTCTGATTTCTAGGCATGCACGGGCAAAAGCCCACACATACCCAATGTAAACTATTGTACTTATAATAGTTCAATCATTATATTACATCTTCCCTCGGATTTCAACCGCATATTATTAAATGATTTAAACGCCCGAGATTGACAAAAATACCTCATGTAGTATAATGCAGTAAACTAGGCTATCGGAGGATAATTCATGTCTTCTTATAATAAAAAGCACCCCTTCGGCTGCTTCGCTCTTGCGTTTCGAGGCTTTGCGCCCGAGTACGCCGAGGAGTGGTTTCATCTTAAGAGTATAAAAAAATACGCCCTGCCGAACAGCATCGGCGTGCCGCATAAGGATATTTTGCGGCTGCTGCCGTTTGACGCAAGGATAGACAGATCGCTGCTGCCCTCGGGTGAAAAGACCTATCAGCTTTTTGCAGACCGGCTCTCGACCCGCTATGCGCTCAGCCGCCACAGGGAGCTCACGCCCGAGATATACTATGCGCTTATGACCAAGGACGGCGAGCGGTTTATCCTCCCCTACGGCGAGGCGCAGGCGCTTGAACGCAGCGAAAAGGGTATAGCCGAGCTTATCCGCCGAAAGGGCTGCGTCACGGTGCGCCCGTCGGAGAACAGCTTCACCGCCCGGGAAACGCTCTACGGCTTTGACGGCGAAAGCTTCTATATCGCCGAGCGTAAGGTCACGGAGACCGAGCTTTTGCAAGAGCTTGCACAGCTTCCCGAGGACACCGTCGTGTGCCGGCATGTTGAGAGCAAATTTGACTTCTCCCTGCGCATCGCAACGCTAAACTGCGGCGCTCCCGAGCTTCTGTACGCCGTGCTTACAGGCCGCGACGGCTCAAGCGAGCACAACTGGTACACGGATAACCGTGAGCTTGCGGTCGTGAACGCCGACGGCAGCTACGACGGCGGGGTCATCGAAAACTTTGACGATATCGCCGCCGAAATTTTAAAAATTTCCGCAGAGTTTACCGATCTCGAGTACATAAGCTATCTTATAAGGCTCACGGACAATGGATTTTACATCATGCAGGTCGACACCGGCAAGGATCTGACGGCGCTCACACATTTCAACGACAAGACGGCGGCGTTTATAAAGCGCAAGCTTGCGCATCGCCGCAGCTTTGTCACCGCAAAGCAGGCGGCAATTTTGTGCTATCGCAAAATGTGGGAGCTGCTTGCACGACGCCACGGCTTTGTCGACTTTATGTACCGCAACTGGAAGCGGGCGCTGCGTGCCGATAAAAAGGACAAGTTCACCACCGCCGCCGAAAAGCGTTGGGCGCACAAGCGTGGCTTTTTGTCATTCCACATACGGCAGTACGGTCTGACCGAGGAAAATTACCGGCAGTGCCTTTCCGACTACGACTACAAGTGGCTGCGCCCACTCAACTGCCGCTACTTCAAGTGGGTGTGGGACAAGGTGTCGCTGCGGTATATGTTCGACGATTTCTCGGCTTATCTGCCGGAGTATTACTATAACCTCGTGCGCCGTGACGGCAAGGTGACGCTGCTTAAAATGCAGGACACGCCCGAGGGCTATGATGCCACCTTTGAGGATGTGCTGCGGCTGCTGCGTGAAAAGGGCATACTCGCCCTCAAGCAGACCGAGGGCTCGCACGGTGCGGGCTTTTACAAGCTGGAGTACCGCAACGGGGCATACCTCGTGAACGAGGAGGAGCGCAGCGAGGAGCAAATGCTTGCATTTTTGCGCAGTCTCAAGCGCTACTACAACATTTCCGAATACATCGTCATGCACGACGAGCTGCGCAGGATATACAGCAATGTCGCCTGCACGGTGCGTGTCATGGTCATAAACCGCACGGGCTTTGACCCCGTCATCGAAAATGTGTATTTCCGCATCGGCACGAAAAAGACCGGCTTTACCGACAACATAGGCTCGGGCGGCGTTTTCGCCTATGCCGACGAGGTGACGGGCCGCTTCCACGACGCCGAGGTCATCAAGGAGCATGTCATCACCCCCTGCCCCGAGCATCCGGACACGGGCGTGAAAATTGAGGGCGTGTTCCCCCATTGGCAGCAGGTGCGCAGGGTCATCACCGACATGTGCCGTTACGCCTCGTGCCTTGAGTATCTGGGCTTCGATGTGGTCATCACGCCCGAGGGCTTTAAGATACTTGAGATCAACACCCATCAGGACCTGCACCGCTACCCGACCTACAACGACGATGTCCATGCCTACTTTATGCGCAAGGTGCAGCTGAAGAAGGCGGGACGCAAGCTTGCATGACGGAGCATTTAATAGTATAATGTTTTAAATGCGCACTCGCATTGTAAAGGAGAAATATGCGGATAGCTGTCATATTATTGCGCTGGATACTGAACTTCATATATTTCTTTATGAAGCTGTTTCCGACAAATAACAACAAGGTGCTGTTTCTGAGCCGCCAGTCGAACACCCCGACGGAGGACTTCGTGTTCCTGGAGGCTCGGCTGCGGGAAATGAAGCCGGATATTAAAACGGTCATGATAACAAAGCGTGCCGACAAGGGGCTCGGTGACCTTATCGTGTTCGCCCTGCAAACACTGCGCAGCATGTGTCATCTGGCGACGGCCCGGGTGTGCGTTCTTGACTCGTACTGGCCGGCGGTTTCGATACTGAAGCACAAGGACTCGCTTGCCGTCGTGCAGATATGGCACGCCATGGGCAAGATAAAAAAATCCGGCTACCAGTCGCTTGACAAGGGGCTCGGCCGCAGCAGCATGATAGCGCACGAGATGCGCATGCACCGCAACTACGATGTCATCATCGCAGGCGGCAGGGCGTTCAACCCCTTCTACTGCGCATCGTTCGGCGTGGAGGAAAATGTCCTGTACAATGTCGGTCTGCCGAGGATGGACATGCTGCGGGAGAACACCGAAAAGTGCCGCAGGCAGTTTTTCGAGGCGTATCCCGAGCTTGAGGGCAAGAAAATTATTCTCTATGCCCCCACCTTCCGCAAGGGCGAGATACTCGACCCCAAGGCGATCGTCGATGCCTTTGACTTTAACGGCGAGCAGATGTTAATTATCAAGCGCCACCCCAACCAGCGCCTGAACGAGGAAAACCTCGGCAGTGCAATGACTTGCGACGAAGTGCCGACAAGCACCGCACTGTCCGTGTGCGACTGCGTTATCACCGACTACTCGGCTATAACCATCGAGGCTGCGATACTGCACAAGCCCGTGTATTTTTACCTGTTTGACCTTGAAGATTACTTAAGCCGCAACGGGCTCAATGTCCTGCTGTCCGACGAATTTCCCGACAGCGTTTTCTATGAGCCGGATAAGCTCTTTGAAAGCATTGCGAGCGGCGTGTACGACTATGATAACTACAAGCGTTTCTGCGAAAAATATCTCCCCGACCAAAGCGGCCGAGCCACCGACAAGATAGCCGCTTTGATAATCGACTGCATGAGGAGGGATAAACATGAGGCGATCTCTGAACGCATTTCTGAGCAAAATTGAACTTATCGCACTGTGGATAGTCAGGATTCTTTTTGCGCCCGACCACTTCGGTGTGGGGCTTTTTAAGCGCATCAAATACTGCATCCACGGCGGCTTTATGCCCGACCAGGTCGCAATGTACGACCTGCCGCACAAGGGCACAAAGGAGTACCTTTCCGAATTTGACTGGCACAAATCCCGCAATATAAATGGGCCGTACAGCTCGCTGCTCAACAACAAGGTCGTTTTCGGTCAGATGGTCGAGCGCTACTGCCCCTCGCCGGAGATTTATGCGATAAAGCACGGCAAGCGCCTTGTCGGAATGAACGGCAGGGCAGTTAACGACTACGCCGACCTCATCCCCCTGCTGCACGAGGTCAAGGCGTTCGTCGTCAAGCCCGTGTGCGCCGGCAAGGGAAACGATATCCACATCGTGAAGTTTAACGGCAAGGGCATCATTTTAAATAACCAGCCGTCGAGCGAGGACGAGCTCATCGCCTGCCTCAAAAAGGGCAAGGAGTGGTTTGTCTGCGCATACGCATATCAGGCGGAGTATCTGAACACCATCTACCCCAACTCGGCAAACACCCTGCGCATGATAGTTCTGCGCAATGACAACACGAACAAGCTCGAGCTGTGCTTTGCCGTGCAGCGCATCGGCGCATCGTGGACGGGCGCTGTCGACAACGGCAGCAAGGGCGGCCTTATCGCAAATGTCGACATCGAAACCGGCATGCTCAGCGAGGCCCGCACTCTGCATAACCTCACGGTCTATGAAACGCACCCGGACACCCGTGCGCAGATAAAGGGCACGGTCATCCCGAACTGGGAGAACATCAAGACCGATGTCGTGCGTGTGTCAAACGAGTTTCCGTACCTGGACATCATCGCATGGGACATCCTGCCCACGGCGGAGGGCTTCACGGTCATCGAGGCCAACACCTCCTCGGGCGTGAACATCATCCAGCTTTGGGGACCGCAGCGCAACGGCAGGCTCGGTCAGTTTTATCGTGAGCACGGTGTGATAAAATGAAGTATGTTATTATGGCAGACGGCAAGGGCAGCCGTTGGAACAATTATATGGGGCATGCAAAGCACGATATCCGCATCGGCGGCGAGACGCTGCTTGAGCGCACGGTGCGGCTTCTGCACGAGCATGACGGTGCAGCCGAAGTCATCATCACCTCGCACAACACAGATCTTCACATCGACGGTGCTGTGCGCTACGAGCCCAAGAACAATGTGCTGGAGATAGACCGCTTCACAGCCGAGCTTATCGGCGACGACATGTGCTTTCTCTACGGCGATGTGTACTACTCCGAGGAGGCGATACGCACCATCGTCGAAAATGCCGGAGCGCAGCGGCTGCTGTTTATAGGCAGCCAAAAGAGCATCTGCGCCGTTTTGATAAAAGACGGTGCGCTGTTTAAGTCGCTGTACGAGACTATCCGCAGCATGTTCCTTGACGGTAGGATAACCGAGTGCAAGGGCTGGCAGGTGTATCATTTGTACGCCGGACTGCCGCTTGAAAGCCGTGATATAGGCGACGGCTACCTCATAACCGACAGCTTCACAAGAGATTTTAACTCTCCCGACGACTATAACGAATTCATCGCAGGGCAATGGTAAGTCCTGCGATGAAAATTTGTATAGAAATATACAAAATTATATGCTATAATGGCAAATTGACATTATGAATTCTCGAAGGGAATTTCTCATATGACAGAAAAAACGAACAATCGCTTTCTGCTCGCAGAGCTTATAAGGCGAGACTTTATCAAGAAGTACAAGCGCACGACGCTGGGTATACTGTGGAGCGCACTTGCTCCGCTTTTCCTGCTTATCACGATGGATGTCGTGTTCGGCACATTCTTCGGACTTAACCTGCCGCACTACACCATTTACCTGTTCTCGGGTCTTTTGCTTTTTAACTACTTCAGCAACATCACCCGCAACTCCATGAGCGTTCTTTATATTAACGCACCCATTTACAGCAAAGTGCCCGTGCCGAAGCTGTACTTCCTGTTTTCGCACAGCGTCGCCAATTTCATCGACTTTCTCGTGTCGCTGGCGGTGTTCTTCATCTTCGTTGCGATAGACGGCATCACCTTTAAGCTCAATTTCTTTATGCTCATCTACCCCATCATATGCCTGTTTTTCATAAACTTCGGCATATGCATGCTTCTAAGCTCGCTGTACATTTTCTTCCGTGATATAAGCTACCTGTGGCCGGTCATCTGCCGCATAATCATGTACTCGTCGGCTATATTCTACGATGCGTCGATACTGCCGGGGCTTCTGCGCAGACTTTTGACCTGCAACCCCCTGTACATGTGCATCGATTACTTCAGGCAGCTTATCATCCACTCCACCGTTCCCTCGCTTGCCTATCACATCATTCTGCTCGTCATGACACTTCTGTGCATGGTCATCGGCGGCTATACCTACCACATCAGCCGCGACAAGATCGCACTGTATGTGTAAGGAGGTGCGCAATGAAAGATAACAAGGTGCTTATACTTGACAATGTCTCCGTCAGATACCGCAAGCGTGATTCACGAGCGACTGCGGATATCTTCCGCCGCCTCATGGGCAAGGAGAAGAGAAATAACGAGTTCTGGGCGCTCAAAAATGTGTCGTTCAGCCTCGAAAAGGGCGATATGCTCGGCGTCATCGGCAAAAACGGTGCAGGCAAATCGACGATGATGAAGGCCATCAGCGGAACGCTCTGCCCCGCCTCGGGCACGATTGAAAAAGAGGGCAAGCTGTGCGCCCTGCTTGAGCTGGGTGCAGGCTTTGACCAGGACATGACCGTCAAGGAAAATGTCTACCTGCGTGGTGCGCTTCTGGGCTACTCCAAGGAGTTTATCGACGGAAAATATGACGAGATAATCGACTTTGCGGACATGCGTGAGTTTGAAGACAGTCCGTTTCGTACGCTGTCGTCCGGCATGAAGTCCCGCATTGCCTTTTCCATTGCGAGCATGGTCGAGCCCGACATGATAATCCTTGACGAGATCTTCGCCGTCGGCGACGGCGACTTCCGCAAGAAAAGCCAGAAAACCATGCAGAATATCATCGCAAACGGCGACACGACCGCCCTCATGGTCTCCCACTCGATGCAGACGGTGCGTGACCAGTGCAACAAGGTGCTGTGGCTCGACAGGGGCAGGATGGTCATGTTCGGCGACCCGAAAACCGTGTGCGATGCATATGCAGAATATCTAAACACCGGCAAGCTCCCCGAAACCGAGTCGCTCAAGGCGACCGAGAAAAACCCGACGAACAAGATGGCCAAGAGCAAGGGCAAGATATTCGGCGAGGTGATGATGTACCTGTTTCTGGTGCTGTTCACCCTCGGCGGCATCTTCTTCTGGTCGCAGTACGACCTGTTCAGGGCGTATTTCATTGCCAAGGACTCGACGCCCGAGCAGATAATGCAGGTCGTGGAGGATTACCGCAACGAGGCAAACGAGCTTTTAGAGGCCGACATTTCCGGCTGGAACACAGAGGCGCTTGAAAACCGCACCGAGGATATCCGCAGCGAAAAGGTCACGATAAAAGAGGTCGCAAAGGAGGTCGTCGGCGACTCGTTTGAGCCCGGCAGCCGTGAATACCGCCGCTCGCTGGCAGCAGCGGAAATAGCGGTCACGAAGCAGTATTACTCCGACCGCTGCGAGCAAATGCTCGCCGATATAAAGGCTGAATACGACGCTCTGCCCGAGGATAGCCGCCCGAGCCTTCTCATGTACACCTACGGCGACCGTCAGAAGTTCTTCAACCTCGAAAAAAGGTGTGACGATGCCGTGCAGGATGTCATCGAGGAAGTGCGCACTCAGCTCAAAAAGGAGCACTATCCCGAGGAATACGCAGATAAAATTTTTAACGCATATAAATCCGAAAAGGGCTATATGATAGCGTATTACATGGAAAATTTGAAATAATTCCAACAAAACGGCAGAGTTCGTATTCTGCCGTTTTTCATTATGGAAATATATAAATTGACAAAGTTTGTTCAGGGGTATATTATACCCTTATGTGATTTTTTGCGCAAAAAGGATAGAGTGTATGGAAAACATAACTGCCAAAACTCCTTGGAAGGCTCACCTCGGTGAAGTTCCCTTCCACCTGGACTATTTTGAGGGCTCGATGTTCGAGGCCGTGGCTGCAATAGCCGAAAAGTACCCCAACAATGTCGCTTTTGACTTCATGGGAAGGTCGACGACCTACAGAACACTCGTCAAAGAGATTGAGCAGTGCGCCAAGGCACTTAAGACCATCGGCGTGCGTGAAGGCGACAGGGTCACCATCGCAATGCCTAACTGCCCGCAGGCTATCCAGATGTTCTACGCCGTCAACCTCGTCGGCGGCATTTGCAATATGATCCACCCCCTGTCTGCGGAAAAGGAAATAGAATTCTATCTCAACGCCTCGGAGTCCGTGACGGCGATAACTCTCGACCAGTTCTACAACAAGTTTGAGAACATCCGCCACAACACCAAGGTCGTCAACATCATCATCGCCAGCATCAAGGACGAGCTTTCAAAGCCCGTCAAAGCCGGCTACATGCTCACCGAGGGCCGCAAGGTCAAGAAGATCCCCGATGACGCACCCGTCATCCGCTGGAGAGACTTCCTGCGCCTGAGCCGTCACTGCTTTTATAACTACAAGGTTGAGCGCAAGGGCGATGACCCCGCAGTCATCCTCTACTCCGGCGGCACGACCGGCACGACGAAGGGCATCCTGCTTTCAAACAAGAACTTCAACGCTCTCGGTCAGCAGGTCATCGCAGCAAACCCCATGTTCCGTGTCGGCGACAAGATGCTCGCCGCAATGCCGCTGTTCCACGGCTTCGGCCTGGGTGTCTGCGTGCACACGATGCTCTCGCAGGGCGGCCGCTGCATCCTCATCCCGAGGTTTACCGCCGAGACCTACGCAAAGCAGATAGTCAAGTATAAGTGCAACTTCATCGCAGGCGTTCCCACGCTGTACGAGGCGCTGCTGCGCCTGCCGTCGATGGAAAATGCCGACCTGAGTTCGCTCAAGGGCGTGTTCTCCGGCGGCGACAGTCTTTCGATAGAGCTCAAGAAAAAGTTTGACAAGTTCCTGTACGACCACAACGCAAAGATACAGATCCGTGAGGGCTTCGGCACGACCGAGTGCGTCACGGCGTCCTGCCTCACCCCGCCGCACATGGCAAAGGAAGGCAGCATAGGTCTGCCCTTCCCCGACACCTACTACAAGATAGTCGAGCCCGGCACGGACAAGGAAGTCCCCTACGGCACCGAGGGCGAGATTCTCATCGCAGGCCCGACGGTCATGATGGAATATGTCGGTCACCCCGAGGAAACGGCGCAGACCCTGCGCAAGCACGACGACGGTCTTACCTGGATTTACACGGGCGACCTCGGCACGATGGATGACGAGGGCTTTATCTACTTCCGAGGCCGTGCAAAGCGCATGATAATCACCTCCGGCTACAATGTGTATCCCGGTCAGCTTGAAAACATCATCGATGCGCACGAGTTTGTCCACATGAGCTGCGTCATCGGCGTTCCCGACCCGTACAAGATGCAGAAGGTCAAGGCGTTTGTCATGCTCAAGCCCGGTATCCCGGCAAACGAGGACACCAAGCAGGCCATTCTGGCATACTGCCGCAAGAACATCGCAAAGTACGCCATGCCGTATGACATCGAGTTCAGAGCCGAGCTTCCCAAGACGCTCGTAGGCAAGGTCGCCTACCGCAAGCTCGAAGAGGAGGAGGCCGCCAAGCGAGCCGCCGCCGAGGAGAAAGCGGAAGCGTAAACAACAAATATCAGCCGCAGCGTTCTGCTGCGGCTGTTGTTTTTTTGCGTTGTATGTGATAAAATCACTCTAACGGATTGGAGATTTGGGATGATTTTTTATGAGTAATTTTAAATTCTATAAATTTCTATTATATTTAAAAGCTCACAAAAAGGCTGTCATTTGTGCTTCGTGTTTACTCGTTATTTTGATTTTCATAATCGCTTCTCCTAAGACCGTTGAATCTGGAAACGGCTTTTCTCATCAAGTTGGCTCATTTGGAGATTGCGATGTAAAGCTGCACGGCTGCACAGGCAATGCAACACACCGGCGTCACTATCTTTTCGACAACGAGGATTATTGTGAAAGCTGTTGGGTGAATTACGGTCAAAGAATGTTTGAAGTTCTTTCAGAAACAGAGCCTTCCTACAGCACCATAGAGTACGACGAGTATAGGTGCAGACATACCGGCTGTAACGAAAGAGCTGTTTCTAGTGATTGGAAGCACAGATTTTGCTCAGAGCACATAAAAGGGACAAAATATTGTCGTTATCCCAATTGCACCGAGCAGATACCTATCAGTGGAACCAGCGATTATTGTTGGAAGCATTAAGCCGACACAAAGCATTTGGAGAGAAACAATGGATTACAAACAGGCACTTGAATATATAAACGGCGTTTCGTGGCGCACATCAAAGCCCGGACTTGATAGGGTGACGGAGCTGCTGCGCAGGCTGGGCAACCCGCAGGCGGAGCTTCGGTATGTGCATGTCGCTGGGACAAACGGCAAGGGCAGCATCTCGGCGATGCTGGCGTCGGTGCTCAAAAAAGCGGGGCTCACCGTAGGGCTTTACACCTCGCCGTATGTAAACCGCTTTAACGAGCGCATGCAGATAAACGGCAAGCCCATCGAGGATAACGAGGTCGCCGAGCTCGTTTCCGAGATGAAGACCCACGCTGACGCAATGGACGACCACCCGACGGAGTTTGAGATGATGACCGCCGTGGCATTTTTGTGGTTTTGCCGCAGAAAGTGCGACATCGTCGTGCTCGAGGTCGGCATGGGCGGAAGATTGGATGCAACCAATGTTATTGCCTGCCCCGACTGCTGCGTCATTGCGAATATAGGTCTTGACCACACCGCAGTTCTCGGCGGCACGCTTGAGGAGATCGCCTTTGAGAAGGCGGGCATCATAAAAGAGGGCAGCCCCGTCGTCATGTATCAGCAGTACGGCGAGGTCATGGAGGTCGTGAGGGATGTGTGCGCCGAGCGCAACGCAGAGCTCACCGTTCCCGATTTTGACGACATTCACCCCGAGTTTGACAGCCGTGACGGTCAGGTGTTTTCCTACGGCGGCGAAGCCTACGCCCTCCCGCTCTTGGGCGAGCATCAGCTCAAAAACGCCGCAACGGTGCTGGAGGCTATCGATGTTCTGCGCAGGCAGGGCTGGCAGATAGAGCACGAGGCGGTCGAGGCGGGACTGTACGCCGTGAGCTGGCCTGCACGGTTTGAGATAGTGCACTCCGAGCCGTGGTTTGTCGTCGACGGCGGGCACAATCCGCAGTGTGCGCAGGCGCTCAGGGCGAGCATTTTGGAGTATTTCCCCGATGACAAGCGTGTGCTTTTAATGGGCGTTCTGCGTGACAAGGACTATAAGGGCATCGTTAACACGCTTGCTCCCCTGTTTGATGCCTTCGTCACCGTCACGCCCGACACGCCGAGGGCGCTGCCGGCGGCCGAGCTTGCCGAGCTTTTTGCCGACACCGGCAAGGAGGTGCAGGTGTGCTCGACGATACAGGAGGGCGTGTGCACGGCGATGGACATCGCAGACGAGCTTGATGGCATGGTCTGTGCCTGCGGCTCGCTGTACATCTGCGGCGATATCAGAGCCTGCTTTGGTTTGAGGTGAAGCATGAGGATAATGGGAATTGACTACGGTGATGCCCGCACGGGGCTTGCCGTTTCGGACGAAATGAATATACTCGTCGGCGAGGCTTGGACACTCAATGAGTGGAATCCCGAGCGTGTCGCCGAGGTGATAGCGCAGGAGGCGCAAAAGCGCAATGTGAAGCGCCTTGTGCTGGGACTTCCCAAAAACATGGACGGCAGTGAAGGTCCGAGAGCCGAAAAGTGCCGCAGCTTTGCCGAGCTTCTGCGCAGCAAAACGGATATCGAGCTTGTCATGTGGGACGAGCGTCGCTCGAGCATTGAGGCGCACGCCATCCTCCACGCCAACGGCAAAAAAGAAAAAAAGCACCGCAAAACAGTCGATGCCGTCGCCGCAAGCTTGATATTAGAGGGCTATTTAGGCACATTGAGATAAGTTGACGGGAGCCGAACCCTATCGTCTGTCAGTGTGCCCTTTCGGTGCTTTCCGCCTTTTTTGTCTTAATGGGCGACAGCCCATTGACACCAAAGAAAGCCGAAAATCCCTCGAAAAACACTACTGACAGATGCTCCGCAGTTTTGAGGGAGCAGATTTTCGTTCAGGCAAAGATAAAGCCCGACGGGCATAATGGACATATATGGACTAGGGGTTTAGCGAAGCATGGGCGGAAAGCTGCCCGTCAAAACCGATAGTGTTCGGCTCTAAGTCAACTTAACAAAACGCACCGCAATTGCGGTGCGTTTTTGCATTATTCAGAACTTTACAAAGCCGGTGAGCGTTCCGAGCGGATAGCCGAGTGTCCAGTCGTCCTCGCCGCACTTTGGGCAGACCGTACCCTTTTCGTGCAGCTCGTCGATGTATGCCTCGGCACGCTGTATGTACATATTGCTCTTGACGACATACTTGCACTTCTGGCAGTAGACGAGATAGTTTGCGAAGCTGTCGTATATTCCTTTTTTGCGGTTTTCCTTTTCCTCGTATGAGAGCGCTCTCGGGAGAATGTTCGGATTTTTATAGCTCATAGTCGACGCTCCTTATATCAGGTGCTCACGCTTGACGCTGTCGTGGTGCTTATCCAAAATGGGCACGACGATGCTGCGCATGAGACGCATATCGAGATTGTAATAGTAAACGGCAAACAGCGCAGCGAGCGTGGCCGTGCTTATGCCCAATATCTTAGCAAAAACTTTCATACTGCTGCTCCTTTCTTACCAGCCCAGCTCGTCGTCAAAGTCGACGAGGGTCGGATCAACGGGCTCTTCGTGCAAAACCGACTGCATGTACTGATTGACGACCTTGCGAGCCTCGTTCGTCGGCACGATGCGGCAGTCCATCAGCGAGTGCGGCATCCAGACGATGTCGAACTTATCACGGTGCTTGTGGAACTCCTCCTCAAGCAGACCCTGAGCGCCTGCCATGCCCTTGCAGCCGATATCGTCGTACATGATTATCATGTCGCAATTGAACTTCTCGGCAGTTTCCCACATCTGCATGAGGTGGCGGTTGCCGCCGACGGTGTGGGTGCGCATGGGCGTTCTTGCGTGCCAGTCGGCAATATCGCTCATCATGGTGTCACGGTCGGTGGTGTCGACGATGTTGTGGCCGGTCAGCGAGTCCATGTTGATAACGGTCATGATGCCCCAGCAGTTATACAGCCACTGGACGCCGTGGGCATAATAGGTCGAGCCGCAAGACCACGCCAGCGCACGGTGGCGGGCAAGCGGGAACGGGTGGATGTTCTTGCGAACGCACTTTTCAAAGACACGGTTTATCTTCTTGTTTGCCTTCTTAAAGTACTTCGTGCCGCCCTGCTGATAGAAATAGATGCGGAACAGTCCCTGCACGACGGAGTTGAGTGCGCCGTTATCGCTCTTGGCGTAGATATCCCAGCGGTTGAGCGAGCCACGGTTGAACTCGTTTGTGTCCTCGATGTGCTTTATAAATGCGTTCCAATCAAACGGAACGCCGAACTGCTGCTCAAGAAATTCTATCGCAGAGTACACCTCGTGCACGCCGAGCTCCTTGGTGGTGGGGTCGTCGTACATAAGGGGCGAGGTGAACGGATGTACGGCCTTTTTGCCGTCGTTTGACAGCGCACGCCACATGGCGGTATTGTCCATCATGTTTGCGTCGCAGGGGTTATTGGTCGTCAGCCAGCAGTTGCCGATGTCGGGATACTCCCTGTCAACGGCGACGCCGACCTCGACCAGCGGCAGCGTGCACATATCGCCCGGGATGCCGCAGGCGACGGCCTGATCGACATAGTAGCAGCCCAGCTGCTTTCTCATGAGCGGCAGCATGAACGCTGCGTGCTGCTGCATGTTTATTGCATAATGTCCGGGGAAGCCGAAGATTATGTGCTTGGGCAGGGTGTAGTCAAACGCAACGGTAATATCCGACCACTTAGTTTCGCCCAGCTTGCGGTCGGCCCGGAGGCTTTTCCACAGCGTGTCGATAGAGTCGGATATCATGCAGTCGAGAGCGTAGAGGTCAGCCCTCAGTGCTTCGCCACGGTCGCCCTCTATCCACTTGTCGACCATCATCGGGGCTGCCAGATACGCCGACAGCCAGCGGTATTTCCAAAACGCCTTTGCTATGCGAATGGGGTCGTGCATGACGAATACCGCCATCTTGCCCCAGGTGCACAACCACTTGTAAAACGCAAATGCCGTATCCTTCACGCCTCGCCACTCACGGCGGGCATAGAAGTTCGTGCCCTCGATGTATCTCTGACCTATGTAATGGCAGGGCTCGTCGCCTTTGAGGAAATGCTCAAGGGTGCCGTACTGCTGCTTTATGCTGATCTTTCTTTTCCACATAGCCTTCCCCTCCTTATTCTGCCTGAAGTCTCTTGATCTCAAGCGACTCGACAAACGCCTGGAATCTCGTGCGCAGCTGACCGGTCGCAGCGTTTGCATAGTCACGCTCTATCTGACAGGTCGGTATCGCCGACGGGACATTAAGGCCCTCGGCCAGCCACTTTGCCGCTATGGCTCTTTCGTAGCCCCAGTATTCGCAGAACTTCATGTTCTGGAGGATGATGCCCTCGGCATTGTACTCCCTGGCGACATCGTAAAGGTAGTTTTTGCGGGAGATGATGCTCTCCGTGCCCATGGTGCGGGGGCACTCGTTTATCTTCATGTAGTGCTCGGCAAGCGCACCTAGGGGGTCCTGACCTTCCTTTACGGCTATCTGCTCTCTGCCGGGCAGCGAGCCGAAGCAGTAGCGGTCGGCAACGACGAGTGCACCGCACATCTCGACAAGCCTCGTAAACTCGGGATCGTCTATCTCCGAGCCTGCGAGCATGACTCTCGTGCGGTACGGCGGATTTTCGTCGGGCTTGCGGGTCTTGAGCTCCTCAAGCGTTTCACGCAGCTTGTCAATGATGAGGTACTTCGGGCATACCTCGGACACGAGCTGGATGACATGGAACTCGTAGCCGGTGATGGGCGGGTTATCGAGCTTGCGGAAGTCGCCGATCTCTGTTATGATGCGGCAAAGCTCGTTGTGGCGCTCGATAGCATCAAGGAGCTTTTCGTCGGAAAAGTCCACGCCGTAGATCTCTTTCATGGGAGCTATGATCTTCTTTTCGATCTGGCGGCGGAAGTAGCCTGCGTACCACTCGCCCTTTTTGGTGGGCATATCGATACAGCAGACGAAGAACTTTTCGTTCGGGATGAGCTTGCAGTACTCAAAATACTGCTCCATGCGGTTCATGGTGGTGCAGCATTCCTGACCGATGAGGGCGGAGATGAAGTTATAGCCGCCTTCAAAGGCACGCTCGAGGATACTCTTGGAGTAAGGGCAGGAGCGGTTTGTCATGTAATAGGTCGCAAGGTCGGGATTGACGCAGCCCGGAGCTCTCAGTCTCACGCCGAAGCAGCCGTCGATATCCAGCAGCGGCTCGGGTATGTACGAGCAGTTGTACGCAAGCGCAAGCTTGCCCTCCGAGCACGCTTTCTTCACGAGCTCGTTGTTTGCCTCCTGAAGGAGGCTTTCGAAATAAATCAGATGCTTTAGATCTCTCATTAGTTTCCCCCCGTTAAATTCCTCGACTTTACCGGTCGAGATGTTAATATTTTAGCACCAACAATATACAACTTCAATCGCATTGCACATTTTCGCCGTTTTGTCCATTTGAAAGCTCCGTTTTTGTGCATATTAACAACAGAATTTTGTACTAACATTTAAGCTGACGGGAGCCGAACACCTACCGTCAACTTAGGCGCAAAAATATCGCAGTCGGGAAAACCCGACTGCGATATTTCAGACTGTCAAAGAACTAAGAAAAATAGGCGTAACGGGTTAAATCCAATACGCAGCAGGGGGAGTGTGAGGGGGTAACGAAGTGTCGGTGCGGTAGTGAATGACATGCCGGGGGCATGTCAGAGCCGCACCGTGACCGAGCCGCAGCGAGAAAGGTCCCGCCTC
>CAKTQR010000036.1 GCA_934597175.1 uncultured Oscillospiraceae bacterium | reverse complement strand
GGCATACATGACCAACGCGGACATGAAGCTCATCGAAAAAATATACAACGCCCTTATTAAATACCACGACAGCAAGACCGTCGAGGAAAAGATCTGATATGAGTCAAAGGCGTTGTCTCAAAACAGCAGAAAGGCTGTTGAGAGGCAGCGCCTTCAATGATATCCGTTCCACGCGGAAAGAATGATTTATCATTGTATCGCGGCATACCCTCCCCTCTCGCACTCGCTCCATGGGGTTTTGGACAGTTGTTGCCGGCGGTATCATTTTCGTCATGTGAATTCTGTAATGAGCAGAGGAATGTCTTAGCTGTATCCTTACGTCCTTTTCTCTTTAGAAAAAGACATTGGAGTACGAGATATACTCAGTTTGCTATGATATTGGCTGGTGTACTTTTGGGGCAAATACCCTGTCTCTACGCACCGTTTGGGGCAAATACAGCAATCCCGCAACCATTTTGGTTGCGGGATTTTTTTGTTGTTGAAATTTGTGCGGATTTTAGTTAAAATATACATAATTGGTCGTAATTTGAGCAATGTTTGCAAAGGGGGATGGAACATGCTTCAAATAGCCGTGTGCGATGATGAGAAGATGTACCTCAATGAGGTGCTCAAAATTCTGCACGAAAAACTCGTGGATACTCCAAATAGAATACAGACATTTCAAAACTCCGCAGCACTGCTTGCTGCTGTCGAAGAGGACGGGTATATACCCGATATAGCCGTGCTCGATATCCGTATGGACGAGGTCGACGGGATAACGCTGGCCAAGCAGCTTAATCGTGCCTCACCCACCAGCAAGGTGATATTTATATCAAGCTACTCGGGCTATCTCATGGATGTGTACGAGACCGAGCATGTATATTTCGTTCTCAAGCCAAATATGAAAGACCGCCTTCCCGCTGCACTTGATAAGGCGCTTTCAGCAACGGACTCGGTCAAGACGCTTTCTGTCAAGAGCGGCTCGTACCATCAGCTTGTAAGGCTCGATTCCATCCTATGCATCGAGCGGCTTAAGCACAAGACCATCGTACATACCGACGACAAGGATATCGAGACTGCGCAGTTTCCCAAGATGCTTATCGACAGTGGTAATGCGCAAGCTGATTTCATCCGCTGCCACCAGAGCTTTTGGGTGTGCGCAAAGGCGATCGCGGCGATGGAGAGGGAGCAGTTTAAACTGCGTGACGGCTCATTTGTCCCCATAAGCCGCACATATCGAAACGAAAGCAGAAAGGCGTTCTTCGAGCTGTTGGCCGGTAAGGTCAATCAGGAGATAAAGGTATGAGAGTATGGAATATAACGGACTGTATGCTAATTTGATATTCAATTCATGCATCATGCTGCTGTGGTTTGCGTTCCAGTGGCGTGTGCTCGACGGACGGCACTTCTCGGTGTGGGTGACTATCATTCTTGCATTTGTCATCAACATCGCCTACACTGTACCGATCCTGCTTTATACACGGGCGGGCTCGCTTCTGCGCATCTTGCTGATGCCTACAGGACCGCTTGTGCTGGCGTTTGGGCTTTTTTACGGCAAACCGCTCAAAAAAATACTTGCCGTCGGCCTTGAGCTTGCGGCTACCATGCTACTTGAGCTTATGTTCATGCCGATGATCATGAATTATGAGATGGATCCGATGCTTTCGGTTTGGGTCGACCCACGGACCGTGACCTACGGTCTTGTGTACCTGCCGTGTTTAGTCCTTGTGCTTTTGACATTCAGCCTGCCGATGACACGGTCAAAGAATAATCTCAGCAGCAAGCAGATACTTGTTTTTGCAATGCTGCCTGTGTCGCAGACGCTTTGCGAGGCCATGATAACCACCATGGTTTACGACTCAAAGCGACAAGAATACATCTACATATTCCTCATTGCTTCGCTGCTGTTCATCGTCTCGGACATCATTCTGTACCAAATGATGATAAGGACCGAGCAGAGAGTTCAGCTCGAAGTCGAAAACAAGCTTCTTGAAAAGCAGCTTGATGTGCAGCTGTCGCATTATAACGACCTTACCAAGCAGTACGAGCAGATACGCTCGATGCGGCACGATATATACCATCACCTGAATGCGATCAACCTGCTTTTGCAGGAGGGCAACACCAAAGCGGCGTCCGAGTATTCGGCACAGCTTCTGCCGATGCAGCAGTATATCTCGCATCTGGGCGAGTGCCGCAATCCGACGGTAGATGCCTTCCTTTACAGCCGTATCCGTGAGGCCGGAAGCCTCGGCGTAAGCGTTGATGCCGAGGTCGCCATGCCGGCGGATCTGGCAATTTCAAACACCGATCTTATAGTGCTGTTCGGCAACATCATGGACAATGCAATAGAAGCGTGCCAGCGCATGGATAATGCTGCAATAAAACTCACGGCGCTGATCTCACGAGGTCATCTTGTCGTGCGGGAGAGCAATCCCATGCCCGAGCATCCCGAGACGAAAAAGCGCAGGATACCCGAGCTGGAGCGTGGTGTCGGCTATAGGGTGCTGGAGAATTTGGCGAAGAAGTATAGCGGCAGTTTTGCCCACTGCGTTGAGGACGGCGTTTATACCGTGACGGTCATGCTTAATGCCGAACAGGTAATCTAAGTAAATAATTTTATCATTACAATCCCGCTCATTGAGCGGGATTTTTTGCGTTCTGTAAACGAAACAATTAAAAAGTGTGTCGATTGTGCATAAAATCGTGCAGAATTTGCATTTTTTATCAAAATCGTTAACGACAATGCTATATTTTATCTACGAGAAATTGAGAGAGGAAAAGAGGGCGGATAGTGACTAAAATATTGGATGTTTGCATCGTAGATTCAAGTGCGTATTGGCGAAATGTTGTCAAGGATATATTGTGCAGGGAGCTGGAGAAATACGGGGTTACTACCTGCATAAATGAGTATTCTTCACCCGAACAGCTTCGTCAGCTTGACAAGCAGGGCTTGTCGTATGACCTGCTTGTGGCCGATATATCAGATGCGGAAACGAGGAAATCGGATCTGAATTATTATGGCTCACTGTGTCAGGATAATTCCGATATGCGGCTGATCTTTCTTGCTAGCGACCCCATAGCGGCGTTGGATGTATTTGATTACGACACCGATTATTTCATCTACAAAACAGAGTTGGAAACAAGGGCGAGTGCAGCGGTGAGCTATCTGCTCCAGACCCGCCATGCGGCGTTTGAGCCGAGCCTCGTGCTTTGGGCGAGATCCTCTCTGCATGTGCTAAAATTAAAGGACATTATATACTGCGAGCATGCACAGCGGCAAACGAAGGTCATCACCAGTGCAAAAACGGTTTCGTGCCCGGAAAAGCTCGAAGAGGTTTACCATCGTTTGGCTGCGGGGGACTTTGTCAGGACACATTGCAGCTTCCTTGTAAATCTCCAATATGTGAAGGAACTGCACAGAGCCTATGTTGTTCTTTCAAACGGGACGACCATCCCCTTGAGCCGTGCAAACCAGGCAAATGTAAGGGAAGCATTCCTGCAATATAAAATAAAAACTGACCAGCAGAAAAGGAAAACGGCTTATCTGAGCACGACATCGGCAGATACTTCAAATGAATGAAATATAGTGCCAATAATGTGCGAAAATCAACCAAAAATGCAGTAAATGTCACAGAAGAAAGCAAAAATGGTAAAATGGGCACTAGCAAAACCTCGGCATAAAAATGAGAAAAAGGAGAGATAAAATGAAAAAACGGATCTTGTCATTTGCACTTGCCGTGCTGATGATAGCATCACTGCTGCCGGTGTCGGCAAGCGCCGATAACACGGATGCTGTCGGCGGCACTTGCGGCGAAGCGCTGGAATGGACGCTCAAGGACGGTGTCCTGACCATCTCCGGCACAGGCGAGATGTACGACTACAATTATTACGATAACACTTCACCGTGGAACGGTGCGAGGAGTAAAATCGTCGATGTCGTACTCGATGACGGCATAACAAAAATCGGCAGCGGTGCATTCTATGACTGCAATAGTCTGCGGAGCATCAGTATCCCGAACTCCGTGACGAGGATCAGCTATGGTGCATTTCTCTACTGTGACAGCCTACGGAGCGCCAACATCCCCAGCGGCGTAACGAGCATCGAAGGACAGACATTCAGCGGATGCGGAGCTCTTGAGAGTGTTACCATTCCCAACAGCGTGACCTATATAGGCGCAGAAGCGTTTGCTGATTGCCGCAGTCTTGAAAGCGTTGTGATTCCTGAGGGCGTGACCTACATAGACTTCGCTGCATTTACCCGTTGCCGTAGACTGAAGAGCGTCTCGCTTCCTGACAGCTTGACCAATATTGAATGGGAAGCGTTCTATTCTTGTGAAAGCTTGGAAGACATCACCATTCCCGGTAATGTCACTTATATCGGCGGCCGTGCGTTCAGCTACTGTGGGATTAAGAGCTTAAACATTCCGGCATCACTAAACAGATTCAATCGTGGAATGATCGAGGGCTGCGACAAGCTTGAAGTGATTAATGTAAGCGATGACAATCAGGAATTCAGCTCGGTGAACGGTGTTTTATATAATAAGGATAAGACCGAGATCAAAGTCTACCCGGAGGGGGCTGCGCAGGAAGCGTACTCGATCCCCGAAGGAGTAACGCATATAAGCTACCGGGCGTTTGAGGATTGCACAAACCTCAAGACAATAGATATCCCCAGTTCCGTCACCGGTATTGGATTTTCTGCATTTTATCACTGCACCGGTCTTGAAAGCATCTACATTCCCGACAGCGTTGAAGCTATGGATGGCATTAACGGTATTTTCGAGCGCTGCGATAATCTCAAGGCAATAAATGTCGGCGAAAACAACCAAGCCTTTAGTTCTGTCAATGGCGTATTGTATAGTAAGGACAAAACGCAACTGTGGCTGGCACCTGCCGGACTTGAGCAGGAGTCATACAAAGTCCCCAATGGTGTGACGGAAATAAGCTATTATGCATTTCGGGATTGCACAAAGCTTAAGAGCGTATCACTACCGGAAGGACTTACACATATAGATGATTGTGCATTCGCCTATTCCGGCCTTGAAAGCATTAATATCCCTGATTCGGTCGCATATATAAGCTGGGCGGCGTTCAGAAACACTAATCTTGAGACCATCACGATCTCCGAAGGCGTTAAGTATGTCGCAATAACGAATTATTTCGAAGACGGAGCATTTGAAGGCTGTAACAAGCTCAAAGCTATAAATGTCAGCGAAAACAACCAATACTACAGCTCTGATAACGGTGCGCTTTATAATAAAGAAAAAACAGAGCTGCTGCTGATCCCCAGAGCCTTTGAGCATGAATCATATACGATCCCCGAGGGCGTGACCCAAATAACCTACACAGCGTTCCAGAACAAAGAAAATCTCAAGAACTTGGGCTTGCCCGGCAGTATAAAAGAAATATACAGCGAGCAGTTCAATTCCTTCTACGCACTTGAAACCGTCACCTTGGGCAACGGGATCACCAAAATCGGCAACAGAGCATTTGAGTACTGCACTAATCTGAAGAGCATTAACATTCCCGATACCGTCACGGTAATCGGAAGCAGTGCGTTCGGTGAGTGCTTAAGCCTTGTATCCATAGACATTCCGAAAAGCGTTACATACATATGTGAGGACTCGTTCAAGTGTTATGGCGAAAGCAGCCTCAAAGCAATAAATGTCGATGAAAACAATCTGTATTACAGCTCGGATGACGGCATCCTGTATGATAAAGAAAAAACTCAGCTGATGCTGTGCCCGATGAGATACGCAGGCGAATCGTACACAGTTCCAGAAAGCGTAACGAGCATCAGCTACTATGCTTTCAGAGCCTGCGAGAAAATTAAAAAGCTGACTCTACCGAGCGGGCTTAAATCCATCGGTGATAATGCGTTCCAAGCCTGCACGAATCTTGAAAGCGTCAATATCCCCGACGGGGTAACGGATCTCGGAAGCACCCCGTTCTCTTACTGCGACAATATTAAGGAAATAAGCGTCGGCGAGAATAACCCGAGCTACAGCTCCGAAAACGGCGTCTTGTACAATAAGGATAAGACCGTTCTTATAAAATACACGGCAGGCAGCGAGGCTCAGTCGTACACAATACCCGAAAGCGTGAATAAGTTGGATTGGGCATCATTTAACGGCTGCCAGAAGCTGAAGATCCTGAACATTCCGGCCGGCACGACGATTATACCCTCCAGTGCGTTTGAGGGTGCGTTCAGTCTGACCACTATAAATGTCGACGAGAACAATCCCAATTTCAGCTCGATAGACGGCGTCCTCTTTGACAAGGACAAGGTTACCGTGATGCAATATCCGGCGTCCCGTGAAGCAGAGTCTTATGTTATTCCCGAGGGCGTGACCGGCATTAGAAACGACAATACTTTCAGCCCTCCGTTTATGGGCTGCAAAAATCTTAAGAGTGTTACGCTTCCGGCCAGCATGAAGACCGTTCAGGATTATGCATTTTCCTACTGCTACAGTCTTGAGAGCATTACACTTAGTGACAGTATTAAGAGCATTGAAAATGCTGCGTTTTACGAATGTAATAATCTTCAGAGCATAACGCTCCCCGATGGCTTGACGAACATTGGATACAGCGCATTTTGGAAATGCTCGTCTCTTAAGAGCATGATTCTTCCCGACAGTGTAACACAGGTAGGAACCGGCGCCTTCGGCATGTGCACAAGCCTGCAGAAGCTCGTCTGGTCACGCTCCGCAACGGAGCTCAACACCGGCGTGTTCTATCGCTGCTATAACCTCGAGGGCGTATATATCCCCGTAACCGTCACCGAATTTTCGTTCACGGTCTTCGGTGATGAAGATCTTCCCGATTATGATAAAAATGTTTACTACGAGGGCACGCCCGAGCAGTGGAGCATGATTAACCGCAACGGTCAGTTTACCAAGGCAACTATACACTATAACCACAAAGACGAGCATAATTTCGGAGAGTGGACGGTAGTCAAGGCTGCCACCTGCACCGAAAACGGCACGGAAACCAGAAGCTGCTCCCATTGTGATCTGATTGAAAGCAGGGAGGTAGAAGCTCTCGGTCACGATATCGAGCATCACGACAGCAAGGCAGCTACCTGCACCGACAAGGGCTGGGAGTCATACGACACCTGCTCACGCTGCGACTATACGACCTATAAGGAAATAGCCTCGCTTGGCCACAAGTACGGCAATGCCGTGACTGCTCCGACCTGCACCGATAAGGGCTTCACCACGCACACATGCGCTGTCTGCGGCAACAGCTATAAAGACAGCTACACCGACGCACTGGGCCATGACTACGCAAAAGGCAAGTGCACACGCTGCGGTGCGATAGACCCCGATTACATCCCCGCTCCTGATGTCAAGATCACAACGACCTCGACCGGAAAACCGAACATCAGTTGGACTGCGGTCAACGGTGCGGTGAAGTATTGGATCTACCGCTCGACCGACGGAAAGAACTTTAAGTATTATGACAGCATAACCTCGACAAGCTACACCAACCTGTCCACGAATGTCGGTACGATCTATTATTACAAGGTCAAATCCGTAAACGCAAACGGCGCAGAGTCCGACTTCAGCGAAGTGGTGAGCATCCGATGCACACCTGCCGCACCCACTTTGAGTATCACGACCGCCTCCGGCAAGCCGAAGATCAGCTGGAACGCAGTTGATGGAGCAACAAGGTATTGGATCTACCGTTCGACCGACGGTCAGAACTACGAGTTCTATGACGGCACGGTATCGACAAGCTACACCAATACATCTGCAACCGTCGGCCAGGCGTATTACTACAAAGTCAAGGCAATAGCCGCTGTTAACGGTCAGAATGTAGCCTCGGCGCTCAGTGCAGCCAAGAGCATCCGCTGCAATCCCGCAGCACCCAGCCTGAGCATCACGACATCTAACGGCAAGCCCAAGATCAGTTGGGAGGCTGTCGACGGTGCAGCTAAGTACTGGATCTACCGTTCGACTGACGGCAAGAATTTCAGCTACTACGACACCATCACAAAGACTGCTTACACGAACATTTCAACCGATGCCGGCACGACATATTACTACAAGGTCAGGGCGGTAAGCGAAAACGATGCGATATCCGTTCTGAGCGCAGCCAAGAGTGTTCAGTGCAGACTTGGCACTCCAAATCTGATCATCGGCACATCGGCAGGCAAGCCTAACATCACATGGAATACGGTCGATGACGCAGTCAAGTATTGGATCTACCGCTCGACAGACGGCAAAAACTTCAAATACTATGACAGCACGACTTCGAATAACTACACCAATATATCCACGGATATAGGCACGACTTATTATTACAAAGCGCAGGCCGTAGCTGTTGTTGACGGCAAGAATGTTACCTCTGACATCAGCGCTGCAACCAATGGAATCCTGTGCAGACCCGCAGCACCGGCGTTGAGCATTGAACGCTCAAACGGCAAGCCCAGGCTCAGCTGGAAGGCGATCACAGGTGCGGATAAGTATTTTATCTACCGCAGCACCGACGGAGTGAACTTCAACTATTACGACAGCACCACAAGCACCAGCTACACCAACACCGGTGCTGCCTCCGGCACTAAGTATTATTACAGGGTCAAGGCGGTCAAGGTCGTCAACGGCGAAAACATTCTCTCGGCTTTGAGCGCTACAAAGAGTCTGTTCACCACGCTTGCAAAGCCCGGAGTGAGCATTGCGACATCGGACGGCAAGCCGAGGATCACTTGGAAAGCAGTTACCGGTGCAGATAAGTACTATATCTATCGCAGCACCGATGGCACAAACTACAGCTACTATGACAGCACTACCTCGACCAGCTACACCAATATCAGCACCAAAAAGAACACCAAGTACTATTACAAGGTCAAGGCGGTCTGCGCTTCAAACAGCAATGCAAATTCGGCACAGAGCACGGCTGTCAGCATCAAAGCGACAAAATAAAAGCCGGAAAAAAATTTTAAAAAATTTTTATAACCGTGTCCCCTTTTATGTCTTAGCGGACATATAAGAGATAGAGCCAGATAAATAGGGATTGCACTCTGTCCTCAAGGCTCGATATATACACATTCACGGAAACAGTGGTAGGTAACCCCTACCGCTGTTTTCCGCTTGTAATAGAAAAAGCCTCGGTCGGAGACCGAGGCTTTGGGTGCATATTAAATTACAGGGTGTCGAGAGCCTGCTTGAGGTCGGCGATAATGTCCTCGTAGTTTTCGAGGCCGACGCTGAGGCGGATGAGACCGGCGGCAATGCCGGAGGCCTCGAGCTCATCCTCGGTGTAGGTCGAGTGGGTCATGGAGGCGGGGTGCTCAATGAGAGTTTCCGCATCGCCGAGGGAGACGGCGAGTGTCACGAGCTTGAGGGAGTTAACAAGCTTTGCGCCCGCTGCACGGCCGCCCTTGACCTCGAACGACATCATGCCGCCGAAGTCCTTCATCTGCTTTGCGGCGATCTCGTGGCCGACATGGGACTCGAGACCGGGGTAGTAGACCTTCTCGACTGCGGGGTGACTGTCGAGGAACTCGGCGACCTTCTTTGCGTTGAAGCAGTGTCTCTGCATGCGGACCTCGAGGGTCTTAAGACCGCGGAGAATGAGGAAGGCGCAGAACGGGTCCATGACCGCACCGGTCATATCCTTAAGACCGAACATGCGCACCTCGCCGATAAACTCGGCAGAGCCGACGACAAAGCCCGCAATGACATCGCCGTGACCGTTGAGATACTTTGTTGCAGAGTGCACAACGACATCAGCGCCCAGCTTCAGCGGATTCTGGAGGTAGGGGGAGGCAAAGGTGTTGTCGCAAACGACCTTGATTTCCTTGTTATATGCGTGGGCGACCTCGGCAATTGCTGCGATGTCGGTTATCTTGAGGTTGGGGTTTGCGGGAGTTTCGAGGTACACGCAGCAGGTGTTCGGCTTGAGGTGAGCCTTGACCGCTTCAAGATCGGAGGTGTCGATGAAATCGACCTCAACGCCGTAGCGGGTCATGCCGTGGTTGAGCAGGGCGAAGGTGCAGCCGTATAGAGTGCCGTCTGCGATGATGTGCTTGCCTGCGCCGGCTATCGTCCACAGGGCAGAGGAGATAGCGCCCATGCCGGAGGCGGTTGCGACGCATGCCTCGCCGCCCTCGAGTGCGGCGATCTTGCTTTCAAGCACGGTGGAGGTGGGGTTACCGAGGCGGGTGTAGATATAACCGGCTTCCTCACCGGCAAAGCGGTGGCCGCCCTGCTCGCAGCTGTCAAAAATAAAGGTCGAGGTCTGGAAAATGGGGGTGGTCAGAGCACCGTACTGAGTGTCCTTGACATTGCCCGCATGGATGGCCTTTGTGCCGAAGCCGAAATTGTCGTTATTCATTAAATTTCCTCCTGAATCAGTAATTTTTTAGTTCTTCTTAATTAAAACTTTAACATATATTCAGGCGTCGATGGTAATTCTCATTATCTAACGCTTGCTATAAACTAAAGCTATAACGCATAGTGAAAACTACCCGAGCTTTGCACAAAAACACAAGCTCGGGTAGTCTCTGATTAGTTATACTAGCAAAAAGTTGCAAGAAAATAAACGAAATTATTTGCAGTTGTATAAAAATCCATTATAATTAAATTGGATATCAAAACGAATCAAACATTGTCGAGAATGTGGCGGAGGATATCGACAAACTGCTGCTCAAGCTCCGTCAGCGGCAGCCCACGCAGGTGAATGTACCCGATGCGCATCTCGTTTTCCGCATCGGCAAGCGGCACGCTTATAAGCCTGTCGTCGCCGTAGCCGACGGGCAGAACACCGCTGCCGGTGGAGACGCAGTCGGTGTGCGCCATGATGTTGTAAATGGTCGCACGGTCGCTGACATAGACGACACGGCTGAAATCCGACGCCTTGCCGGCGATGGCCTCCTCGGCGTAGTTCATGTTCGCCTCGGCCTGCGTGAACATGACATAGGGGTAGTCAAAAAGCTGCTCCAGGCGCACGGAGCGCTCCTTGGCAAGCGGGTGCTCTCTGCGCATGTAGACCTGCGGCTTGATGGTTGAAAGCTCAAAGAATTCGAGGTGCTTTTCGTCGAGGATTCGGCGGATAAAATGCTCGGTCATGTTCGAAACGAACATGATGCCGAGGTCGCTCTGGCGGGTGCTGACCTCGCTGATGACGCTGGACATCTCCGTCTCCTTGAGGCTGACATCGACCCTCGGCTCGTTTATCAGATGCAGAAATTCGACGAATGCCTGGGCGCAGAACGGGTAGCGCTGCGAGGATATCGACAGGCGCACACGGTCCTCGGCGTTCTGCTCGCTGTAATAGCGGCTTATCTTGCGGCTGCCCTCGACAAGGGGCGTTATCATTGCGATAAGGCTGCGGCCGTCGTCGGTGAGCGAGACACCACGGTTCGTGCGGTGGAACACGGTTATGCCGAGCTCCTTTTCAACCTCGGCTATCGCAGTTGAAAGCGCAGATTGCGACACAAAAAGACTCTGAGCGGCACGGTTTATCGACCCGCAGCGCTCGACCTCTATAATATAGCTCATTTGCAGTAAAGTCACGGTCTTACCCTCCTTGACAAACACCCGATGTTCAGGGAACATCGGGTGTCTCACTATGCGTTTTTACTCCTGCTCGTCGTCCTTGCCGAGATAATTTATAAGCAGTTCATGCATAAGCTCATCACGGTCAATGCGACAGATAAGGCTTCGGGCGTTGTTGTAGTTGGTTATATAAGTCGGGTCTTCCGACAAAATATAACCTACAAGCTGATTAATGGGATTGTAGCCCTTCACTTTAAGAGAGTTGTATACGGATGACAAAATCTCACGCATCTCGGTTTTGCTGTCGATAACTGTGAATCTTCTGGTTATGTCCTCCATAACTTATCCCTCCTCACGATCAAATATACTTAAGTTGATTATAACCACTTTGGTCGCAAAAGTAAAGAGATTTAGCTGCATTTATTCCCTTTGAAGCCAAAATTAGAGCCATTTAGCGCATCTTTGCGCCAAATTTACTCTCCAAAGCGGCCAAAACTGCGTTCATCGTCTCCTCGGCGTGCTCCTCGGTGAGGGTCTGGTCGTCGGCTCGCATGGTAAGCGAGAAGGCAACGGACTTCATGCCGTCGGCGATATGGCTGCCGGTGTAGATATCAAACAGGGTGCAGTCCTTAAGGTACTCGCCGCCGTTTTTCATGATGCAGTCGATAAGATGCGCAACGGGTATCTGCTTATCGCACACGACTGCAATGTCACGGGAGACCGCCGGGAAGCGGGGCAGCGGAGTGTAAACCGGGTCTGCGCCACGAGCGTTCATAAGAGCGTCCAGCGACAGCTCGGCGCAGTAAAGCTCGGCGTCGATGCCGTAGTTCTGAGCGACCAGCGGGTGTATCTGACCGAACACGCCGACGCACTCGTCGCCGCAGTAGACCTTGGCGCAGCGGCCGGGGTGGTACGACGGGTTATCGGTGCAGGCCTCGAAACGAACGCCTTCGGCACGGATGTCGGTGAGCACAGCCTCGACAACGCCCTTGAGCGTGAAGAAGGTCGTGCCCGCACCGTAAGTGCCGAGCGTGAGGTACTTGGACTCAATCGCAAGACCGTCCTTGCCGCCGAGACCGTAAGTTCTGCCTATCTCATAGAGCTTTACTGCCTTGTTGCGGAAGTTGTAGTTGCGGGTGAGTATCTCCAGCATGGACGGCAGCGTGGTCGTGCGCATGATGGAGGTGTCCTCGCCGAGGGGATTGAGTATCTTGAAGCTTTCTCTTCTCGGGTCGTCGGCTGCCCAGCGGATCTTGTCGTAGTAGGTGGGGGAGATGAACGAGTAGGTGATTATCTCGTCATAGCCGACCGCACGGCAGAGGCTGCCCAGCTGCTGCTCAAGCAGCTGCTCGGGGTTATAGCCGCCACGGGTCGTCTCGCCACGCACGAGCGTGCAGGGGATGTTGTTGTAGCCGTAGAAGCGTGCGACCTCCTCGGAAAGATCGGAGTAGTGCACGACATCGCCTCGCCACGAGGGAACGGTGATGGTCTCGCCGTCAACGCCGAACTGCAGGGATTTGAGTATGCGCAGCATCTCCTCGGTCTCGACATTCGTACCGAGAAGTGCGTTTATCTTGTCCGGGCGCAGAGCGAGCACGGTGGGCTCGGGCAGGTGGTTTACGACATCGATGACGCCGTCGACGACCTCGCCTGCGCCGAGAAGCTCCACGAGCTCACATGCACGGTCAACTGCCGGCAGGGTGTTGTAAGCGTCAAGACCCTTTTCAAACTTCGCCGAAGCCTCGGTCCTCATGCCGAGGGCGAGAGCGCCCTTTCTGATGCATGTGCCGTCAAAGTTGGCAGACTCGAAAACGACATCGACGGTGTCGTCGACTATCTCGCTGTTCTCGCCGCCCATGATGCCCGCAAGGCCGACCGCACGGGTGTCGTCTGCGATGACGAGCATGTTGGAATTGAGCTTGCGCAGGTTGCCGTCGAGCGTGGTGAGAGTCTCACCGTCCTCGGCACGGCGGACGATTATCTTGCCGCCCTTGACATAGCGGTAGTCAAACGCATGCATCGGCTGGCCGTATTCCATCATGACATAGTTCGTGATATCAACGATGTTGTTTATCGGGCGCACGCCCATTGCACGCAGACGCTCACGCATCCACTTGGGCGAGGGGGCTATCTTAACATTGCGCACCATGCGTGCGGTGTAGCGGGGGCACAGGTCGGCTGCGGGGACTTCGACCTTGAGAAGGTCGTCCAGCTTGCCGTCAGCGCCGCCCTTTACAATGGGCTCGTGCAGCTTGAGCTCCTTGCCGAAGGTCGCAGCGGCCTCTCTTGCAAGACCTATGACCGAAAGGCAGTCGGGGCGATTGGGGGTTATTTCGAACTCGACGACATGGTCGTCAGCGCCGATGATGGGCTTAATGTCGTCGCCGGGCTTTATGCCGTCCTCGTGCAGAATGAAAATGCCGTCGGGGATGCAGTTGGGGAACTCCGCCTGCTCGGCGTGCAGATCCGCAAGAGTGCAGACAGCGCCGGACTTGGTGTTGTATGCGAGCATGTCGCCATCGTGGATGTTGTGACAATCGGTGTGGCAGCTGACCTCACCGTCGCCGATATCGAGAACGCAGTCAAACTCGTTTACGCCTGCGACCGCAACGCTCACGACCTTTGCGGAAACGACAGGTCCGAAAATCTTTGCACCTGCCTGAATGTCGGCGGGGATGGAGGGCTTGTTCTTATCCAGCGGGTGGTAGTTGCCCAGAACTGCGGCAGCCTTAATGGCGGCGTAGGGGAAGTCACGCTCGTCAAGACCGAGCTCGTACAGACCGCAGAGCATACCGTCGGACACCTCGCCACGGAGCGTGCCCTTGGTTATCGTCTTGCCGCCGGGGAGTGTGGAGTTATCAAGTGCCACGGGGACGAGGTCGCCTACATGCACATTCCATGCACCCGTGACTATCTGAACGGGCTCTGCCTGACCTGCATCGACCATGCACAGCCACATGTGGTCGGAATTGGGGTGCTTTGCCATCGACAGCACCTTGCCGACAACGATGTTGCTTATCTCCTTGCCCAGATCCTCAAATGTCTCGACCTTAGAGCCGGAAAGGGTCATAGCCTCGGCAAATTCGTGGTCATTTATATCGCTGACGGAAACGCCGTCAACAAACTCGTTAAGCCATTTTCTGCTAAGATTCATATTACAAACCTACCTTTCTCAGAACTGCTCCAGGAAGCGGACATCGTTTTCGAATATCAGGCGCAGATCGGAGATCTTGAAGCGGCGCATTGCAAGTCTTTCAAGACCCATGCCGAATGCCCAGCCGGTGTACTCCTCGCTGTCGATACCGCTCATTTCGAGCACACGGGGGTGGATCATGCCCGCACCGAGCACCTCTATCCAGCCCTCGCCCTTGCAGGTGGGGCAGCCCTTGCCGCCACACTTGTGGCACTGCACATCCATCTCGCAGCTGGGCTCGGTGAACGGGAAGTGGTGGGGGCGGAAGCGGGTGACCGTGCCCTTGCCGAACAGCTCCTCCATAACGGCGTTGAGCGTGCCCTTGAGGTCAGCCATGGTAACGCCCTTATCGATGACCATGCCCTCAACCTGATGGAACATGGGGGAGTGGGTGGCATCAACCTCGTCCTTGCGGTAGACCCTGCCTGGGGCGATGATGCGGATGGGAAGCTCCATCGTCTCCATTGCTCGCACCTGCATGGGGCTTGTCTGCGAGCGGAGCATCACACGGCTGTCGGTGTCAAAATAGAAGGTATCCGACCAGTCACGGGAGGGGTGACCCTCGTCGGCGTTGAGCTTGTCAAAGTTATAGGTCGCAAGCTCGACCTCGGGGCCGTCGAGCACGGTAAAGCCCATGCCCACAAATATATCCTTAATTTCGTCAAGCGCCTTGTACATCGGGTGCTTGTGACCGAGCCTGATATCCTCACCGGGGATGGTGACATCGACTGCCTCGTACTCAAGCTTTGCCTCCAGGGCGGCAGCTTCGAGTCTTGCACGGGCGCTTTCGATGTTCTTTTCAAGCTCCGCTCTGAGCTGGTTTGCAAGCTGACCCATGACGGGGCGCTCCTCTGCCGAGAGCTTGCCCATCTGCTTCAAAATCGCGGTCAGCTCACCCTTTTTACCGAGATACTTGACTCTGAGAGCTTCGAGAGCTTCAATGCTGTCAGCGCCGGTGATGGACTTAACAGCGTTTTCTCTCAGCTCCTGCATAAGTGTTTTCATACTTTCTCTCCTTAGAAGAATTTTATAAACTGAAATAAAAAAAGCCTCCCGTCCCACAAAGGGACGAAAGACCAACTTCCGCGGTACCACCCAAATTCGATACAAACATCGCACTTTGTGCCGTAACGGGGCATACCGCCGATGATTAGTCGGAGCTCACGGGCGAACTAAATGTCAATGCCACGGGCGGCTTCCAGCCGATGACCGCCGTTCTCTGTCTGGCAGCGGGACATTATCTTCCCGATCGTCGCAATACCATATAACACAGATATTAAAGCTCACATTTGAAAAAAAGTCAAGCAGAAAATTTGACTAATGAAAGCCGGACGACTATAATACAATAAACCGTAGGAGGGAAGCGGTATGCGAAAACTCATTTTACCGCTAATGATAAGCCTCGTCATCCTCTGCGGCTGCTCAGATAACGGCGAGGAGAGCTTTTTGAAGTTCATGCAGCAGGTGTATACCGCCGATGAGGTCAGCTTTAATGCCGTCGTCCGTGCCGAGTACAGCGACAAAATGGCGGAGTTCAAGCTCGGCTATGCGCAGGACGAAAACGGCGCTGTCGTCGAGATACTCGATCCCGAGCTTGTTGCCGGTATAAAAGCCAGAGTGTCCAAGGACACGGCGCAGCTTGAGTACGAGGGCGTTATTCTCGATATCGGGACGCTTTCCGATAACGGCCTGAGCCCCATGTCGGCGCTTCCGGTGCTCATAAAGGCGATGCGTGAGGGACACCTGGACATCATCTGGACCGAGGACGACATGCTGGCGGCGAGGATAATCCCCTCGGACGATATCACCGTGACGCTGTGGCTTTCAAAGGAGCTTGTCCCGCTGAACGCCGAGATAAGCTGTGACGAGAAAACAGTTGTATTCATTGAGATAACAGATTGGAGTGTGAGCTAAAAAATGAAGGATCTGCAAAAGAGAACATGGGCTGAGGTCAGCCTTGAGAACATCGAGCACAATTACCGTGCAATTAAAGCGAGACTGCCCGAGGGCTGCCGCTTCCTCGGCATTGTCAAGGCCGACGCATACGGTCACGGTGCGGTCGAGGTGGCAAAGCGCCTTGAAAAGTGCGGTGCGGACTATCTCGCCATCGCCTGCCTTGATGAAGCGCTGGAGCTGAGGCGCAGCGGCGTTAAAATGCCGATACTCATACTCGGCCACACGCCGCCGGAGTATGTCAAAGAGCTTTTGGACAATGACCTCACGCAGACCGTGAGCTGCGAGGCAAAGGGCGTTGAATATTCCGAGGCTGCAGCAAAGCTCGGCGGCACGCTTAAAATTCACATAAAGCTCGACACCGGTATGTCCCGCCTCGGCTTCCTGTGCGCAGGCGGCTACTTCGACGAGGGCGTGCAGAGCGTTATCCGCACCTGCAAGCTGCCGGGCATCTATGCCGAGGGCGTATACACGCATTTTGCCGTGTCCGACTATACTGACAGTGAGAGCATTGCTTACACCAAAAAGCAGTTTGAGCTTTTTATGAGTGTCATAAACGATGCCGAGCGGCTCGGCGGCTTTAAGTTCAAGATCCGCCACTGCGCTAACAGCGGCGCTGTCGTCAATCATCCCGAGATGATGCTCGACATGGTGCGCCCGGGCTTTCTGCTCTACGGCTACGGCGACGGCGGCAAGCTGGGGCTAAAGCCCGCCATGCGCATGGTGAGCACCGTCAGCACCATAAAATATTACGAGCCTGGCACTTGCATCAGCTACGGCAGACACTATGTCACCGATAAGCGCACGAGAATGGGCGTTGTCGCCGCAGGCTATGCCGACGGAATCCCCTGGGCAGCAGCCGGCAAGTGCAGTTATTTTTCCGAGGGCAAATTTGTCCCGCAGTGCGGCAATATCTGCATGGATATGAGCATGGTCGACCTTACCGACTGCCCCGAGGTCAATGTCGGCAGCGAGGTCGAGATCTTCGGCGAAAACGCAAGGATAGAAAAGCTCGCCGAGGCAGCAGGCACGATACCGTACGAGCTTCTGTGCGCCGTGTCAAAGCGTGTCCCGAGGATTTATAAATAAACGATTGTATAAAATTTGGTTTGCCGTGGGAGAATGTAATCAGCACACTACATAAGATGTAGCGGGCGACTATCATTCGGAGTGTGAATTAAATTGAGTATAGTCAAGCGCGGAGATATATATTATGCCGACTTAAGCCCCGTTGTGGGCTCGGAGCAGGGCGGGATGAGACCCGTTCTGATAGTTCAGAACGACACCGGCAATAAACACAGCCCAACGGTTATTGCCGCTGCGATAACGAGTCAGACCGGCAAGGCAAGACTGCCAACCCATATCGAGCTCGATGCGCAGAGTGTCGGCCTTTCCCGTGACAGTGTCATACTGCTTGAGCAGATACGCACCATCGATAAATCCCGACTGCGTGAGCGCATGGGAAAACTGGATGACACGACGATGACCAAGGTCGACAATGCGATTGCCGTAAGCTTTGGTTTATAAGACAAAACCCCGAGGTTTTCCTCGGGGTTTTTGCATAGGAGGATATATGAACACCTACCCAGTGTATATAGACGGTACACAGTGCGGCAGCCTGCGGGTTTACCAAGACGGGCTCATGACCGTTTTCGATGCCGAGTGCCGCTGCGGCGAAAGGCTCGTACGGCTTAACATTTTCGGCGGCGGCAAAATCGCAGCCTTGGGCGTGATGCAGCCGGAAAAGGGGAGACTGCGCCTTGTGAAAAAGTTCAGCCGAGCGCAAATGCAGGCTCTGCCGCAGACGATAGAATACGCATCGGATAAGCTCCTTACGCCTGTAAAACAGCCCGACCCGCCCGAGGAGGACGGACTTCTCTGGTTTTCAACGCCGCAGGGCTTTCTCACTTGCTTTGACGGCAGGCAGAGCCTCGTCGCCATACCGGCGGACATGTGCGCATCGAGCCGCACAAAGCCCATCCTGCGCACGATAAACGGCCGTGAATACGCCGTGTTTCCGGGGAAAAGAAATTTTTAGAGCAAGTGGAAATCTTAACGGATATGTGGTATAATTCTATGCATTAAAGATAAAATTTCGGAGGTATGCAATATGCTGATGACAGATGTGATCGTAAAAAAGCGTGACGGCTTAAAGCTTTCCGCCGAGGAGATACAGTTTGTCGTAAACGGCTACACCAAGGGCGAGATACCCGACTATCAGATGTCGGCGCTTCTGATGGCTATCCTGCTGTGCGGCATGGACAGCGAGGAAACGCTGGAGCTCACCATGGCGATGATGCACAGCGGCGAGACGCTCGACCTGAGCAAAATTAACGGCGTCAAGGCTGATAAGCACTCTACCGGCGGCGTCGGCGACAAGACCTCGCTCATACTCTGCCCGATGGTCGCCGCAGCGGGCGTGAAGATCGCCAAAATGTCCGGCCGTGGACTGGGCCACACCGGCGGCACGATAGACAAGCTTGAAAGCTTCCCGGGCTTCAACACCGGAATTTCCGAGGAAAAGTTCATTTCCAATGTAAACACCTTCGGCATCGCCATCGCCGGCCAGACCGCTGACCTTGACCCTGCCGACAAGAAGATGTACGCTCTGCGTGATGTCACCGGCACAGTGCCGAGCATCCCGCTCATCGTCAGCAGCATCATGTCCAAAAAGCTCGCCGCCGGAGCGGATGTCATCGTTTTGGATGTAAAGTCCGGCAGCGGCTCGTTCATGGAGACCGAGGACAAGGCGAGAGAGCTTGCGACCGAGCTTGTCAGGGTCGGCAAGCTTGCCGGCAAAAAGACCGTCGGCGTCATAACCGACATGGATGAGCCTCTCGGCAACGCCATCGGCAACGCACTCGAGGTCAAGGAAGCGATCGAAGTCCTGAAGGGCGATAAAAAGGGCGAGCTTCTCGAACTGTGCCTGACGCTCGGCTCGTGCATTCTGACTCAGGCGGGCATCGCCGAGACCGAGGATGAAGCCCGCATTATGCTCCAAAAGGGCATCGACGACGGCAGCGCACTCAAAAAGCTTGCCGAGCTCGTCGAGGGTCAGGACGGCGACCCCAAGGCGGTGTACGATACCGAACTTCTGCCCAAAGCACCCGTGCAGCTTGAAGTCAAGAGCGACAAGGCAGGCTTTGTAAAGCACATTTCCGCAAAGGATGTCGGCCTTGTGTCGATGCACCTCGGCGGCGGCAGAGTAACTAAAGAGAGCGTCATCGACCTTTCCGTCGGCGTGATACTCAACAAAAAGGTCGCAGACCATATAGAGCTCGGCGAGACCATCGGCGTAATTCATGCGCAGACGATGGAAAAAGCGCAGGAGGCAGCGCAGCTTCTCAAAAATTGCTACACGATAGTCGACACGCCTGTCGAAAAGTCGAAGTTCATAAAAGGCATAGTAAAATAAAAACAAGGCTGAAAGGATTGACCTTTCAGCCTTGATTATTACCCTATAAAAGCGATTACAACGGCGATGAGCGCAACAGCGGATGCAATAGCAATCTCGCCCGCCCAGACCTTTCTGGCGGTCGCCTCGGAAATTTCGATGCCGGAAAGAGCGCTCTCGCCCGATTCGGCTTTCTCCTGTTTTTCGGGTTTTTCGGAACTTTTTTTAGAAAATTTCATAGCTTTAAAGAAACGGCGGGCTTTTGCCCGCCGTTAGTTGTTTTGATTACTCAGCTTCGGCAAGTGCCTTTGCTTCCTCGATGACCTTCTGCTGGATGTTGCCGGGAGCTTCCTCGTAGCGAACAAACTTCAGAGTGAACGAGCCACGACCCTGGGTCATGGAGCGCAGGTCGATGGTGTAGGAGCTCATCTCAGCCATGGGGACTTCGGCCTCGACTATCTGCATGCCGTCCTCGGCGTTCATGCCGAGCACAGTGCCGCGACGCTTGGAGGAAATATCGGACATGATATCACCGAGGTTTGCGTCGGGAATGGTGACCTGCAGCAGGCCGATAGGCTCAAGGATGGTGGGCTTTGCCTTGGGGATGCCGTCCTGATATGCAAGGCGGGCAGCGGTCTGGAATGCCATATCGTTCGAGTCGACGGGGTGGTAAGAGCCGTCATACAGGGTGGCCTTCAGGCCGACCAGCGGGTAGCCTGCGAGAACGCCCTTGGTGACGGAGTTGCGCAGACCCTTTTCGACGGAGGGGAAGAAGTTCTTGGGAACGGAGCCGCCGAAGAC
>CAKTQR010000035.1 GCA_934597175.1 uncultured Oscillospiraceae bacterium | reverse complement strand
GATTATAGCCATCAAAAACGCCTGAGTTATCAGGCTTTTTGACGAGCATAGCGAGATTTTTTGTGAAGCAAAGCTTCACAAAAAATGTGGCGTGTTTTTAAAGCGTGTAAAAAAGTCACAGGACTTTTTTACACGCCGAAAACATTAAAGCTTTGATTCGATGTATTCGACTATCTTGCCGACGGTGACAAGCTCGGTCGCATCCTCATCGGGGATCGACAGGCCGAACTCGTCCTCAACGGACATGATGAGCTCTACAACATCAAGGGAGTCTGCGCCGAGGTCATCAACTATGTTTGTATCTGCGGAAATGCTGTCGGCAGCCACTTCGAACTGGTCTGCCAAAATGTTCTGGACCTTTTCAAGTGTCATATTCTTTTCCTCCAAAATCAGGGGCTTATGCCCATTCACGGCTTTGTGGTTTGTTGCTGGTCTGCTGGGGTCTGTCGTAGGATACGACGACACGGCGATTGGGCTCTGTACCGGTGGAGCTCGTGGTCACGCCCTCGTAATCCTGCAATGCGGTGTGAATGATGTGACGCTCGTAGGAATTCATAGGCTCTAAAGCCATGCTGCGCTTGTACTTGATGACCTTTGCCGCCATTTTCTCGGCAAGGCGGACGAGGGACTCCTCACGCTTTGCACGGTAGCTCTCGGCATCGACGGAGATGTGCATGTGCTTGTCGCTGCCTCGATTCACCACATAGTTGGTAAGATGCTGGATAGCGTCGAGGGTCTCGCCTCTGCGGCCTATCACAGCGCCCATGTTCGGGCCGGAAAGATTCACGACGACGCCCTTGCTGTCACGGGCGGTTATCTCGATATCCGCCTTAGTGCCCATGCGCTCAAGAAGACCGGTCAGGAAGGCTCTTATCTCGGGATAATCCTGGGCGGGAGCTTCCGCTGCGGGCTTTGCCTCCTCGACGGCGGGCTCGTCGGGTGCTTCGTACTCGACACGCACGACGGCGGGAGATGCGCCGATGCCCAAAAAGCCGGATTTGGCACGCTCGACGACGGTCACGGAGACATCGTCGCGATCCATACCAAGCTCGGCAAGGGCGGCGGCGATAGCCTCGTCCTCGGTGCGGCCGGTTTTTTCCAAATATTTAATCATACTAGGTACTCCTGTAATTATTCAGGCTGATCTTCGGATACGGGCTCTTCGACGGTCTCCGCCTCTGTGTCGGCGGGAGCAGCCACATTTGCGAAGCGATCCGGGTCATATGCCCTGCCTCTTGCGTAGCGGCGGTTGCCGACCTGCGAGGGATTTTCCGCCTCATTGCTCTTTATGCCGAGGCGCTCACGCCTTGCGTCACGCTCGGCCTTTTCGTTGGCGGCACGGCGCTCGTCGGACTGCTGCTTGGACTGAGCCTGCATCTTCTTTTTGCTGGTGTTGTTGTTGCGGGTGGTCACACCCTCGGCACGCAGACGCTCGGTCTCCTCGTGACGGCGGCGGATCTCCTCTTCCTTTGCCTTTTCCTTTGCGATACGCTCGGCATCCTCGATATCGAGCTTTCTCTTGTAGATCTTGGTCAGGACGACATCTCTGATTATGCCGAAAATGCTGTTTGCGATCCAGTATACGCCGAGAGCGGCAGGCATGACAAAGCAGATCCAGATCGACATGATGGGCATGAAAACATTCATGGTCTTCATCGATGCCTCGGCCTGCGCACCGCCGGTGGTCGGGTTAGTCGCCTGGCTTATCTTCATGGACAGCCAGGACAGGAACGCTGCGATGAGCGGGATAAGGAACAGTCCCAGTGCGGGCAGCGCCGTTGAGGTGTCGGAAAAATCAAGAGTCCAGACCTTCCAGTTGGGGACTTGGCCGAGATTCATGCCGAGGAAGCTGTAGTCAAGATTCATGAGCTTGTCTGCCCAATCGCCCAGTGCGTTCACGGCGGCATCCCAGTTCTGGTGAATGGCATTGGTAACGCCGATCTCGTCATAGGTCTTGTTGGTCGAGACAAAGCCTGCGTTCTGAGCCGCCCACTCGGTGATCTTCTGAACACCCTCCGAGCTTATGCCCATCATCTTCTCCAGAGGCTGGCGAATTACGCTGTACAGTGCGATGATGATCGGGAAAGGCAGCAGACTCCACAGGCAGCCGGACATGGGGTTGATGCCCTCCTCACGGTAGAGCTTGGCGACCTCCTGCTGATACTTTTCCTTGTTATCAGCATACTTTTTCTCCAGCGCCTTCATCTTGGGCTGGAAACGGGTGGTGCGCATCATGCTCTTCTTGCTCTTTGCCATGAACGGCAGCAGAATGAGGTTAACTACGAGAGCAAAGAGAATGACGGCAATGCCGTAGTTTTGAGTCCAGTTGTACAGGAACTCCATAAGTCTGGCAAACGGCCAAACTATATAATCCCATAATGACATAAGTTTCTCCTTGTAATCTGACCCCGCTTACGGGACGGGATCATAGAAATCATGCTCCCCGAGGTGAAAGGGATGGCACCTCGAAAAGCGTTTCAGAGCGAGCCAGCCGCCCTTCAAAGCCCCGTATTTCTCCAAGGCTTCAATGGCGTACTGCGAGCAGGTCGGAATATAGCGGCAGCAGGCAGGTCGCAGGGGCGAGATATACTTCTGATAAAGCCTCACCAATTTAATGAGCAGCTTTTTCATTTTTCCTCTCCCTTAATGAGCCCGAGCTCACCGCAGGCGTGCACAAATGCCTTCTCGATCTTTGCAAAATCTGCCGTCACACATGCCGAGCGGGCAACGATGACCATGTCAACGCCGCTGATGAGCTTATCCGAGTTCAACCGGTAAACCTCTCTCAATCTGCGGCGGGCACGGTTGCGGACGACTGCCTTGCCGAGCTTTGTCGACACGGTGTAGCCCACACGGTCAGCGCCACGCCCCGTTTTCATGCTGTAAACGACGAGATACGGGGTAACGGCGGTCTTGCCCTTGTGGTACAGCCGCCGGAATTCATAGTTTTTCTTCAGTGTTACTCTGACATCCAACGAAATTCACCCCAAACACGACAAAAACAATTAATGCACAAACACCTTAAGGGCGGATAGTACCCGCCCTAAAAAATATTTAAATTTCCGTTCTGCTCATGCAGGCCAACTTAGGCGCTGAGCTTTGCTCTGCCCTTTGCTCTGCGGCGAGCGAGGACCTTGCGGCCGTTTGCGGTGGACATTCTCTTGCGGAAGCCGTGCTCTTTTTTGCGCTGACGCTTCTTGGGCTGGTAGGTACGCAGCATAATGTGTTGCACTCCTTTCAGGATTATTACTCAACATTGACCGAAGTCAAAGTAGTTGACTAAAAAATTACTTCCGATGCCGACAGGCATCGGAAGCTTATTATATACGATAGCCTTATCGTATGTCAATCTTTTTTTAGGCTTTCTGCAAATCTTCGCCACGCAGGTACTTGCCCAGCGGCTTCCACAGAAGTGCGCCGATGACGAGGATGATGACCATATCGACGAGCATGTAGCTGCCGTTATACAGTGCCGAGTATATCCACGGCGAGGTCATGGTCATGTTGAAGAAGGTCTCGGGCATGTACTCTGCCCAGATGGTAGCGCCGACGACATAGTGCACGAGGAAGCGTGCGCAGCAGGCGACGACCGTGCCGATGAAGAAGCCGTACTTATTCTTGCTGAAAAGGCCTGCGACACCGAGGACAGCGTATGCGATGATGAAGTCGCCGATTATAGACTGCCAGCCGATGGCGATGCCGCCCTCAGCGAACATCTGCAAAATGCCGTAAACGGTGGAAGCGAGCATTGCAGGACCGAAGCCCCAGCGCACGCAGAACACCAGTAGCGGCAGCATTGCAAGGTCGAACGAGCCGCCCTGAGGCATCTTGCCGACAGGCAGAAGGCTCAAAACGAACGACAGTGCCACGAAAATTGCGCCCTCGCACAGGGCACGAAGCTTGAGATGGGATTTGCTCTGACTCATGTTAGTTCCTCCTAAAACAAAAAGCCGTGCTTTACGCACGGCCATAGGAAAACGATTGGTGTAGTATTTTCGTTTCCTACGCCGGCATTACCCGGATCAGGTTCATGGGTTTCGGAAATTCGCTTCTTTCCGTCTCAGCCGAGAAAACTCAGCACCCCTGTTTACTTGCAGCACAATAGTATGCTATCGCACGGAATTTGTCAAGAGTGTTTATCGACAAATTCCGAGAAAAACCGTTGCTTGGGCAGATATGTCATGAGCGGCAGGCCGATCAGATACATGACCCCGAGCTCACCGAGCGCCACCTCACCTGCGAACACCAAAAATGCGCCGAAGTGCGTGAGGGGGTTAAGCCCCGCCAAAGCGATGGTGAGCGTTGCGCCGACGATAAGGCCGTTCCAGATGACCGGCATGAAGCAGGCTAAGAGCCGTGCCTTCAGCGTATCGCCCTTTTTGCCGCACCAAGCTATGCACAGGCAGGTTATGAGCGTTGCAAGTGAGCCGAAAACGACATCCAGAACGCCCGCCGTGCTCATAAGATTGGCAACAATGCAGCCGACGAACAGTCCCCACGCCGTGAACGGCATGAAAAACGGCAGGATGCACAGCACCTCCGACACACGAAATTGCAGTGCACCGTAGCTAATGGGCGCAAGCACCATCGTCAGCACGGCGTACAGTGCGCCGACGACGGCGGCGGTTATGAGATTGCGAGTGTTAATTTTCATCATGTTTCTCCCTGTTTGCCAGCGAAAATACGCAGCCGCAGTATTCCTGACGGTACAGCCCGTATTTTTCGGATAAGATTATCGAACGGTGGTTGCCCTCACGCTTTTTAAACTCCGACGGCAGCCACTTGACGCCGTACTTTGCTTCCGCTTCACGGCCTATGGCGTTTATCGCCACGGCATCCTTGCGGGACGACACGGTGAGCGTCGTGCAAAACCACTCAAAGCCACGCTCGCTTGCGATGCGAGCCGTCTCGTCAAGGCGAATTTTAAAGCACTCAAGGCAGCGCTTGCCCTCCTCGGGCTCGTTTTCAAGACCCTTGATGCGGGAAAAGTAGTCCTCGCTGCGCCACGGTTCGACCAAGAGCTTTGCCTGCACGCCGTCCTTGGCGATGGCGTCGATGAGCTGCTTTTGCGTTGCAAGCCGCTTTTCGTACTCGGCCTCGGGGTAAAGGTTCGGGTTATACCACAAAACCGTCACATCAAAATACTTCGACAGCAGCTCCAAAACCGAGCTTGAGCACGGTCCGCAGCAGCTGTGCAGCAGTATCCCGGGCTTTGTGTCGCCGAACTGTCCGACGATCTTATCGAATTTTCTGAAGAAATTTTCTCTGTTCATAGCACACATTATATTTTGTTTTTTTCCGCTGTCAAGCCGTGCTTTACTTTTTCGTTTGTTTAGTATAAAATGAGCTCATTCCAAAGTAAGGAGTGGTCTTTATGACGGTTTTGGTCACCGGCGGAATGGGCTATATCGGCAGCCACACCTGCGTTGAGCTTCTGCAGCAGGGCATGGATGTCGTCATCATCGACAATCTTGTAAACAGCAGCGCCGAGGCAGGCAGGCGCATCGAGCAGATAACGGGCAAGTCCGTGACTTTTTACGAGGCGGATGTGCGTGACCGCGTCAAGCTTGACGAGATATTCACCCGCCACAGCATCGACTGCGTCATCCACTTTGCGGGTCTCAAGGCCGTCGGCGAGTCGGTCGAGATGCCGCTTGAGTATTACGACAACAACCTCGGCTCGACGATAACGCTGTGCGAGGCGATGCGGGCGCACGGGGTGAAGAATATAATCTTCTCGTCCTCGGCTACCGTGTACTCGGGCGATAACGAAATGCCGCTGTACGAGACTTCAAAAACCGGCAGCTGCACGAATCCCTACGGCTGGACGAAATACATGTGCGAGCAGATCCTGCGTGACTACGCAAAGACCGATCCCGAGTGGGCGGTCATCCTGCTGCGCTACTTTAACCCCGTCGGCGCTCACCCGAGCGGCCTTATCGGCGAAGACCCCAAGGGCATACCCAATAACCTCATGCCGTATATCTCGCAGACGGCCATCGGCAAGTTTGAGTATCTGCGTGTTTTCGGCGGCGATTACGACACGCCCGACGGCACAGGCGTGCGTGACTATATCCATGTCGTCGACCTTGCAAAGGGTCATGTCGCAGCCATTGCATACATGGCAGAGCACAAGGGCGAGAGCGTGTTTAACCTCGGCACGGGCACGGGCTACAGCGTGCTCGACATGGTGCACGCCTTTGAGACTGCAAACAAGCTCACCGTGCCGTATAAGATAGTCGGCCGCCGTGCGGGCGACCTTCCGGTGTGCTACTGCTCGCCGGAGAAAAGCGCAAGGGTGCTCGGCTGGACAGCCGACCTTGACCTTGAGGACATGTGCCGTGACAGCTGGCACTGGCAGACGCAAAACCCGAACGGGTACAGAGACGAATAAAAAATCGGAGCGGTTTTCGCTCCGATTATTTTTTTGCGGGTATCTCGGATATCAGCCTGCCCTGAACGAGGTAGCGCTGCTGGTTATCGCCCCTCAGGCAGGTCGACAGGGTGAGGACCTTGTCCTTTGTCCCGTCGAGCTCCACATTGTCCATGAAGTTCGAGCTCAGCCCGGGCTTGTACATGACATCGTCGAAAAATGCATTGAACTGCGTCGGGTCTGTAAAATCAAAATTCAAAAGCAGGTGCTTGTGCGAAAACGGGTAGGCGGCAAAGATCTCGTACACAAGCATCTTGTCCGGCGTATAGATATAAATGTAGCGGTGCTCGTCGAAGACCGTGGCGTCGGCAAAGTCGTTTAGCTGCGCAAACATCTTGCCCGAGCGCAGATTGTGCCCGTACAGGACGGTCATGGGGTCGGAAAAGTCCTTTTTATTATAATTTTCGCTGTAGATGCAGCCGCCGGTAAAGTAGTTGCCGTCCTCGGCTCGACGGGTGTAGTACCCATTGTCGCCGTCGTGCTGCAAAACGGGGTAGCTTATATCCGTGCCGGGAATGTAGATCCATGCATAAATTTCTGGATTGACCTCATGCAGCGAATCAAAGTCGACGGGTATCTCGACAGACTTGGCGTTTATATCCTCGCTGCCGCCGCCCCAGCTGTCCTTGAGCGAATCGCCCAGCTCGTGGCCGTGCCAATACTGCCAAATGTACCAGCCGCAGTAGGCAATGACGCACAGGGCAATTATCGCAATTATAATAAGTATGGTGCGCAAAAGCTTTTTGCTCATGTTATACCTCAAAGAAAAAAGCTCCATGAATCATCATGGAGCTTTTTGTTTTTATCATTACTTTTCGTTGACGAGCTTAACGCCGCAGAATGTCACAGCTCCGATCGCAAGCACCATAGCGGTCACGACCCAGAAGATCGCACCGGTGTCGCCGGTCTGGGGGGACTTGGGGTTATCGTCGACATCAACATCGGTGTTGCCGTGCTCGGGGCTTACGGCATTATCCGCAAAAGCACCGGCGGACATCGCAAACACGAGAACAAGAACGAGAAGCAGGCAAACCAGCTTTTTCATATTAATATCCTCCTCAAAGAAGTCGTTATACAAAAATACATATTTATACTACACCATGTCACCTGAAATTTCAAGAGAAATTTTCAACTTTCAACCGGGTTATAGAAAATTTCTATGATTTGGTCAAGAAACGCCTCCTCGTCGATGACGAAAACGGCGTGGTCCTGCTCGCCCATCTTGGAGTGGCCGGGCACGGTGAGTATCTGTCCGTCGTACTGTAGGCTCACGGCCTGACGGGCAAGATAGACCATCATAGCGGTGTTTATATTGGTCGTGACATTGTCCTGCACGGAGCTGTAGATATCCAAAACCGAGGTCGGGTCGCTTTTTGCGACGCTCAACGCCTTGTACACCAGCGCCATGAGCACCTGATTCTGCCGCTGCATGCGCTTGTTGTTGCCGTCGACGGAGTAGTCTCTGAAGCGGATATACCGCTCGGTGAGATTGCCCTTGAGCTCGACCTGCTTTCCGGCGGCAAAGCCGTTAAAGTTATCCGACGGGGTCACCGTAACGCCGCCGACGATGTCGACAAGGTCGGATATGCCGTTCATGTAGATAGACGCATACGCCGGGATGTTCAGTCCGTAGAAAATTCTCGACACCGCAGTCGTCGTAAGCTCGCAGCTTTTATCGTCGCTGTCGCCGTAGTTGTACGCAAGCGCAAGCTGCGCCTCGGCAGTGCCGGTCAAATTGCCGGCATCATCGAGGACATCGAGCTGACACAGCGTGTCACGGGAGACCGACAGCAGCGTGAGCTTTGAGTTTTTCGGGTCAATGACCGCAAGCACATTTACATCCGACTGGTGCGGGGTGTAGCTTCCCTCCTGCTTATCGTAGCTGTCGATGCCCATCAGGAGGATGCAGGTTATCTCGTCGTTGTAGCGGTAAAGCTTGCCGTTGCGGCGGATAGTGCCCGAGCCGAGGGTCTCAAAGCTTGATGCGCTGTTGTCGGGAAGCTTCATGGTATCGTCGCCGGTAAGCGAGCTGCGGCCGACAGCATTGAGCACAAAAACCGTCGCCGCAAGCAGCAGCGCAAGACCCACGAGCACGCACACTATGATAAGCAGCACCTTTGTGCCCTTGCTCATTTTCTTTTTTTTGGCCTTGTCCATCCGCTCACCTGCTTTCCTTGTCGCCGTAGCCGTAGCCATACCCGTAACCATAGCCGTAGCCGTAGCCGAACTGACCGAGGCTGCCTCCGGTGCAGGCATTGAGGACATAGCCGATGACGGGCACATCAATTTCGCTGAGTCTCGTTACGGCGTCGACAACGCTGACACGGCTTGCATAGTTCTGCCGCACGACCATCATAGCGCAGTCGATGACCTCGCCCATGTTCTCGGCATCGGCAAGCATCGAGTACGGCGGCGTGTCGATAAGAATGAAATCGTAGCTTTTTCTGAGCTGCTTAAGTATCTCGCCCACGCCCTGCTCGCTGAGGACCTCAGTGGCATCGCCCTCGCACTCGCCGGCAAAGATTATATCGAGCTTATTGGGGATGACGGTATGCGTGGTGTCGTGCAGGTCTGCCGTGCCCTCGACGAGCTCGAAAAAGCCCTTGCATTTGTTGACGCCGAGCATGCGGTACATCGTCGGGTTTCTGAGGTCGCAGTCGATGATGAGCACCCTGCGGCCGAGCTTTACAAGAAGCTGCGCAAGGTTATAAACGACGGTGGTCTTGCCCTCGCCGCTGACGGCGCTGCATATCATGAGCGCCTTGCGGCCTTTTTCACGCATGCTGCGGTCGACCCTTACGGAGACGGCTCTGAACGCTTCCTTGTAGGCTCGGTTATTTATATCGTCAAAGTTCGGCGTTCTGGAAAACCCACGGCTGCGCTTTTTGACGCTGATGCTCGGCAGCGCACCGAGGAATTTTATATTGCTGACACGGCGAAGATCGTCCTTTGACATGACGGTGGTCTTCGTGACGCCGTAGAACACCACGAGCGCAAGACCCAGTGCAAGACCTATGACAGCGCCCTTTTTCGCAGACGACTTCCACTCACGGCTGTTCGAGGGCTTTGTGGGTACGCCGGACTCGTCGACTATCTCCATCTGCGTCGGGCCTACGACGAGCTCCGCCACCTGCGGGTAGTTTTTTATAAGCGATCGCAGCACCTTGTAGCAATACTCCGGGTCTGTGCCGCTGACCTTGAGGACGAAAAGGTTTGCATCCTCAATTGCCGAGGCGCTTATTGCCGGGAGGCTCGCCGTACCAAGGTCGGCACGGACAAGGTCGCTCAAAACGCCGCTCGTGAGAATATACGGGAAGGTATTTGCCATCTGCTCTGCCGCCGCCTGGTTGTACGCCGGTATACCGGCCTGAGCGTCGTTTTTGACATAGACGGTGAAGGTCGCCGAGGCAGTGTAGCTCGGGGTGTAGCGATGCCACGACCATGCGCCCATGGCAGCGCCGCCGAGTATCGTCAGCACCAGCACCAGAAGCCACAGCTTTTTAAGCCCGTGCAGGAACATCACGAGCACCCGGTTTAGGGATATGGAGGTCTGTTCGTTATATTGCTCGTTCATTTTTCATCACCCTCCAAAAAGCCTTTTCCGTCCCGCTCGTTTTCAAGCGTGAGCTTCTCCCCGGTCCGGCTGCTCGGTCTGCCGTAGCCGTATTTCGAGTAGCCGTACTTGCCGTAGCCGTATTTGCCGCCGCTGCCGTAGCTGTAGCTTTCGTTGAAATCGGTGGTGTACACATTGTTGAAAACGCAGCCGAAAAGCTTGGCGTCGGATGCGTTTATCGCATCGATGGCGTCGTTTATCATCCGTGCCGGGGTGGTGTCCTGCCGTACGACGAGAACGACCGCATCGACAAGCTCGGTGAGACACTCGGCATCGGGGCAGGCGTCCATGGGCGGCGTGTCGATGATGACGATATCGACATTCCGCTTTGCCTGCGACAGGAGCTTTTCCATGCCCTCGCTGCGCACAAGCTCGGTCGAGTTGTTGACCCCGTGCTTGTTGAGCACCAGACCTATCTGCTGCTTTTTATCCGCAAGCAGGGTCTGGCCGAGGCTTGCCTCGCCGTTCAGATAATCGGTAAGGCTTGCAAACTGCGCATCCTGATAGCCGAGTATCTTATGCAGCGCAGGCTTTTTCATATCCGCATCGATGAGCAGCACGCTTTTTTTCTTGCGATTCATCGACAGGGCGATGTTCGCCGCCACCGTGCTCTTGCCCTCGTTTTCCATGACCGAGGTCACCATGATGACCTTGCAGTCGTTCTTGCGCATGAGATACTCCATGCGTGTGCGAAGCTTCTTAAATGTCTCGGCAAAGGCAAAGCCGGTCGTGGGGTCGGTTATGAGTATGCTCTTTTTCTTGCGGCTGAGCCGGTCGCCCAGGAACTTGTACTTTTTCTCGTGATACACGGCGGCGAGCATCTTGGTGTCGAGCTTCGACTCGACCTCGCCGACGGACTTGACCGTATCACGCAGGTACGCCCGAACGCCGATAAACAGCGCCGCACACAGCGCCGCCGCAACGGCGGCAAGCTTTGCATAGCGCATCGCACCGGCAGAGTTCACGGGCGTTGTCGGCACGGTGGGGCTTTGCAGCACATCCAGCGCAATGTTATTCAAAACCACCGAGGCAAGCTCCTCGTAGTTTTTAAGTATCGCCTTCGTTATGAGATACACCTGCCGGGGACTGTCGGCGGTGACACGCATCTCAAGCAGATTCGTCTCGCCGACGACGGCTGCGCTTATGCTGCCGTCAACGCTGTCCTGATTGAGCTCGGCGGCAATGCGCTTTTTGAGAACATCGCTGTTTAAAACCTCGGAAAAGGCATTTGCCATGCTCTTTGCGGCATTGAGGTTTGAATACACCGTGCCCGAGCCGTCACGGACGGAGACGACGAAGGTCGTTTTCGTCTGGTACTGCGGCGTGTACAGCAGCGATGCGCCGACATAGGCAAGCGAGCCTGCGATTATAGCAACCATGATGACCGCCCACAGCTTTTTGAGTATCTCCCTTATCAGCAGCACCGGGTGCAGCTGCGCAGAGGCGGCATCGTTCATATAAGCCGTATTTTTTTCTTCCATCTCACACCGCCTCACTCTACAACGACGACGAGCCTTGTGCGGCTGCGGTCAGCCCCGCCGCCGTAGCTGTAATCGACCGTATAAACTCCGCTCTTGTCGGTATCGACTCTGCCGCGGACGGTCAGCCCGTCTGCGCCGGTCTTGCTCTCGCCGCTTGCCGTGTAGCCGACGACATGGCTCTTTGCGTCAAAGTCCGCACCCTTTTGAAGGTACAGGACATATTTATCGAGCGTTATCTGCGCCGGATTCGGGTCCTGCTGCGTGACCTCGATGGTCACGGGCAGGTGCGATGTCCTGCCGAGGCTGTTTGTGACGCGCAGCTCCAGCTGATACTCGCCGACGGAGTTTATGCTCACGGTGTCGCCCTCGATGGTGAACTTGACCTTATCGGAAAGGTCACCGTCAATTATATCGCTCGCCTTTATGCGTTCAAGCACATTGACCCTGCTTGAGGTGACGAAATTAAGCGCCGAGGTAAACTCAAAGCGGGGGTCGGTGTAGTTATCAAGATGCACCGTGCGCTCTGCCCGAGCCATGTGGTTTTTGGAGTCGAAGGCGACATAGCTGACCTTGACATTGTTATCGCTGTCAATGCGGGATATGCCCTCGACCATGAGCGAGGCGGTGACATCGCCGTCCTCGGGGTCGGTCGCCGTGACGCCCTGCAAAAGTGCGGCGTCATCCGCATCCGCCGGCACGCTGAGCGTTTCCGAGGCAAAGCTTATGCTCGGCACTCCGGGGCTTGCCGCCGTTTTCTGATAAAACATATATCCTAGCACAGCGCCCACAGAAAGCAGCATCAGCACCGTCAGCAGTATGGGAAATGTTTTTTTCACGCTCTTACCTCGTTTTCTCAGTAGCTTATTTTCTGCGCCGACAAAAGCGGCATGCTTTGTATAATGCGGTCGGGGTTATCCTTAAGCAGAAGCTGCGCAAGCTCCGGCGAATACTCCACCGCTAGAAATTCATAAATATCGCTCATATCCGGCGTGCGCCTGACCGTTCCGTGCGCATCGCTTGCAACGCACGACACGAGTCCCTGCTCCAGAAGCTCGTAGGCAAAGTGCTTTGCGCCTCTGCCGAAGCGGCCGGAGAGGCTTCCCTTGTTTATCTGGATGCCCATGCCGTCAGCGAGCCATTTTGACACGATATCGTGCGAATACTGAAGCGCCTCGTAGCGCTCGGGGTGCGCAACGACCGGCATGCAGCCTGCGTCACGCAGGCTGTACAGTACCGTGTCCATAAAATCGGCATCGACGCCGAAGTCAAACTCCGTGAGCATATACCGTCCGCCGTTGAGCGTCAAGAGCTTCCCCTCACGGTAAAGCCTTGCTGCGTCCTCCGTGCCGAAGACCTCCATGCCGAGGTGCAGCTCAAGCGGAATATCACTGCGGCTAAGCTCGGCTTTGAGCGCCCTGAAGCGCCCGAAAAGCTCCTCGGAGGCGTAGTTTTCAAAATAGCCACGCTGATTGCAGTGCGGCGTTGCGACTATCGTATCGACGCCGGACTCGACGGCGATCTCCGCCATTTCTATCGAGCAGACCATGTCGAACGAGCCGTCGTCAAGCTCGGGCAGGATGTGACAATGGATATCGGTCATATCGTTCCCTCCCGCTCGATAAGCCTAAGCGCCGTGCCGTCAAGCTCATAGCGCCTTGTGCACATCGCCGCAGTTGCGCTGCGGTGGGTTATCATGATGCAGGTCCTGATTCCGCCCTTTGTGCGGATGTTGTCGAGCATCCTGCGCTCGGTCGTCTCATCAAGTGCGCTCGTTGCCTCATCCAAGATAAGCACCGGCGCTTTTTGCAGCAGCGCCCTTGCGACGGCAATGCGCTGCGCCTGACCCTCGGACAGGCCGTTTCCGACCTCGCCGATGCGGCTGTTGATGCCGTCGGGCAGCTTTGAAACGAAGCCGTCGGCGCAGGCAAGGCGCAGTGCCTCGGCTATCTCGTCGTCCGATGCGTCGGGCTTAACCATGCGCATGTTGTCCGCTATCGTGCCGGCAAAAACGGTGTTGCCCTGCGGGACATAGGCAAAGGCTCTGCGTGTTGCGGCCGAAAGCGTGAGCTCCGTGCCGCCGCCCTGGAGCACCGCCTCGCCCTCGTCGGGTCTTATAAGCCCGAGGATGATGCGGATCATCGTCGTTTTGCCCTCGCCGGATGCGCCCGTGAGTGCTATCATGTCGCCGGGGTCAGCTTCAAAGTCAACATGCTCCAAAACCGTGTCGCCGTCGTTATATTTAAAGCTGACATTACGCAGCTTTATCGAAAAATCATCGGGGATATCCGCCTTTTCACGGGCAAAGGGCTCTTCCGGCAGCTCCACGACCGCCATGAGCCTTCCGGCGGAGGTCGTTATGGATATCGCCGTCGGAACAAGGCCGATAAGCGTCGAGAACGCCGAGCGCAGCATGTTCGTCAGCTGCAAGAACATCGTCATCGTGCCGTAGGATATGGCATGTGACCACAGCCTGTAAACGCCCCATCCGAAGCAGCCCGCAGAGATAAGAAGGCCGATAATGCTCATGACGAGCCCGGCTATGACCGAAAAGCGGTTGTATTCGAGCATGGCGGTGCGGTAGGTATCCTGCATCTGCTTCATGCGGCTGTCAAAGCCGTCCATGATGCCGAAGGCCTTTATCGTCCCGATATTGCGGAACGAATCCTCATGGAAGGACATGACCTGGCTGCCGATATCCTTCATGCGCTTGTTATACTCACGCATTTTGCGCACGAGCGCACGGGATGACAGGACATATATCGGTGCGCCTATAAGCGCAATGAGCGCCATGACGGGGTCGTAGCACAATATTATAATAAGCGAGCCGAGAAACTGCACCGTGCCGGAAACGAAGCTCGGCAGAAAGCCGGTGACGCCGCTTGCGACAGTGCCGACATCGCCGTTTAATCTGTTTATAAGATCGCCGCTGCGGAACGCCTTGAGCGCCTGCCAATCGGTGCGAAGCATGCGGTCGTACATCTCGGCCTGTATGCCGTTTTGCACCCGGATGTTTATGATAGCCGCAATGCGTGATGCCGCCGACTGCATGACGGCGCTGCCGAGCAGCATGCCGCCCATGTACGCCGCCGCAGTCCAGATAGCACCGGTCTGAAATCCGGTCACGACATCGATGAGCTGACGCATCGCAAGGCTCGAAAGCAGCGACATCGCCGTGCCTAGAACGCCGAGCATGATGTGTATCAGCACTATCAGCCGGTAGCGCCGGACATAGACGAACATCCACTTCGCCTCACGCCACATCTCACGAAAAGAACCGTCTTCAATTTTTTCCTTGAGCTTCTTTGAAAATTCCATTTGTTCTCCAAGTAAAAATGGGCGCAAAAGCGCAATTATGTGCAATTAAGCGCAATTATGCATAATAAGATATTTTATCACACATATGCAAATAATCAATAGCACATATTGCATAAAAAAGGTATAAAAACGGCTTTCCCGACGAAAAATCGGGAAAGCCGTTCGTTTCATATGACAACGGTCGAGCCGTCGGTCTTTAAAATCACCTGCGCAGGCGGGGTCAGGGACGCAAACTGCATGGGCGAGAGCACCGCAGCGTAGCTTCCGGCGTTTGTGATGACGAACAGGTCGCCGCAGTTTAATTTCGGCAGCGCAATGTCCTTTGCGATGACATCCGTGCCGGTGCAGAGATTTCCCACAACGGTGACGGTCTCGGTCTCGGCGGTGTCGACAAGCGGCAGGAAACCGAACGCATTACGCCCGGTGTACATGGGCTCGCAGTTGTGCGGGCTGACAGCGTCCGTATAGCTTTCGACCATCTGCGCCATCGACGGGCGCACAAAGCCGTTGAGGGTATTTGCAAGGATGACGAAGGTCTTGCCGTGCGACACCTTTTTATCCAGCACATGCGTCACATAAACGCCCGCCTTGCCGACTAGGAAGCGGCCGGTCTCGACGAGCACCTGCGCACGCAGTCTGCTGCGGTAGACCTCCATGAGCCGTGTCATCTCAGCGCCGAGCGTGACGAGGTCGACGGGCTTGTCGCTCTCGGCGTAGGGGATGCCGATGCCCGAGCCCATGTTGACAAACTTGAGCTCCTCGCCCAAGGCATCCTGCACACGGCAGGCAAGCTCGAACATTTTGGCGTAGTAGCCCGCTATGAGTCTGCCGTCGAGCTCCTGCGAGCGGGAGTGGACATGGATGCCGATGATCTTAATGTTCTTCATAGCCTTCCATTCGGGAAGCACTGCAAACACCGTGTCCTCGTCGATGCCGAATTTATTCGCCGTGCCGGAAGCGCCGTCGAAGGTGAAGTTGGGGTTTATGCGAACGCCGATCTCGGCGACGATGCCGTGGCCGGCGGCAAGAGCCTGTATGCGCTCGACCTCGCTTAAGCTGTCGGCGATGATGACGCAGCTCTCGAGCGCAGCGTCGATATCGTGCACGCTCTTGCCGGGGGCGGAGTAATAGATATCGTGCTTACCGAGACTGTTTTCCCTGCCCATCTGCACCTCACGCAGGGAGGCAGCGTCAACGCCGATGCCCTCGGAGAGGATGCACTTGAGCACGCCCGGGTGCGGATTTGCCTTGGCAGAGTACAAAAAGCGCACGCCGTCAAAGCTTTTGCGCAGCTGCTCGACGCTGTCGAGTATCGCATTTTCGTCGTAAAGATAGAAGCTTTCGTATTTTTCGGCAAGCCTTTCGGCTGCATTTCGGTCAAAGTTCATGCTCTGTACCTCCGTTTTCGGTTTTTTTCATTATACAACACTGTGCATATCGCTGCAAGATGTGATTGAAAACCGTCAAAATCTTTAGCGATTTAAACGGAACGAAAAAAGTTTAAAAAAGGTATTGACTTTTACGATTAAAAGGAGTAAAGTGACCTCATTCCGACAGGAGGACAAAGTCATGAAGCTCAACCGATTTATTGCGAACGGCTTTTACTATTACTTTTACTTTAAGAGTAATGGTTGTTTGTGCTGCTCATAAATCGTGTTGATTTTTTTGTTTTTGTTTACGAGCCGTGCAGACAATGTTCTGTACGGTTTTTATTTTTTAAAAATTTCAGGAGGAACTAAAAATGAAAAAGGTAATTGCAATAGTGCTTGCCGTTATGATGCTGTGTGCAGTCACGGCATGCGGCAGCAGCGACAACGGCGGCAGCGCCGATAAGACCTACACCGTCGGTATCTGCCAGCTCGTCCAGCACCCCGCACTTGACGCCGCCACTCAGGGCTTCAAGGATGCTCTGACCGAAGCCCTCGGCGACAAGGTCCAGTTTGAGGAAGGCAATGCTTCCAACGACAGCGCAAACTGCGCCACCATCGTAAACGGCTTCGTTAGCAGCGGCGTTGACCTCATTCTCGCAAACGCAACTCCCGCACTTCAGGCAGCAGCTTCCGCAACCGACTCCATCCCCGTTCTGGGCACTGCCGTCACCGAGTACGGCGTTGCACTGAGCATCGATAACTTCAGCGGCACCGTCGGCAACAACATCTCCGGCACTTCCGACCTCGCTCCCCTCGACCAGCAGGCCGACATGATCACCGAGCTGTTCCCGGATGCAAAGAATGTCGGCATCCTCTACTGCTCCGGTGAGCCGAACTCCGTATATCAGGCCAAGGTCGTTGAGGATTGCCTCGAGAAGAAGAACATCACCGTCGAGGTCTACACCTTCGCAGACTCCAACGATGTTTCCACCGTTACCTCCAGCGCATGCGCAAACAGCGATGTCATCTACATCCCCACCGACAACACCGCCGCTTCCTGCACCGAGGCTATAAACGCAGTTGCACTGCCCGCCGGTGTTCCCATCGTCGTAGGCGAGGAAGGCATCTGCAAGGGCTGCGGCGTCGCAACTCTTTCCATCGACTACTATGAGCTCGGCCGCACCACCGGTCAGATGGCCGTCAAGATCCTCAAGGGCGAGGCAAATGTCTCCGAGATGCCCATAGAGTACTACCCCAACCCCGTCAAGAAGTACAACGCCGATATCGCTTCCAAGCTCAACATCACCATCCCCGAGAGCTACACCGCTATCAGCGACTGATTATATCAACAGCAACAATAAAATTTGTGAGGTAAAGCTATGAACACGGCACTGCTTGCAGCCTTAAGTCTGCCAAATTTGATAACACGAATGCCCGGCGGCGTGGCGCAGGGCATAATCTGGGGCATAATGGCTCTGGGTGTGTACCTGACCTTCCGTCTGCTGGATATCGCAGATCTGACGGTCGACGGATCGTTTGCTACAGGCGGTGCCGTTACGGTCATGCTCATCATCGCAGGCTACCCTGCGTATGTTGCACTCATCATCGCCGTCATCGCCGGAATGTTGGCCGGTCTGTGCACCGGGCTTCTGCACACGAAGCTCGGCATACCCGCCATCCTCGCCGGTATTCTGACGCAGTTTGCGCTGTACTCTGTCAACCTGCGCATCATGGGCATGTCGGCAAATAAGCCCGCAAACCCCGATGTGTATGACCTGCTCATCAGCCTGAGAAACATCCCCTCGGCGATAGTCAAGGGTGCGATCTTTGCGATCGTTATAATTGCCGCACTGTACTGGTACTTCGGCACGGAACAGGGCTCGGCCATCCGAGCCACGGGCTCTAACCCCGCAATGAGCCGTGCGCAGGGCATCAACATTAACAACATGAAGCTCATCGGCCTTTCGCTTTCAAACGGCATGGTCGCCCTGTCGGGCGGTCTCATGGCTCAGTATCAGGGCTTTGCCGATGTCAACATGGGCAGAGGTGCTATCGTCATCGGCCTTGCGGCGGTCATCATCGGCGAGGTGCTGTGCGACGCATTTTTCCGCAAGGGCAGCCAGTTTTATGTCCGTCTTTTGTTCGTCGTGCTCGGCGGTATTGTTTACTACCTCGTCATGGTCGTCATCCTTTGGCTCAAGCTCGACCCGAACGACCTGAAGCTGTTCACCGCTGTCATCGTTGCGGCGTTCCTTGCAGTGCCGTATATACGCTCGCAGTCAAAAAGCTCGTTTAAGCTTGCCGGAAAGCAAAGCAAAAAGGAGGCAAATCATGCTGGAACTTAAATCTGTCTGCAAGACCTTCAATGCAGGTACGATAAACGAAAAAAAGGCTCTGCAAAACCTGAGTCTTCATCTTAAGCCCGGCGATTTTGTCACCGTCATCGGCGGCAACGGCGCAGGCAAGTCGACGATGTTAAACGCCATTGCGGGCGTTTGGCCGGTCGACTCCGGCTCTATCATCATCGACGGCGTCGATGTCACCGGTCAGCCCGAGCATAAAAGAGCCGCATACATCGGCCGTGTGTTCCAGGACCCCATGATGGGCACTGCGCCCAACATGCAGATCGAAGAAAACCTCGCTCTGGCTCTGCGCAGAGGCAAGAGCCGCACTCTCCGCTGGGGCGTGACCAACGCCGAGCGTGAGCAGTACCGTGAGCTTTTAAGCACTCTCGGTCTCGGCCTTGAGGACAGGCTGACAGCCAAGGTTGGACTTCTGTCCGGCGGCCAGCGTCAGGCTCTGACGCTTCTCATGGCGTCGATGCAAAAGCCGAAGCTCCTGCTTCTTGACGAGCACACGGCGGCTCTCGACCCGGCAACGGCGGCAAAGGTGCTTGAGCTATCAGACCGCATCGTCAAGGAAAACAACCTCACGGCAATGATGATAACCCACAACATGAAGGACGCCATCAAGCACGGTACCCGCCTCATCATGATGCACGAGGGACACATCATCCTCGATGTTGAGGGCGGGGAAAAGGCCAAGCTCACAAAGCACGAGCTGATGGACAAATTTGCGCAGGTCGCAGGTACTCAGATAGAATCCGATCAAATACTGCTCTCCTGACAGTTATAGATACCAAAAAAACGAGCTCCGAGAAATCGGAGCTCGTTTTTCATTTATTCATGTTGATTAGATTTTTATAGAAGTCGACAGCGCCGGGGAGGCAGTCGCAGGTGATGTTTTCGTTTAAGCCGTGCATGCCCTTGAGCTGCTCCGGACCGTAGATGACCGGGCCGAAGCGGATGCAGTTCGGGCATATCTCCTGATAAAACCTTGCGTCCGTGCCGCCGGTCATGACATAGGGGCTTGCGGCAAGACCGGGGAAGGTCTTTTCAATGACGCTCACGGCAAAATGCCAGCCCTCGCCGTTTATATCCGCAGCCTCGGTGTAGTCCTTGGCGGAGATGACCTCGGTCTCAAGACCGTATTTATCGGCACGCTTTTTAATGAGCCTGAGGCTCTCGTCCTTGCCCTGATGCGGGATAAAGCGCATGTTCGCCCAAACGGATGCCTCCGTCGGGAGCACATTGCGGGCATCCGAGCCGGATTGCATTGTAAACGCTATCGTCGTGTGCAGCATTGCGCCCGCCTGCGCCGACACCATGGGCAGCACAAGCTTTAGCAGCGGCTTAAACAGCCACATGTTGCCGAACAGCAGCCTCATGCCGAAGCCCGCATACGGTGCAAGCGTTTTAAACATCGCCTCGACCTCGTGCGGGAAGCGCTTTTTGAACGGGCTGTGCTTTTCGACGCTGTTTTCAAACGCAGCGAGCCTTGCGATTGGCGAATTTTTGGGAGGTGCGCTCGAATGTCCGCCGCCGGAGCGGGCGGTGAACTTCACATTGCCCTGACCCTTTTCAAACACGCCTATCATGGCGTAGTTGCCCTTGATGCCGCCGACGGGCTCGGAGATTATTCCGCCGCCCTCGTCGCAGACCAAAAACGGCGCAACGCCGCGGCGCTTTAGCTCGGCAACTATCTTCGGTGCGCCGTCGCCGCCCCACTCCTCGGTGCAGGACGAAGCGAGGTACACATCCTGCTCGGGCGTGTAGCCCGCCGCAAGCAGCTCCTCAACGGCTTGGAAGAACGCCATGACGGTGCACTTGGTGTCCGCCGCTCCCCTGCCCCAGACCTTGCCGTCTGCAATGTCGCCGGAGAACGGCTCATGCTCCCACACGCCGTCGGCGGGGACGACATCCTGATGGCTCATTAAAACCACCGGTTTGTCGGAGCTTTTGCCCTTCCAGTAGTACAAGAGATTGCCGTCTATCTCGGTCTTTTCGAGCTTCTCGTGCACGAGGGGGAACAGCTCCTCGAGCACCTTGTGGAAGCCCAAAAACTTCTCGACCTGCGGTTCATTGGGGTCTGACACGGTCTCGTATCTGACCATCTGCGAGAGCTTTTTTGCGTAAAGCTCCGTGCGCTCACTGTCCGGCTGCGGAGCGTAATCCGACACCTTTTTCGGCATCAGCGCCGTGCGCACGACTGCGGCAGCAAGCGGTGAGAGCGCCGCTGCGGCTATGCCGACCTTTTTAATATTCATTTGCTCGCCACCTTATAACGCTTTTTGTACATGAGATATGCAATGCCGATGGCAATTGCGCCGCTGGGCAGGATCATGAAGCTCGTCGACGAGGTGAGGCTCGGCACGAAGATAAACAGCAGGCTCATGACCGTCAGCGGGATTATCGCTATCTTCATATTGTTGCGGAAATACTTGTACGCCATTGCGCCGAACAGCGCCGGGACAACATTTTCAAACGCAGGCTGAAGCGCCGGGTCTTGCAGGATAGGCTGCAAGGGGATGAGCAGCGCAACGCCGAGTGCAAGAACTACGACCGTCACGAGGGACGCCGTTGCGATCGACAGGGTCGAGATTATCTCGTTTTCGGGCGTGCCGGTCTTTGCCCCGACGATGTCACGGGCGTTCACGGCGCAGGGTATTTTCATATTGATAAGATTGCCGGTCATGAAAGCAAGGTAGCCGCCGCCTGCGCCCAGCATCGGCGTGTAGACAAGATACTCCGCTATGCAGCTTACAAACCACACGATGCCCACGGCGAGAAACGCCTTGCCGAAGGCGGGCATGCTCGGCATAGCGCCGAGGTACAGACCCATCACGAACGGTGCACCGATGAGCAGGATAAGCGTAACGATGCAGGCTATCCTGCCGTAGACATGAGTGCGGTCGTTATATTTTTCAAACAGCTCGTTCTTTTCCTTTTCGGTCATTTTCCCGCACCTCCTTACTTTACAAGTCCGTTTATCACAACGGCGGCCGCCATTGCGATTATCATGCTGCCTGCGATGGAGAAGCTCTCCACCCAAGCAGCCTTTTTCTTCTCCGCAAGCCAGATGAACACCGCCATCACGGCACCCGCTATGACAGCCACCGCAAGCGGCAGCCAAGAGCCCGTGAAGCTGAACATTCCGCCCGCTCCGCCGGAGACAAATGAGCCTATGTAGCTTCCGATGTATGCGCTGACAAGGCCGATGAACATTGCGGTCATGGCGCTGTCACCGAAGCCGGGTGCGCCGGAGTTTGCGCTTTTCGGGGTCTTGAGCTTTTTAAGATAGCGCTTGTTGAAGAACACGGAGAACACCATGCCCCACATGATGCAGAAGCTCATGACGAGTGCAATGGTCGTGAACGCCTGCGCCGTCATCTCGGAGGCGTTGAGTCCCGACAGACCGATAGCCTCGGCAGCGCCGACGGCGACCTGCGTCTCATAATGCAGTGCACCGATGACGGAAAGGCGCAGCCACGGCAGCGGAGTTCCCAAGCTGCCGGACAGGGCTATAACGCCCAGGAGGATTCCCACGCTGGGCAGCACCGCAAATGTCGCACTTGCGGTTATCGTCCGCTTCATTTTCGTTTTGTCCATTCCGATGGCAAGTCCCGCTCTGTAAGCCCTCACCATGAAAAATACGCACACTATGGCGACGAATAAGATTATCCCGCCGCATATCAGATACATTGTCGGGCTGTTGAGCCTTTGAAGTATTGACACCGTATCACCCTCTCTTTAAAATATGTTAACATTTTAGCATAGTCTGCCGCCCGTGTCTATTATTTTGTGCTCCAATATATCCACGCAACCCTTGTGTTCACACGGTCGGTGAAAACTCCGTTTTGCGCAAGCTCGGAAACGGTATTATACATGCTCTCCCGAAGCTCGTCCGTCTGCTCGGTCGGGGAAAAATAGCGTTCGAGCATATACCGCACGGTGTCGTCCACGCTGCGGCCGTCGCTCCAGCAGTAGTCGACATATTTGACCTGCGGCGTAAATCCCGCCATCGACACGCTTTGGATAAGCTCGCCGCAGTCCTCCCTTGCGTTGCCGTTGAAGGTTTGGCGCTCGACGCCCATGCGCTTAAAAAGCTCGTCCCTGTCCGGCTCGCTCCACTGCGAAAAGGCGGCTATGAAGCACCACCCGTCTGTTATTGCTGCAAACTTTTTCACCGTCTCGACACTGTGTACGGCGGGGCTCATGGTCGATATCGATAGCTCGTACCGGCCGCCGGATGCCGCCTCCTCGGAGCTTATTTCGTCAAAATCGCACAGCAGCGTGCGCCACGGGGTAGTAAACTCCGCCATGTTCTGCGCCGCAAATTCGAGCATCCTCGGCGAGATATCGGCAAGCGTCACATCGCAGCCGAAGCCTGCGAACACTCTGCCGTATTTGCCCACGCCGCAGCCGAGGTCGAGCACCCTGCACCCGGGACGCAGCATGCCCTCGTTAAGCAAAAAGGCAATGAGCTTCTCGTTATAGTCATTTCCGCCTTGGGCGCAGACCTTTTGATAATCGCCCGCCACCCTGTTCCATTTCTCGGTCTTTTCCACTAAAGCACCTCCGTGTTATGATAAATCCCCCTCTTGAACGGAGGGGGATAATCCTGTTTTCTTACTCTATCTCGAGCTTCATGGGAAGCCAGAAGGTGAAGCCGTAGAGGGCGGTGTTGAGGAAGCAGCGAAGATCGTCATACCAGACGGCCTTGCCGGCCTTTCTCGCAACGATGAGGTACTCGGCAAGATGCATGCTCAGCAAAATTGCGGGCATTATGGGATTTTTCTTAAGAACGGTGTGGGCAAATGCGCCTGCCCAGACGACGAGCACGCCCTTGCGTGCGGCGTTCCAGTTGACATTGTTAAGATCCATTTAAACATTCTCCTTATGATCATTTATTATTTTCTTTAGTATTTCCTCGTCTGCGGGGCAGAAATCATAGTTGCCTATCTCCGCAGGAGTTATCCATTTAATGTCGCAGTGCTCGAGCATCTGCGGCTCGCCCTCGGCGATGGCGGCGTTAAACAGCGTAAGGCGCACGGTGATATCCGGATACTCGTGCACAAGCTCCATGAACACATCGCCTACGGTCACCCTGACCGCCAGCTCCTCCATGCACTCTCGCACGAGCGCCTGCTGCTTAGTCTCGCCGGGCTCGACCTTACCGCCGACAAATTCCCACAGCAGACCTCTCGCCTTATGCGCCGGTCTGCGGCATATCATGAATCTGCCGTTTTCCCAAATGAGCGCCGCTGCGACCTCTGTTACATTCATCATACCATATACCTCGGCTCAAGTCACCTATCAAATCAGTTATTAAGCTCAAAAAACGCCTTAACGGTGTTTATAAATTTCATGACCAGCTTGCCGTCGTCAAGCTCGCAGCGGTAAATGTCGCCGCCGTTTTGCACCTCAAGGTACTTGCCGGGCTTGAACGGAAGCGTCGGGAGCTTGGTCGACGGTATCGTCATGTCGACGCTGCTGCCGTTTATAACGCCCTCGAGCCTGAACGCCGTTTTGCCGAGCGTGAGCGTGCCCAGTCCGACCCATGTGAATTTATGCCTGTCGTAGTCGAGCATGTATATCCTCGTTTTGGCGCTCAGGGTAAACTCGGGATGCTGCTTTAGCATCTCCTTATGCTTTTCGTAAATGAGCCTGCTCCAGTCGGAGACATAGCGAAGCTCCTCGCCCTCGCCGATAAGATGCAGAAAGCCGTACTCGTCGCTGCGCTCGGCAAAGCCGCAGTCGGTGCAATAGATGGTGTTGCCGTTTTTTACTTTGACGGTGAACTCCCTCCCGCAGCTTGGACAGACGTACAGCACCTTTTCCAGCCCCTCGATGTTATCGTTGCTGCTGTATTTTGAAAGGATGCCCTCCTGTTCACGGTAAGCGTCGAAAAGTATCGCCCCGTCTACACGCTCCTTGACCTCGCCCACGCTGAGCTTTTTAAGCTCGGCCCGGTCGAAGATCTTGTATATATCCATATAAGTTCGGCCCGGTCTGAAGCCCTTTGTCCACTTGGGCATGGTGAAATATGTTCCGCTTGCACGGGCAATGTACACATCGGCGTCCAGCCACTTCAAAAACTTATAGGTCGCCTGCGGGATAGGTGTCGAGATGCCGTCCTCGCACATGAGCCCCGCCGGATAAATGACCAGCGACTCGCCGTTTTCGATGACGGCCTTTATGCGCCGCATGTCGCTGACCGTGGTCTGGAACTGCTGCTTGGGGATGACGCCGAGCTTGCGCAGGATGCCGGTGATGGGCAGCGAATTATAAAAGGAGTTACTGATAACAAATGTCAGCGGTCTTTTCGTTGCGCCGATGAGCCCTGCGAAGTCATACGCCGCCTGGTGATTGGCAACGACGACATACGGACCTTTTGCGTTCTTTATCTCGTTTCGTATATACTTTCTTTTAAAAACCGTCGCCGCAAAGCCCGCCGCAACGAGCTGAGCCGCCCTGTAAAGCAGCATATGCGGCCTTACATATCTCTCACTATACAAAAATCACACCACACTTCCAATGAGAATAATATCACATGCTCGCCGATTCTTCAATTTTTTTGTGCAAAAAGCGGTCGGAAAATTCCGACCGCTTTTTAGTCTGTCAAGCAACTGGGCAAAAAAGGTGCAGCAGAACAAAATCCAATACGCAGCAGGGGGAGTGTGAGGGGGTAACGAAGTGTCGGTGCGGTAGTGAATGACATGCCGGGGGC
>CAKTQR010000034.1 GCA_934597175.1 uncultured Oscillospiraceae bacterium | reverse complement strand
GGACACCCGCTCATATACGACAGCATACAAAACCGCAACATAAATTAAATAGCACAAACAAGAGCAGATAGGCGTGATGCCTATCTGCTCTTGTTTGGTTTTGCGTAAGTCCGATCTAAGTTCAGCTCAATGCTGCAAGCTCCTATTGCCGGCATTAATGCTCGGAAGGACTGTATTAACGACCTCGCTCACATGTTCTACCGGAACTATCTCGATTGAGAATTGCTCAATGTCAGAATCGGATAGCTGATTGAAGTTGTCTCTGGGGATGAACACCTTTGTGCAGCCGGATTGTTCCGCTGCCTGAATTTTTGCCAAAGTTCCTCCAATGGCAAAAACATTGCCAAGAAGGTCTATCTCACCTGTGTAAGCCACATTACCATTGATCGATGTGTTAAACACAGCTGAAAGCATCGACATCATTATTGCGACACCCGCAGACGGTCCGTCTTTCACTACAGCTCCTTCGCCGAAATGAAGGTGGACGCCAAAGTCAGTACAGTCGGGCAAATAATGTGTTCTTATGTATGTTTTAGCCAACTTAACACTGTCAATTGCACTTTCCTTGGGAAGACCCGTGATGCATGTAGAATTATCAGAGGGAATGATTACAGATTCAATAGAAAAGGACATTCCACTGTTATTTCCGCTCACCGCAAGCGCCTTGGAAAACCCGGGGACATTCTTTTTCAGAAGATTTCCTCTGGGTATCGGCTTTGGGCCAAGCGATTCTATGACATTTCTTGCTTCAATACGGACAAAGTGCTCATCAGCAGTCTCATAAAGCAAATCATTTGTGATTTTTTCAATTGCCTTTTCGATGTCTCTTACGCCAAACGAGGTGCAATAGTCTTTCAGCAAAAGTCTTTTTGCATCCTTGCTGATGGAAAACTTGATGCCGGCTTCTATATATTCTGACTCGAGCTTGGGCAGTAAATAGTTGTCAAGAATTTGTTCTTTATCAGTATAGGTGTATCCATCGAGCTGTATAACAGAAAAACGATCCAGCAGCCACGGCTCCATTTTTGCCTGGTCATTAGCTGTTGCAATAAACAGAACATTAGACAGATCGATCGGAACTCCGAGAAAAGCATCTGTAAATTCAGAAGAATTATCTAGAAGGTCAAGAAGTGCGTTGCTTGCGTTTACGCCATTATGGCGACCAAGCTTGTCAATTTCATCAAGCTGGATAAGTACTCTGTTCGTTCCTGCTTTAGCAAGTTCACGCACAATGACTCCCGCATCTGAGCCTGCATATGTAGGCTCAAAACCTTTTATTGTATGTGTGTCCGCCACCCCATTAAGTGAGATTTTAATGTAGGCGACCCCAAGTCCTTTTGCGATGCTCTTGCATATTGAGGTCTTTCCGACCCCTGCACCTCCCACAAGCAGAATTCGTTCGCTGGAAAAGCCCTTCTTTTTCAGTGACTTGGCATAGAAAGATTTTGCGACCTTTTCTTTGACAGAAGTTAGCCCATAATGCGTATTGTTTACGCAATCATTGAACACAGCTTTGTTAAATGTCTCAAAACCGCCTCCTTCGGGAATGATCGATGTCAGGTATTCGATCTTTCTCGAAATGACTTCCTTCATATGCCGATCCGTGTTTGTATCCTGCAGCACGCCAAAGCCGCGTTTGACTTCATCTCGGATGGGCTTACTAAACAGCTCCTTATGCCGATGATAACGCAGTCGAGAATCGTTCATGTCCGTTACAGGTGCTAGGCGGTCATCGATCATCGCATTGTCGACCACTACCTTCCGCTTTTCCCCTGCCTCGTCCCAGCAGTTTATGATTCTTCTGATGATGCTGTGAATGTTGTCCTTAAGCATTCTCGCACCACTGTCGCTGCAAAATCGTTTGACCATGTAGCTTAAGGTCGTGTCAGGAAACTCAATGTCCTCCGAGGTGAGATCGTACAGCTCCAACATCTGAGGTATGACATAGTCTCTTGCAATAACCACTTTGTCCTCATCTTCATAATCATCAACAACGATCACTTTGAATCTGTTTAAAAGAAAATCAGGAATGTTTTGTGTGGAATTGGCAGTGGCGATATAAATGGTATTGCGGGTATCCACATATGTTTCCAGAAACGCATCATGGCAAACATGTTCGTCGGACAGTGTATCAAGCAAGGCATCAGCCGGATTGCCGTCTTTGCCGCCGCTGGCCATTTTATCAATTTCTTCCAAGCCGATAATTGCTTCCGTTGTCCCGAGCTGATAGAAGGTTTTTAACAGTTTTCCCGCATCTGACCCCTCGTACGAAGAATCCGTTCCCTTGATTTCAAGTGCTGAATTTGCGCCATTCAGAGGGATGATCTCAAAAGGCAGCTTATATGCTTCCGCAATTGCTTCAATGATCGTCGTTTTACCTGTCCCCGGGTTTCCGACGAGCAGGATTCTAAGCCCATGGTCTTGTGAATACTTGCTTGCAATAATGGCCTCAACAATCTCCTCCTTTACCTTGTCCAACTTATACAAGCGCTTGTTGAGCGTTTTCAGAATGGTCTTTCTGTCAGGGATCAGTCTGGTGGATGTGGTCGGAGCAATATTCAGAATGTACTTTAACTTGAGAAGACTTCTTTCCCCCTTACGAATACCTCGACATTCATCAAAGAGATTCCGAATGTCCCTTTGCTGCTGATGCGTGTAAGTCTCCCGGCAAATCTCAAATTTTAATCGGAGCTGATTCAACTCTTTGAAGCGGGCGGTATCATCGTTGTTGCTGATGCCGTATTTTCGTCCCATCAGTTGCTGCCGAATATTGCTCTGCTGCCCCGCACTTAGCTTCAGATACTCTTTCATAGTATTAAGCTTTTCTTTTGCATCGCTTATATTGTCAAACATCTGAAAAAAGTCGTCTGAGCATACGATCTCTGCAACGCACCCTCTGTGCGAGTAATGGCCGATGATATAAATATCGTCGTTCACATTGCAGGAAGTGGTCTGGAGGATTGTCCCCATATTAATAGATACTTTAAAAGTCTCCGTCTCGTTTTCAAGAATAAATGATGTCAAGTCGGACAAGTCTTCGAACGCCACTGTTGCCCGCCCATGCTGAATACTGCAATCATTTCTATCGTCTCTATCGTCAAAGATATCGTGAAAGCTTGTGCGCTCGCTGCTATCTTCCGCCATTATACTTGACAATATTTCTCTGATTTCCGACTCGATATCTTCTGCTTGTGTGGCACTATCCTCGCCATGTTCCGCTGTGTCCTTAGCCGAAGGCTGTTCGCCGGTTTCCAATTCTTTTGCTTCAATACTGTTCTTGCCCTTATTAGAGTCCGCTGTTTCTTTGCATCCGCCATTGTCAGTAACAGGTATTCCGTTATGCGCCATTTTTTGTACCTCCTGTATCGTTGTATCTCTTGATACAAACATAGATCAATTTCCTCCGAATTTTTCCGTTGTCTATCTGCTCTAAACACGATGGCTCGCATAACATTTCCCGAAAAGAATAGACCCCAGAACATATCTGAGGTCTATTTAGAGTCAAATCGCTATTGATTTTTTATGGATCTCGCATGTGTTCATTAATTGATCAGTTCATCAACCTCAATGGCAAGAGCCTCTGTCATTACTTGAATTTCATCTACAAAGTGTGCCAGATCTTTGGCTTCGCAAAGTACGGACCGGAGCATGAGTTCAGGTGACGATCTGCAGAGCAGAGACGGGCCGCTGTTTTCCGACGCTGTGGCTTTATAAGACACGAGCTCATCAGACAAAGGCATGTGTAAAGATTCTTCAAGCTCACGATTCAATTTTCCGAAACTTAAAATGCGTTGTGCAATGTATTGCTGATTCTCCAATTCTCTTTTGAGATACACCAACTTTAGGAGCAAAGAATCGAATTGAGTGCTATAAATTCTTTCCCAAATTTGATCATTTGACGCTCTTGCATGATCCAGCTTATTCTGTATAACCTCCAGATCAGCAACTATTGAGTCCATTCGTTCGTTCAAATGCGTTACATCAGTAAAGACTCTCTCATATTCGGCCACATCGTCCTTATCCCCGGCAACCATACGCTCCAATTCTGAAAGCATGTAGTCTTCATTGTGAGACACCAGCGCTGCTTGCTCAATTTTGTATGTGTAAGAATTATATCCGTGGTTTGTTTCAAAGTGGTCCTTCAGCGCCGGATCAAGTCTGGTCAGCTTTTTTCGTATCCTAACAAAATGGGTTGTCAAGCTCTTGGGGTCTTTTTTGTCAGCAAAATAATTACTGCCCCAAATGTGTTGAGCTAACTCTTCCAAATATACTGGCGTGTTAGCATGAGTGACGAAATAATCCAAAATCTTAAATTCAGTAGCGCTTAATGGCACATGTATGCCGCCATCGGCACTAACCAGTTCTGCCTTTGATGACAAACAGAGATAACAGTCTTGTCCAATATACTTTCGTTTCTCCTGAGCCATGCATTATCCTCCTGTCATTTACACCGCAACATAATTGCAACAACTTCAATCTAAATTCACTTTCGTTACAATATCTATCCGCTATTCTTTAATCATAAGAGGGTGCGGGACGAGCCAACGATCGTGTTTCCTCCCTCGAATGAATGAGAGGAGAAATTGAACATGAAAAAGGCTACTTGTACCGCTACCGCTTTTGAAAACATCCTGTACACCATGCACAATAAGTGTATTACCACCAAGGAAGAACTGATGGCTGATCAGGTTCTGTACGCTGAGTTCTGGTTCATGCTGAAAAACTTCTGCCACTCCACTCTTCTTACCAAGACCAGCGGCAAAAAAGCCGATGGTGAATACCTTCCCGGCAATTTCAGAAAGATCGATGTACTTGCCTCGCGTGGTGTGACCACACGGGAGGAGCTTGAAACTGACTGCGCAATAAAAATCCTCGATAAACTCAATTATGTTCTGCGTCAGCCTATCGAAAAGCAAAAAAACTATTGCTTCACGATTTGTAATAATTTAGTCAATGACAAATTTAGAGAACTACCGCCCGATAGCATTGAGCTTATCTCTTTGCAGAGCGCAGTAAAAAGTCAGAAATCTTCCATCGAAAGTACTTGTACCTATGAGCAGGTAGTAGGCAGCGAAGTCTATAACCCCCAGCGCATGTTCATCGAGAGGGACAACATCTGCGAGTTGACCGTTATTCTGAATAAAAAGAAAGCCAAAGAGTTGGCTGAAAAGCGCAAGTCATTTCTTTTGGAAATTGAAGCTCTCTCCGCTCCGTCTCAGGTCTTGGTCAGAACTGCGTGTGTGCATAACAACATCAAGCCCAGAGAACTGGCCCAGCTTATTCTGGAAAAAGGTCTGGAGACTACATATGCAGAAGTACTTGCGCTAGCTGCCAGAAAATATAAAATAAGTGCAGATGAGCTCCGAAGAATAATTACAAATAAGCCTATAAAGACAAAGCATTTCAAAACCGAGACCAACGATCCTTCGATAGTTTCGGCTAAGATCTACAACATAGGCAACAGAGCCAAAAATACACTCAGCACCAGAAAATAACACTCAGCTATGTGCCCGGCGGCTTAACCGGGCACATTTTTCGTTCATTCTCGTCATAATGCTACCCCCTATGTAGTTTTTCTACATAGGGAGTAATCTTCATTTATTATCCGTTTTCAGCAGCTTTCCGACTTTCTAAGTCGGAGTTTTTTCATATCACACGGGATTCATACAGCGGACTATGTACTGCACATCCTTGGTCAAATTGCTGTCCTTAAGGGAATAGACCTTGTAGGTGACGGTGAAGTAGCCGCCGATGGTATTGCCGGCTGCGTCCGTGCCGAGTGCCGTATACACGAGGTGGAAATCACCTATCTTCATGTCGGGATAAGCGCCGGTATTGACAAGCTCGACGACCGTGCCGTTGGTGAGGTTTCTCAGTCTCAGGATACCGTCATCGTTGTTCGAGCCGTCCTTGAGCGAGAAATATGCGTCCCTGACGGCGTACTCGTAGTTAGTGAACACGAGGTCGACATCGGGCACTCTCGTATTCGACGAGTCGACAAAGTAGCCGACATCGGGGTCAACGACCGTGAGATTATCCGAATAGCGCAGGATATCGCCGAGCGAGGTGTTGACGATGTTCGCCATGGAGGCACTGTTTGCCTCGAACTTGGCCTCGTCGTATATCCTCACGGCGGAATCCATGCCCGTGCCGATGCCGAGTATGAGGAACACGAGTATCAGCAGCGTTGCGAGCATTTCTATGAGGGTGAAGCCGCTTTTTTTTGCTAGTTTTTTCATGTCCCGGCATCCTCCGTCGGCTTCAGATAATAGGCATAAAGCGCATTTTCGTTGTCCGGCTGACGGCAGATGTACACCTCGTCCTGTGCAATAGGCTGATTGTTGAGGTTAAATGTCACTCTGCCCTCCGTCGAGCCTGCGACCTCTGCCTTTTCGACATAGACCATCTGCTCCTGGAACTGCCGGTCTGCGACCTTGGCGGTGCGGTTAACATCGGCCGAGGCGGAGATCATGCTCAAAAGAGCGATGGACGAAAGCGTGAAAATGAGAATAGCCGCCATGGACTCGACAAGGCTTTCACCGGCCTTGCTTTTCAGTTTGCGAATTATCAGTTCCATTTTGCCGCCCCCTTCAGGATCTCGGGTGCATCCCAGCTTATGGTCTGGGTGGTGGTCGTCGTATCGACCTTTATAAGCGTATCGGAGCTTGCGCCTGCCGTCTGCTCCTGCACGGTGATGGTGCGGGGCTGGCTCATGGTCGCATACATTTGAAGATAAAGCTTGGAGTTTTCGCCGAAATCGACATTGAAGCAGTAAAGCCTGCTGTCCGTAGCGTCCGGATCGGTGTTTTTGCCGGAGCAGCCGACCGTCGCCGTGAAGCTGTTTATCTGCTCGCTGTTTCCGACAGCGCCCTCGCTGAGGGCGACATTCAGGGTCGCAACGGGGTTTTGCACCTTGCCCTCGTCATACATCAGGAAGCCCGAGGGCTTTGTGACGGGGTCGGTCAGTCCGGGGACATAAAACTCGCTTACGATATCGCTTTTGTACAGGTCCTTCATGTCGTTGACCTGCATGTAGCGCAGGATGGCGCTTTCAAACAGGAGACGCTGGAGCGGGGTCGTGACATTGCCGCTGACCTCAAACTTGACAGTGTCGGACTCGCTGCTGCCCACCTGCGTGAGCACGCCGCCGTTGCCGACCTTGTATGTAGTCCTTACCACATGTTCTTTCGTGACGATGAGCTTCGGTCTATCTATCTGAAGCTCGTCGGAGAGCAGCGTCGCCGCACTTCGCTGATCGAGATATTCCTGCTGGTCGCTTTTCAGGGCGGCAACTCTGCCGCCGTTGGCAGTTGCGGCGGCAAGCACCGCACTGCCAACCATGGCGCAGAACAGCATGAACACCAGAGCGATTATCAGCGAGGCACCCTTACTGCTGCGCAGTTTTTGTTTAATTTTCATCAGGTGCCTCCCGTAATTAAACTTCAGGAATTGCAGTACATTTCTGACTGTACTTGCCCGTATCGGTCACTGTGGCTCTTTCAAAATTGGTGGTTGTTACGGGGTAGATCTTGAACTTGTTGTTATCGGCAGTCTTCTTATTTGCATCAATCTTTCCATTATCGCTGTACATATAACCATTGCGATTGCTATCGGGATGTTTGAAGTAAACAAGGTTGCCGCCTGCATTTACAAGTGTGAATTGACCATTAGATTCCGAAACAGCTGAAACGCTATACCAAGCGCCCCAAATATGTGACTCTATCTGCAAATATTTGCTTGTCGCATGGCTCTTCAATTTACCCGCTTTTTCAAATGTCCACAGGGTCGTTTCGTCATCTTCAAACCCAGAACTAAAGTCGGTTGTGGTCACATCGCTGCCGGAAGTGGTAAGAGCCCTTCCGCCGCTGTCGACAATAATGTAGATTTTGCCGCTACTCATGCTAGGCACGAAATTGCTATCAGTTTCAAACCACTTGTGTGCAACAGGCGTAGTCATTGTGTAGTAGTAATCAACATTACTGATGACCTGCTCATGCTTACCGCCGGAAATGTCGGTAAAGACGCAGTTATTCAGATTTGCTTTGAAGGTGTAGTAGGTCTCGCCACTCGTTTCCGCTGTAAACTTAACTCCGGCAATCGAAGTTTTCTCTTTACCGACAAAAATGCCATTTGTATCGGGCCATTTTTCAACAGTACCGTTTTTGTTCGGCTCGGAGAAGGAGTAGTAGTTGCTGCCGATGGTATTCGGGGTCTTATTGATAGTGCCGAGGAACTGGAGAGCGAGGTCGCTTGTGCCATTAGCGGAGCAGTTTGTGTATGTGCCGTTATTGACCTTGCCGACGAACTTACCGACATTTGCGTAGCCCGACGGGCAATCGACAGCAGTGCTGCCCTTAGCAAATTCGCCGTTTATCGCAACGGTCGTTGTGAGGCCGGTAAATGCGGTATCTTTCGAAACGCTTTCCTCACCGATCGCACCGCCGACAAAGGTATTTTTGGTCGGTGTGCCGGTCACGGTTATCGAGCCGCTTGCGGTGTCACTATTCATCGACCTATTGCCGGTCACCTGACCGACGATGCCGCCGACATAGAGATCGCCGCTTGCTGCGTCCGTGGTAATGGCGGAATTGGTATTCGAGCTGTTGAGAGTTACATTGTACATGTTGCCCGCAATGCCGCCTATATACCGTGTGCTGCTCGACGCCGCTGCACTGATAGCGGAATCGGAGGAAGCACCGCTAAGGGTTGCGGTGGACATGCTGCCTACGATGCCGCCGACATAGCTTGCGCCGCTTGCTGCGGAGTTGAGCTTGACTGCGCCGCTTGCGGTCACGGTGCTGCCGAACGAGCCGCCGCTCGAGCTGCCGACGATGCCGCCGATGTAGGTTTCGCCGCTGACGCTTGCGTTCTTGTCGGCTTCCGCCTTGACTATCGAAACGGACTTATCGGCTTCGTCAGCCGTTGCCGCCTTTCCGGCGAAGGTGCCGCCGACCTTGCCGCTATTGTTTCCGCCGACGATACCGCCGAGCATGACTTTGTCCTCGATGGTCTTGCCGTCTGCGGTCGCATTTGCGTCGTCGGAGGTGACTGCGGGACGGGTGTAGCCGACATTGCCGGTGACCGTGCCGCTGACGCTTGCTGCGTTGGTGGAGGACGACACATTGTGTCCGACGAGGCCGCCGAGCTGAACGGTGCTTGTCAGCTTGGTGGTCACACCATCGGCAGGCATGTTAAATGCCGTATAGCCGAGGTCGCCGGTCAGTTTGCCGCTTACGGTCGCAGTGTCCTGATTATGTCCGACGAGGCCGCCGAGTCTGACATTCTGGGTAACTTCGGTCTTGCCGCCGGTAGTGTTAAGTATCTTGGTCTTGCCGTTTTCAAGCTCAAGGGACACGGGGGTGAACTCGATATTCGCCTTGACTTCGCCGCTGACGCTTGCAGTGCTGTCGGTCGACACATTGTGTCCGACGAGGCCGCCGACGCTCAGGTTGAGCGCATTTGCGTTCAGCTTGGTTTCGGAAGCGTCGATGGTAAAGGGATATTTCACGGGCTTGCCCACTTCATCCTTAACGGTCTCGCCGCTCAGGATATTCACCTGTGCGGTCGTCTCGACCTTGACATCCTTGAGCGTACCGCTGTTTGTGCCCGCAACCGCACCGACCGCAACCTCGCTGTCCTTGGCGTAGCCGGTCGCATCGATGGTGATGCCGGGATCGACGATGGTCACATTGGTGACGGAGCTTCCCTTATCGACCGTGTTTGCAACTATACCGGCAGTTCCGGCCGCAGTAAGCTTTGCGCCGGTGAGCGTGAGATCGGTGACGGTGGACTTGACAAGGTCACCGAAGATGCCGTGGGTGATCTCGGCGCTGACTGCGATCTCGTTGTTGCCGCCGTTGTAGCTGAGGCTCTTAAACCCGGAGATGTTCAGCTCCTTGTTCATGGTGAAGTTATGGGTCTGCTTAAAGCCATTTGCGGCGCTTGCATCGCCGAGGTCGGCGGTCATGTTGCCGAACTGCGGGGCGGTGCGTATCTCGTAGGTCTTTGCCGTATTGGCGGAAGCGTCCGTCCAATTATCATAGATCGCATTGGCAAATGCGGGGACGATCATATGCTTGCCGCCGTCGAGGCCCTCGAACAGGATGCCGGCCGTTGTACCGGCGTTCTTGGTGTCGGGAATGATCCTGAACGAATATGTGCTGAGGAACTCCTGAAGCGCCTCGCCGGTTATATCGTTCTCCGTTTTCGTTCCGTCGGTTACGAAGGTCTGCTTAAGGCCGGTGAAGATGAGCTTATCATTCTCGCTGAACTGCTCGAACATCGACACATCCTTATCCGTGTCCTTGAGGACTATCTGCGCCGGATTATGATAGAACAGTGCATAGCCGGTCTCGGCGATGGTGGTCGAATTGGTCTTGTCGAGGTTATCCATCGAGAAGCGGCCTCTGAGGTCGGTATCGCCGATGAAGGAGGTGTCGACAAGCTTCATCCTGACATTGCCCTTGCTGTCCTTCTCGTAATACGCAAAGCCGTAGGCGTACTGAGTGGGATTGACCCAGTTGCCGTAATGCTCACGGAGCATGGGATACGGGTAGTTTGCGGGCCGCATCTTGGTGAAGGGATAGGCGCTGTCCTTGCCGCCGAGCTTCCAGATGTTCCTGTCGCTGGCAGGGCTGAGCTCCTCGGGCTCGAGCGTGGCGAGCTGGTCATAGGTGATCTTTGTGACATCCGTGCCCTTGACAACGGTCACGGCAGATGTCTCGCCGTCCTTGGGGGTTGTGGGTGCAAAGTAGCTTGCGTAGTAATGCTCGGCGTTGCCGTCTGCGTCCTTTGCTATGTCGTCCGCCGTGCCGTTTTCCGAGTACCATGCGTAGCTGTTGGACACGAGGCCGGCGTTGTTCTTTGCAAAGGCACTGCCGTTTGTATCGGTGTTCGCCATGCAGCCGCTTATCGAGCCGCTGCTTTCGACATTGACCGCAAAGCCCGCGGCGCTTGCGCCCGTTACAGTGCCGACTGCGGTGCTGTTTTGCACAGTGCCGACGACATTGACCGCAAAGCCTGCGGCGCTGCCGTTTGCGGCGCTTATCTTGAGGGCGTCGAGTGAGCTTGCCAGATATGCCGCCGAGAGGTCATTTTTTGTATGGTCGGCGGGGCTTACTAGGCAGTTAAACAGGCTGTCGGTGCTGCCGGCCTTCATCGCCGCAACATTGACCGCAAAGCCTGCGGCGCTGCCGTTTTCAGCCGTGGCGGTGATCTCGCCCTCGCCGCACACGATGCTGTCCTGGATCTTGCTGTCGACATCGAGCGTGAAGCCCGCTGCGTTGCTTGCGGCGCTTATCTTGCCGCCGGTGAGCAGCACCTTGACGGTGGTCGTGCTGCCGCCGACAAAGTCGGTGACTGCGCCGACTGCGCCGGTTTTGCCTTTGATCGCACCGGCGATGCTGACGGTGGTGTCGCTCAGCTCGGTGCTGTTTGTCGTGCCGATGAGGCCGGCTGCGTTTTCTGCGCTGACGGCTGCATCCTTGGCGACTGTGACGGTGATGCCGCTGAGGCGGCCGCTCGTGACATTGGCTGCAAAGCCCGCTGCGGTCTTGCTTGCGCTGACATTGCCGCCGACTGTGACGGTGATGTCGCTTGCGATGGTGTTGTCAAGAAGTCCGGCGAATGCGCCGACCGAGGTCGTGCCCACGATGGAGCTGCCGCTGACTTCCACATTATTAAATACCGAGCCGGACTGAGCTGCGCCGACGAAGCCGCCTGCGTTTGCCGCATTGACGGTCATGGGTGCGTTAACGGTGACCTTGCAGTCCTTGACCGTGCCGGTGCCGGTGTTCATGCCGATGACGCCGCCGGCACATTCGTCGGCCTTGACGGTCGCCGCTGCGGAGACGGTCGCCTCGCAGTCGGTCACTGTGCCGCTGTTCACGCCGATGAGCAGACCTGCGCTCTGCTTTGCGGTCACGCCCGATGCTTCTGCGACGGTTACATCGACATTGGTGACCGTGCCCTTATTGATGCCTGCGAGCAGACCGGCTTCATTGACATCGGTGCTGCCGTGGTCGCCGGAGCAGCTGATAGCGAGGTCGGAGACCTTGGCGGTCTCGCCGAGGATGCTGAATATCGGGTTTTTAAACCCGCTTACGGTCGCCTGCTCCTTGACGCCCTTGCCGGTGTAGGCAGCGTCAAACTCGGCGACGGAGGTGTTGTTTATTATTGCATTTTTGCGAGCAGCTGCGTTGGTGTAGCTTGCCGCAGTGTAGCTCGCTGCGTTGACATCAAGCTCCTGCACGAAGCTTATGTCCTTGTTCTTTACGACCTGCGCCATGGAGTTGCTGCCCATTGCCGCAAGCTGTCTTGCAGTTCTGATATAGACCTGCTCCGGAGCTTTTGTGGGCTTGACGGCGGTGTACTTTGTGGTCGAGCCGTCCTTGCCGTCGTCCACGGGGTTGACCTGCGTCAGCGCCAGATTGGGGTTAAAGTAGAAGGTGTAGGTCTCGCCGGTCTTACCGTTGATGACGACCCGTATCTTCGTATAGAACTCGGTCGTGCTGCCGTTTTGCAGTGCCTCCCAGGGCAGGCGGTGGACATAGTAAACGGAGTTTTCCGTCGTGTAGGTCGCAGTGTATTGGCCGTCGTTTTTAAGCGTATAGGTCTTGTCGCCGACAGTGACCGTGATCTTATCCTTGGCGTCCGAGGAGAGGATGGCATAGCCGTCGGACACGATGGGCTTGCTATTATTTAATGTAGAGGTCTGGTCACGGTCAAAGTAGTAGCCGTAGCTGCCGTCGTCGTAAAGCTCATAATAAGCCAGTCCGGCTGCGAGCTTCTTAGACGGCCAGCGTCCGTAGTATTCCATGGACGCATCGTTTGTCTTCTTGAGCTTGGAGAAGGGGTATGCGCCGGTGACGACCGTATCGTAAGAATGGGTCGCACTGCCCGTGCCGCCCTTATCCCACTCGGAGGCGGGGAAGCCTTCTTTGTAGAGTGCTCTGTAGATGCCGTCCAAATCGCCGAGTGAATTCTTGTAATAGGTAGCATAGTTATCATTATCGCCCACTCTGTCTAATCTGACGCTATCTTTTATCAGCGCTCTTGCCAAAGTGCCGCCACGCCAAGCGTTCAAAGGAGCAGCGTATCTTAAACCATCATACCTTTTACATGTCCATCCAAGCCAGGACTGTTTGTCTTGTACCACATGGGCGTTTGTCCATTCGCCGAAGTAAACTCCGCCAAAGTTATCCCAGTTGCTTTCATCTCTTGCATCATCGTCAATTCCAAAGACACTCTTAATGCTGTTGACGATATTGGATATGGAACGGCTCTTCACTCTTGCCAGCTGGTCGTCGATCCAGCTAGAATTGTTCTGCATTGCCGTCAGATCCGTAAGAGAAGTGTAAGTGACCGGGCTTGCGCAGGCATTTGTCTGGTCAGAGTTCTCGGAGGTATACTGACTTATGTAATAGCTGTCTTTAAAGATGAAGCTCTCATATGGCAGACGCTCGATGCCTTTTTCATCGGGGGTAACCTTTGTGCCGAACCACCAAGGCGCATAGACCTGATAGTAGCTGCCGGACCAGTACTTCGTTGCAGTGCCGCCGAAGCCGTCGAACTTGATACGGCAGTTTGCGCCGGAGAAGTTCTCCGAATTCTTTGCACCGTCGGAGAGCTGGCTCTTTGCCAGACCTACAGCATAGCAGTTCTGGAAAACGGTCATCTGCGCAACATCGGTATGCTCTTTATCCTTGATTTTGTTTACATCGTTGCCGTAAGCATGAGTTTCCTCATAACTCATGATGCCGACAAAGCCGGCAGTTCCCTTTGATTTGAGCTCACTGCTGCTTTTGCTGCTGCCGAGCACATCGCCGGAGGCAAAGCAGTTGGTGTAACGCACACCGTGGCTCGTGCCGACGAAACCGCCTGCACCCATGCTGGTGCGGCCGTTATACAAAAGGTCGATTGCGCTTTCCTCACCCAGCCATTTTGCGAAAGTATCCTTGATTTTTGATACTGCGCCGGTTATATCCTGAAGATTCTGCACATACACGCCGTCGGCACGAACATCGCCGGAGGCGTAGCAGTTATAGAAGTTCGAAATTTCGGCATTGCCGACGAGGCCGCCGACGCCGTTGGTGTAGCCGTAATGCTTGGCAGAACTGCCACGCATGTGACCGCTGACGGGAACGGAGGCAAAGCAGTTAGAAAACGCAAGCGTGCTCTTGTCGCTTGTCAGCTCGCCGGTAACGGTGCGGTGGGACTTTGCGTAGCCGACAAGGCCGCCGACTGCGCCGCTGCCCTTAACACCGTAGCTGTTGACTGTTGAATCATAGGCAGGCTGATTTGCAACGCCGGTGGGGAGCAGGCTTCTGTTAAAGCCCGCAGCTGCGCTGGTGTCAATATAAGCGCTGCAATTTGTGATAAGCGTATTGAAGCCCGCTGCACCGACAAGTGCGCCGGTGGCGGGGTTATTAGTGCCGTTAAAGCTGCCGCCCTTGATGACAGGGTTAACGACGCTCAGACCGTCGATGGAGGTATTGACATAACCGAACAGACCGGTAAAGGTGTCCTTGCTTGTCGTTCCGGTCAGTCCCGTGGTATCGAGAGCGTAGAAATCTCCGACGAGATCGTATTTAGATGCGTCTATCCTGAGATTGAGCACCTTATGACCTGCTCCGGATACCGTCGCATGGGTATTGGGAGTGGCGGTATACTTGCCGTTGCTGACCTGTCTGTCCAGCTCGTCGGTCAGGGTAGGCACATCGTCAGCCGTGTTCAGGTTGATTTTAAAGATATTTTCAATAGCACCCTTTATCTTATCCCAAAGGCTGCCGCCGGCAGAAGGATACACAAACTGTGCAGTGCCGAAAAGATTCTCGTTATGGATGGGGACGAAATACGGCAGCGCACGGGCGGGGGCTTCTGCGGTGCTGTCCGTTACATCATTATAATATGTAACGGTATCGTTCCAGTCGATATCATCGGTGAACGACACGGTCTTGACATTTTGGGCAATTTTCGGAGCGATGGCATTGAGATTTTGCAGATTTCTGCCGTTGGACACGCCGAGGATAAACTTATTGGAGTCGCCCTTGCTCTTCATGAGCACATCGAACATGGGGTTTACATTCGTAAGCGTATCGGCATGGATGTTGACAGATGCCTTGCTTGCGGACGGCTTAAAGTTTATTTCTGCGGAAATGCTTATGTTCTCACCCGGGTAGATGTTGAACGCAGTTTCGGAAGAAACATCAGTAAGATTCTTGGTAGCGGTATCGGAAGCCGCTGCAGCGGACTTGGACTTGACCTGTGCAAAGCCTGCGTCGGAGGCGGGCTTTATCTCGCCGCTGAGCTGAGCGTAGCGGGCAAAGCTCGAATTTTCCCTGAGGCTGTCGAGCGTGCAGCTGACGATTATCGATTTGCCGTCTTCGGAACGACGGCAGTTGGAGTTATCGTCCATCGCCTTCATCAGGGTGCTGTACCAGCCGAGCTTGCCGTTTCTCTTGGAAGCGTCAACGGTCTCGCCGTCGACCCTCAGATAGATCTCCAGACCGCTTTCAAACACATTGGGGTTGCTCATGTACGACCGGGGGATGGGTACGGATATCTCGACAACGAACTCCTGGTCGTTTTTGAAGTCTATCGTTGCCTCGGTATCCTCGGGGGTCAGAGGCTCGGTAGACAGAGCGCTGCCGCAGTAGTAGCCGAGCAGCAGTTCACGACGGGCGTCCTCGTCACGGCTTACATTGTCATACGAGAGCGTATCGCCGCCGTCCTTGTAAAACACGGCATAGACATTGCCGGTATAGGGGTTGTACTCGATGAGCACATTACCGTCTCTTGCGTCGGAGTCAACGCTCGTCTTGGGTACGAGAACATCATAAACAGCGTCTGCACTCGTTGCGTACATGTACTGATTACGGTGGAGCGTATCATCGGGGAAGCCTGCGGCGTCGTCTGTTATCTTCTTAGCGCCGTTATCCTCCACGAACAGATCGATCAGCTGACCGTCACTTCTCATTTCGGTGAGGTTAGCCTGAGCCGCCATAAAGATAGACTCGGCGTACTCGTTAGCCTGCTTAAACTTAAGAGACTTGTTCATCGAGATGATCGCAGGTATGGCTATCGCACAGACAATAGCAATGATGCCGACAACGACGATCAGCTCTGTCATAGTGAAGCCTTTTTTCCTTGAATCACCCGATAGCTTTCCGAAAAGCTTGTTCAACATACCCGGTGTGTCCTTTCGCTTTATCAAAAAATTGCTGTAATATCTTAACGATCACGGCGCATTGTTCATACTATAGACACAATAACGCCATAATAATTTTAACTTATCATAGCACAAACCGTACCCAAAATTCAAGGAAAATATGGAATAATGCTGAATAATTTTTGGTTTTTTTGCGCAAATTACACTTTTGGTTAAAAAACCGCCATTTTTGGTGAATCTATAAAAAATTATTGATTATTCTGTAAATTATACTTGCAATTTCAGCGATTTAGCCGTATGATTTAACACGAACTGTTTATAAAATGGACAAAACGCTTATTTTTGTCTTGACTTAACGATAGCAGGAGATCCTCGCAATGATATATAAGCGCCTCGGCGAAATGCTGGTCGCCTCTGAATCCATCACGGACGAGCAGCTTAAAAAAGCCTTGGATATGCAGAAGCGATCCAACGGCAAAAAAATCGGTGAGATACTTGTCGACTTGGGCTATGTGTCCCAGGACAAGCTTTATCAGGCTTTGGAAAAGCAGCTTAATGTGAAGTACATTGACCTGAGCCGTGCCATGCTCCCCAAGGAGATGGCGTCGGTGCTCCCCCGCTCGATCGCGAAAAAGCACAATGTCGCCCCCGTCAAGGCGGACACCGGTTCGGTGTACATTGCGATGGCAGACCCGCTCAACTTCGTCGCCATTGACGAGGTGCGCATGGCGTCCAAGCGCAAGGTCGTGCCGATGCTCGCCTCCGCCGAAGCGATCTCGAGGGTCATCACGGACCTGTACGGCTCGGAGACTGCCGAGAAGGCGCTGCAGGAGCTGCGTGGGTCTGAGGACGACACGACAAAGGATTTTCAGAATATTGCCGCTGCGAATATCATCGGTGCTGACAGCGAGAATGCTGCGCCGACGATACGCTTGGTCAACAGCTTTCTTGAATACGCCGTCAACCAGAACTGCTCGGATATCCATCTTGAGCCGCGTGAGTCGGCGATGTATGTCCGCATGAGGATAGACGGTGTGCTGCGTCAGGTGTTCACCGTGCCCCGTGCGACGCAGAGTGCGGTAATTGCGAGAATAAAGGTCATGGGCAACATGAACATTGCCGAGCACAAGATCCCGCTCGACGGTCGAAGCAATGTGCACATCGGCGAAAAGGATGTTGACCTGCGAATCTCGACGCTGCCGACGGTTTACGGTGAAAAGGTCGTTATCCGTCTGCTGAATAAGTCAAGCTCGCTTTTGAATACCGACGGTATCGGCCTCAAGGGCAAAAACCTTGAAAAGTTCAACCATTTGCTGCAAAACAGCAATGGCGTTATCCTCATCGTCGGACCGACAGGCTCGGGTAAGAGCTCGTCGATGTACACGATGATAGGCAGGCTCAACACCGAGCAGGTCAACCTCGTGACGCTGGAAGACCCCGTGGAGTATAACTTTGACGGCGTCAATCAGGTGCAGATAAACGAGAAAACGGGCATGACCTTCTCGAGCGGTCTGCGAAGCATCCTGCGTCAGGACCCGGACATCATCGCCGTCGGCGAGATACGAGACGGCGAAACGGCGGATATCGCAATGCGAGCTGCCATCACCGGCCACCTTGTTTTGTCGACGCTGCATACGAACGATGCGCCCTCGACGATAGACAGGCTGCTTGACATGGGCGTTGAGAGCTTTCTTATCTCCAGTGCGCTCAAGGGCGTCATAAGCCAGCGACTGGTGCGCCGCATCTGCCCGAACTGCCGCACGGAGTATGTTGCCAGCGAGGAGGAGCAGCGCATGCTGCACATGCAGTATGTCCCCGGCCGGAAGTTTTATAAGGGCAAGGGCTGCCCCCTGTGCTTCAACACCGGCTACAGAGGCAGAACTGCCGTGTTTGAGATTCTGACGCTGACTGCGCCGATAAAGCATGCGATAGCGGACAATGTCCCGCACAGCGAGCTTATGCGGCTTATTGAGGAAAGCGACTTTGAGCCGCTTATAAACGACTGCGTAAAGCTGGTTTTGAACGGAACGACGACCGCCGAGGAGGCGTTCCGCACTGTAAACTCCACAGACTGACAGGAGAGAATAGATGGTCAAACATTCACTTAACGAGATTATCAGCAAGGCGCAGGAGATGCGTGCAAGCGATATACATATCGTGTGCGGCATACCCATCAGGGTGCGCATCGACGGCAGGCTCAGCAATTTTGATGACAATGTGATGACTGCTGCCGACTGCGTTTATTACGCCAAGGAGCTCAGCCCGAACTATGAGGAGATCGCCGAGATAGGCGAGCAGGACCTGGCGTTCGGCTTTGACGAGGACACACGGTGCAGGGTCAATCTTTTCCGCCAGCAGGGCAACATTTCCGCTGCGATAAGAATTCTCAACGACCACATCCCCAACTTCAAGGAGCTGGGTCTGCCGCTTGAGATAGAGCAGTTTACGGAGTTTAACCAGGGCATCGTGCTTGTCACGGGCGAAACCGGCTCGGGCAAGAGCACGACGCTTGCCTGTTTGCTTGATAAGATAAACCACACGCAGTGCAAGCATATCATCACGCTTGAAGACCCCATTGAGTATATCTACCGTCCCGACAAATGCATTATAAACCAGCGTGAGATCGGACAGGACACACGCTCGTTCCAGGACGGACTTAAGTCTATATTGCGAGAAGACCCCGATGTCATCCTCATCGGCGAGATGCGCACGCTCTCGACGATCGAGACGGCGCTTATCGCAGCGGAGACCGGCCACCTTGTTTTTGCGACGCTGCATACCAATTCGGCAGCCGACACCATAGACAGGATCGTCGATGTCTTCCCCGCCGACCAGCAGGCGCAGGTGCGCATGCAGCTTAGCATGTGTCTGCAAGCCGTTGTATGTCAGCAGCTGCTGCCGCATATGAGCGGCATGGGCAGGGTGCTTGCGACGGAGGTCATGATAACCAACAATGCGATAAGAAACCTCATCCGTGAGGGCAAGACGCCGCAGATCTCGAACTCCATCGTCACGAGCGGCGACACCGGCTGTCACCTTATGGACGCTTCGCTCATCAGCCTGTTCAAGCAGCGCAAGATAACGAGCGAGACGGCGATAAGGGCTGCGCACGACCGTGAGTATGTAAAGCGTTCCACTCTGTACTAACCGAAAGGAAACTTTCTTAAATGACAACATATCGTTATCAGGGTTTGAGCACGAGCGGTGCTCAGATCGAGGGCGTAGTTGAGGCGTTCGACCAGGCCGACGCCGTGACAAAGGCCCGTGAAAACTGCCGGGTGCTTATAAATGTCGAGCCTGTGTCGGCGGGCAAGGTCAACGACCTTATGAACGCCGATATCGGCACGCTGATAAGCGGCGGCAAGATAAAGCCCAAGAAGCTTGCGCTTTTGTGCAGCCAGCTGGGCATTGAGCTCAAGGCCGGGCTTCCCCTTGTTTCGAGCCTGCAATTGGTTGCGGAAAACGAGGAGGACAAGCGGGTCAAGAAGATGCTCACCGAGGTTGCCGACGATGTCCACGCCGGCAACGGCCTTGCCGACAGCTTTGAAAAGCGAGGCTCGTTCCTGCCAAAGACCTTTTTGGAGACCGTGCGTGCCGGCGAGGAAAGCGGTAAGCTTGACGAGTGCTTTGAAAGACTCAAGGATTATTACGAGAAGTCGGCTGCGGTCGGCAGCAAGGTAAAAAGCGCACTTGTTTATCCTGTGATGCTGCTCGTCGTCGCCGTCGTGGTCATTGCGATAATCATGATAAAGGCCGTCCCCGTTTTTGAAGACTCCTTTGCCTCGATGGGCAACACTCTCCCCGCCCCGACGAGGATACTCATTGCGACGAGTAACTTCATGGTCGATAATATCCTTATCATCATCGCCGTGCTGCTCGCCCTTATATTGGCTATCCACTTTTATAAAAAGTCCGAGACCGGCGCAAGATTTTTTGCAAGACTTGCGCTGACCTTCCCGGGCATAAAGCTTGTAAACAAGATGAACGGCGCAAGCCAGTTCTGCAGCACGCTTTCGACCATGCTCGCTGCGGGTCTGCCGCTCGTTCAGGCGGCGAAGATAACCGCCGATGTCGCAGATAACATGCTCATAGGCGAGGATATAAACGCCGCCGTTGAGGGCGTTATTGAGGGTAACCGCCTCGGCGACGGACTTAAAAAGAGCCGCTGGCTCCCCGGCCTGCTGCTGGAGATGACCGCCGTCGGCGAGGAGACAGGTAAGCTTGAGGAGACCCTCGATGTAGTCAGCGAGTACTACACCAAGGAGGTCGACGCCTCTGTCAAGGCGGCGCTGAGCCTGCTTGAGCCTGTCATCGTCATCGTCATGGCGATCCTCGTCGTTTTCATCCTGCTGTCGGTCTACCTCCCGCTGTTCAGCATGTACGGCAGCGTATAAAAATTCATAATTTATCGATAAATTATGAATTAAAATTTGTCCATACGCCGTCATTCAACCCGTGGCGGTCTGGAAATACAGCCTCCGGGCAATATACAATAATCACACAAAGAATATTGAGGTATTTATCAATGAAAAAACTCACTAACAAGAAGGGCTTCACCCTTATCGAGATGCTCGTTGTCATCGCTATCATCGCAGTCCTCGTAGCAATCATAATCCCCGTTGTCACCTCTTCGACCGATAAGGCAGCTGCAGCTACCGACGCAGCAAATCTGCGTTCCTACAAGGCAGAAATCACAACTCATTATCTTGCCAAGGACGGCAAGGTCACTGTTGATGCAAGCGGTACTGTTTCCGGCCTCACTGCTCCTGAGATGAAGGCTGTTAAGGGTCTTGGCGATAATCCGGCAGTTGCAGCAACAATCGTTGACGATGTTGTTACCGTTACCTATGGTGGTTACCACATTGCAGACTTCGCAAAGGTCGCAGAATCCGGCGGCACTCTGGCTCATGTTAACAATTGCGGCGGTCAGCAGGGCGGCAACGGCTGATTTATTTCCCATCGAATATAACAACCCAGTAATATAATAACGGGCGACGCAGACAGAGGGTTGCTGTCTGCGTCCTGCCCTAAGCTATGGAACTTGGATGACTGCCCGATGGCTCGGACAGTCATCCATAGGTCATAACTGACACTGACACAGAGAGGCTTTGCCATGAAAAAGCGACTCAACAAAAAGGGCTTTACCCTCATAGAAATGCTCGTCGTCATAGCGATAATTGCCGTTCTGGTCGCAATTATTATCCCCGTCGTTGTATCCTCGACGGATAAGGCTGAGGCGGCGGCTGACGCTGCGAATCTGCGCACTGTGCTAGGTCAGGCTAACACCTTACTCATGACACAAAATGCCGACGGCAGCATACTACAAACCGCTGAACTTGAAGTCGGCGACTGCAAAACTTTCCCCGGCTCGGACATGTATATCATGTATGTAAACCCGGGCTTTATAAAGATCTACTACGAAAGCAACAACCTGTACTACGGGCTTGATTACTTCGCCGATATCGCCGAGCATGGCACGACCACGCTCACGGGCTTGAGCAAGGAGCAGGCGGCAAACACCGGCGACGGTACTACCCCGACTTGGTACAATGTTTCCCATCCGGAGAACAACACATGAAGCAGGTCTACGATTTAAGCTATCTTGACACGACGGCGCTTGTGTATCTGCTCGTGCTGTGCGTCATTTTGGGTCTGTGCATGGGCAGTGCGCTAAACTGCCTCGCCTGGCGCATCGCAAACAAAAAAAGCTGGACAAAGGGCAAAAGCATTTGCCCCGCTTGCCGCCATGAGCTGCACACCCTCGACCTTATCCCTCTTTTCAGCTACATATTCTCCAAGGGCAAGTGCCGCTACTGCGGCGAGAAGATCTCCCCCCGCTATCCGCTCACGGAGCTGGGGCTGGCTCTCATCTTCGCTGCGGTGTTCCTGAGATACGGCTTTACGCTGTATACGCTGGATATAATGGTGCTCACAAGCTGCCTGTTCACCCTGTCGCTTATCGACCTTGACACGATGACGATACCCGACAGATTTCTGATGATCCCCGCCGTGTGCCAGCTTATCTACGCTTATTACTACGGCGGCTTTGCAAGCGTCTGGTATTCCCTGTGGCACGGGCTCGTTCTCGGCGGCGCTGTGCTGCTCCTGAGCCTGTTCATGGACAAGGTGCTCAAAAAAGAGAGCATGGGCGGCGGCGATATAAAGCTGCTGTTCGTGCTGGGTCTGTTCCTCGACCTGCCGGAGTGCCTGCTGCTGCTGGTGTTCTCGTGTGTGCTCGGCCTCGTGATGGCGCTTTTGCTAAGGCGCTCTGACAAAGCCTTCCCTTTCGGTCCTGCGCTCAGCGCCGGCATGCTGCTCACCCTCATGGTGGGCTCTCCTATCGTCAACTGGTATCTCGGCTTGTTCTGAGTTACACATAAGAAAAATTTTAAATATTTATTCAATTTTCGCCACCCCCCCAAATTTGCATGCCCCGGTCAGTCCGGGCAGGAGGTCTTCAATGATTCAAGACAGATTAAAGCCCAGCAAAAAAATGATAGGGATCGAGATAGGCAGCGATACCCTCAAGCTTGCCGTCTGCATCGGCGACGCCGTTGCGGAAATGGCGGCCAAGCGCCTGCCCGAAAATCTTATCCGTGAGGGGCGTGTCACCGCTCCCACCGCTTTGACCAATTTTATCAAGGATATGCTCAAGGAGTACGGCATCCGTCCCGGTCCGTGCGCCTTCGTCCTCCCCCCGCAGGTCGTCATCGCCCACCATGTCACCATGCCCATTATGAGCGAGCAGGAGCTGAAGCTTAATCTGCCCTTTGAGTTCCGTGACTTCGTCGGCAAGGACGCCGAAAAGTACGATTACGACTACTCGGTCGTGCGTGTAAACGAAAAGTCCATCGAGCTTTACGCCGCCGCCGTTCCCAAGGAGGTCGTCGAAAGCTACTACGATATCTTTAAAAAGGCCGGCCTGACCATGAAGGTCGCCATCCCCCACGAGATGGCGTGGCTCAACCTCGTCATGAGAGCCAAGAACGAGCCCAAGTGCCTCGCCGTCGTCGATGTCGGTCAGCACGCCACCCGTGTGGATATCTTCCTTGACGATAACTATGTCATGGGTAAGGATATCGAGATCGGCGGTCAGCTCTTCGACGAGGCGATCGCCGCTAACCAGCGTGTCGACGCCTATGTCGCCCGTTCCCGCAAGGAGGCGAATATGGACAATGTCCTCTCGCTCGACTGCTGCAGCGATGTCGCCATGAATATCGCCGTCGAGGTCATGAAGGTCGTCGCCTTCTACAATAACACCTACGCCGACGAGGGCAACAAGCTCACCGATATCTACTACTGCGGCGGCTCCTCGGTCATCGAAAGCCTGCGCACCGCAATTTTGAAAAACACCAATCTCGCTATGCATAATATAAGAAGGCTCGTCAATCTTCACGGTGACGACAGTGCGCTGCCTCTGGCCTGCGCTATCGCCGTCGGCGCTGCCGTTCAGCAATAAGGGAGGTCGTATATAATGGCTCTTGAACTTAAATCCAAGCCCAAAACCAAAAACAAGGTGAATACTGCCGCCCCGACGAAGAAGACTATGAACTTCTCCCGCCATGTCAGCAGCTTCGACCTCAGAAAAATGGCGCCCTACCTCATAGTTATCGTCATAGTTCTTGCCCTGTTTGCCAAGTTCGGCTTTATCGATCAGCTCAGCAAAAAGACCGACGCTTATGCGCAGCTGGCTGATATCCAGTCCCAGCAGGAGATGCTCAACCTCAAGCTCAAGGATTACCCCGAGCTCGAAAAGCAGTACGGTCGCTACAGCTACGGCTGGATGAATGAGGACGAGGTCTCCCTCGTCGACCGCATGGAGGTCTACTCCCTCATCGAGTCGAAGGTCAAGGACACCGCCGTTATCGAAAATTTCGCCGTCAACGGCAATGTCATCACCATGAATATGCGGGGCATCACCCTCATCCAGGCCAGCGCCGTCGTTAAGGATCTCGAATCCAGCCCCATGGTCGAAAGCGCCTATGTCTACAGCGCCGAGGCCGAAAATGCCGAGCAGGCCGAGATGTTCATGACAATAAATCTTGCTAAGGAGGCGCAGTGATATGAAGAAATCCAAGCTTACCGGCCGTGAGGTCATCATGGTCGTGTTCCTCGTTGTCCTCCTCGTCGGCGTTTGCTACTACCTGTTCTTCCTCACCCCGCTGAAAAAGGATATCGCCGATATCAATATTCAGATATCCGAGGCAGAAAGCCAGCTGACCGTCTCGCAGGCGCAGGTCGCCTCCATGGATAAGATGAAGGCCGAGCTCGACGAGATACTCTCCCGCCCCAAGGACGAGATCACCGAGATCGCCCCCTATGATAACGCCAAGCAGCTCATGCGTGAGCTCAACGGCATCCTCGCCCACGGCTCGGATTACTCCATCAATTTTGCAGACCCTATCATCGGTGACGACGGTATCGTTCGCCGCAATGTAAACCTCTCGTTCACCGCTTCCAACTACGACAATGCCAAAAATATCGTGTCGCAGCTTGCCAACAATCGCTGGCGCTGCCTCATAACCGACCTGTCCGTCAGCGCCGAGGATAACATCGAAAGCGGCGCAGTCAAGGTCGAGGCTATCATGACCTTCTTTGAAAGCACCAACCTGAAATAATGACCATACACCCGCCCATCGGCGGGTGTTGCCATATGAGGTGTATTATGAAGATAAAAATTCTTGCACTTGCCGCTCTCGCCGCCGCCTGCATCGCCTGCGTTCATTTAAAAGCCCCCTACGCCGCCGATATCGCCGTTTTGTGTCTTGCGTGCCTTGCTGTTGCACTGCTGCAAAAAGCCCGTCAGCGTGAAGCTGCGCTCGTTGAGCGCTGCGAGACCGACAGTCTCACGGGGCTGAAGAACAAATCCTGCTGCGACAGGCTCATTGAGGAGAAGTACCCGAAGCTTGAGAGCGTCGGCGTCATCTTTTGGGATATAAATCAGCTCAAGGCCGAAAACGATCGCCTCGGCCACCTCGCCGGCGATCAGCTGATACGCAAAATGGCGGATAGTCTTATTGCCATCTGTGATGAGTCGTGTCAGGCTTTCCGCTACGGTGGTGATGAGTTTCTGCTGATATCTGAAAACGCCTCAGAGGCGCAGCTGAAGAGCCTGTGCGGTAAATGGTGCGGCTCGACGGATATCTCTGCCTCCTTCGGCTACGCCTACGGCAGCGGCCCGGAGATAAAGGACATAATCGCCCGTGCCGATTCAAACATGTATCAGGCGAAAAAGCACACGGATTGATGAGCGAAAATAGAAACAAGTAAGCCGCCGCCTGTGAGACCACAGGCAGCGGCTTTTAGGTAAGAATGAATAGTAAAAACGACGAATCTCTATCGAAACTCGTCGTTTTTGGCAGGGGAAGAAGGCTTCGAACCCTCGGCCTACGGTTTTGGAGACCGCCGCTCTACCAGCTGAGCTATTCCC
>CAKTQR010000033.1 GCA_934597175.1 uncultured Oscillospiraceae bacterium | reverse complement strand
TCGCGCGCTTTTTACACGCCTACTCCCTTAGCAGGGGAGCCCCTTCGGCCTCTTGGGTACTTCTGCACATAGCCGCTAAAGTATAATAGCATAGCCCAAAGCCCTTGTCAAGAATTTTCCTACCAAATGCGTACTTGACAAATCGAAAACCTGCTGTAAAGTATTAATATGAACATAATTTACTACGACAACAACATTATCGTGTGCATAAAGCCCGCCGGAGTTATCTCCACCGACGAGGAGGGCGGCATGCCCCAGCTTCTGCGTGAGGCGCTCGGCGACGAAAACGCCGATATTCGTGCGGTGCACAGGCTCGACCAGGTCGTCAGCGGTCTCATGGTCTACGCCCAGAGCAATGCGGCAGCCTCCGAGCTTTCTCGGCAGATTCGCTGCGGCGAGTTCCACAAGTCATACATTGCGGTCGTTCACGGCGTTCCCGAGGAGCGCAAGGGCAGATTTGAGGACATTTTGCTGCGCTCAAAGGAAAAGCGCAAGACCTTCGTCATCAACAAGCCCGCCCGTGGTGCGCAGAACGCCATTCTCGACTATGAGCTTCTCGGCTCGAACGGTGAGCGCTCGCTGGTCGCAATTGAGCTCATCACAGGCCGCACGCATCAGATACGGGCGCAGTTTTCGCATCGGCGGCTTCCCCTGCTCGGCGACCGCAAATACGGTGCGGGCGAGGACAACTGCCGCATTGCGCTTTGGTCGTACTCGCTGAGCTTTTTAAATCCCGAGACCGGCAAGCGCATGAGCTTCAAGGTCAAACCGCCCAGAGAATACCCGTGGTCTGACTTCGACACTTCCCTGTTTCCGAAGTAAGAAAGAGAGCCTTTCGGCTCTCTTTCTTACTTTAAACACGCCACATTTTTTGTGAAGCTTTGCTTCACGAAAAATCTCGCTATGCTCGTCAAAAAGCCTGATAACTCAGACATTTTTGATGGCTATTATCAAACTTGAGGCGGGATCTTTCTCGCTGCGGCTCGGTCACGGTGCGGCTCTGACATGCCCCCGGCATGTCATTCACTACCGCACCGACACTTCGTTACCCCCTCACACGCCCCCTGCTGCGTATTGAAGTTTAGCCAGTTGCATCTATTCGTACACCGTTCTTTAATAGTCTAAAGAGAGCCCAAGAATGGGCTCTCTTTTTGCGTTTTATTTTGCAACAACGGAGACGGTGTTGCTGTACTGTGAGCCGTAGCTCGTGCCGTTCACGACCTTGACAGCCTTGACTTTGTAGTAATATTTCGTACCGGAGGCTGCGCCGGTGTTGGTGTAGGTCAGCGTGGAGGTCGTGTCGTAGTATTTGAAGTTCACGCCGTCGGTCGAGCGGTAGATCCAATACTTCGTTGCGCCGTCCACTGCGTTCCATGAAAGCTTCGGCTTGCCGTTTACGGTCGTGAGCTTGACACTGGGTGCTGCGGTCGTGACGGTCATGCTCTTTGCGCTGCTGTATGCAGACGAGTAGTTGGTCGTTCCGTCCACGGCAACTGCTTTTACTTTGTAATAATACTTCGTGCCGACCGTCGTGCTCATGTTGGTGTAGCTGGTGCTCGATGTGGTGTCGTAGTACTTAAAGTTCTTGCCGTCGGTGCTGCGGTATATCCAGTACTTCACCGCACCGGGGACTGCGTTCCACTTGAGCTGGGGCTTGCCGTTTGCGGAGGCGATGCTGACGCTCGGTGCGCTCGGGGTGCACACGAAGCTCTTGACATAGCTGCTCGCCGAGGCGACATTCTTGCCGTTGACGACCGAAACCGCCTGCACCTTGTAGTAGTACTTAGTGCCCGAGGCTGCGCCGGTATTGGTGTAGCTTGTCTTCGTGGTCGTATCGTAGACCTTGAAGTTCTTGCCGTCCGTGCTGCGGTAGACCCAGTACTTTGTCGCACCGTCAACCTTGTTCCAAGAAAGCTTCGGCTTGCCGTTAACTCTACTGACGCTCAGACTCGGTGCTGCAGGGTTGCATCTTATGCCGACGGCCTGGCTGAGCTCTGACTCATTTTGTCCGCCGTCGCAGGGCGTGACCGCCTGTAGCTTGTAGTAATATGTAGCGCCTATTTTGGTACTGGTATTTGTGTAGCTCGTTGCGGCGGTCGTGTCGTAATATTTGAAGCTTACGCCGTCGGTCGAGCGATAGAGCATATACTCTGCTGCGCCGTCGACTGCGCTCCAAGTGAGCCTCGGCTTGCCGGAGGAGGTCGTTATCGACGGCGTTGGCGCTGCGAGCTTGAGCATCGGGAGCGTTTCGGTCTCGGTCTCACCACAAACCGAACAGGTGTTGGTCTTTGTACCGCTTGTTGTATAGCTCGGCAGTGCGGTCACGACGCCGGTGTCATAGTTATGACCGAGCGGCGGGAGGTTTTCGTCATAGCTTATGCCGCAGCGTGTGCACTCGTGGATGCGGAATCTCGGGAGCAGGCAGTCACCGACATGCGGGCCGTCGTCGTTCACATAGCCGTGGGAGCGCTTGTCGCTGTCACGGTACTGCATCGTGCCGGCTTTGTAATCATGGCCGAGTGCGGGAGTCTCTTTTTGCTCCGTGAGCACCGCGCCGCAGACCGAGCAGCGGCTGCCCTCGGTAAGGCCGTCTGCCGTGCAGGTCGCTTCGACCGCCGGTATCGGCTCTGCCGTGTGCTTGCCGGTGGGCGGCGTAGCGGCATCCTTATAGCTGCTTCCGCAGACGCAGGTGTGCAGCGTATAGCCCTCGTCGACGCATGTCGGGGCGACGACCGTGCTCTCGGCAAAATCGTGCTCGATTACCCGGACGGAAACCGTGCCGACGAGCTCGCCGGTGCTGTTACTGAGGCTCAGCTCGGCTGCACCGGTTTTGTTAGCCTTTACCTCGACCCAATAGTTCACCGTGACTGCGCCGCCGAAGCTGAGCTTCGAGCTGCCCGTTCGGACGATGCTCAAAATGCCGGTGTCGGAGCTTTTCCACACGGGCGCGGCAAGCTCCCTGTTGAGCGTGATGTCGTATTTTGCCGTATTATTGATGTGGATAACATTGTCGCCCGCTTCGTCGGCAAACGCAGCGGTTGAAAGCGTTGTCATGAGCATGACTGCCGCAAGCAGCAGGCTAAATAGTCTCTTTTTCATGGCGCACCTCTCATTATTTCTTAAAACCATAATACCGTAAGCACGGAGAATAAGCAACAAAAAAAGAGCCGCTTTTGCGGCTCTTTTGGAGTAATTAACTTAGATGAGGATGCCTCTCTTTTTGGCCTCGAAGGTCAGCTCATCACGGAAGTCGGGATGTGCGATGGCGATAAGCTGCTTTGTGCGCTCGCCGAGGCTTCTGCCACGCAGGTGGGCAATGCCGTACTCGGTGACGATGTAGTCAACATCGTTCTTGCTGGTTGTGCAGATAGCGCCCGGGGTGAGGATGGGCTTTATCTTGCTTATCGTGCCGCCCTTTGCGGTGGAGGTGAAGGCGATGAAGCTCTTGCCGCCCTTGGACTGGCATGCGCCTCTGACATAATCGATCTGGCCGCCCGAGCCGGACATGTGCTTGGTGCCGACAGATTCTGCGCAGACCTGGCCGAAGAAGTCGACCTCAAGTGCCGCATTGATGGAGATCATGTTGTCGTTCTTGCAGATAACTGCGGGGTCGTTGACATAGTCGACGGGCAGTATCTCGATTGCGGGGTTATCATCTATGTAATCATAAATGCGCTTCGAGCCGTAGGCAAAGGTGGTTACGCTCTTGCCACGGTGGATCTGCTTCTTGGAGTTATTGACAGCGCCGCACTCGATAAGCTCAACCATGGAGTCGGTGAACATCTCGGTGTGGATGCCGAGGTCGTGCTTGGACTTGAGCGCCATGCCGGTAGCATCGGGGATAGCGCCGATGCCGAGCTGGATGCATGCGCCGTCGGGGATCTGCTCGGCGATGAGATTGCCGATGGTGCGGCTGGTCTCGTCGATGACTACGGGAGGCAGGACGGGCAGCTCGTGGTTAAACTCAACGATGGCGTCGACCTGAGAGACATGGATCTGAGTGCCGCACAGGCAGCGGGGCTGCTGATCGTTGACCTCGACGAAAATGCGCTTTGCCTTCGCCATCATTGCCTCGGCGTAAGAGCCGTTGTTGGCAAGGGAGAAGTAGCCGTGGCTGTCCATGGGAGAAACGGAGACGCAGAATGCGTCGTAATCGTACTCAACGGCAATGTGGCGGGGAATGTCACGGTAGTAGGTCGGCAGAATGTCGGCATAGCCTGCGTTGACTGCCTTGCGCGCGCCGCCCGAGGAAAACCAGCTATAGCCGGTCATCTTGCCCTTGAGGCTGTCGTCAGCGTAGAACTCAAAGGGGTAGACATCCAGAAGGGTCTGCACCTTAACGCCGGTGATATCGCTGTTTCTTATCTTATTTGCGACAGCGGACATGATTGCCGGGGTCTGGGACGGGCCGGTGTCCATGCCAAAGAGCCAGTTGCTCTGTACCTGCTCGGCAACTGCGTCGGCAGTCATGAGCTTTTGTGCATACAATGCTTTATAATCGGTCATATTTTTCTCTCCTATTTTGTTTTTGTATTCAAACTAGTTATTTATTATATAATAGTCATTAATAAATTTCAAGTAGCCCTTTACTAAGATAGGCGGTATTGATATAATCTATTTTATAACAAAGCCTTTGGAGGACGATATGAAGTTTACAAAAATGCACGGAGCGGGAAACGACTTCGTTATCATAAATCTAATCGGGGAAAAGCTTGACCCGGCATGCGCTCCCGAGCTTGCCCGGATGCTGTGCGCAAGGCGGACGGGCATCGGCGCTGACGGCTTGATGCTCACGGCGAGAGCCGAGCACGGCGGCGACTTTAAGCTGCTGTTTTATAACTCCGACGGGTCGCTCGGCGAAATGTGCGGCAACGGCGCACGCTGCATCGCCCGCTACGGCTTTGAGCACTCTCTTGCAGGCGAAACGCAGCGCATCGAGACGACCGCAGGGCTTGTCACGGGTGAAAGGATTACCGACACACTGTATCGCATACGCCTCAACGACCCGAGTATTGTTGACCTTGATCGCTCTGCCGAGGAGTACGACTGCTCGTACATTGAGCTCGGTGCCCCCGGGATACCGCACGCAGTCGTTATTATGGACGATTGGGATGCGATGCCGCACGATGAGCTTTTCAGACTCGGCAAAAAGCTCCGCTTCTCCCCTGCCTTTCCCAAGGGTGCGAATGTGAGCTTTGTAAAGCTCGTAGGCAAGGACCATGTAAAAGCCGTGACATTTGAGCGTGGGGTCGAGGATTTCACCCTCGCCTGCGGCACGGGCAGCGGCTCTATCGTTGCGGCGCTCACGCTCAAAGGCTTGGTGAGCGGCGATAATGTCACGGTATCCATGCCCGGCGGCGACCTGTTCGTTACGCTTAAAATTGACGGCAGTGCCGTTCATGATATATACCTCACAGGCCCTACCTGCAAGGTCTGCGAGGGCGAAATTTGCTTTTTATAAAATTTTTTATTTTCCATGCAATAAAACGCCCTTCCCATGCATTAATAGGGTGAAGAAAGGAAAGCAAGATGCTGATACTGATGACCTCTTCAACTGAACACGGCGCAAGCGAAGCGACCGAGCTTGAAGCGCTTCTGGCTCGGATCGCACAAGGCGAAAAGGATGCCCTTGCCTCGCTCTACGAGCGAACACACTCAGCAGTATACGGCTTTGCGATGAGCTTGTCTCATTGCCCTGCCGATGCCGAGGATGTTTTGCAGGAAACATACATCAATGTGTATTCCGCAGCCGAGCGATACATTCCCAAGGGCAAACCTATGGCGTGGATCATGACCATTGCCAAAAACCTTGCAAGGATGCGCCTTAGAGAGGTCAAAAAAGACTGTGAGCTTCCCGAGGAGGACTGGTCGGGCTATCTTGCCGACAATCCCTCGGTCAGTTCGGACGAGAGGATGCTGCTGCAAACGGCGCTCAAGCTCCTGTCCGACGAGCAGAAGCAGGTCGTCATGCTGCATGCAGTTGCCGGTTTAAAGCACCGGGAAATTGCAAGGCTGCTTGACATGCCGATAGCCACAGTGCTTTCCAAATACTCACGAGCCGTAAACAAATTAAGACATGCGATGGAGGCGGAATGAAATGAAAAAAGACGAGGTCACGACGATGCTTAGATCTGCCGTTTCCAACGCGGCGCCTGATGTGCTGGACAATGTCCTGCATGCTTGCGACCATGAGAAAGGAAAGGTAATCTACATGGAAAAGAAGAAAAACAGAGGCTTTGCCGCTTTTGCCGCCGTTGCGGCAGTGTTCGTCCTGCTGATTGCGGGCGTGTTCATAGCAAAAAACAAAGGTTTGGGCACATCAAACAACGCTCTTGCCGCCGTTGTTTCTCTCGATGTTAACCCCAGCATCGAGCTGAAGGTCGACAAGGAAGAGGAGGTCATCTCCGCAACCGGACTTAACGCCGACGGTAAAAAGGTGCTTGAGGGTATGGACCTTGAGGACACCGACCTGAATGTTGCCGTGAACGCCATAGTCGGCTCTATGCTCAAGCACGGATATCTGAGCGAGATGCAAAACTCCATCCTGCTGTCGGTCTCCGGCGTGGAGGGCTATGACGCAGACGCACTCGAAACAAAGCTTGCAAGTGAGGTCAACGCTCTGCTCAAGGACGGTGCGGTGCTCAGTCAGAATGTCACCGACGCAGACGAGGCTCTTGTCAAGAAAGCAAACGAGTACGGCATCACCGTCGGCAAGGCAGCACTCATCAATGAGATAGTCAAGAACAGCACGACCCACAGCTTCGAGCAGCTTGCGGGGCTTACCATCAATGAACTCAACCTCATCAGCGAAAACATCAAGCTCGGCGGCATCAAGACCGAGGGCAAGGCAAGCGCAAAGTCCTACATCGGCAAGGACGCTGCTCTCTCGGCTGCACTCAAGGCCGCAGGTCTTACCAAGGATCAGGTCAGGAATATCGAGATCGAGCTTGACTACGAGCACGGCGTCATGGTCTACGAGGTCGAGTTCGACCGCAGCTTTGACGAGTACGAGTACGACATCGACGCCAAGACCGGCGCAGTCGTTGCATACGACAACGAGATAAACGGCAAGGAATTCAAGTTTGAAAGCAATGACAAAAATAACGACGCAGCCTCAAAGTCCTACATCGGCAAGGACGCCGCTCTCTCCGCTGCACTCAAGGCAGCAGGTCTTACCAAGGATCAGGTCAAGAACATTGAGATCAAGCTTGACTACGATAACGGCATCGCAGTCTATGAGGTTGAGTTCGATCGTGGCTACGACGAGTACGATTACGACATCAATGCCAAGACCGGTGCAGTCGTTGCATACGACAACGAGATAAACGGCAAGGATGTAAAATCCACCGGCAGCAGCGGCAGCAAGAATACAAGCACCGCCAACGAAAGTGTTATCGGCAGCGCAGCCGCAAAGAACGCAGCACTAAAGCACGCAGGTCTCACCGAGGCTAAGGTCACCGAGCTTCATGTTGAGCTTGATCGTGAGGACGGCAAGTCCGTGTACGATGTTGAGTTTAAGTCCGCAGGCTACGAGTACGACTACGAGATCGACGCAGTCAAGGGTAACATCCTCAAATCCGACAAGGAGCTTGACGACTGATAATAAGCACAAAAAAGGAAGTCCCGAGGGACTTCCTTTTTTAGCGAAACGTTAGGTGTATTATGTAAACTCATCTGTTAGACAGTTTTTGCCGAAATGTAGAAAATTCTGCGTCAATTTTGTCGCAATTTGTTGACAATTTCTTTTTTATATGGTAGTATTTTTTTGCGATTGAAAATCAAATTCTACGAAAGGAGAGGAACACAATGTACGAAAAACTTAAAGAATTCGTTTTGGGCATCGATCCCAGCGCAAAGAATGTTTTCGAGGTTCTCGATAAGATCTTTTTCTGGGCAAAGTAATCGAACATGAAAACAACTTAAAAAATCCGGTAATACACGATGTATTACCGGATTTTTTATTGCTCAGACATAGAAGTTGGGCTTTCTCATGTCGTAAATTTTCAGCAGGATAGGCTCAACGCAGTAGGACATGAATTTCATGTCGAGGTTGAAAAAGTATATCGTGAACAGCACGGCAAACACCGATGCGCCGCCGCCGAGCATCATCAGAGGGATCTTAGCAAATTTATTCATAGTCTTTTCTCCTTTACCACGCATTCTCGTCGGGCATGAATTCGAGCGTAGGGTCGAGCGGCTCTTCACGCATGACGGTACGCATATACTCGCTGAACTGGTCACGGATGGCCTGACGGGTGAAAACTCTCGGGTCGCAAAGGTCATGGCAGACCCAAACGAGGTGGATGCCGCGCTCTCTCGCCTGCTCCTCAAACTGGCCGTGCAGACCGTTGAGTGCCTTGCAGGACATGTGCTCCCACATCATAACCATGTCGGCATTCAGTCTCTCGACATACTCCCAAAGCTCGTCGACGAGGCACTCATAGCCGCCGTGGGTCTTATTGCGCATGATCATGTTCATGTTGAGGTACGCCATGTCCTTATACGCCTGCTCGTAGTTCTCGGGCTTATTTTCCTCGCAGAATTCTTTCTCGACGACCATTGAAAGCATGTCGGTCAGGGGCACGACGCCCCAGCAGTTGACCATCCAATAAAGCTGGTCTATGCAGTATTGCGGCTGAACACCCCAGACGATGCAGCGGTGGCGGTACTCGGGTGCCATCATGGTCTTGTTCTTGTAGCCCTGGCGGACGAGCTTCATGATCTTGTCGTTTATCGGCGGGAAGTCCTTGGAGCGACCGCAGTTGCCCATGTAGTTTGTATCGTTATACAGCGAGAACACCGCACCGAAAAACTGCGGGTACTGGGTGGCGTTGACCTCTAACCACTCCCAACGGTCACGGGTGGTCTGATTGACACGCTTTATACACTCAAAGTAGGTGTCCCAATCCCATTTGACGCCCATCTTCTCCTCGACCCAGGCGATGCACTTTTTCATATCCTCGGCTGCGTAGTCGAGAACATCGGGGTTTTCGTGGCGCATGGGGGCGGCGAGCTGGAAGGTGGGTATGCCGTACTCCCGCTCAAGGCGCTTTGCAATTATGCCGTTGCCCATGAGCGAGCCGTCGCAGGTGGTGTTGACCTGAACTGCGCATTTGCCCAAAACGGCGAAGTCGTCGCATATCGATGCGCCCGCCTCGGCCTCGGGCATGGGGCAGACATCGCCGGGGATGCCGAACTGCTGGGCTATATCGAGGTAGTAGGTTGACGAATACTGCGTCATGATATTTGCCGAGAACATTGTGGGTATCTCACGCAGGATGGCCTTTATCTGCGGGAAGCCCATCATGAAAACGGTCATTGCATTCTCGTCCGAGAGGACACACTTGTTGCTGAACTCAACATCGTTGCCGGTGCGTCGGTCGCCACGCAGGGTGTCTTTAATGCACTGGGCAACATCCTTTACGACGAAGTCCATTGCCGTGTGGGTGATGCGCAGGGTCTCATCACGCATACCTATGGTGAACTTGTCTATCGCATGGGGCACGGCAAGATAGTTTGCCATCCAGCGGTAGCGGATCATGCCCTTCATGCCGCCTCGGGAGAGCGTTACGCCTATCATGATGCTCCACAGATACAGCCAGCGGGAAAAATCATAAAGCGTATCCTTTATACCACGCCACTCACGGCGTTTTCTGACCTTGCCGTTATTAAAAAGCACGCCGTATTGCTTGTCGCCCTTTTTCTTTTTGGTATTACGCACTATCTCAGCAGTTTTCATTTTTTCGCACCTCCCTGGAGATTTTTGATCTCAATGCTTTCGATGAATGCCTGGACACGGGTCCTCATCTGACCGACGGAGGCGCTGATGTTATACGGTCTGTCGATGCTCAGCACCGGGAAACCGTAGTCGTCACGCAGCATCGTCGAGCCGAGAAGTCTCTCATACGCCCACGGGTCGCAGAACTTGACCTGCTGATAGATAACGCCGTCGGCTCTGTACTCCTTGGCAAGGTCGTTGACATACGCCTTGCGGCCGTAGACCTTCTCCATATTCATGGTGCGGGGGCACTGCCCCATATAGACATAGTGGCGGCAGACCTGAGTAAATGCGTCTTCCTCGTCGTTGAGCTCAATGGGAACTCTGCCCGGGAATGAGCCGAAGCAGTAGCGGTCGACGCAGACATATGCGCCGCACTCCTCTATAAGCTTTATTACGCCGCTGTCATCCATCTCCGAGCCGACGAGCGCAAGTCTTGCACGGTAGGGCTTATCGTCGGGCACTCTGGTCTTTATCTCCTCAAGCGTTTCACGAAGCTTGTCAACTATGAGATACTTCGGCGCAACATAGGTCGCCAGCGTCAGGACATGAAACTCATACGCCGTGATCTTGGGCTTATCGTCCTTTCTAAACTGACCTATCGCCTGGATTATCTCGCATATCTCGTTATGCTCCCTGACGGCTGCCCTGATGGCTGCGTCAGAGGTGTCGATGCCGTAGTTTTCCGCAAGCGGAGTTAAAATGTGATTTTGGCACTGAAGCTTCATAAGCTCAACGCCGTTATCGTCGGCCTTGAGCGGTATCTCCATATACTCATAAAAGAACTTGCTGTCGCCGCCGTCCATGGTGTGCAGCAGCTCCATATTCTCGCCGCAGCGATTCATCATCGTGCAGCCGTCGGGCGTGATAAGGCAGTCGGCAAAGTTATATCCGCCCTCTATCGCCCTTTCAAGCAAGGCTCGGCTGGTCTCGCACAAAAAGCTTGTCATGTAGTATGTAGCAATGTCCATGGAGCCTGTATTGGGCGCAAACAGGCGAATACCGAATGCGTTGCCAAGATTTAATAGTGGCTCAGGAATATTCTCACACAAGAACGCCGCACAGACCTTGCCCTCCTCCTTCGCTTGGGCGATCAACTCGTTGTTCGCCGTCTGAAGGAGGTCTTCAAAGTAGCCTAGATGTTTCAAATCTCTCATCAATGTTCCCCCGTTTCGTTTTTATACAAGCATATTAATACCGTGTAAAAATATTGCTTGTTAATATTTTACCATTGCAGTCATTTCAATTCAATCAATTTATGCATTTTCTCTAATTTGTATAGTCATGTGAGAATTTTTTGTGCATGTTGACGACATTTAATTAAAAATGTATAAAGAAAAAACCGCTAAGCGTTTAAACTTAGCGGTTTTTAATGACGACATTATTGCTTTTTCGGCAAACGGGGAGGCTTACTCGTGCTCCTTGCCGGGGATGGTGAAGATGCCGGACTCGACAAGCTCCTTAAGGCCCTTGTGCGACTCGTACATGACCAGCAGGCGGCTTTCGATAACTGCCCATTTCTCGTCGATCTCAACATCGGCGGCATCAAGGCGCTTCTGGGCGACTGCCTCGGCCTCGCTGATGATGCCCTCGGCCTGCTTACGGACATCGGCAAGGATCTGCTCGGACTTCTCGGCACGCTTTTTGATGTTGTCGATATAGGTCTCGACGGTAGCCTGGGCGGCCTCAAAGAGATTGTTTATCTGCGCCGAAGCCTCGGCAAGCGTGCCGGACTCCTCAACTTTTATCTCGTAACTGTCAATGGTGGCCTGAAGCTCGCTGACCTTGACCTTGAGTCTCTCTATCTCCTGCTCCTGATCATGCATGACCATCATCATTTCGTTCTTGGAAAGATTCATTGAATCGTTTTTCATTCGTTAAAGCTCCTTAACCTTTTAGATTCGTTACATTCTATCATTACTGAACAATTTTTGCAAGTAAATATAGTAAATTATCGAAAAAGAGCCGCCGAAGCAGCTCTTTTTCGGAAATTATTTTGCTTTTATCGAGACGATGTTACTGTATGCAGAGTTTGCATTGGAGTTCATGTTCGATACTGCAACGACCTTGTAGTAATAGGTCGTGCCGGACTTTGCGCTGGTATTGGTATAGGACTTGTACACGGTGGTGTACATTCTGGTATAAGTGCCGTTTTTGCTGGTCGCACGATAGATGATGTACTTATCAGCTCCGCTGACGGCAGACCAGGTAAGTCTCGGGTCGCCGTTTGAAAGCGAGATCTTGACATTCGGCCTTGCGCAGTCACAAGTGCGGGCGACAACGGCGCTGAAGGCGGAGTTTGCGTAGCTCGTTCTTTCGGCTATCGCCTTGACCTTGTAGTAGTAGGTGCGGCCGGCCTTGGAGGAGGTGTTTTTATAGCTGGTGTAAACGGTCGTATACATTTTCGTGTATGTGCCGTCCTTGCTGTCTGCTCTCCAGATCTCATATTTTGCTGCGCCGTAAACCTCGTTCCACGAAAGTCTGACATAGCCGGTGGCGGCATCGTTTCCGCCCTTTACGACGGGTGCTGCGCAGTCACAGGTGCGGCTGACGACGGCGCTGTAATCGCTCTTGTCGTCGTTTGCGGTGATCGCCCTGACCTTGTAGTAGTAGGTATAGCCTGCATACGAGGAGGTGTTGGTGTAGCTGGTGGAGGTGGTGGTGAACATCTTGGTGTATGTGCCGTTTGCAGTGCCTGCTCTGTAGACCTCGTACTTGGCTGCGCCGTCGACTGCCTTCCACTTGAGCGTGATCTTGCCGGAGGAGGCGTTGTTGCCTGCCGTGACAACGGGTGCGGGACACCTTACCTTTGCGGCCTTTTCGTAGCTGAAGTCGCCGAAGCTGCCGTTCGTGCCGATGGCTCTGACCTTGTAGTAGTATCTTGTGCCGGTGACAACATTGGTGTCGTTATAGATAGTGCCTCTGACGGTGGCTATCTTCTCAAACTCGGTGTTGCTGCCGGTGGTGCGGTAGACCTGATAGTAAGCTGCGCCCTCGACGGAGTTCCACGAGAGGACAACACCGTTGGTGGTGCTGATGTTCAAAGTCGGGGCTGCGCATGCGGGCAGAGTGTTTCCGCAGACGGTGCAGACATTGTTCTCGCCGTATCTGTGGTCAGCCAGCGAGCCGTATGCGTCGCCGCATTCGGTGCAGACTGCCCTTTCCTTGCAGGTGGCAACGCCGCCGGAGTGGGCTTCCTTCTTGCCGAGGGTGTACCAGACATCCTTGATGTAGATGCCCTGCTCTTCAAACTCGGGCTTGAGGTCCTCCATGGACTTGCCGCAGCGCTGGCAGCCGAGCCAGTGGTACTGATCGTCGCTGCAATGGTCGATGTCTCTGACATGCAGGTTATTGAGAACATCGTCAATGGATATCGTGCCGTTTATTATGCCCTGAATGACCTGACCGTAGTTTACAGAGCCGATGAGGTCAAGAAGCTGCTTGTAGTTTATATCGCCGAGGAGGTTGAGTGCCGGGTGAAGGTCGTGACCGGTGCACTTGTCGACGAGCTTATCGTCGGTCGCCGGAACGGTTGCCTTTTCGTCCATGTAATAGTTATGACACTTGGTGCACTCGTAATAGGTCTTTGTGCCATCCTCGGTGCAGGTGGCGGGCGTGCCCTCTATCTTCTTGAGATTCTTGCAGCCGCCGGAGCAGGGGCTGTAATACTCATGACCGGAGGCAAGCTTTGCGCCGCAGCCGAGGCAGTAGGTGTCGCCGGTGTAGCCGGGCTTAAACAGCGTGGGCTCGGCGGCATTTCTTATCTCGGTGCCGCCGTCGTGGTTATACGGGTCACGCTGACCGTCGTCGTAGCCGCAGGTACGGCAGGTGTCGCCGGAGCGGCAGGTGTGGGTCTTTTCGACGAAGCTGTGGGCGCTCTTGGTGTCGGTATATACATAGCCGCAGAATTTGCACTCTTTCCAGTGGTCGTTGCCGTTGCCGCCCCACTGCTGGAGGTCGGAGTTTGCGGTCTCGGTGATGACATTCTTTATATAGTGCTGCTGATATGCAACGACGGTATCGTCCTTTGCGACCTCGTTCGTAAGCTCGCTGTCGGTCCAGTACTTGCCGCACTCGGTGCACTCCCAGTACTCGACATTGCCCTGGTGCTTGTCGGCAGCGTCGACACAGGTCGCCTCAACGGCATCGTGGTGGATGACGACATTGGTGCTCGGGTCTGTGTGCCTGCAAAGCTTCTCGATCGTGTGACCTTTCTCGATGAGCACGCCGCAGTCTGCGCAATAGATATCGCCGCTGTAGCCTTCGCTGTTGATGGTCGCTTCGACTGCGTTGCGGGTCTCACGGTTTGCGTGGTTGTTGGGGTCTTTTTCGCCGTAGGCAAGGCCGCAGGTGGTGCAGACTGCCGGGGACTGGCAGTTTGCCGTGCCGCCGGAGTGCGTGCCTATGGATTGTCTCATACCGCAGTTAGCACAATCCTGCGCATGGTAAGCAGTGCCTTCTACGGTGAACTCGACCCAAGTGAACTTATGGCCGGTGGCGCTGATGGTCACATCGCTTTTCTTGCTGTACTCGCCCGTGCCGTCGGCGTTGGCGTAGTAATTGCCGCAGGCGGTGCACTCATAGTACGGCAGGTTGCCTTTACCCTCGCATGTCGGGGCGGTGTAGGGATGCTCTATAAGCTCGGGATGCTTGCTTGCGTCCTTTGCAAGCTCGGTATCGCTGCGCTTTGCATACTGCGTTCTGAGCTGGGCGTCTTTGAAGTATGTATTGCACTCGGCGCAGTACCAGTATTCAAGGTTGCCCTTCTGCGAGCAGGTAGGTGCGGTATAGTCGGCGTGCGTCACCTTGTCGGAAGGATGGTTGTTGGGGTTTTTCTCGCCCTCGAGTCTGAGGCTTGTCAGCGTGGTGGGCAGAGTGCCGGCCTCGTCCTTAAAGACATCGCCGCACTCGTCGCACGACCAATACTCGGCAACGCTTCTCGTGCCGCATGTGCCGGCAGTTGCCTCGTGGTAGGTAAGCGGCATTTTGTGGGTCGTGAGCTTTGCGAGCTTGCACGCATCCTCGGTGGTTTCGTAAACGGCGTTTGCATCGGTGTAGCAGCGGCCGCAGACATTGCACCTGTAATATGCGATATTGCCCTCATGTGCGCAGGTCGCCTCGACCGCCGGGACTTCGAACAAATTTTGACCCAGCACATGGCTTGCACATGCAGGTCTGACGGTGAGCGTTACGGTGTTGCTCTGTGCAACTCCTCGAACGAGGACACTTCCGTCATAATACACGACGCAGCAGATGCTCATGCTCTCCTGCGCATTGTATATGGTAAGGGTCTTTCCCTCGCCAAGCTTTGCATCCTTAAACTGATCACGAAAATCATCGGGAGGCAAAATTTTGCTGAACGACGACAGCTTGCCCGTGTCGTACCATAGATATTTAAGGGATGATCCGGCGTCGGTGTTAACAGCCGAGATGGTAAACACGGCGTTCTCCCCCGCTTGGACCGTGACGCTGGTCGGCTGACTTGTTATAATGGTATCTTTAAATATGCTGTCCGCCATCGCATTTATCGGCAGCAGCGAAAACACCATCACAAGTGCCAGCGCCAGACTTAACAGTCTTTTCTTCATGTTGTTCCTCCTCCATGTGCGCATGTTAATTCTAAGACAGAGTAATTATATAATTTTTACCTGCTGACTTCAAGTTTTTTCGGTTTTGACGCAAAATACCGTCATACTGTACATATTTTCGAAAAACTTTTTGTGCATAAAATTAAAATTTGGTGTTGACAACAGTGTTTTAAAGTGCTATACTGCGTCCATCAAAACCGATGATTAAGAGTAGTAAGCTTTTCGGAAACTCACAGAGAGCCGTTAGTGCTGGGAATACGGCAGTGAAAGAAACGCTGAATGGACTTATGAGGGCAACCGAAAGCGGATGTATCCGTTAGTAGTAGTTGACGGGGCGTGCCCGTTACAGTCACGAGCTGCATGTCAGTGCAGGTTAAGCGGATGAGTTTTTCATCAATTTGGGTGGCACCGCAGAATTTGTTTATTCTGTCCCATACTTCTTCGGAAGTATGGGACTTTTTGTTTTTTGGAGGATGTTATGTTTATACTGAAAAAACGATGGCGTGTCCGGCGCAGCTTCGACAAGACTCACTAAACCATTTAACAAAAAATTAGGAGATTTAATCATGAAAAAGTTTGTTGCTATAATTCTTGCTGTTGTTCTTTGCCTTTCCGTCTGCGCATGCGGCGCTAAGGAAACTTCCGTTCCCGTCATCGGTATCTGCCAGTACGGCGAGCACGCCTCGCTCGATAACTGCCGTGAAGGCTTTATTCAGGGTCTTAAGGACGCCGGTCTCGTTGAGGGCACCGACTTCGTCATCGACTACCAGAACGCAAGCTTCGACGACAACATAGACAATCAGATAGCCCAGAGCTTCGCAGCCAAGGATGTTGCTCTCATGTGCGCTATCGCAACTCCGTCCGCAGTTGCCTGCTACGCAGCCGCCGAGGAGAAGGATATCCCCGTTATCTACACCGCAATAAGCGATCCCGAGCAGGCTAAGCTCACCAGCGGCAACATCACCGGCACTTCCGACAAGCTCCCCGTTGACGCTCAGCTCGAGCTGATCCGTGCGATCCAGCCCGACGCCAAGACCATCGGCATTGTCTACACCACCAGCGAAGCAAACTCCGTTTCCACCATCGCAGAGTACCAGGAGAAAGCACCCAACTACGGCTTCACAATCGAGGCTATCGGTGTCACCGCAGGCGCAGAGGTCACTCAGGCTGTTGACACCCTCATCAGCAAAGGCGTAGATTGCCTCAACAACCTCACCGACAACAATGTCGTCGGCGTTCTCTCCTCCGTTCTTGAAAAGACCAACGCAGCAGGCATCCCCGTATACGGCAGCGAGATCGAGCAGGTAAAGAAAGGCTGCGTCGCTTCCGCAGGCATCGACTATGTCGAGCTCGGCAAGATGACCGGCGAGATGGCAGCAAAGGTCCTCAAGGGTGAGGCTACCGCAGACTCCATGCCCTACAAGTCCGTTACCGACTTTTCCTACTATGTAAATTCCGCCGCACTCAAGGAAATGGGTCTGACTCTCCCCTCCTCGATCGCAGATACCGCGATCAAGGCAAACTGACATCGGAGCTTTTGAAAAATGCTTGATATGATAATCGGCACGGTGACGCAGGGCTTAATATACGCCCTGCTGTCATACGGCATATACATTACATATAAAATACTCGACTTCCCCGACCTCACGGTCGACGGCTCGTTCCCGCTCGGTGCTGCGGTGACGGCGGTACTGCTGGTAAAGGGCTTTAACCCCTACCTCACGCTGCTCATCGCCATGGCAGCCGGTGCGCTTGCCGGTCTTGCAACGGGACTTATCCATGTACGCTTAAAGGTCAGAGACCTGCTTGCAGGCATCATCACGATGACCGCCCTGTTCTCGATAAACCTTCAGATTGGCGGCTCTAATCTCTCGATCGAGCGTGGTATCGACACTATCTTTACCGCACAGCCCACGATGCTGCTGTTCGGCTCGGTATCTCTCATATACCGCAAACTCATCGTTGCGTTTATCCTTGCGCTTATCTTCAAGCTGCTGCTCGATGAGTATCTCAAGACCAAGAGCGGCATGCTGCTGCGTGCCGTCGGCGATAACTCCGCCCTCGTCACGAGCCTTGCAAAGGATAACGGCCGTGTGAAGATTCTCGGTCTGGTGCTGGCTAACGCCCTCGTTGCGCTTTCCGGTGCAATAGTCTGTCAGGAGCAGCGCAGCTTCTCCGCCACCATGGGCACGGGTCAGATGGTGTTCGGTCTTGCAACGGTCATCATAGGCACGACGCTGTTCAGGAAGCTCGATTTTGTTAAGGGCACTACCGCCGTTGTCATAGGAAGTATTCTTTACAAGGCATGTATTCAGATCGCTATCGTCGCAGGTCTGCCCGCAAACCTGCTGAAGCTCGTTACCGCCGTACTGTTCCTCATTATTTTGGTCCTCGGCGGCATGAAAGGCAAGGTGACGCAAAGTGCTTGAGCTTAAAAACATCTCAAAAACCTATAACCCCGGCACGGTCACCGAAATGTGCCTGTTTAAGGACTTCGAGCTTGCCGTCAAGGACGGCGAATTTGTCTCCGTCGTCGGCAGCAACGGCAGCGGCAAGACCTCGATGCTCAACATCATCTGCGGCTCTATCCCCATAGACAGCGGCGACTGCCTCATCGGCGGTGAAAGCATCAACAAGCAGAAGGATTTCGTTAGATACAAAAAGATAGGCCGTGTTTACCAAAATCCCTCCATGGGCACTTGCCCGAACATGACCATTCTGGAAAACCTCTCCCTTGCCGACAACAAGGGCAAGCACTTCGGGCTCGGAAAGGGCGTTTCAAAAAAGCGCATCGATGATTACAAGGCGATGCTCTCGGCGCTCGGTCTCGGTCTTGAGGATAAGCTCAATGTGAAAATGGGCTCGCTGTCCGGCGGTCAGCGTCAGGCGGTCGCTCTTTTAATGGCGACGATGACCCCGCTCGACTTTCTAATACTCGACGAGCACACGGCGGCTCTCGACCCTCACACGGCGGATATCATCATGGAGCTTACGGATAAGATAGTGCGTGAGAAAAAGCTCACTGCGATCATGGTCACGCACAACCTGCGCTACGCCGTTGAGTACGGCTCAAGGCTCATCATGATGGATAAGGGACACATCGTCCTCGATGTCGACGGCGAGAAAAAGAAAAACACCAAAGTTGAGGATATCCTCGACCTGTTCACCAGCATCTCCATCGAGTGCGGTAACTGAAGCTCATATCTGCTCCCCTTGGCACATATACATTGAGTATGTGAGCCAAGGGGAGTGGTGTATGTGCATACAAATATCGAGGAACGCGCCTGCGATCTGGCGGTGTACATTATTGAAAACAAGGCTACCGTCCGTGCAGCGGCAAAGCAGTTCGGAATCTCCAAAAGCACCGTACACAAGGATCTCACAGAGAGACTGAAAACAGTTAACCCCGCACTGTATCATCAGGTGCGGGAGCTGCTTGATATCAACAAGGCCGAGCGCCACATCCGCGGCGGCATGGCGACAAGAAGAAAATATAAAGGCAATAGGCAGGACTGATGTCCTGCCTGTTTTCATGTAAGGCCCTTAATTTCCCCGCAGGCGATCTTCACGCCCGAGTTTCCCGACGGCCGGGTCACAAAATCGTCGGGGTTTGAATGTACGACGACCGTTTTGCCGATTATCTCATCTACGCTTATCCTGTCGGTCAGAAACACCATCCACGCCCTGCCGGAATTGCCGAACAGCGGCGGCATGTCGCCGGCGTGGCACGGGTGCGGGCAATTGTCGGGGTCAAAATGCCCCTTTGTATCCGCAAACGGGTCTTGCTGCGTGCCGGTGCAGCTGCCGCCATCGTGGATGTGAAAGCCGAACACCTTGCAGGAGCAGGCATCGTCGCCGACGGGTAAGCCGTCAATATCCGCTGCGACGATAACGCCCTTGTCGAGCCCGAAAAAGTCCACCTCGCCGTGGATATTCGGGTATACCGCACTTCCCTTTATCTCCGCCTTGGCAAACGGAAAATTTGAAAGCAAAATGTCCGAAAGCATGGTAATAGTCATTTATCATCCCTCCCGAAAAACATTTTATGAGCAAAGTGCAAATTCGTGTATGTTTTTCTAAGCCGGGGGCAAACTAACGCCGGTGATATTATGACTAAAAGGATAGGCAGGCAGACCCTGAAGCTTCAGTATCCGCCGACCATTGCGGCGACCGCTGCGGTAGTCGGGCAGAAAGAGGGGCAAGGTCCGCTCAAGCGATTTTTTGACTATATCTCATATGACTCGTACTTCGGCGAAAAAACCTGGGAAAAAGCCGAGACCGCTATGCTCAAGCAGTGCTTTTCCCTGTGCTGCGATAAGGGCAAGGTCACGCCCGAGGAGCTGGACTTCGTTTTCTCGGGCGACCTTCTTAACCAATGCGTGGGCTCGGCCTTTGCGATGAAGGACAGTAATGTCCCCTACTTTGGGCTTTACGGCGCTTGCTCGACAATGGGCGAGTCGCTCACGCTCGGCGCTATGACCATTGACGGCGGCTTTGCCGGCACAGTCTGCGCCCTTACAAGCTCGCACTTTTGCTCGTCCGAGCGGCAGTACCGTTTCCCGCTTGAGTACGGCGGTCAGCGCACGCCCACGGCGCAGTGGACGGTCACAGGCTCGGGCGCTGCGATACTCAAGAGCAGCGGAAACGGGCCGTTTATCACGCATGTGACCCCGGGCAAGATCGTCGATGCGGGCATAAAGGACGCAAACAACATGGGCAGCGCCATGGCGCCCTCGGCGTACGAAACGCTCAAGGCGCACTTTGAGGACACTGGCAGGACGCCGGATTACTATGACCTTATCGTCACAGGCGACCTCGGCGTTCTCGGTCACGACACGCTTGAGGATCTTTTCCGCCGTGACGGCATGACTCTCGGCAAGCACTACAACGACTGTGGCATTTTGATATTCGACATTCAAAAGCAGGATGTCCACGCAGGCGGCTCGGGCTGCGGCTGCTCGGCCTCGGTCTTTGCCTCGTATATCATGCGTGGCTTTGCCGACGGCTACTGGAGCAAGGTGCTTTTTGCACCGACGGGTGCGCTCATGTCGCCGACGAGCGCTCAGCAGGGCAACAGCATACCTGGCATCTGCCACGCCGTGGCGATAGAAGAAACGCTGTAAGGTGATTAAATGGATACATTTTTGGATTATCTCAAAGCATTTGCCGTCGGCGGAGTTTTATGCGCTGTCGGGCAGTTTTTGATTGACAAAACCAAGCTCACGCCCGCAAGGATACTGACGGCGTATGTCGTCGCCGGTGTCATCCTCGGTGCGGTGGGGCTTTACCAGCCGCTCGTCGACTGGGCGGGTGCAGGGGCGACCGTTCCGCTGACGGGCTTCGGCAACACGCTTGCCAAGGGCGTTAAGCAAGCCGTCGAAAGTGACGGACTGCTCGGCGTATTCACCGGCGGCTTCACCGCCTCGGCAGCCGGTATCTGTGCCGCCGTTTTCTTCGGTATCGTCATCGCGCTGATATTCAAACCCAGGGAAAAGAAATAACAGGCTTATCACCCGATAAGCCTGTTTTTCCTATCTGTCGCAATTATCATCATAGCTGATCTCATCGACGGTTGTAAATACTACAACATCGTCCGAGCCGCACAGCTGAGTCACCAAATACTTCGCCAAGTAGCAATCGTCATCCACAAGCAGCACAGTTATACGGTTATTAACATCATCTATTCCGACGCTGAGCTCATTCGGCGCAGCACATTTCACGCCTGAGACCATGAGGAAAAACCAATTCCTGTTGAGTTTATCGCACAGCTGCTTTAGATGCATCCATGAATAATCGCACTGAAAAAAGGTTACGGAGTATTTGCCAAGCAGGCTCAGTACATACGCTTGATTCTCCGGCGTGTTTTCTGTCAGTCCGAGCATGATCTCGTTGGTCTCGATATCATAATAGCATGTTCCGAAGTACGGCACTTCATTTCGAAACAGCGAATTCCATGCGCAGTTTGCCCGATACATTTGCGTAGCCTGCTCTTCGGTAACATCACAGACATCAACGGGTACTATCCCGGGGCTCGTGTCGTTCGCCGGGGCGTGCAGCGTAATCATGCCCACGCCTATTATGAGCACCAGACATGCGGCGGCGATGGAGGCGGTTATGCGGTACGGTGCAGGCAGGCGGTTTCTTTTCGGTTTATAGTCGACCGCAGCGGAAACGAGGTCGTCGTCAATATAGCTCATTGCTGCGGCAAGCGGAGATCTATTCAACAGTTAATACCCTCCTTTTTAAGAAAAGCCCTTAGGCGGTTTCGGGTGTGGTACAGCATGCTTTTGACCTTGCTTTCGGAAAAAGAATAGCGCTCCGAAATGTCGGCGACGGTGTCACAGAAATAGTACCGCCGGATAAAGACATTGCGGCCATCGGCCTTTTCCTGCCGGAGAAAACGGCTTATGAGCTTGCCGAGCTCCTCAAGCTCCGGCTCGGGCGCAGTATGCAAGACCTCCTCAAGCTCGGATAATGACACCGTGACATTGCCGTTTCGCTTTAGCGCCGTGTTATAGTCGAGCCTTTTGAGCGATAAGTTGCGGACTATTCTGCACAAAAACGCCGTGAAATTATTCGGCCTTGTCGGCGGGATGGTGTTCCACACGCTCAAATAAGCGTCGCTGACGCACTCCTCAGCATCCTCGTCGCTCGACAGGATGCTGCTCGCCAAGCTGCGGCACAGCTTGCCGTATTTTTTATCGGTCTCGTCTATCGCCTGCTCGCTGCGGGCAAAGTACAGTTCAATTATCGTCAGGTCATCCATGCGTTCACCTCCCCTTCTTGTAATTTCTAAAGAGCTCTTCACATATTAAGTACGCTTTTGAGCGTCAAAGTCGCAGGGTATTAAGTTAAAAAAATCAGCCCATCTAACGATGAGCTGATTTTTGAAATTGAAATTACTGCTGTGCTGCTGCGGCCTTGCCGGCTTCGAGAGCCTTCATGTTGCCTGCAAGGAACTTTGCCTTGCGCTCGCCGAGCTCGATTCGAATTGCTTCGCTCATGAGTTCGTCGCTGCAAACGGGAGCCTTCTGAAGCAGTGCGCCCAGGATAGCGACATTTGCGCCCTTGGGGTTGCCGACTTCCTCAGCGATACGGGTAGCGTCGCAGTAAACGACATCGATGTCGTCACGCTCTGCCTTGCGGTCGATGAGGGAGCTGTTGATAACGAGAGTGCCGCCGGGCTTGACATGGGACTCGAACTTATCCAGAGAAGGACGGTTCATTGCGACAACGACATCAGCCTTGTCGACCAGAGGAGAAGCAACGGGAGCATCGCTTACGATGACGGAGCAGTTAGCAGTGCCGCCACGCATCTCGGGGCCGTAGGAAGGCAGCCAGGAGACATGCTTGCCGTCGAGCATGCAAGCCATTGCAAGGAACTTACCGATCAGGAGCATGCCCTGACCGCCGAAGCCTGCGAATATAAACTCTTTTTTCATATTATTCGGCCTCCTTGTCTTTCTTTACGCCGAGAGGATAGTAAGGAATCATGTTCTCTTCAAGCCACTTCATTGCCTCAACAGGAGACAGACCCCAGTTGGTCGGGCAGGTGGAGAGGACCTCGATCAGGCAGAAGCCCTTGCCCTGCATCTGATAGGTGAAAGCCTTCTTTATTGCTCTCTTGGTCTTGTTGATGTTCATGTTGTTGTTGACAGCGCAACGCTCAATGTAGTAAGAGCCGGGGATGGTTGCGAGCATCTCGGAAATGCGGATAGGAGCGCCGCACCATGCCTCGTCACGACCCTTGGGGGAGGTGGTGGTCTTCTGGCCTACGAGAGTGGTAGGAGCCATCTGGCCGCCGGTCATGCCGTAAATTGCGTTGTTGACAAAGATAGTGGTGATATGCTCGCCACGGTGTGCTGCGTGAACGATCTCAGCAGTACCGATGGAAGCGAGGTCGCCGTCGCCCTGGTAGGTGAACACGAGGGTGTCCTTGCCGACAACGCGCTTTGCGCCGGTTGCGCATGCGGGTGCACGGCCGTGAGCGGCTTCGTACATATCGCAGTTAAAGTAATCATATGCAAAGACGGAGCAGCCGACAGGTGCTACGCCGATGACCTTACCTTCTTCGATAACGCCTTCCTTGATGAGCTCATCAATGGACTCAGCTACCAGACGGTGGATAATACCGTGGTTGCAGCCGGGGCAGTAGTGGAAAGTCTTGTCGGTAAGGAGCTTGGTTTTCTCAAATACTACGGACATTTTACATACCCTCCTTCATGCTCTTGATCTTTGCGACGATCTCGTCGGTGGTGGGCATCTCGCTGCCCAGATGACCGAAGAAATCAACAGGCTTTGCACCGTTGATTGCGAGCTTGACATCCTCGAGCATCTGGCCTTCGTTCAGCTCTACATCGAGAACTGCCTTGACGCCGTCTGCGCAGGCTGCCTTCTTGACTGCATCGTACGGGAAGGGCCATACGGTGATCGGGCGAACCAGACCGACCTTGATGCCTTCTTCTCTGAGCTGGTCGATAGCGGACTTTGCGATACGGGCAACAGTACCGAAAGCGGTGATGACATACTCTGCGTCCTCAAGCTTGTACTCTTCCCACATCTGCTCGTTTGCTCTGACCTCAGCGTACATCTTCTGAAGCTCAGCATTATGTACGGACAGAGACTCGGTGTCGATGTAAATGGAGTTGATAACGCCGCGCTTTGCAGGATCGTCGCCGGGCTTCCAACCGGTGCAAGCCCAGGGCTTCTTCTCGGGGTCGATCTTGAAGTCGACGAAATCGGGCATCTCAACAGGCTCCATCATCTGAGCGATGATGCCGTCTGCGATGAAAAGTACGGGAATGCGGTACTTCTCTGCCTTGTCGTATGCGAACATCATGATGTCAACTGCTTCCTGAACGGAGGAGGGTGCGTAGGTCAGCAGGTGGTAGTCACCGTTGCCGCCGCCCTTGACTGCCTGGAAGTAATCGCCCTGAGATGCCTGAATGTTGCCGAGGCCGGGGCCACCACGCATAACATTGAGGATGACACAGGGAAGCATTGCGCCTGCGCAGTAGGAGATACCTTCCTGCTTCAGGGAGATGCCGGGGCTGGAGGAAGAGGTGATCGCACGGGCGCCGGTACCGGCTGCGCCGTAGATCATGTTGATAGCTGCGACTTCGGACTCTGCCTGCAGGAAGCAGCCGTTTACTTCGGGATCGAACATACGGGCAGACATGTACTCGGGGATCTCAGTCTGCGGGGTGATCGGATAGCCGAAGAAATAACGAGCGCCGGCTCTGATGGCGGCCTCTGCGATAGCTTCGCTACCCTTCATAAGCTGTTTTGCCATTTTCTATTTTCCTCCTTAATCCTTCTCGATACGGATCACCACATCGGGGCAAGTGCGTGCGCAGGATGCGCAGCCGATGCACTCCTCGGGTTTTACAACCTCTGCCGGGTGATAGCCTTTTGCGTTGATTTTTGCCTTGGAAAGTTCAATGCAGCCCTTGGGGCAAGCTCTGGCACAGAGACCGCAGCCCTTGCACAGGTCTTCATTGATGGTTACCTTTACCATTTTGCTACCTCTTTTCTTTATTTTGCTTTTATTTTGCCAACTATATAAAAACCGCATAAAGCGGGGTCGCGCATATTAGTGCTTGAAATTCTTCTGCGGGTCGACGGTATGCAGGCCGTACTTTATGTAGGAATCCCAGTCACGGTGCATGTACATGTCTATCGCAATGGGAGTGCCGATGTACTTCGGGTCGTGACCCTCGGCAAGGAACTTGTCGAGCAGAGCCTTTTTGCCGGTGGTGTACGCCACGGGGATGCCGGTGCGGTCGGAGACCTCCTTGAGCATCTTGTATCCGTCACGCAGCTCCTCCTCGCTGGTCTCGGTCGCAAGATTCGTGTTATTGATCATGCCGGTGATCTTGAGTCTGGAGTGCTTGGCCATGCCGTCCTGAAGTCTTATGAGCTTCTCGACGGTGCCCGAGAGCGGTCTGCGGATATTGACGACATTCAGCACCTCAAGCTGATCATCGGTCATATCGTCAAAATCGGCCTTGTATCTGCCGAGCGCCGTTGCGCCGACATCGTCGCCGCCGACATCGAAGATGACCGTGTCCCAATCAAGGACGAAAGCCGAAGCGACCTCAGCGGGAAGCGAAAGCGTCTCGATACCCGAGCAGGCGTAGTTCGGAGAAACGAGTCTTATCTCCTTCTGCTCGACCATCTTGCCGCGCTCGGTCAGGCGGAAGTAGGTGTTGACCATATCAAGGTCGATAAGCTCGGTGCGGTCGCCTCTTGCAGCTGCCTGCATTGCGAAGTTCAGCGCCAGCTCGCTCTTGCCGCTGCCGTAGTTTCCTATAAGGACTTTTACTTTCTTCATTGGACATGCCCCTTCTAGTCCAGTATATGTGCCTACTGGAACAAATATATTTTAACATCATGCAATTTTTCCGTCAATAATATAAATCGGAATTTTGAAAATATTCTACCTCAAAAATCGCCAAAAATCGCTCTGTTTTTTTGTATATTTAGTCAATAGACATATTTTTCACACATTTTTGCACTTATTTGAGTGCATTTTTCGTTTCATTCTCTGTTTAAGCCGTAAATGACGGCAAAATTGGTAAATTTAAGCCCGCACCGTGTTTTTGGTGAAAAAGGTGCTGCGGCAGCGGCTTATTTTGATGAATAATGAAGCCGCTTCGCTGATTAATAGTGAAAAAGTAAAATCGGCAAGCACTGTTTGTGCTTGCCGATTTTGGTGGAGAATAGCAGACTCGAACTGCTGACCTCTCGCGTGTGAGGCGAGCGCTCTAACCAGCTGAGCTAATTCTC
>CAKTQR010000032.1 GCA_934597175.1 uncultured Oscillospiraceae bacterium | reverse complement strand
CCGGACTCGAACCGGCACGACGCAAGCATCAGAGGATTTTAAGTCCGCCGTGTCTACCATTCCACCACACCGGCATATTCGCTTTTACAGACAAATATTTTAACATTGCATTGCTATTCTGTCAATAATATTAGCTAAGCTGTGAATAGCCCTTGCACATCAGTGTAAATTTTGATATCATATACTATTATAATATTTATATTGAAAAGTGTTTGGATATGAATTACAGTAAATGGAAGATTACGAATATTGGCTGCACCTCGAACAGTGAGCTGCGCAGGGCGGGTTATACCCCGCTGCTGGCGGCGATGCTCGATGTGCGGGGGATACACACGGCGGCTGCGGCGGAGAAATTTCTGCACGGCGGGGCGGAGACGCTCTGCGACCCCATGCTCATGAAGGACATGGACAAGGCCGTAGAAAGGATAAAAGCAGCGCTTGATACCAAGGAGACTGTCGCAGTTTACGGCGACTACGATGTCGACGGAATAACCTCGACCTGCCTTCTGACCGACTGGCTGCGCAGCCGTGGCGTTGACTGCCACCCGTACATCCCCGACCGCATCGAGGAGGGCTACGGGCTGAACACTGGGGCGATACAGTCGCTCAAGGACAAGGGCGTCAGCCTCATTATCAGCGTCGACTGCGGCATCACCGCCGCCAATGAGGCGGAGTTTGCAAAGCAGATAGGCGTTGACCTCATCATCACCGACCACCACGAATGCCGTGAGCAGACCATCCCCGATGCCGTGGCGGTCATAGATCCCAAGCAGGAGCAGTGCCGCTACCCGAACAAGGATCTTGCCGGCGTGGGCGTTGCGCTAAAGCTCGTGTGTGCCGTCGAGGGCAGGAGCGACACCGTCATCAAGGAGTACGCCGACCTTGCGGCGATAGGCACGGTCGCCGATGTCGTGCCGCTGACGGGCGAGAATCGCTACATCGTGCGCACGGGACTTGCGATGCTCGAAAACACCAAGCGCCCGGGAATTGCGGCATTGCTGCACGAGTCGGGCGCAGAGGACCGCAGGATATCGTCCTCGACCATCGGCTTTTCGCTTGCGCCGAGGCTCAATGCCGCAGGCAGGCTCGGCTGCGTATCCATTGCGGGAAGACTGCTCATGACCGAGGACAAGGCTGAGGCGGCTCGCCTTGCCAACGAGCTGTGCGAGCTAAACCGCCGCCGTCAGGCGCTGGAGACGGATATCTGGGATGATGCGTCCAAAATGATGTCCGGCGCTGCGCCCGAAACGCCGATAGTCCTCGCCAGCGAGAACTGGCATCAGGGCGTTATCGGCATTGCGGCGTCCAAGCTTGCCGAGCAGTATTCGCTGCCGACGGTCATGATATGCCTCGACGGCGACAAGGGCAAGGGCTCGTGCCGCAGCTATGCGGGCTTTAACCTGTTTGATGCACTGTCGGCATGCTCGGAGCATCTTGAGGGCTTCGGCGGTCATGCGCTTGCGGCGGGACTCAATATCCGCCGTGAAAACCTTAAAAACTTCTGCGAGGCGTTTGACAGCTACTATAGAGCCAACAAGCCCGAAGAGCTGCCGACCCTAAACTGCGATATCGAGATAACCGACCCCGCAACGCTCGACATGGACGGTGTGCGTTCGCTTGAGCAGCTCGAGCCCTACGGCAGCGGCAACCCCAAGCCGCTCATGTGCATCCAAAGCGCAAAGCTCGACCGTGTAACGCCCATCGGCGGCGGCAAGCACCTGCGCCTGAGTGTGAGCTTCGGCGGCGTGGGCTTTGAGTGCGTGTTTTTCTCGCACACGGAAAGCGACTTGGGCGTAAATGTCGGCGATCGCATCGACCTTGCGTTTACGCCGCAGATAAACGAGTTCCGCTTCAGAAGCTCGGTGCAGCTTCAGGTCACGGCGGTGCGCAGGCACGACCCGAGACCGCTGTGCCGCTGGATGCTTGAAGCGGGCAAAAAGCTTCCCGAGAGCGAGGCAGTGGCGTTTATCCCCGACCGTGAGGCGTTCGTGCGGGTCTGGCGCAGCCTTAAGGCCGCAGGCGGCTCGGTCGCAGCGGACCTTGACGGGCTTTTGCGCCAGTGCCCGAGAAATCTTGAGCCGGAGCGGTTTTGCATATGCGTGCTTGCCCTGTGTGAGCTGGGACTACTGCACAAGCTGCGGCCGGACAGCGTGTTCGGCGCAAGGATGGTATCCGGCAGCGCAAAGGTGAATTTGGAAGATTCGACAATAATCAAAAGCCTGAAAGCGAGATTTAAATAATGGATGCAGATAAAAGCTCCGTAAATTTAAACAGACAGCCCCTCGACCCGGACAAGATGTTTGCCGCATTAGAGGAGAAGATAAAAAACAGCGGTGTCGAGATGGACATGGGCAGAATTCGTGCTGCCTACGACATGGCTCGCCTTGCCCACTCCGGCCAGCTGCGCAAGGACGGCTCACCGTATGTGACGCATTGCGTGGCGGCGGCGGATATCTCGGTGGACATGGGCCTTGACGAGGACTCCATCGTTGCGGCGCTTTTGCACGATGTCATCGAAGACACGCAGCTTACGCATCACGATATCGCCCGCCAGTTCGGCGAGCCGGTTGCGAATATCGTCGAGGGCGTCACGAAGCTGACCCGTGTGCAGTACACCAGCAAGGAAGACGAGCAGATGGAAAATCTGCGCAAGATGCTGATGGCGATGGCGAAGGATATCCGTGTTATCCTTATCAAAATTGCCGACCGCCTGCACAATATGCGCACCATGGCATATCAGACCGAGGAAAAGCAGCGCATAAAGTCGCTCGAGACGATGGAGATCTATGCCCCCATTGCGCACCGCTTGGGTATGCAGAGGGCAAAGTGGGAGCTTGAGGACCTGGCGCTCATGTACCTTGACCCCGCAGGATACAACGAGATAATGCAGACCCTGCAGGAGCGCATGCCGATCCTCGAAGCGTTCATGAACGATGTCGAGGGGAAGATAAAGCGCCGCCTCGAGGAGGACGGGATGCACGCCTCCGTCTACAGCCGCATTAAGCATATCTACAGCATCTACCGCAAAATGTACGCCCAAAAACTCGATATAAACGGCATTTTTGACCTGTGCGCCTTCCGGGTCATCGTGGACACCATACCCGATTGCTACAATGTGCTCGGCATCATCCACGATATGTTCAAGCCCGTACCCGGCAGATTCAAGGACTACATCTCAACGCCCAAGCCCAACATGTATCAGAGCGTGCACACGACCGTCATCGGCTCGCAGGGCATTCCGTTCGAGGTGCAGATAAGGACCTGGGAAATGCACCGCACCGCCGAATACGGCATCGCTGCGCACTGGAAGTATAAGATAGGCGACAGCGGCGTCAAGACCGGCGACGAGGAGAAATTCGCCTGGGTGCGCCGGCTTCTGGAAAGCCAGCAGGAGTCCGACGCAACGGACTTTTTCCACAATCTCAAGATAGACATGTTTGCCGACGAGGTGTTCGTGTTCTCGCCCAAGGGCGATGTCATAAACCTGCCCGCCGGTGCAACGCCTATCGATTTTGCGTATTCTATCCACTCCGCCGTCGGCAACAGCATGGTCGGCGCATCGGTAAACGGCCGCATCGTGACCTTTGACCATGTGCTGCAAAACGGCGATATCGTCGAGGTGCGCACGGCCAAAAACGCCCCCGGCCCGAGCCGTGACTGGCTGAACATCGCAAAAAGCGGCTCTGCCAGAACGAAGATAAAGCAGTGGTTTAAAAAAGAGCGCCGGGAGGAGAATATCGCCCGAGGCAAGGAAATGTTCGAGGCGGAGCTTCGCAACAAGGGCCTGCGCATGGAGGATATCACCGGCGAGGATATCCTGCCGCAGCTGCTTAAAAAGGTGTCGTACACCTCGCTCGACGAGATGTATGCCGCCATCGGCTACGGCGGCATGGCGGCGACAAGGGCGGTCAACCGCATAAAGGACGAGCTCGCCCGCCAGCAGCACGCCGTCGACAAGCGCACGGTGCTCGACAAGGTCACCGAGGCTGCCGAGCGTCGTGAGCAGCTGGCGAAGAAGGCGGTCAAGCCCGTGCACGGCGTTCTGGTCGAGGGTCTTGATAATTGCCTTATCAAGTTCTCCCGCTGCTGCACGCCTGTCCCGGGCGACGATATAATCGGCTTTATAACCCGTGGTCAGGGCGTGTCTATCCACCGCACCGACTGCGAAAACGCACGGCGGCGTGCCGAGCGTCCCGAGGACGAGGGGCGCTGGCTCAATGTCAGCTGGGCTGATGAGATACACGAGTCGTACACGACGACGCTTACCGTGGTATCACGGGAGCGCGGCGGCCTTGTTATGGATATCGCCACCGTCATGAACGCACTCAACACCAAGGTGCGCTCGATAAATGCCCGTGACACGGGCGACAAGAGCATCGTTGTCATTACGCTGGAGACCAAGGGACTTGATGAGCTCAAAACGGTCATCAACAGGCTTCAGGCTATCAGCGGAGTGGTCGAGGTAAACAGAAACGGAGGTAAACGATGAGAGCTGTTTTAACGAGAGTCGACAGTGCATCCGTCTCGATAGGCGGCAAGGTAAAGGGCAGCATCGGCAAGGGCTTTCTCATCCTGCTGGGCGTCCACGAGGACGACACCGAGGCGCAGGCCGAGAAGATCGCCGACAAGATATGCGGGCTTAGAATTTTCGAGGACGAGGCAGGCAAAATGAATGTCAATCCCTCGTATGCGGGGGCGGAGCTTTTGATAATCAGCCAGTTCACGCTCTTTGCCGACTGCAAATCACGCCGCCCGGGCTTTTCCAAGGCGGCACGCCCCGAGAAAGCGATACCGCTGTACGAAAAGGTCATCGCCCTGTGCCGTGAGCGGGGCTTTAAGGTCGGAACGGGCGAGTTCGGCGCTGAAATGAAGGTGGAGTCTGTTAACGACGGACCTGTTACAATAATTCTTGATACAAGGGAGCTTTGAGCATGAATATAAAAACACTGCCGGTAGGCCAGCTTGAAACAAACTGCTATGTCGTCGTAAACGAGCAGCGTCTTGAGTGCGTGGTCATCGATCCCGGCGACGAGAGCAACACCATTTTGGATTACATCGAGGAAAACAGACTCAAATGCTGCGCCATCCTGCTCACCCACGGGCACTATGACCATGTGGGTGCGGTCAAGGAGATAATGGAGCAGACCGGCTGCGAAATGTACATTAACCCCCGTGACGAGGGCTACGAGCCCGGCATGAGCGGCATGAAGTTCAAAATGCCCGAGGGCGGCAAGTATTACGACGAGGGCGATGTCGTAACCGCAGCGGGGCTTGAGTTCAAGGTGCTTGCGACCCCGGGTCACACCCCGGGCGGCGTGTGCCTTATCTGCGGCAATGCGCTGTTCACGGGCGACACGCTGTTTAGAGGAAGCTGCGGCAGGACAGATCTTCCCGGCGGCAGCATGCGCATGGAAATGGCGTCGCTCAAGCGCCTGTGCGCTCTCCCGGGCGACTATGAGGTCTACCCCGGCCACATGGACAGCTCCACTCTTGAGCGGGAGCGCCGCTTTAACCACTATTGCCGTGAGGCGATGACGAAATTCTAAAACCACGGAGTAAACTATGCTTAAAACACTAGTCACCGCAATGCTGCCGATACTCGAGATACGGGGCGCAATACCCGTGGGCGTGGCATCGGGGCTCGACCCGTGGCTGGCTTTTGCCGTCGGCTTTGTCGGCAATATGCTGCCGATACCCATTTTGATACTGCTGACCCGCAAGGTCATCGAGTGGCTCAAGCAGCACAATATGCTCGTTAAGCTCACCGCATGGCTTGAAAACAAGGGCTCGAAGGGCGCACAAAAGGTACAGAAGTATAGCTTTTGGGGGCTTTTTATCCTCGTTGCGATACCGCTTCCCGGTACGGGCGCATGGACGGGCGCACTGGTCGCCTCGCTTTTGGATATGCGCCTTAAAAGGGCGCTCCCGGCCATCGCCATGGGCGTCGCCGTCGCCGGCCTGATCGTCCTTCTCGTCACCTACGGCGTCATCTCCGCCGGCTCGATACTGTAACATATGAAAAAGCTTCCGATTTAATAAATCGGAAGCTTTTTTCATATTAAGTTCAGCGCATGCCCTTTTCGTAGGGGATGCCTTCCGCCTTCGGGGCTCGGGAGTTTTTCGAGGTGAGAGCGAGGACGAGAAGCGAGATGATGTAAGGCATCATGTTGTACACGCCGCTCGGGATATTCAGAGCCGCAAGGAAGTCGAAGCCGGAGTAGACATTCGACAGTGCACGGAACAGACCGAACAGGAGCGCCGCCCATGCAATGTGCTTGGGCTTCCACTGACCGAAGATCATGACCGCCAAAGCGAGGAAGCCGAAGCCCGCAACGCCGACCTCGAATTTCCACTGGCTGACGCCTGCGGTGATATACACAAGACCGCCGAGACCGCCGAGCGCACCGGACAGCAGCACGCCCGCCCAACGCATCTTGTAGACATCAATGCCGACGGAGGCAGCCGCCTGCGGATGCTCGCCGCATGCCATGAGCCGCAGACCGAAGCGGGTGCGGTAGAGCATGAACGCAACGAGAAGCAGGGCAATGAGCGCCAGCAGCATAAACCAGTTGAACTCAAAGCTGCCGATGTTCACGAGAAACGCCTTTTTCTGAGCGATATATTGTATCTCGGACGAGACATTGTCGGGATTTTCTGCGGTGTTGATGGCCTTGACGATGACCGTCGCCGCCGCAACGCCTAGCATATTAAGCGCCGTGCCGATGATGGTCTGGTCGGCCTTGAAGTTTATACACGCCACCGCAAGTAGCGTCGAGTACACAACGCCTGCGATGATCGCCATCAAAACGGTGCACACGATGAGCACAAACGGGGAAGCACCCTCGGGCATGTACTTCATCATGAGTGCGCCGCCGAGGGCGCCGATGACCATGATACCCTCGAGACCGAGGTTGATGACCCCCGAGTGCTCGGAAATGCAGCCGCCGAGTGCGACGAGGATGAGGACGGATGCGAATATCAAAGTATACTGGATAAGCAATAACATTACTCGTCACCTCCTACTGCATTTTCGGCTTCTTCCTGCTGCATTGCAAGCTCAGCCTTGCGCTCCTCGGCCTTTGCGATGCGGGAGTTGATAAACTGTCTGAGGAACAGAACGAAGCCGCAAAGATAAATGATTATCGAGGAGATAAGGTCGGATATCTGCGAGCAGTACATCGTTTTGTCGACATAGCCGCCGCCGTTGGTGATATGCTGGATGAAGAACGAGGACAGCAGCGAGCCGAGCGGATCAAGGCAGCCGAGAAAGGCTGCGGCGATGCCGTTAAAGCCCATGCCGGGAACGGACGACTGCGAGCAGGACCACTGCTCCATGCCCGTCAGATACAGCAGAGCTGCGCCCATACCGGCAAGTCCGCCGCCGATTATCAGCGTGATGATGATGTTCTGCTTTTCTCTCATGCCGCAGTATTTAGCGGCGTTTTTGTTGTTGCCGGTGGCCTTGAGCTCATAGCCGAACTTGGTCTTTTCCAGAATCACCGCAATGAGCACTGCGGCGAGTATCGCAAGCGGTATGGCGATGGTCACATAATGGTTGTTGCCGAACAGCTTGTCAAGCCCCATCGTGGGGAGCAGGGCGGAGGCATTGAAGCTGGAAAGGTTATTCGTATAGGGGCTGGCGGCCTCCTTGACATTGGTCAGCAGAATGTTGACCGTGTAAAGACCGATCCAGTTGAGCATGATGCCGGAGATGACCTCGTTGACATTGCAGTAAGCCTTCAAAACGCCGGAGAATGCGCCGAGCAGAGCGCCCGCTGCGATAGCAAGCAGGAGGCATACATACCACGGGCACTGCCAAGCCAGAGCTGCGTACAGGCAAGCGCCTGCGCCTGCGACATACTGACCGGCGACGCCGATGTTGAACAGACCGACCTTGTATGCAAACAGGATAGACAGCGAGCACATGACAAGCGGCGCTGCCTTGACGAGTGTGCCGCCGAAATACTTGGCTCTTGCCGGGCCTTCGGGGTAGAAGAAGAAGTTCTTTATAACTGCGAGTATCGCCTTGCCTGCGCCGGTGGGGTTAATGAACAGCAAAACGATGTAGCCGATGAAAACACCGAGTATGACGCAGATGAGCGAGCACAGCAGCGACTGCACCGCATTATTCTTGAGCAGGGAGGATTTAGTTTTCATCGTGCACCTCACTTCTCTTTGCACCGGCCATGTACAGGCCGAGCTCGTCCTGGGTGGTCTTCTTCGGGTCAAATTCGCCGACTATCTCGCCCTCGTACATGACGAGAATGCGGTCGGGGATATCCATGACCTCGTCAAGCTCGAGTGATATCAGCAGACACGCCTTGCCTGCGTCACGCTGAGCAATAAGCTGCTTGTGAATATATTCGATAGCGCCGACATCGAGACCTCTTGTCGGCTGAACAGCGACGAGAAGATCCGGGCTTTTATCTATCTCACGGGCGATTATCGCCTTCTGCTGGTTGCCGCCGGACATGCTGCGGGCGGAGGTGACTGCGCCCTGACCGGAGCGGATATCGTACATTCCGATAAGCCTGTCGGCATATTCACGGATGGCCTTGCGCTTGAGAAAGCCCGCCTTATCGGTGAACTCGTCGCCGAAATAGGTCTGAAGAATGAGGTTATACTCCAGCGAGTAATCCAGCACCAGACCGTGCTTGTGTCTGTCCTCGGGGATGTGGCTCATGCCGGAGGTGTTTCTTTTGCGGATGGAGGCGTGGGTGATGTCAACGCCGTTGAGCTTTACGGAGCCGGACCTTGCATGCTCAAGGCCGGTTATGCCGTAAACAAGCTCGGTTTGGCCGTTGCCGTCGATACCTGCGATACACACTATCTCACCCTTGCGCACCTTGAACGACACATTCTTGACCGCATCGTTTTTGTGCAGTCTCGAGGCAACCGTGAGGTTTTCGACCTCGAGGACGACATCACCGGGCTCGGCGGGCTTTTTGTCAATATGGAAGCTGACATTTCTGCCGACCATCATGGAGGAAAGCTCCTCGGCGGTGGTGTTCTTCGTCTCGACCGTGCCGACGCACTTACCCTTGCGCAGTACCGTGCAGCGGTCTGCGACCGCCATTATCTCGTTGAGCTTGTGGGAGATAAACAGAATGCTCTTGCCCTCGGCCGCAAGGTTTTTCATGATCTGCATGAGATCCTCGATCTCCTGCGGGGTCAGAACTGCGGTCGGCTCGTCGAAAATGAGTATCTCATTTTCACGGTAGAGCATCTTGAGTATCTCGGTGCGCTGCTGCATGCCGACGGTGATATCCTCGATGATAGCGTCCGGCTCAACATGCAGACCGTACTTTTCGCTCAGATCGACAATGCGCTTTCTCGCCTCGTCCTTTTTGAGAACGCCGAGCTTGCTCGTCGGCTCAACGCCGAGAATGATGTTGTCGAGAACAGAGAAGCACTCGACCAACTTAAAGTGCTGGTGCACCATGCCGATGCCGAGCGCATTTGCGTCGTTGGGGTCGTTTATCTTGACCTCAACGCCGTCTTTTTTGATAATACCGTGCTCGGGCTGATACAGACCGAAAAGCACGCTCATAAGCGTGGATTTGCCTGCGCCGTTTTCACCGAGCAGGGCGTGGATCTCGCCTTTTTTCAGCTGCAGGGTAATGTTGTCGTTTGCGATTATACCGGGAAAAATCTTAGTGATATTCAGCATTTCTATTGCAAACTGCTCATCCAATTTTATCTGCCTCCCCCTGTTTTTTAATCATAGCAACATCATACTATATAAATTAATTAATTTCAATTTTTTTTGCAAAAAAACGGCGCATAAATAAAATTTGGCAGCAGTTCGGCACAAAAAGAAAAGCCAGACAGGCTTTTGCCCTGTCTGGCTTAAGGTTTTAGGGTATAAATTACTTGACGGAGCCCTGATCGTTGACGGTGGTGTGACCTGCGTCCACTGCGGGCATTGCGGTGGTGTCGTTGGAGACCTTAACATCGCCCTTGTGCATTGCAGCAACGAGTGCCTTGTAGTCGTCCTGAGTGAACTTGCCGTCTGCCCACTGAGTGCTCTCCATGGGGATCTGGACATAGTTCTCGGTCGGATTATCGGAAACGAGACCGAGGGTGTCGATCTTGCCACCGTAGTTATCCCAGTTGCCTGCGAAAACTTCGGTGAGCATGGTGTTAACGGTTGCTGCAAGACCCTTCATTGCGGAAGTAACGGTCATGCCTTCGCCGTAGCCGCCGTCGATGATGCCCTTCTGGTCAACATCAACGCCGATGACCTTTGCGTTTACCTTCTTAGCAGCTTCAGCTGCGGAGGAGAAGATGCCGCCGCCGCAAGCGAAGACGACCTCAGTACCTGCTGCATACCAGGTATCCATCTTTGCGGTGATGTCAGCGTCGCCGTTGAACTGGCCGCCGTAAACATAGTTGATCTCGATCTTGGTGTCGAGCTCCTTAGCTGCTGCGTCTGCACCCTGGACAAAGCCGAAGCCGTAACGGATAACTGCGGGAACTGCCATGCCGCCGAGGAAGCCGAGCTTGGTGTAGCCGAGCTTAACTGCTGCGTAACCGGCCATATAGCCGCACAGCTCTTCCTGGTAAACAGCGCAGTAAACATTCTTGCTTATGTGCTCTTTGTTGTTCGGATCCTTAAGATCGGTGCGGTTGCCGTCCTTGTCGTGATTGTAGAAGGAATCATACAGGTCGAACTCGGAAACATCCAGACCGATGAATTTGACATCGGGGTGGGTGTCCTGGCACTCTGCAATGGTGCCTGCGAAAGCGTAGCCGGGCATTACGATGACATTGAAGCCTTCTGCAACAGCCTGCTCGACCATCTCAACACGGGCGGCGGTGCTGTCTGCGGTGGGCTTGTAGTACTTGAACTCGACAGAATTTTTGTCGCAGAAAGCCTTGCAAGCTTCGTAGGTGGTCTGGTTGAAGGACTGGTCGGTGATGTCGCCGTAGTCGGTGATCATTGCTACTTTATAAGCAGCGGTGTCGGGCTTGTCCGTCTCTTTGGGCTTGTCGTTGCCACCGCATGCGCAGAGAGCAAAGACCATAGCAAGAGCGAGGACGATTGCGAGAAATCTTTTCATGATTTTTCCTCCGTATAAATTTAAATTTGTGCGTACAAATTCAGGCGATATGTTCTCCATATCGTCATATCGTGGATATTATACCATTGCCGTGTCAAACAGGCAAGCACTATTTGACATATTAGCTAAAAAAGTATGCCTTATCAGCCGAGCTTGGCCATCTTAACGGCGGTATCGAGGGCAATTTCTATCATCTGGGTCAGCGAAAGCTGGCGCTCCTCGGACGACAGAGCCTCGCTGCGGTACAGGTGGTCGGATATCGTGCAGATGCACAGAGCACGCTTGCCGGCACGGGCGGCGTTCATGTAAAGGCCTGCGGCCTCCATCTCGACTGCCATAACACCCATGTCACGCCACTTGGTGCTGTCGTCACAATTTGAGGGGGAGTAAAAGTTATCAGACGACAGAATATTTCCGACCTTCATGTCTATGCCCTTTTCCTTGGCGGCCTCTACGCAGTTACTAAGCAGCGTGTAGTCTGCGATGGGGGCGAAGGTGCCGTTGAGCTCAAACTGGTGGGCAAAGTTCGAGTCGGTGCAGGCGGCCTGACCGGCGACAATGTCCATGAGCTTGAGGTCGTCACGCATTGCGCCTGCCGAGCCTATGCGAATGATATTGTCGACATCGTAGAAATTGTACAGCTCCCAGCTGTAGATGCCGATTGCGGGAATGCCCATGCCGGAAGCCATGACGGTCACGGGAACGCCCTTCCATGTGCCGGTGTGCCCCTGCACGCCCCGGACATTGTTCACGAGCACGGGATCATCCAAAAAGGTCTCTGCGATGAACTTTGCGCGCAGCGGATCGCCGGGCATGAGCACGGTCTTTGCTATATCCTCTTTTTTGGCGGAGATATGCGGAGTGGGAATAGGCATAATAATTCCTCCTGTGTTTATTTTGTTTACTATGAGATAAATTATAACAAACAAATTTCAAAAGTCAAATTGCAAGACGGGATTATTTATGGTATCATCAAAATCAGATAAAAATTGACAGGGGTGTTTGAGGGATGAACGACATAATCGTAATCGGCATTGCAGGCGGCACGGGAAGCGGCAAAACCACCATCACACGCAAGATAATGCAGCAATTCGGCGGTGATGTGAGCGTCGTGTACCACGATAATTATTACAAGGCGCACCATAATATGAGCTACGCTGAGCGCACGAAGCTCAATTATGACCATCCCGACGCATTTGACACGGATCTTCTCATCGAGGATCTTAAGAAGCTGCGCAGGGGGGAGACTATCCAGTGTCCCGTTTATGACTACACCATCCACGACCGGTCTAGCAAGACCGTGACCGTGAAGCCCGCCAAGGTCATCGTGGTCGAGGGCATACTCATTTTCCAGAGCGAAGAGCTGTGCAAGCTCATGGACATTAAAATTTATGTCGACACCGACGCCGATGTGCGCATCCTGCGCCGCATCGTTCGTGATGTGCGTGACAGGGGCAGAAGCCTTGAAAGCGTCGTTAACCAGTATCTGACGACCGTCAAGCCCATGCACGAGCAGTTCGTCGAGCCGTCAAAGCGCAAGGCTGACATCATCATCCCCGAGGGCGGCCACAATCAGGTGGCGCTCGAAATGGTGCTCGAGCGGGTAAGAGCGCATATAACGAAGTAATATATTTAATGTAGGAGATAACTATGGCAAAGCTGTATTTCAAATACGGTGCAATGGGCTCATCTAAGTCTGCCCAGGCACTGATAACCCAATTTAACTATGAGGAGCTGGGCATGACCGTGTGGCTCATCAAGCCCAGCATCGACACCCGTGACGGAGCGGATATAATAAAAAGCCGCATCGGACTTGCCCGCAGCGCACAAATTATCACGCCCGAGCAGGACATCGTCAAGGAGTACGCCAAGGCCGGCAGGCACGATGTCATAATCTCCGACGAGGCGCAGTTTTTCACGCCCGAGCAGATAGACCAGCTGCGTGAGCTCGTCGATTTTGAGGACATCCCCGTTTTGTGCTTCGGCCTGCGCACCGACTTTCTCACCCATGTGTTCCCGGGCTCAAAGCGCCTGCTTGAGCTTGCCGACTCCATAACCGAGATAAAGACCGTCTGCGCCTGCGGCAGAAAAGCCACCGTCAATGCGAGGATCGACGAAAACGGCAGGGTCATCACCCACGGCGACCAGGTGTTTCTCGGCGGCAACGACAGCTATGTTGCCATGTGCCACCGCTGCTGGAAAAAGCGCATCCGCCAGCAGGAAGACCAGACCTATATGTTCTGAGGGAGAGTATGAGAAACCTGTTTGAGTATGAGCTTATCGATTCCGACGAGGCTGTGTACCCTGCGCAGCGCTTTATTTACGCCAGCGTCGATAAAGATACGCAGGACGAGATAGACAGAAGCTTTTTCTTTAAGGGCTATGCCGAAAATGCGTCGAAAATGCCCCGATGGACGGTCGTTGTGAGGCGAGTGGCGCTTTTGATGGCGATATTTTTTGCAAATGCGATATACAATGCGTCAAAAAACATCGGCTTTGAGCAGGTTTTCGACGGGCATTTTTATCTGTTTATGCTCGGCACGGGCTGCCTCGGCATTGCCGCCGCACTTTACGGAGCGCAGCTTTTCAGACACCTGAGGGTCAAGCACAGCGGTGTTCTGGAGGCGACCTCCGACGCCATAGAGGAGCAGACAAAGCGCACCAAAGAGACCTTTGACATACCACCGGAGCATAAAATGGTGGATATATTCTCGTATTGGCACGAGGAGGACGGAGCGCTGCCCGATATCCTTTTAAATGGTCAGGTCAGGCTGTACGAAAAGGACGATAAGCTGTGCCTTGCGTTTATCGACAAGGCGTTTGCGTTCCCGATAGACGGCTTTACGAGATACATACTCATGAAAAAGAAGGTGCACTTTGACGAGTGGAACAAAGAGACCGCCTTTTTCATGAAAGGGTACAGAAAATATAAAAATTCAGTACGATGAGCAGGACGGCTTCACCTGCCGCTGCTATCGCCTGCAATACACCGACTACTTCGGGGAATACGAGCTGCTGTTCCCGGAATATGAGCTGCCGCAATTTAAAGAAATTGTCGATGTCCCCGTTGTCGAGGAATCGGACATATAGAAGGTACAACCATATATACGGGAGAAAAGATATGAAAAATGTATTCGGATACGAAGATATAAAGATCCTGGATGGCTATTGTGACGGCGAGCCGTTTATAGCTGCGAGCATACCCGAAAGTCTCAGCGATGAGTTGGAGAATGCCGTACAAAAGAAGAAGGACGCAAGCTCCAAGACCGCCAGCCGTTGGATAAAGCTTCTGAACAATTACAGCGCCCTGTTTTTCGTTCTTTCGCTGTTTGGCATTATTATAAACTGCGTGCCCGACGGCTTGTCGGCGCTGCAAGGCGAGAAGAGGCTTATTCTGCCGATACTCGTTGTCAGTGCCGTCGCATGGTACATAACGAAGAAGCTCAAAAAGAGCAAAAGCGCCGAGGAAGACAGCAAGCTCGAAGCCGCAGAAGCAAAGGTGAAGGCAATCAAGGAGCGCTGCGAGGGCGCACTCGGTGTGCCGTATGACCGAAAAAAGGTCGATATCCTGGAATGGTGGTACGAACGCAAAAACCACGATAAGGGCGACTTGGAGAGCAGCGAAAAGAGCCTGTTTCGTGAGGACGACAAGCTGTGCATCGCAACCGATGAGAATTTGTTTGCCCTGCCTATTTCCGGCTTCACTCGCTATGTGCTCAAAAAGGACGAAGCCGACATGTACGAATGGCACAAGGATGTGGCGTTCGACGAGGGCGAGTACAGGCAGTACAATATAAAGCACGAGGAGCTTGACTACTACCTGTGCCGCTATTACGCCCTGCAATATTGCGAGGGCTATGACGAATTTGAAATTTTCTTTCCGGAGTACGAGCTGCCGCAGTTCAAGGCGATAGTCGATGTGCCGGTCGAGGAGGAGTAAGCTATGAAAAATGTTTTCGGATACCCGTACAGCAAGACGGAGGACATGCCCTGCGACGGCGCTCGGTTTATAACGAACAGGGTCGACGCAGAGTTTAAAAAGGAAATTGAGAGCGTCGCAAATACCGTGGCCGAGACCGGCGGCAAGGCAGAGCTGCCTAAATGGCTGAAGATAATGAAGATCATATGCGAGCTCGGTGCGGCCCTCGTTCTTCTGGCACTGATAAGAGGCGCAAGGAACAGCTCCGTTTCCCAGATGTTCGCCAACGCACCGGCGATATTCATAGTCGGCGGCGTGTGCGCCGTGCTGTGGGCGGTACTGTATTTTATCGAAAAGCACAAGTTCCAAAAGGCACTCGACAACGGCGACATTGACGAAATGATCGAGAATATGAAGGAGCTCAACATACGCTCCGAGGAGCAGCTCGGCATCCCGCATGACTATGAGCCGGTCGATGTCCTGTCGTTCCGCTACACCGAGAAAAACGGCAAGGTCAAGATAAAAGAGGAGCTTTTTTACAAGCACTCTAATAACGAGATGAAGCTTTTCCGTAATGGCGACGACCTTTGCCTTGCCGATATCGACACGGTGTATTCGTTCCCGATAAGTGATATCAAGAAGTATACCCTCAGGAAAAAGAAAGCCAACATGGACGAGTGGAACAAGGATGTGCCGTTCAACAAAGGCAAGTACAAGCAGTATAAGATCACCTCGAACGACTATGGCACGATTTTCTGTAAGTACTACGCCATGCTGATATCCGATGTTTTCGGCGAGTATGAGCTGTTTTTCCCCGAATACGAGCTTGCGCAATTTAAGGCCATCGCCGATGCGCCGGTAGAAAAGGAATAAAAATTATGAAGAATGTTTTCGGATACCCCCGGAACGATAACGGCGCTGCGGTCTGCGACGGCGAGCGCTTCGTCACCGAGCGGGTCGATCCTGCCTTCAAAAGAGAGATAGACAGCAGCAAGCAGCGAATAGAGGATGTCAAGAAAAAGGGCAAGATGTCAACAAAAGATGTGTTCATATTCGGCGGCTTGGGCATGGCATTTCCTTTGGGACTGATATGGATATATACGCATTGCGATACCTTTGACCCTGCCGTGGTATTGGCAGAGCAGCCGGTGGCGTTTATTGTTGCCTTGTTGGGATTCCTTATAGAGTCTGCTTTTTTGCTGGTCTCGATTGCAAAAAACAAGAAGGTCAATTCAGGCCCCGAGCTTGCAGAAGCTAACGCCCGACTTGCAAGCCTCGACAAGAACTCGGAGATAATGCTCGGCGTTCCGCAGGAGTATGAAAAGGTCGATGTCCTGTCGTTTGAGTATGTCGAAAAGAACGGCAAGGCCAGGATAAGGGACACCCAGTCCTACAGATATCTCAACAACGCAATGAAGCTTTATAAAAACGGCGATATGCTCTGCCTTGCGGATATCGAGAGAGTTTATTCGCTGCCCATAGCCGATGTCAAAAAGTATGTCCTCAAAAAGAGAAAGACCATCATCAGCGGCTGGAACAAGGAAACAGCCTACAATGAGGGCAGGTACATAAAGTATAGGCTGTCAAAGAACGATAACGGCAGCATCAACAGCAAGTACTGCGCCATGCGCTGCGCCGACACTTTCGGCGAGTATGAGGTTTTCTTCCCCGAGTACGAGCTTGAGGCGTTCAAGGCCGTCGCCGATGCGCCGACGGAAAAGGAATAAGCCATGAAGAATGTGTTTACCTGCAGAGGAGACAAGTTCAAAAACCCAAAATGCGATAGCGAGCAATTCGTCACCGCCAGACTTGACGAAAACTTCAAGCGCACCAGAGAAAAGATATACTCCAAAGCCAAAATGACTCGTGAAGCAGTAACGCTGCCGATCATGGCAAATGCGATCGCATGGGCGTCCTTTGCCCTTTTTGCGATAATCGCATTTATGTTCTTCAAAGATGTGTACAAGCTCGGCCTTGACGGGGCACTTGAAAATGAGCCGATCTGGCTGCTTTCGGTCGGTGCGGCAGCCTTCGTGGTCTGGCTCGTTTTGAAGCTCATTGAGTATAGAAACGGTAAAAAGGACGAGGAGACCGGTGCACTTGACAGGGCACTTGAGGCAGTCGTAAGTATAAATCAGACTGCCAATGACATGCTCGGTGTTCCGTCGGACTGCACAACGGTCGATGTCATGGCGTACTACTATAAGCCCTCCAAGGGTAAGCTCGATGGCGAGTATTTAAACGAGGATATGAGGCTTTTCTGCAAGGACGACTGCCTCTGCCTTGCTGATATCGACAGCGTGTACTCGTTCCCGATAAAGGATTTTGTGCGCTATTACCTTGGCAGCGAAAAGCTCCCCTTGGCGATATGGAACAAGGAGGTAAACTACGACGAGGGCGAGTACCTGCAATATGGGATAAAGACCAAGTACACCGACATGGCGTGCCTGTGCTACTCCTTGCAGTTCGTAAGCGACTCCGAGGTGTACGAGATAATATTCCCCGAGTACGAGCTTGAGCGTTTTCAGAGCATCGTCGATGTTCCCGTTGAATTTGACGAATAACAATAAAAAAGTCCCGCTCAACGAGCGGGACTTTTTGCTGTCTTAATCCACTTTGATGATTTTTTGCACGACTTCGGGCAGCAGCTTCACCACTTTGCGGTCGTATGTGATAAGCCCGTTGACTTCATCCTCCACATCACTCAGCTGAGTGTACACCGCTGCGGCAAGTCCCTGCTCGTAGGCGGGGCGAATTTCGCCGCCGTAGAGCTTTTCGAGCGACCTTTGCAGCTCGTCTGCGGACTTAAGGCGCTTGTAGCCGAAATCCCTGGCGTTGAAGCAGTGACCCTCGCAGCGCAGGTTGTAGCCGCCGAACTCGGACAGGAGCACGGCTCTGCCGAGCTTGTCGGGCTTGAAGTTATACTTTTTAAAATATACATGCAGGCTTTTCGTTTCGCCGATCTTCTGATCGTGCCAGCCGGAGGCGTGGTCGACCGTACGGGTCGGGTCCATCTGCATGACCTTTGCGGCTATCCTCGCAGCGTCAAACTGACCCCAGCCCTCGTTGAACGGCACCCACATGGCGATGCACGGGCAGTTGTAAAGCGTTTGTATCATCTCATTGAGCTCGGTCTCGTAATGAGCACGGCCTTCCATGTCGTCACGGGCAAACAGCTTGTAGTTTTTATCGCTTAAGTGCACACCGGTGACGAGGGGAGCGGAGATGATGACGGGGTTATACTGCCCGCCGCCGTTTATCATGTCCTGCCAAACGAGCATGCCCAGCCTGTCGCAGTGATAGTACCAGCGCAGCGGCTCGACCTTTATATGCTTGCGCAGCATGTTAAAGCCCATGTCCTTTGCCGTCTGAATGTCAAATATGAGCGCCTCGTCGCTCGGTGCGGTGTACATGCCGTCCGACCAGTAGCCCTGGTCGAGCAGACCGTTGTGGAAATAGGGCTTTCCGTTTAAAAACAGGCGCTTTACGCCCTTTTCGTCCTTTTCGACGGAGAATTTGCGCATAGCAAAATAGCTTTCGACCCTGTCCTCACCGTAGACGACCGCAAAATCGTAAAGCTTCGGGTGCTCGGGCGACCAAGCCTCAAAGTCCGGGACGGGGATCTTCGCCGGCAGGGGATAGCGCTCGCCGTTAAACTCGGCGTAGGCTGCGTTGCCGCCGACGGTCTCGGCGGAGACCTCAACAAAAGCTTCGTCAAAGTTCGGCGTTATCTTCAATCTCTTTATGCAGTCCTCGGGAACGCATTCTGCCCACACGGTCTGCCAGATGCCGCTCTGCGGGGTGTACCATATGCCGCCACGCTCAAACTTTTGCTTGCCCCTTGCCTCGTGTGCGGTGTCGGACAGATCACGCACGCTGACGGAGATCTCATTCACGCCCTTGCGCAGAAAGCCCGTTGCGTCAAACTCAAACGGCAGGTAGCCGCCGCTGTGGCGAAATGCCCGCAGCCCGTTTATGTACACCGTGCATGACTGGTCGACCGCACCGAAGTGCAGCAGCACCCTGCCCTCATGCTCGGGGCACTCCCAATCACGGCGATACCACAGATACTCGTCGGGCTTTAAAATGCGCCCAACGCCCGACAGCTCGCACTCGGGGGAGAAGGGCACAAGAATCTTGCCGTCCCACTTTTCCGGCTGCTTTTCGCCGGCGGCGGTGATGGCATAATCCCACTCGCCGTTGAGGTTATAATACGAGTCCCTGCGCATCTGCGGACGGGGATATTCGGGAAGGATATTGTTTTTATCAAGGCGTTCGCCCCAAGAAGTCAACATGCTGCGTCCTCCTACATTTGATTATGAATCAATTATACAATATACTTTCCCGTTTGATAAGCCCCAATTTTGCGGCCGAGGCAAATGCTTTATATTTTGACAAAAGATGAACTAAGTGGGGGATTTTGCGTTGATTTGCACACAATCGTTAATCATTTGTCAGGTTTTCACGCCAAAATGAACGAAAAATTGATAAAAATCGAGTCATTGAATGTAGACACCAAACATAGTTTATGTTATATTTAACTTTGTCATAAAATAGAGAGGTGATGCAAATGCCCTATAAGTTTCGTGGCGGCGTACATCCCAATTATATGAAGGCTCCGGATGAACCGGTAGTCGTCGTAACCCCGCCGCCTCAGGTCATTGTTCCGATGGCACAGCACATCGGCGCACCCTGCCAGCCGCTGGTCGCGGTCGGTGATTATGTAACTATGGGTCAGAAGATAGGCGATAACCCCGCCCCCGTTTCTGCTCCTATTCATTCTCCCGTATCTGGCAAGGTCGTGAAAATCGAGCCCAGACCCCATCCTCTGGGCGATATGATCATGGCAGTCGTCATTGAGAACGACTACCAGGATACCCCCTGCACCGACATGGCTCCCCTGACCGAGGAGCAGCTCAAGGACCCCGAAGCCATCCTCGCCCGTCTGCGTGAGGCCGGTATCGTCGGTATGGGCGGTGCAATGTTCCCGACCGCATTCAAGATCCGCGGCGGTCTGGGCAAGGTCGATACTCTCATCATCAACGGTGCAGAGTGTGAGCCCTACCTCAACGGCGACCACTGGACGATGAAGCTTCATCCGGAGGAACTGCTCAAGGGTATAGAGCTTGCACGCATCGCAAGCGGACTGGACAAGGCATACTACGGCATTGAGAAGAACAAGATGGACGCCATCGAGCTTCTCAACTCCAAGAATCCTGCCCAGTACGGTGTTGAGATCGTGCCCGAAGAGGTCAAGTACCCCCAGGGCGCAGAGAAAATGCAGATCAAGGCAATTACCAACCGTGAGGTCAAGCCCGGCGGTCTGCCCGCAGGCGTAGGCTGCAATGTCATCAGCACTCAGACTGCCTATGCTATCTATCAGGCATGCTACCTCGGCATCCCCTGCATTGAGCGTATCCTCACCGTAGGCGGCTCGGCAGTGGATAAGCCCCACAACCTCCAGTGCCGTATAGGTACTCCCTTCAGCTACATCGCAGAGCACTGCGGCGGCTTCATCAAGACCCCCAAGAAGATCGTTCTCGGCGGACCTATGATGGGCCTTATCGCAACCAGCCTCGATGCGGTCAACATCAAGGGTACCGCAGGCATCCTGTTCTTCACCGAGGAAGAGGACAAGACGGTCGAAAATCCCACCTGCATCCGCTGCGGTAAGTGCATTACCGTGTGCCCCATGGGACTTGAGCCTGTCTACATGTACATGTACTTCAAGAAGGGCGACTTCGAGAATATGAAGAAGTACCACATTCTTGATTGCTTCGAGTGCGGCAGCTGTTCCTACAACTGCCCCGGCAGAATGCCCCTTACTCACTCCTTTAAGACCGCAAAGCTTCTGTTTGCAAAGAAGGCTGCGGACGAGAAGGCCCGTGCAGAAGCGGCAGCAAAGGAGGCGGAGACTAAATGAAAGCAAAAGAATATACCTTTGACGCCTCCTACCAGCCTCAGGTAAGGACGAATACCGACACATCCCGCATCATGCTCGATGTCATCATTGCACTTGTTCCCGCAATGGTCGTCGGCATCGTGATGTTCGGCGTGAAGGCACTGCTGCTCATTGCGGTGTCCGTCGCCTCGGCAGTGTTCTGGGAGTGGGGCTATCGCAAGCTCATGAAGAAGCCTAGCTCCATAGGCGACCTTTCCGCCTGCGTGACCGGCATCCTCGTCGCTCTGGTCATCCCCGTCGGAGCACCTTGGTGGATGCCCGTTGTCGGCACTTTCTTTGCAATGGTCATCGTAAAGCAGCTTTACGGCGGCATCGGCAAGAACTTCCTCAACCCCGCACTTGCGGCAAGAGCTTTCCTCATGGCCTCCTGGCCCGTCATCATGACCACTTGGGCAGTTCCCGCTGCCCTGAGCAAGACCGTTGACGCAGCCACGATGGCTACCCCGCTGAGCATTCTCAAGGCCGGCACTGAGGCTATGCCCGATTACTTCAGCTTCGGCAACCTGTTCATCGGCTCGATGCCCGGCTGCATCGGTGAGATCAGCGCTGCTGCGCTGCTCCTCGGCGGCATTTACCTGCTCGTCCGCAAGGTCATCAGCTGGCGCATCCCCGTTGCCTTCATCGGCACGGTCGCCATCATTACCGTTATCTTCCCGAGAAACGGCTACTCCAATGTCGATTGGATGGTCTACAACCTGCTCTCCGGCGGTCTGCTTCTCGGTGCTATCTTCATGGCAACGGATTACTCCTCCAGCCCCGTAACTCTCAACGGCCAGCTGCTGTACGGCTTCGGCTGCGGCGCTCTGACCGTTCTGATCCGTTACTTCGGCGGCTATCCCGAGGGTGTTTCCTACGCCATCCTCATCATGAACCTGTGCGCATGGGCTATCGATAAGGGCACCCGCGGCCGCCAGTTCGGCGTGACCAAGGAAGACCTCAAGGCAGCCAAGAAGGCAGCAAAGGAGGCAAAGGCATAATGAAGAAGATACTTAAGCTTACTCTGATCCTTTTCCTCATTTCCGCCATCGTTGCGGGCGTTCTCGGCGTCGTGTACGAGCTCACCGTTGACAGGATCAACGAGATCGCAGCTCAGAAGACCGCTGATGCATACGCAGAAGTCCTTGCCGCAAAGGATTACAAGGAAGTCGAGTACACCGGCGGCGATACCGCCATCGATAAGATCTCCCAGGCTATTGCCGAGGACGGCAGCGTCTCCGGCTATGTCGTAGAGACCACCGTTACCGGCAGCCAGGGCAGCATCACCATTATAATCGGCGTTGATACCGACTATAAGTGCACCGGCATTTCCATCACCAACTCCAGTGAGACCTCCGGCCTCGGCGCAGTTGCGTCCAGCCCCAGCGACAAGGGCGTTGCGTTCCGTGAGCAGTTCAAGGGCCAGGGCTCTGATGTCCAGCTTGCAAAGAAGGGCGGCACCATCGAAGCTCTCACCGGTGCGACCATCACATCCACCGCAGTTACCGGCGCAGTGGCATCTGCTACCGCAGCCTGCGAGAGTCTGGGTTAAGGAGGTAGACTTAAATGAACATTAAAAAACAGTTTAAGGAAGGCCTTATCACCAACAACCCCGTTCTTGTTCAGCTTATCGGTATGTGCGCCACGATGGCGATCACCACGAGCCTCTTTAACGGCGTCGGCATGGGCCTGTCCGTTCTCATCATTCTGACCTGCTGCAATGTTGTTGTTTCGGCGATCAGAAAGGTAATCCCCAACGAGATCCGCCTTGCAATATTCGTTGTTGTCATTGCGGGCTTCGTTACGATAGTTGACCTGCTGCTGCAGGCGTTCGTCCCCGCACTTAGCGAGGCTCTGGGCGTGTTCATCCCGCTCATCGTCGTTAACTGCATCATCATCGGCCGTGCAGAGGCATTCTGCCAGAAGAACACCATCGGTGCATCCTTCTTCGACGGTATATTCCAGGGTCTGGGCTACACCATCGTTCTGATCGTAATGTGCCTTATCCGCGAGCTTCTCGGCTTCGGCACCATCGGCGGCGGCCTTCTCGATCCTGTCAGGGGTCTCACTCTTGACGGCACCGGCTCGGGCTTTGCCGTGTTCGGAGCCGACTTCCAGGGCGCAATGGTCCTGACCATGCCCTTCGGCGGCTTCCTTACCCTCGGCTGCCTGATCGCACTTATGCAGTACGCTCTGCGTAAGTCTGCCGAAAAGAAAGCAAAGAAGGAGGCTGAGAGCAAATGACAAGTACAGCTTCCATTATCACCATCGCCCTGAGTGCGATCCTGATAAATAACTTCATCTTCTCGCAGTTCCTCGGCTGCTGCCCGTTCCTCGGCTGCTCGTCTAAGGTCGACACCGCTATCGGTATGGGTCTTGCAGTTACCTTTGTTATGGGTCTTGCATCCGCCATCTGCTGGGTCGTCGATACCTACATCCTCGTCCCGCTGAGCCTCGGCTTCCTCGAGACCCTCGCATTCATCCTCATCATCGCCGGCCTCGTTCAGTTTGTTGAGATGTTCCTTAAAAAGTCCATCCCCTCGCTGTACTCGGCACTGGGCATTTACCTGCCCCTTATCACCACCAACTGCGCAGTTCTCGGTGTTGTTCTGCTGAATGTTCAGTATCACTTCAACTTCATCCAGTCTACGCTTTACGGTGTGTTCGGCGGTCTCGGCTTCCTGCTTGCGATCGTTCTGTTCGCCTCCGTGCGTGAGCGCATCGACTTTGCAGATTATCCCGAGAGCTTTGAGGGCTTCCCGATCTGCCTCGTGTCTGCGGCTCTGCTCGCTCTGGCCTTCATGGGCTTCAGCGGCATGAACATTCCGCTTTAAGGAGGGCTAAGATATGGATTTTATGGTTATTCTTAAGGCCCTTTTGGTGCTGGGCATCCTGGGCGGCGTTTTCGGCGCTATCCTCGCATTCGCATCAAAGATCTTCTATGTTGAAGTTGACCCCAAGCAGGAAGCCGTTCGTGAGTGCCTTGCAGGCGCAAACTGCGGCGGCTGCGGTTACCCCGGCTGTGACGGCTACGCCGCTGCGGTCGCAAAGGGCGAAGCTCCGGTTAACAAGTGTGTCGCAGGCGGCGCTGAAGCTGCCGCAAAGATCGGCGAGATCATGGGCGTTTCCGCCGGTGATGCCGTTCGTCAGGTCGCTTTCGTTCCCTGCTCCGGCACGGAAGGTCACGCTCTCAAGCGCTTTAACTACAACGGTCCGAAAAACTGCCAGGCAGCAATGCTGTTCGGCGGCAAGAGCAATATGGACTGCCGCTTTGCATGTATCGGTCTCGGCAACTGTGCCGATGCCTGCCAGTTCGGCGCAATGCACATCGTTGACGGTGTCGCAAAGGTCGACCGTGAGCAGTGTGTCGGCTGCGGCGCTTGCGTCGATGTCTGCCCCAAGAAGATCGTCAGACTCGTTCCCTATGACCAGCATGTCGAAGTCGCATGCTCCAGCCATGACAAGGGCGCAGCTGTCAACAAGATCTGTGATGCAGGCTGCATCGGCTGCATGAAGTGTCAGCGTGAGTGCCCCGCAGATGCGATCGTCGTTGTTGACAATCTGGCCAAGATCGATGTCACCAAGTGTGTGCAGTGCGGACATTGCTCCGACATCTGCCCGAGACACATCATCAAGGTCCAGAACTGACAGCAAATTTTTAAAAATACCTGAACGGACTTTCCGTTCAGGTATTTTTTTCTTTGCATACGAAATTTTCCTTTGCGCAAAACTACTCAAAAGGAGTGTTTAAAATGAGCGTAAAGCGAAAAAAGATAATTCTTGCCATAGCGCTGATCTTTGCCGTCAACCTACTTATTATTGCCCTTGCGCAGTCGGCCGATGCGGCGCTTTATAAGCGGGGATCAAGCGACGCAACCGTTACGGAGATACAGACCCGCCTCAAAAGCTGGGGGTATTATAACTATACCGTCGACGGTATCTACGGCAGCCGCACGGAAAACGCCGTCAAGTATTTTCAGCGCCAAAACGGCCTTGCCGTTGACGGTCAGGCGGGGGATAAGACCCTTGCAGCCATGGGTATTTACGCCGGTCAAAGCTCGTCTAACAGCGACGGCGATGTCTATCTTCTTGCACGGCTCATATCCGCCGAGGCCCGTGGCGAGCCCTATGTCGGGCAGGTCGCCGTCGGTGCTGTCGTCATGAACAGAATTGACCATCCGTCGTTTCCAAACAGCCTGTCCGGCGTCATCTATCAGTCCGGCGCATTTTCCTGCCTTGACGACGGTCAGTTCGACCAGCCCATCACCGACAGCGCCTATCGAGCCGCCCGTGAGGCGCTCGGCGGCTCAGACCCCACTGGCGGTGCAATATATTATTTTAACCCCGCCACCGCCACCAGCAAGTGGATTTGGTCACGCCCGCTGCTGCTCGTTATCGGCAGTCACAGATTTTGCGCTTGACTTGGTATGGCGAAGATAATAAAATAAAGGAAAACCCCGGCGGCTGGCCGCCGTACATAGAAAGGTGATATGAATGAATAAGTGTCCTCAATGCGGAGCATACATTCCCGACGGCGGCAGAATGTGCATCAGCTGCGGCTGGAAGCCCGAGGGCGGCGACGGCATGTTCGATAATCCGATTTTTCAATATATGCAGGAAGCCTTCGAAAAGGCAGGTCCTCAGATGACCGGCGACGACAAGATCCCCGACGAGTTTCGTGAGCGTGACCTTGCCGCCTCCGGCTATATCGGTCCTCTGTTTATCTATTCGCTCATCAAAAACCGCAGCTCCGACCTCATCAAGTACCACGCCAAGCAGTCGGCGATGCTGCTCGCTCTGCATGCGCTTAACAGCGTTGTCGCCGTTGTGCCCTATGTCGGCAAGCCCGTCAAGAAGATAAACACCGTAATACTCGTCGTGCTCGCCTTCCTCGGTGCACGCAATGCATATTTCGGCAAGAAAGAGCCCGTGCCCTATGTCGGTCAGATCTTTGCAAAGCTGCTGGAGGTGCTCTGAGGTGAAGTTCGTTACATATATAAATGAAGGCAAGTCCGCAGTCGGCGTCCTGAACGCCGCCGAGACCGCCGTTATCCCCGCCTCCGAGCTGGGACTCAAGGCGCAGAGCATGAACGAGCTCATCGACGAGCTCAACGGCTCGCTGCCTGTTATAGCGAACGGTGCAAAGGAGCTTGCGCTCGATGCGGTCACACTCGATGCACCCATCCCCGAGCCCAAGCAGGATATCATCTGCCTTGGCCTCAACTACTGCGACCACGCCGAGGAGGCCACCCGAGCCGATGCGGTGTTCGATGTCCAGCGCGGCGACGCCGTGTACTTTTCCAAGCGCCTGAACAGAGCCGTCGCCCCGGGCGACCCCATCGACGGTCACTTCGATATCTGCGACAGCCTTGACTACGAGGTCGAGCTCGGCGTCGTGATCGGCAAAGACGCAAAAAATGTCAAGGCCGCCGACGCAGCCGAGTACATTTTCGGCTATACGATCATCAATGATGTCTCCGCCCGCAATCTTCAGACCCGCCACAAGCAGTGGTACTTCGGCAAGAGCCTTGACGGCTTTACGCCCATGGGTCCCGTCATCCTGTCGGCAGACAAGCTCGGCGCTATGCCCGAGCTGGACATTCGCTGCTATGTAAACGGCGAGCTTCGCCAGAACAGCAACACCCGCATGATGATATTCGACATTCCCTATATCATCGAGGAGCTGTCCGCCGGCATGACGCTCAAGGCAGGCACGGTCATCGCCACCGGCACACCGAGCGGTGTCGCCCTCGGCATGGATGCCGCCGTCCGGCAGTACCTCAAAAACGACGATGTCGTCCGCTGCGAGATAGACGGAATAGGCGTTCTCGAAAACACGATAGGCTGAAAATTGCCGCCGCCGGAGCACAGACTTCGGCGGCGCATATCTTGCGCCTGATCCGGCAATTGAACACAATATTTTGAACGCTCAAAATGATTATAAAAAGTATGCGAAAAAGTTTTAAAAACCGCTTGACAATTGCCGATTCCGGTGCTATTCTATCAAAGCACTTCAGAAAACGGCGTAAAGGAACGAATAAAAAAACCGAAAAAGTTTTTGAAAAAGTTCTTGACAAAGTCTGATGAATTTGCTATTATATAAAAGCTCACCGTGCGAGCGGTGCGCGAGAGTGTACCTTGAAAATTAGATAATGTAAGAACAACAGCTTATGCTAAATAAGCACCAGAAAAGGGTTCTTTAAAGTCAG
>CAKTQR010000031.1 GCA_934597175.1 uncultured Oscillospiraceae bacterium | reverse complement strand
GCGAAGTTTCTTCATCTCAATACTCTCCACAAAAGCCTGCACTCTGGTGCGAAGCTGGCCGCTCTGTCCCACGATATAGGGTCTGTCGATGGAGAGAACCTGAATCCCGTAATCTCTGGGCATGATCTGGTTGGCAATGACCCGCTCATAGGACCAATAGGTGCAGAACTTCATCTGCTCATAAATGGCGCCGTCCGCCCTGAAACCCCTGACGAGCTGAGCCACATGGTCATTGCGGTATTTGACCCTGTGCAGAGCGCTCTGGCGGGGGCACTCAGTGTTTTGCAGGTACCAGCGGCAGACCTGAGTCAGGGCGTCCTCCTGCTCGGAAAGCGCAATCTCCTGCCGGCCGGGAAAGCTGCCGTAGCAGAAGCGATCCGCCACCACCAGAGCACCGCAGCTCTCGATCAGCCTGATCAGATTGGGATCATCGATTTCGGAACCGACCACTGCCACCCGAACACGGTAATTTTTCTCAGGGTCAACCTGACGGATCCGGATTTCCTCCAGCGTCTCTTGCAGCAGGGGCAGAATCAGCCGCTTGGGACAGGTATAGCTCACCAGAACCAGGACAGCGAACTCATAGCCTGTGACAGGCGGGTTGTCCAGCTTGCGCAGTTCCCCGATTTCCGTGAGGATGCGGCAGACCTCGTTGTGCTCCCGGACTGCCGCACGAATGGCGGCGTCCGATGTGTCTACCCTGTAGTTTTCCCACAAAGGCTTCAGGATCTTTCGGGAGATCTGTTCGCAGATATGCTCAACGCAGTCCTCGTCATCGGAGTAAGGGATGTCCAGATTGCAGTAGAAGAACTTCTTCTTGTCCTCTCCCTGCATGTGCATGATCTCCATGTTCTCAATGGCCCGGTTGTTGGCTTCGCAGACATCAACGCCGGCCATGGCATGGAGAAAGCTGTAGTTGCCCTCCAGCGCCCGCTCCAGAAGCGCCCGGGAATACTCACAGCTGTTGTTGGCCATGTAATAGGTGGCCAGTTCCATGGAGTTGGTGTGCGGGGCACGGAGCCGGACCGAGAAACAGTTTCCTAGGTTCAGCAGCACCTCCGGCGCATGGAAACAGGTGTAACCGATGGCCAGGTCTCCCTCCGCCTCCGCTTTCCGCACAAGCTCGTTGTTCGCATCGTCCAGAAGATTCTCAAAATAGTTCAAATGCTTCAGTTCTTTCATTTCCGCCCTTCTTTCTTTCGTGTTTTTTCGCTCTCCCGCTTATGTCAGTCAAACTGACATAAGCGGGAATACACAAATCCCGATGGCTCGGGATTTGAAGTTTATGGAGTTATTTGCCGCTCAAGGCCCTTACGAACATCTGGCTCAAATGGAGCATCCGGCTGTCATAGTCCAACTCTCTGGCGCTGGGGGTGCCGCCGATGGAAAGCCGCTGCATGATCCCCAAGATTGCGTCATAGGCGTTGTAGTAAATCTCCCGCACATCCGCATCCGGGTTGATAGAGCCGTCCGCCAGACCCTTTCGGATGGCCTTGGCCATGGGGCCGTTGGAGGTCTCGTAAGGCTCGGGGGGCTGGTTCCTGATCTCGTGGAGTCTTCCCGCACTATGCAGCGTCAGCTCCGCATCGAGTGTGAAGCGCATCCCCTTGGGATCCACACGGTAGAGTCTGGAGTAGCAGACAAAAAGTTTTGCCGCATCCTCCAAACCGGTTGTGCTGCCTTCGGGACTGTCTTCCCGCAGCATCCGGTCTATGCGTTCCAACACCCGGTTCCAGTAAAGCAGGGATGCAGCCAAGACCAGATCCGCCTTGGTTTCAAAATACCGGAACACCGACCGCTCGGTAAGCCCGGACAACTGTGCAATATCTGAAATCTTTGTTTTCTCTATTCCGTTTTCAAGAAAACAGTCCAAGGCTTTTTCCGTAACCAGCCGGATGTTTTTCTCCCGTTGTTCCTCGTGCGGCAAGTAATGCTCCCTCCCATGTATCTGTCAGTTTGACTGACAGATACAGTATACACCGGGAACAAGGACAAGTCAAGCCCCGGTTATGTTCATTTCACATTCTCCTTTGCGGTTTTGCAGGATGCAATCAGCATAACACGCAAAGATGTACATTTTGCAGAAAGAGTTTTATACGAGCGTTCGTCAATGTATTTTGTACTATGGAGTATTTCAAGCCAATAGGGTCGGTTTCGCCTGCGTCTTTTACCCTAAGCTTTGATTCCGACAAAAGATACACCTCATTTTTTCGTATTGTATCTGAATCTTTTGGCGAATCTCTAGAAACGCCAAAAAGTGTAGGGGGTGGGTGCAAATTTGGAAAGCCCTACCTGAGGCCAAAAGCCGAATAAAACGAAAATGCGAGACAGGCAGATGCAAGTTTGCACCCACCAGTCTCGCTTTGCCCTTGTATCAATGGCTTTCCAACCTAGAAACGCAAAAAAGTACACAGGCTATTGTATCATAGCCTGTGTACCAATGTGGCAGCGGATGAAGGATTCGAACCCTCACAAACGGAGTCAGAGTCCGGTGTGCTACCATTACACAAATCCGCTAAGCGCAAGAAATATTATACTCGTTTTTCGGCTTTTGTCAATACTTATTTTAAAGAAAAAAGGCAATGGTTTTACCCATTGCCTTATATTCTTTGTTAATTATATCAGACGCTGAAGTCGACGGAGGTCGCACCCTTGTCGTCCTGCTGGAAGACATAGTCCTTGCCGGGCAGAATGGCGTTGACTGCGATGCCGACGATGGAGGCTACTGCGAGGCCGGACAGGGACACGATGCCGATCTTGATGCTGCCGACGGAGTAGTTGATGCCGATGGCGAGTACGAGGATGAGAGCCGCTACGATGACATTGCGGGTATTGGAGAAGTTGACCTGATTCTCAACGACATTGCGGACACCGACTGCGGAGATCATACCGTAGAGGATGAGGGACACGCCGCCGATGGTTGCGGTGGGCATTGCGGTGATGAGTGCTGCAAACTTCGGGCAGAAGGAGAAGATCATTGCCAAGACTGCTGCGATGCGGATGACACGGGGATCGTAAACTCTGGACAGTGCCAGAACGCCGGTGTTCTCGCCGTAGGTGGTGTTTGCTGGTGCGCCGAACAGAGATGCAAGCGTGGTTGCAAGACCGTCGCCGAGGAGAGTGCGGTGGAATCCGGGGTCAGCCATGTAGTTCTTTTCGCAGGTGGAGGAGATTGCGCAGATATCGCCGATGTGCTCGACCATGGTTGCAAGCGACAGGGGTACGATGGTGAAGATTGCAGACCAGAGCATGCCGGTGTCAACATCCATGTTCAGCAGGTGGAACACGCTGTTGTCCCATACGATGGGCAGTCCGATCCACTTTGCTTCGGAGACCTTGGTGACGACATTGTCTCTTGCGGCAGGGTCAATGATAACTGCAAGCAGGTAAGAGCCAAGGACGCCGAGGAGGATGGGGATGATCTTGGTCATGCCCTTGCCCCAGATGTTGAAGCAGACGACGATGACTATTGCGGCAACTGCGATCAGCCAGTTGGCAGAGCAGTTAGTTATTGCGGAGCTGGAAAGGATAAGGCCGATGGAGATGATAATGGGGCCGGTGACTATCGGCGGGAAGAAGCGCATGACCTTATTGACGCCGAAGGCTTTGAACAGCGCCGACAGGATGACATACATAAGTCCGGCACAGGCAACGCCGAAGCAGGCATACACGAGCAGGTCGTTATTGTATATCGGCTGGCCGGCAGCGTCGAGACCGACGGTGCGAACGGCGTTGTAGCCGCCGATGAAGGCAAACGACGAGCCGAGGAATGCGGGGACCTTGCCGCCGGTGATGAAGTGGAACAGCAGCGTGCCGAGGCCGGCAAACAGCAGGGTCGTTGCGATGTCAAGGCCGGTCAGCATCGGGACGAGCACGGTTGCGCCGAACATTGCGAACATGTGCTGAAGGCCGAGAACTAACATTCTGGGCTTGCCAAGGGTGCGTGCGTCATACACGGGTCCATTAATCACGGTTTTTTCTTTCATTTGGTGATTGTACCTCTCTTTGTGTAATTTTTTTATATTTATTGGTCTTGCGCCATTAAGTACACGCCGGTGTCGTCATCGTATTCGGGTAGTCTGACCTCGATGAGCTCCGAGCGTGAGGTGGGAACATTTTTGCCGACATAATCGGCTCTTATGGGCAGCTCCCTGTGTCCACGGTCGACAAGCACCGCAAACTGGATGCTTCTCGGGCGGCCGACGGAGAACACCGCCTCAATGGCGGCTCTGGCCGTTCTGCCGGTGTACAGCACATCGTCGACAAGGACGACATTTTTATCGTTCACCGAGATGCCGAGGTCTGCCTTTGCCAGCACCGGAGAGTCGCTTGCGTGCGTGAGATCGTCACGGTAAAAGCTTATATCTGCGCTGCCGCACGGCACTTCGATATCCTCGATCTTTTTTATGTTGCGGCAGATGCGCTCGGCAATGGGCACGCCACGGCGGCGGATGCCGACGAGCACGACATTTTCAACACCCTTGTTCTTTTCGATTATCTCGTGGGATATTCTCATGAGTGCACGGTTCATTGCGGCCTCGTCCATGAGCCTTGCCTTGAGCTTCATATCTTCACCTCAGCAACAAAAAAAGCCTTGTCGAAAACCGACAAGACGCACAACATTTATGACTGCGCACAGCGCAGCTATACCATATCAGCGATTTTGCCGGTCTCTCTGTACCGATACTTAAAAATCTTTTCCTGCACATTATAAGGGCTTGCCGTCAATTTGGCAAGCCCTTTTTTCGCATTTGTGAACTTTTATTGAATTTGACGGGTTTAGCCGTCAAATCAGTCTGCGACCTTGTAGATATCGTCACGCAGGTGCAGGAATGTGGGCAGTTCACGGCGCACTTTATCGACCTTGTTAAGGTCAATGTCGGCGTAAACTATCTGCTCTGTCTCGTCGCAGGTGGCAATGATCTGACCGAAAGGGTCGGCAACGGTGGAGTGTCCCCAACATTCGTAGTTAAAGCCCTCATAGCGGGCAGCGGACGCTCCGACATAGTAAAGCTCGTTATCCATTGCTCTGGCTCTTATGGTCAGTTCCCAGTGCCTGGGGCCTGTGGTCATGTTAAACTGCGCAGGGCAGAAAATTATCTCCGCGCCACGGCGAGCCATGGCTCGCACAAGCTCGGGAAAGCGCATGTCAAAGCAGACCAGAACGCCCATTTTGCCGTACTTGGTGTCAAAGGTGGTTATCTCGCTGCCGGCGGAAAAGTGGTTTGACTCCTTAAAGCGGATGCCGCCCTCGATATCGACATCGAAAAGGTGCATTTTGCGGTGGCGGGCGATGACCTTGCCGGTCTCGTCGAACACAAAGCAGGTGTTGTACAGCTTGCCGCCGTCCTTTTCGGGGATAGAGCCGCCGACGAGGATAACGCCGTTTCCCTTTGCCCAGGCGGACATCTGCTCCAGGCTCTCGCCGTTTTCGGCATCGGCAAAGGCCTGAAAATACTTCTTCGAGTACGGGCAATTATACATTTCCGGCAGCACGACGATATTAGCGCCGTTGCGTGCCGCCTCACGCACCATGCGCTCGGCCTTATCCATGGTAACTTTTTTATCAAGCTCCGTTCTTATCTGACAAACGGCAAGCTTGAAGGCATGATCGCTCATTTTATCACCTCGAGATATTCTTCAATGTCAAACGGCTCTGTCACGGCGTCCTTGCGCAGATACAGCGGATGGTGCGGGTGTCCCTTCTTTGACCGCTTGCCTGCCGAAAACCAATTTGCGCCGTAGCTCTGCCCTATCCTGACCATGTCGAGGACGCAGTCCCTAAGATACGGGCGTTTTTCGATGATGGTGCCCCATGCAGCCCATATTGCCGGGGAAATGCCATCGCCTACATTACTTAGTATGTACTCAAACGCCCGCATATTCTCACGGTGCAGCTTTTCGTTGAGCACGGTGTCCATGTCGTCGGGATTCGTCGCACGCTGGGCATAGACATTGAACATTATCCAGCTGTCATAGCCGTTTGCGTCGGCGATGCGGGCGACGCTTTTTAGGGTATTGTCAAGGTCGTCGGGCGCAGCGGTCGAGGGATTTATACCGATGCAGATAAGCGGGTCATTGCCCCGAGTGCCGAGGATATAACGGTAATCAGCGTAGTAATCGGGCACATACAGCCACTTATCTGCATCGTAGTCGCCCCTGCTGCCGGAGTTTTTTAACGCCTCGTCAAAGCTTAAAATATCAAGCTCCGAGCTTTCGCAGGTCGGGATATGCATTACTTAACGGCCTCGAGCAGTGCGTCGACCCTGTCGGTGTCCTCCCAGCGGACGCCGAGGTCTGTTCTGCCCATGTGGCCGTAGGCGGCGAGCTTGCGGTAAATGGGCTTTCTGAGGTCGAGGTCACGGATTATTGCGGTCGGGCGCAGGTCAAAGACCTTGTTGACCGCTTCGGCGAGCTTCTCGTCAGCGACCTTGCCCGTGCCGTAGGTGTCGACCATGACGGATACGGGTCTTGCAATGCCGATGGCGTAGGCAAGCTGGACAAGGCACTTGTCGGCAAGGCCGGCTGCCACGATGTTCTTTGCGACATAGCGGGAGGCGTAGGCTGCGCTGCGGTCGACCTTGGTGGGGTCTTTGCCGGAGAATGCGCCGCCGCCGTGAGGTGCGCTGCCACCGTAGGTGTCGACGATGATCTTTCTGCCGGTCAGGCCGGAGTCACCCTGAGGTCCGCCGATGACGAAGCGGCCGGTCGGGTTTACATAATACTTGGTGTTCTCGTCAAGCAGCTCTGCGGGGATGCTGGGCTTGATGACGAGGTTTATCATGTCGTTTCTTATCTGCTCAAGCTCTGCCTCGGGAGCATGCTGGGTCGAGAGGACAACGGTGTCAACTCTCACGGGCTTGCCGGAGTCGTCATACTCGACGGTGACCTGGGTCTTGCCGTCGGGACGCAGGTAGTCGACGAGACCCTGCTTTCTGACATCGGCAAGGCGCTTTGCGATCTTGTGCGACAGGCTGATGGCAAGCGGCATGAGCTCGGGCGTCTCGTTGCAGGCGTAGCCGAACATCATGCCCTGGTCGCCCGCTCCGTTCTGAAGCTCGGCGTCCTCGCCGTTTTTCATCTCAAGCGACTTGTCAACGCCGAGAGCGATATCCGCCGACTGCTCATCGATGTTGGAGATGATGCCGCAGGTCTCGCAGTCAAAGCCGTACTTTGCTCTGTCATAGCCGATATCACGGATGACATCACGGGCTATCTTGGGAATGTCGATGTAGCAGTCGGTGCTTATCTCGCCCATGATGTGGACAAGGCCGGTGGACACGGTGGTCTCGCAGGCGACACGACCCTCGGGGTCTTTTTCCAGAATTGCGTCAAGGACAGCGTCGGAGATCTGGTCGCAGATCTTGTCGGGATGTCCCTCGGTCACGGATTCGGATGTAAACAGTCTTTTGCTCATTTTTCTTTTCCTCCTGGTAAAAATCTTAGCCGAACACACTTCTGGTCATTACAACGAAAAAATCCGTCGTTACCGACGGATTTTGTTTCTTGGTCATAAGCCTCATCTCTCGATAATCACCGCCGGATTTAGCACCACGCTTAACGCAGGTTGCCGGGTTTCACAGGGCCGTTCCCTCCACCGCTCTTGATAAGGTGTTCAGTTTTCGTATAGTATTATAGCAGCAAACTTTCTGTTGTCAAGCGTTAGCCGCAAATTTTTGCATATTTATCCCCGTTTTGCAACGGATTTCATTGCAACGAAGACACCGACGAGCATTGAGCCGGTGGAAAGACCCATCATGATGCCGGAGAAAAAGTCCTTGACATCGCTGCCGCCGATGGTAAAGGACATTGCGCCCAGCGCCATACCCATGACTATCAACAGGATGCCGATAAGCGTTGTGCGCTGGTTTTCAAGCGCCTGCGTGCGCTTAATTAGGTCAAGTATCTGCTCATCGTCGTAGGCTCGGATACTGTCCTCCGGCTGCTCCTCGCCGTCCATGAGCTCGGACACGGTAACCTTGAGTTCTGCGCACAGCGGCTGGATAACGCCGTAATCGGGCATGCACTTGCCGTTTTCCCACTTGGACACGGTCTTGTTCGACACGCCGAGCTTTTCGGCAAGCTGAGCCTGCGTGAGGTTTTGTTCTTTTCTCTTTTTCTCGATGAAATTTCCGATGGCTATCTGATTCATATGCCGCCTCCTACATTTGATGGCTCAATAATAGCTCGCATCGTCCTCATTATACATCCCTTGACGGGAGAATACGAGTGGAATTTTTAAAAATCCACGCTTTCAAAGCTGCGGCACGAGGCTTTATACGCCAAAAAGGTCACTAGAGCATACACAACTGCGGCTGCGGCAAGGATGAGGTAGTTTGCCGTCATTCCCTCCCCGCTCACGGCGTTTAAAAACGCAAGTTCAGGGATATAGTGCAGCGCTTCGGCAGCGCCGGTTATGATGAGTGCCGCAACGATAAAAATGATAAAGGGCTTGCCTATTTTATACGCAGTTTTGTAAAACTGCCGGACGAAGATAAGGTTGAAGGCAGCATAAATTATCAGCACGAACGCAAGGTACACGGGGTTTGCGCTCATGAGGGGATTTTGTACATAGGGCGCAGCACCGCTGAGTACGGTCATGCGTATGGCGGTGAGTATCGCCATGAGAACGAAGCCTAACATCTCTATAAGCACGACAAACTCAAACCTCGCCTTGACGGCGTCGCTTTTCTTTATCGGCAGCAGCACCGTGTACAGCACATCGTTTGTCTCCCGCCCGAGCTGGAACGACTGGAAAATGCCGAAGCAGATGAAGAACGAGCCCATCAAAATCGGATACCCGGGGATAAGCGTCATGAGCGAAAAGGCAAGGAAGAAATATGTCAGCGGAGCGGCAAATAGCTTGAGCTCCTTAGTCAGCAATCTGTTCATATATAGACCTCTTTTCAAAGTGCACCATAATTTCCTCGATGTTATTGCCCCAGCCGTTTCCACGGCAGCGGTCTAGAAACGCCTGCTTGTTCTCCGAGGCAACTATTTGCCCGTCCTTGATGTAGGTGATCTGATCTGCGCATTTGTCAAGGTCGGAGGTAATATGCGTTGAGAACAGGATCGATATCCCCTTGCCCGCCAGATACTCGAACACATCGAGAAGTTCCTCCCTGGACACGGGGTCGAGCCCGCTCGTCGGCTCATCGAGGATGAGAAGCTCCGCACCGTGCGACAGGGCAAGCACCAAATTGAGCTTGACCTTCATGCCCTCGGACAGTTCGCCTGGGGTCTTGTCCTCGTCGATGTTAAAAAGCTTCATGTACTTTTGGTACGCTGCGTCGTCCCAAGTGTCGTAAAACCGCTTGGTGACGGCGACGATGGCGGATATCTTTTTCTTTTTATAGTAGTCGACCGCACCGCCGGCAAAGCCAATGCGCTGTTTTATCTCGCCCTCGTGCTGCGCCATGTCCATGCCGAAGAAGCGAATTTCGCCTGATGTGGGGTGAACGAGGTTTAAAACAGACTTGAGCGTTGTGCTCTTGCCTGCACCGTTTCGGCCGATAAAGCCCATAATTGAGCCCTTTTCGATGGAAAACGAAACATTTTGAAGCTTAAACTTGGGATAGTCCTTGCATAGGTTTTCAACCTGCAAAACACTGCTCATTACTCTTCCTCCTCGAAAACCCGGCTGGCGAGGGTCGTAAATGTCGATTTGGGCGGAATGGCGATGCCTCGCTTAATGTCACCGAGCAAAATCAGCGTGTCGCCCGGCTCGATACCGAAGACCTCCCTCGCCTGCTTGGGTATGACTATCTGCCCTTTTTCGCCGACGGTCGCCGTCCATGCGTAGCAGCCCTTTGGTGCTTTCATTTAGATCTCTCCTCGTATAATAAGTATGATTTGTTTAACTGATTATACTATCCACACCGTCAAAAGTCAAGAAAAAGCTCCGCATTTTAATGCGGAGCTTTGCTTATTTCCTGCTGCCATCTTGAGTTTGCGACGAGTAGCTTGCCAGAGCCGCAACGCCGATGCCCATGATGAGCCACGGGGCTGCCGCCTGTGTGAACGCCTTGAAGTTGCCGCCGACAAAGAGGCTAATTGTATATGTCAGCATCACGATGAGCGCCAAAATCGCCGTTATGAGGAGTACTCTCCTGTTATTGTTGAGGTCCTTTGCGTCCTTTTTTACCTTTGCTGTCATTTTCGGATCACCTTTCAATAGATCATCAAGGCTTATCTGATAAAGGTCGCTGAGGCTTATGAGGCTTGCGATGTCCGGCAGGGTCTTGCCGTTTTCCCAGTGCGACAGCGTCACTCGGGACACCATCACCTTGTCTGCGACCTGCTCCTGCGTCATGCCGCTTTGTATTCTTGCCTGTTTAAATCTTTCGCTTATTTCCATTATCATAACCACCTTGTGTCTCGAATACTAGCCGAAAACAGCCGCATTGTCTATCAAACGCCTTTTACATCAGGGCTTTTGCCCGTAAAAAAGCTTTTACACCGCCATTATAGCACATTTTCAGAGTGTGGGCTGCCTTTTATCGACATATCCGAGAAAGTGCCGTGCTGTTTTTTATCTGGTCGCAGGCTGCGTTTTTCTCGTTCATCTTCCTCGGCGAGCAGCTTCTCGTCGGTCAAATCATCGGCGCAGTCCTCATACTCTCCGGCGCACTGTGCGCCGAGCTGCAGCCCAAAGCGCATATGGCGAAGTGATAAACAAAAAGCATCGGCTCAACCCGATGCTTTATTTAGGTTAATATACATTTGCGTCGTTATTCAAATTTTTCAAGATATATGACACAACTTCTTTGTGGAACTCGGAAATCACAGTCTCGTCGTTCCAAAATGCTTTGTTTGCTTTCTCAAGCTCCTTTTGATACTGCTCAATTTGGTCATCGTCCAGTGGGAGCACTGCGTCAGGCAGGTGTTCTGCGGCAAGGTGTTCGAGGGAGTTGGCTGCTTTGGCAGCGCCGACCGAGCGCAAGGCATCAAGCATTGTGCGATAGTTCGGTGAGGCGTAAACCTCTTGCAGGTCATCGGTTACGGCAAGCCAAAATTCCACGCAGTATGCAAATGTTTGCTCGGCGGGCGCAAGCTGCGTTATGGTGTCGGAATACACCGATTTTGTATATCTACCGAAGCGGAACGAGGGCAAAAGAGTGCGCTGTTCGTCCTTTACTAGGTACATTTCCGTGTGCCGGTCATTTTGCTCGTCGGATGCCCTTTTGAGCTCGATTTTATACTCATGCTCACCGGCAGGCACGACGCAATTGCTGCCGAAAGGATGCCTGACCTCAATTATATATGTCTGTGCACCGGGAACATAGGCGGTAAGCGTCATGCCGCTTGACACGAAGCCTACACAGCTGCCGTTGATATAGAGCTTGTTCGGCTTAAGAAAACCCAAAAGCGACGGTTGTCTATGGATCATAAAACGAACAGTGTTCATGAGCTCAGCTCCTTTCTTCAAAAGGATAGCACATATCTGCACAATTGGCAATCAGGGTAAAAAAGAGAGTGCGACGCACTCTCTTTTTTAGCCTATCTTCTTAACTACATCGCTGAGGATGGAGTAGTAAGCGGATTTATTGATATGTATGCCGTCGCCGCCGCTGAAGCGTGAGTTCATGCCGCCGGAGGAGTCACGCAGGGAGGTGGCTATATCAATATAGCCGTAGCCCGCTTCCTCGACCGCCTGCTTGACGGCTGCGTTATAGCGGTTGATCTTGTCGTTCGACGCAAAGCTTGACGCCGAATCGATGGGCGTAATGGACGCAACATACAGCTTTGACTGCGGCAGGCGCTCATGCGTGCGTTTTAGCATATCAAGATAGTTCTCGCAATAGGTCTCGGCGCTTGTGATGTTGATATCGTTCATTCCCATGGAGAAGATGACATACTTTGGCGCTATGACCGTCAGGGCATCAAGGGCATTGTACTCGCTGCCGTTTACCTTAAAGGTGTAGTTATCGATGCTGCGGATGCCGACATTGCCGACCGCAACGACGATATCCTGCGGCAAAACTCCGTAGACATACAGGCCGCTGCAAATGCTGTCACCGACAAAGGCGCAGTTTGAAATAAGCGCTTTATGGCCGTCTGTAAACGAGTAGCCGTCATAATCCGGCAGGTCAAGCGATACGCTTATCTGGCTGCTCGGCTGAGGAAGCGTCTCGGTCGGTGCGGGCGTCGGGACGACAGCCTCGGTCGGCTGAGCGAGCGTCTCCTGCGGGGTCTCGGGCGCAGTCTGCTTAGACTGCACAAGGCGGACGATGACCGCCACGAGGACGGCGACAATTATAATGATCAGAAATACAAGCTGTGGAATTTTATTTGTCTTAGTTTTCATTTTATATAAAAATGCGGATAGTTTTCGGGTTGCGGCACAAGACCGCATCAAGGAAGAACTCCTTGATGCGGTCTTGCTTTGCCGCAAGTGCAGCTATAAAACGATATTACTCGTTGACAGCGATAACAACGCCGGAACCGACAGTGCGGCCACCCTCACGGATAGCGAAACGCAGGCCGTTCTCGATTGCGATCGGGGTGATCAGCTCAACATCCATATCGACATTGTCGCCGGGCATGCACATCTCAGTGCCTTCGGGAAGGGTGATGACGCCGGTAACATCGGTGGTACGGAAGTAGAACTGAGGACGGTAGTTGTTGAAGAACGGAGTGTGACGGCCGCCTTCTTCCTTGGACAGGACGTAGACCTGGCCCTTGAACTTGGTGTGGGGCTTGATGGAGCCGGGAGCTGCGAGGACCTGTCCACGCTCGACATCCTTCTTTGCGATACCACGGAGAAGAGTACCGACATTGTCGCCTGCCTCTGCGTACTCGAGGATCTTGTGGAACATCTCGGTACCGGTGACGGTGGTCTCGGTGATCTCGTCCTTCAGGCCAACGATCTGGACCTTGTCGCCAACCTTAACACGGCCACGCTCTACACGGCCGGTGGTAACGGTGCCACGACCGGAAATGGTGAAGACATCTTCGATGGGCATGAGGAACGGCTGGTCGGCCTTGCGGTCGGGAGTGGGGATCCAAGTGTCAACTGCGTCCATGAGCTCCTTGATGCAAGCATACTCGGGAGCATTGGGATCGGTGGACTCGGAAACGAGTGCGTTAAGAGCGGAGCCGCGGATGATGGGGGTGTCATCTCCGGGGAAGCCGTAGAAGTCGAGAAGCTCGCGAACTTCCATCTCGACGAGCTCGAGGAGCTCTTCGTCGTCGACCTGGTCGCACTTGTTCAGGAATACGAGAACGGAAGGAACATTGACCTGACGGGCGAGCAGAAGGTGCTCACGAGTCTGAGCCATAGGACCGTCGGATGCGGCGATAACGAGGATAGCGCCGTCCATCTGAGCTGCGCCGGTAATCATGTTCTTGATGTAGTCGGCGTGGCCCGGGCAGTCAACATGTGCGTAGTGACGATGTGCGGTCTTGTATTCAACATGAGCGGTGTTGATGGTGATGCCGCGCTCTCTCTCTTCGGGAGCCTTGTCGATGGAAGAGTAGTCAGTGTACTCTGCGCCACCCTGCATTGCAAGGTACTTAGTGATAGCTGCGGTCAGAGTGGTCTTGCCGTGGTCAATATGGCCGATGGTACCGATATTAACGTGGGGCAGGGATCTGTCGAATGTCTGCTTTGCCATGATTTTACCTCCAAATTGTTTTAATCAATACTTAAAATTTTCTTACTTGTACTTATATTTTATCAGCCTTTTCTGCGGTTGCCGACCAGAGTCTCCTGAAGGCTCTTGGGCAGCTCAACATAGTGGCTGGGCTCCATGCTGTAAGTCGCTCTGCCCTGCGTTTTGCTGCGCAGGTCGGTAGCGTAACCAAACATGGTCGACAGCGGAACATTTGCCTCGATGACTGCCGCACCGTTTCTGATGTCGGAGCCAACGATCTGTCCGCGTCTTGAGTTTACATCGCCCATGACATCACCCATGTACTCATCGGGTGCAGTCACGACGACCTTCATAATGGGCTCGAGCAGAGTCGGGCCGGCCTTTTCACAGGCCTCCTTGAACGCCATACTGCCGCAGATCTTGAACGCCATCTCGGAGGAGTCGACCTCGTGATACGAGCCGTCTATCAAGGTGACCTTGACATCGACGACCTGATAGCCTGCAAGAACGCCGGACTGCATAGCACCCTGAATACCCTGATCGACGCAAGGAATGTACTCCTTGGGGATCGCACCGCCGGTGATCTTGTTGATGAACTCATAACCCTTGCCGGGCTCGTTCGGCTCAACGATGATCTTACAGTGTGCAAACTGACCCTTACCGCCGGTCTGGCGGGCATAGCGGGTGTCGACGGTGGCAGAGCGGGTAATGGTCTCCTTATAGGAAACCTGGGGCTTGCCGACATTGGCTTCTACCTTGAACTCTCTGAGCAGTCTGTCAACGATGATCTCCAGATGGAGCTCGCCCATACCGGCGATGATGGTCTGACCCGTCTCTTCATCCGTATAGGTCTTGAAGGTGGGGTCTTCCTCTGCCAGCTTCTGAAGGGCGATCGCCATTTTCTCCTGACCGGCCTTGGTCTTGGGCTCGATGGCGACACGGATAACAGGCTCGGGGAATTCCATGGATTCAAGGACAATGGGATTTTTCTCATCACAAAGAGTATCGCCCGTTGTGGTGTTTTTGAGACCGACTGCGGCGGCGATGTCACCGGAATAAGCCATGGTGAGATCTTCTCTGTGATTTGCGTGCATCAGCAGGATGCGGCCAATGCGCTCACGCTGACCCTTGGACGAGTTGAGCACGGTCTTGCCGGCCTCCAGCGTACCGGAGTAAACACGGAAGAAGCTCAGGCGTCCGACATAGGGGTCGGTCATGATCTTGAACGCAAGCGCCGAGAACGGAGCGCTGTCGGAGGCCTCACGGGTCTCCTCCTCGTCGGTCTTGGGGTTAACGCCGCTTATTGCGGGGATATCCAAGGGAGAGGGCATGTAATCTACGACTGCGTCAAGCAGCTTCTGCACACCTTTGTTTTTGTAGGAAGTTCCACAGACGACGGGCACCATCTTGACGGCGCAGGTGGCCTTTCTGATGGCGGCACGGATCATATCCTGCGGGATCTCCTCGCCTTCGAGATAAAGCATCATTATCTCATCGTCGAAGTCGGAGATGGCTTCGAGCATCTTGACTCTGTACTCCTCAGCAAGATCACGCATGTCCTCAGGGATGGGCTCATCACGCATATCGTTGCCGAGATCGTCATAGTAGATGCGGGCGTTCATTTCGACCAGGTCAATTATGCCCCTGAAATCAGCTTCAGCGCCGATGGGGAGCTGAATTGGGACCGCATTACATTTAAGTCTGTCATGTATCATCTCAAGAACATGATAGAAGTCAGCACCCATGATATCCATTTTATTGATGTATATCATTCTGGGGACATGGTAATGGTCGGCCTGTCTCCATACTGTCTCGGACTGAGGCTCAACGCCGCCCTTTGCACAGAGGACCGTCACGCAGCCGTCGAGTACTCGCAGAGAACGCTCGACTTCAACGGTGAAGTCAACATGACCCGGGGTATCGATGATATTGATGCGGGTATTGCGCCAGTGGCAGGTGGTAGCGGCGGAGGTGATGGTGATACCACGCTCCTGCTCCTGCTCCATCCAGTCCATGGTCGCAGTGCCCTCATGGGTCTCACCTATCTTGTAGTTGACGCCGGTGTAGTAAAGAATACGCTCAGTGGTCGTAGTCTTACCGGCATCGATGTGAGCCATGATTCCGATATTTCTGGTTTTTTCAAGTGAATACTGTCTGGGCATAAAATACTCCTGTTCAGATTACCATCTGAAGTGTGCGAATGCCTTGTTGGAATCTGCCATCTTGTGGGTATCCTCACGCTTCTTGACGGAGGCACCGAGATTGTTGCATGCATCCATGATCTCGCCTGCGAGACGCTCCTTCATGGTCTTCTCGCCACGCTTGCGGGCGTAGCCGACGAGCCAACGAAGGCCGAGTGTCTGACGGCGGGCAGGTCTTACTTCGATAGGAACCTGGTAGGTAGCACCGCCGACACGGCGAGCCTTGACTTCCAGGCTGGGCATAATGTTGTTCATTGCTTCGGTGAAGGCTTCAAGGGGGTCCTTGCCGGTCTTCTCCTTGATGATGTCAAAAGCGTCGTAAACGACCTTCTGAGCAACACCCTTTTTGCCGTCCAGCATAATAGCATTGATGAGCTTGGTCACCAGAACGCTATTGTACATAGGATCGGGTAAAATCTCTCTTTTGGGAACATTACCTCTTCTGGGCACTTTGCTTCCCTCCTTCATTAAAAAATGACTTCACAGGTACTCGGAAAGACTTTTCGCTTTCCGTCTGCGCCCCGAGGTTATCAATATATTATGATAAACAACAGGGCAAAAATTTTGCTGTTGGTTGATTACTTCTTCGAGGCCTTGGGTCTCTTTGCACCGTACTTGCTGCGGGCCTGCATACGACCGGAAACACCCTGTGCATCGAGAGTACCACGGATGATGTGGTAACGGACACCGGGGAGGTCCTTTACACGGCCGCCGCGGATCATGACGACGCTGTGCTCCTGAAGGTTGTGGCCGATACCGGGAATGTAAGCGGTAACTTCGTAGCCATTGGTCAGGCGGACACGGGCAATTTTACGCAGAGCGGAGTTCGGCTTCTTAGGAGTAGAGGTACGGACTGCGGTGCAGACGCCTCTCTTCTGAGGTGCGCTCAGGTCGGTCTCACGGTTCTTCAGGGTGTTCAGGCCCTTCTGCATTGCGGGAGAATTGGACTTGTAGGTAACCTTCTCTCTGCCTTTTCTTACCAGCTGGTTAAAGGTAGGCAATTTTCATTTCTCCTTTCTTCAAAAATTTCCTTGAAAATCAAGGATTTTCGGTGGGTCAGCCGTTTTTGGGCATAGCAATCCCACACAGGTTGATATTTTAGCAAATTACACAAATTTAGTCAAGATTTTTTTACACAAAATACAGTTTGCTTTTTCGCTTTTTCTTGTCTAAATGCCGAAACCGCCGCATATGAGCGGCAGTTTCACGGCTTGTGTCACTCTTCAACATGCGGAAGGTTTTCGACAAACAAACGCAGGTAGTCTGCATTATCTATCCTGTACCAAATGGTGTCGTCGGCGGATGAGTACAGATACACCTCGTCGCCGAAGATAATGTGCTTTGGTCCATCGTTTGTCGTCATGTCGACCATTATTGTTTCAGGATTCTCGGTGATGTTTGCCGGAGCGAAGCAGCGCTTGGCTGTCACATCGGCAAACAGCTCATTGATGTCTTCTAGCCGCTTCCCGTTAAGGTCAATACGGTCGTCCATGCGAGTAACGGATGCGTAGGTTATATCGTCTGCGGCGATGGGATGAGCTGGCGCAAGGAAATACAGCGCTATTATCAGCAGCAGACATACGGCGGCGGTTATCCAAGCGGACATTTTCTTTTTCATTGCTATCCCTCCTATACAATTATAATTAAATTATACTATAGTGATTGGGAGTATGCAAAGAGTTAATTTCAATCGCTGCATATTTTGCCATATTATACAACACTCTGTTGCCGTAATTGGAGGTATTGACGGGCAAAAACTGCTGTACCATGCGGTACAGCAGTTTTTAGATTTATCAGAGTGCGTTGGTGCGTCCGACAAGTGCAGACAGGTCAACAAAGCTCTCGGCTTCGTCGGCTGCGGTCTCGTCGGTCTTTTCCTCGAACTCACGGTACATCGCAAGGCCGCTGCCTGCGGGGATGAGCTTGCCGATGATGACATTCTCCTTGAGGCCGACGAGGTGGTCGACCTTGCCCTTGATGGCGGCTTCCGTAAGAACCTTGGTGGTCTCCTGGAAGGAGGCTGCCGACAGGAAGCTTTCCGTTGCAAGAGATGCCTTGGTGATACCCATGAGAAGCTGGGTGTAGGTGGCCTTGGTAAGTCCCTCCTCACCTGCTGCGATGCGCTCGTCGATCTTGCGGTTTGCTGCCTTGAGCTCGCCGATATCGACTGTTGCGCCGCTGAGAAGATCGGTGCTGCCGGAGTCTTCGATCTTGACCTTGCGCATCATCTGGCGGACGATGATCTCGATATGCTTATCGTTGATGTCAACGCCCTGCTGACGGTAGACCTTCTGGACCTCCTGAATGATGTAGTTGCGGACGCCGGGACGGCCGAACTCATCGTCGTCTATGCCACGGATACGCAGGACATCATGCGGGCTGAGTGCGCCGCTGGTGAGCTCCTGACCCTTGTCGACATGGTCGCCGTTCTTGACGAGGATGCCTGCCGAGTGAGGAACGGTGTAGACCTTGGTCTCGCCCTCGTTCTCGTTGATAACGCTGATGGCGAACAGTGCGCCCTTCTTGGTCTCCTCGATGCTGACAGTGCCGGAGACTTCGGAGAGGACAGCCATCTTCTTGGGCTTGCGTGCCTCGAACAGCTCTTCGACACGGGGAAGACCCTGGGTGATATCGTCACCTGCGACACCGCCGGTATGGAAGGTACGCATGGTAAGCTGAGTACCGGGCTCGCCGATGGACTGAGCTGCGATAACGCCGACGGCCTCGCCTGCGTTGACGGGCTTGCCGATCGCAAGGTTGATGCCGTAGCACTTTGCGCACACGCCGGTGCGGGCTTCGCAGGACAGAACGCTGCGGATCTTGACGGCCTTGATGCCGTGTGCTTCGAGGACATCTGCGTCCTCGGGCATGAGCATATGGTCGGTATCAAACAGCACCTCGCCGGTTGCGGGATCGCAGACGGGAACTGCCGGGAAACGGCCGTGGATGCTCGTTCCGAAGGACTGGACGACCTGACCCTTGTCGACGACCTCGCTCATCCACACGCCCTCGGTAGTGCCGCAGTCGGGCTCACGGATGATGACATCCTGGCAGACATCGACCATACGGCGGGTAAGGTAACCGGAGTCGGCGGTACGAAGTGCGGTATCGGCAAGACCCTTTCGTGCACCTCTGGAGGAGATGAAGTACTCCAGAACGGAAAGGCCCTCACGGAAGTTTGCCTTGATGGGGATCTCGATGGTCTTACCGGAGGTGTTAGCCATAAGGCCACGCATACCGGCAAGCTGACGGATCTGATTCATAGAGCCACGAGCACCGGAGTTTGCCATCATGTAGATAGGATTGTAGGTGTCAAGGCAGTTCTGAAGTGCGGCGGTGACATCCTTGGTGGTCTTTTCCCACTCGGATACGACGAGGCGGTAGCGCTCATCATCGGTGATAAAGCCACGCTTGAACTGACGCTCGATCTTGATGACCTTCTCCTCGGTCTCGCTTATGAGGGTCTGCTTTGCCTCGGGAACGGTCATGTCGGCGATGGAGATGGTGATAGCACCCTTGGTAGAGTACTTGTAGCCCATTGCCTTGATGCTGTCGAGCACTTCGGCGGAAATGGTGAAGCCGTGCTTCTTGATGCAGCGGTCAATGATGTTGCCCAGCTGCTTCTTGCCGACCTGGAAGCCGATCTCATGGTCGAACATGGTCTTGGGATCGGTACGGTCAACATAGCCCAGATCCTGCGGGATATTCTCGTTGAAGATTATGCGGCCAACGGTGCTCTCGATTATTTTGGACTTCTCGACGCCGTCGATGGTTTTGGTAACTCTTACGAGGATAGGCGCATGCAGACCGACCTCGCCCTGACTGTATGCCATGACTGCCTCGTTGGGGTCACGGTAGCAAAGCAGGGGCTTGTAGGTGGGAGCGGTCTTGCCCTCGGCCTCGGCGCTTTCCTGTGCGGCAACGAAATCGTCGCCGTCGACTATCTCGCCCTTCATATACTCGGTGTCGCCCGGCTCGTCGATACGGACACGCTCTGCGCCCTTCTCTGCCTTGCCGATGCGCTTCATGGTAAGGTAGTAAGAGCCGAGGATCATATCCTGAGTAGGAACGGTTACGGGGTGGCCGTCCTGCGGACGCAGGAGGTTGTTTGCCGAGAGCATGAGAATTCTCGCCTCGGCCTGTGCCTCTGCCGACAGAGGTACATGGATAGCCATCTGGTCGCCGTCGAAGTCGGCGTTATATGCGGTACATACCAGCGGGTGCAGCTTAAGAGCACGACCCTCAACGAGGATGGGCTCAAATGCCTGGATGCCCAGACGGTGCAGCGTAGGTGCACGGTTGAGCAGCACCGGGTGCTCCTTGATAACGACTTCGAGTGCGTCCCAGACCTCGGTACGCTGCTTGTCGACCATCTTCTTTGCGGACTTGATGTTGTTTGCAGCGCCGTCCTCAACGAGCTTCTTCATGACGAAGGGGCGGAACAGCTCGATAGCCATTTCCTTGGGAACACCGCACTGATAGATCTTAAGGTCAGGACCGACGACGATAACGGAACGGCCGGAGTAGTCGACACGCTTGCCCAGCAGATTCTGACGGAAGCGGCCCTGCTTGCCCTTGAGCATATCGGAAAGCGACTTGAGCGCACGGGAGTTTGCGCCGGTGACCGGGCGGCCTCTACGGCCGTTATCGATAAGTGCGTCAACGGCTTCCTGAAGCATACGCTTTTCGTTGCGGACAATGATGTCAGGTGCGTTGAGCTGGATAAGTCTCTTAAGACGGTTGTTGCGGTTTATGACTCTGCGGTACAGGTCGTTAAGGTCGCTGGTCGCAAAGCGGCCGCCGTCAAGCTGGACCATGGGGCGGATCTCGGGCGGGATAACGGGCAGGATGTCGATTATCATCCACTCGGGCTTATTGCCGCTCTGTCTGAACGCTTCGACTACCTCGAGGCGCTTGACGAGCTTTGCCTTTTTCTGACCGGAGGCGTTCTGAAGCTCCTCACGCAGCTCGGCCGAGAGCTTTTCGCAGTCTATCTGCTGCAGCAGCTTCTTAATGGCCTCTGCGCCCATGCCTGCGTCAAAGTCGTCCTCGTACTTCTCACGCATATCACGGTACTCTTTCTCGGTGAGTATCTGGCACTTTTCCAGCGGAGTGAAGCCGGGGTCGGTTACTATATAATTTGCAAAGTACAGTACCTTCTCGAGAATTCTCGGGGTGAGGTCGAGCAACAGGCCCATGCGGCTGGGTATGCCCTTGAAGTACCAGATGTGGGACACGGGAGCGGCAAGCTCGATGTGACCCATGCGCTCACGGCGCACCTTGCTCTTGGTGACCTCGACGCCGCAGCGGTCGCATATCTTGCCCTTGTAGCGGATCTTCTTGTACTTGCCGCAGTGGCACTCCCAGTCCTTGGTCGGTCCGAAAATGCGCTCGCAGAACAGGCCGTCACGCTCGGGCTTCAGGGTGCGGTAGTTGATGGTCTCGGGCTTGGTGACCTCGCCGGAGGACCATGAAAGGATCATTTCAGGGGAGGCAATGCCTATTTTGATGGCGTCAAACGGTGTGTAGCTCATTATTATTCATCCTCCTCGCTGTAATCGTCAGAATCGAAATTGAAATCGTCATCGTCCTGCTCGGGGATATCCTCGATGGTGTAGCCCTCGGCGGCTATCTCGTCATCGTTCGTGAAGCTCTCGAACATCTCGTCCTTCACGCCGGGGATGAACTCATCCTCGTCATCGTCCTTGAGCTCTATCTCCTCACCGTCCTTATCAAGGACACGGATATCAAGGCACAGAGACTGAAGCTCTTTGACAAGGACCTTGAACGACTCGGGAACGCCGGGCTGCGGGATGTTGTTGCCCTTGACGATGCTCTCGTAGGTGCGGACACGGCCGGTGACATCGTCGGACTTGACGGTGAGTATCTCCTGCAGGGTGTATGCAGCGCCGTATGCTTCCAGCGCCCAAACCTCCATTTCGCCGAAGCGCTGGCCGCCGAACTGCGCCTTGCCGCCGAGAGGCTGCTGTGTAACAAGGCTGTAAGGGCCGGTGGAACGGGCATGGATCTTATCGTCAACGAGGTGGTGCAGCTTAAGGAAGTAGACCCAGCCGACAGTGACATCGTTGTCGAACTTTTCGCCGGTGCGGCCATCGTACAGAACGCTCTTGCCGTCCTCACGCAGACCTGCCTGACGCAGGGTGTCACGAATGGTCTTCTCGTTTGCGCCGTTGAAGATAGGCGTTGCGACCTTCCAGCCGAGAGCCTGTGCAGCGTAGCCGAGGTGGACCTCCAAGACCTGACCGATATTCATACGGGACGGAACGCCCAGAGGATTAAGGACGATATCAAGCGGAGTGCCGTCGGGCAGATAAGGCATATCCTCACGGGGCAGGATGCGGGAAACGACGCCCTTGTTGCCGTGGCGGCCGGCCATCTTGTCGCCGACGGAGATCTTGCGCTTCTGCGCAATGTAAACTCTTACGACTTCGTTTACGCCGGGGCTCATCTCGTCGCCGTTTTCACGGGTAAAGCGCTTTACATCAACAATGATGCCGCTCTCGCCGTGGGGGACTTTGAGCGAGGTGTCACGCACTTCTCTTGCCTTCTCGCCGAAGATGGCACGAAGCAGTCTTTCCTCGGCGGTGAGGTCAGTTTCGCCCTTCGGGGTGACCTTTCCGACAAGGATATCACCGGCACGGACTTCTGCGCCGACGGTGATGATGCCGCGCTCGTCAAGATACTTGAGTGCATCGTCGCCGACGCCGGGGATATCACGGGTGATCTCTTCAGGTCCGAGCTTGGTGTCTCGTGCGTCGCACTCGTACTCCTCGATATGGATGGAGGTGAACACATCGTCCATAACAAGGCGCTCGTTGATAAGGATAGCGTCCTCGTAGTTGTAGCCTTCCCAAGTCATGAAGCCGACAAGGATGTTCTTGCCGAGGGAAATCTCGCCCTGGCTGGTGCTCGGGCCGTCGGCGATGACATCGCCCTCATGGACACGGTCGCCGAGAGAGACGATGGGACGCTGGTTTACGCAGGTGCCCTGGTTACTGCGGGCAAACTTTATAAGCTTGTAGTTTTTGACCTCGCCGCCGTCGTACTTAACGGTGACATTCTGAGCATCGGAGCGAACGATCTCGCCGTCGCCCTCTGCGAGGACGACAACGCCGGAGTCGACAGCGCACTTATGCTCGATGCCGGTGGCAACGATAGGTGCCTGGGTGGTCATAAGGGGAACTGCCTGACGCTGCATGTTTGCGCCCATCAGAGCACGGTTTGCGTCGTCGTTTTCGAGGAAGGGGATCATTGCGGTCGCAATGGAGACCATCATGCGGGGGCTGATATCGATATAATCAACGCGCTCACGGTCAACCTCGATGATCTCGTCACGGTGACGGCAGGTGATACGCTTGTTTATAAGGCAGCCGTTCTCGTCACGGGGCTCGGTCGCAGGAGCAACAATGTAGTTATCCTCAACATCTGCGGTCATATACTCGATCTCGTCGGTGACACGGCAGGTGCCCTTTTCGACCTTCTGGAAGGGCGCAACGAGGAAGCCGTACTCATTGGCACGGGCGTAGGACGCAAGGTAAGAGATAAGGCCGATGTTAGGACCTTCGGGAGTCTCGATGGGGCACAGACGGCCGTAGTGGCTGTAGTGTACATCTCGGACATCGAAGGAAGCTCTTTCTCTGGAAAGGCCGCCCGGGCCGAGAGCCGACATACGGCGCTTATGCGTAAGCTCGGACAGGGGGTTTGTCTGATCCATGAACTGGCTCAGCGGCGAAGAGCCGAAGAACTCCTTGATGGCTGCGGTCACGGGACGGATATTTATAAGGCTCTGCGGAGTGACGATGTCAAGATCCTGCAGGGTCATGCGCTCACGGATGACACGCTCCATGCGGCTAAAGCCGATGCGGAACTGGTTCTGCAGAAGCTCGCCGACGCAGCGGACACGGCGGTTGCCGAGGTGGTCGATATCATCCTTAGTGCCGATGCCGTGGGCAAGGCAGTTGAGGTAGTTGACGGAGGCGAACATATCGTCGACAACGATGTGCTTCGGGATAAGAACATCGATGTTCTCGGCGATGGCGGCCTTGAGAGCCTCGCCCTCGTACTGCTCGAGAAGCTGCTTGAGGACGATGCCTCTGACCTTCTCCTTGATGCCGAGCTCCATGGGGTCAAAGTCGACATAGTTATCAAGATGCACCATGCCGTTGGAGAACACACGGACGGTCTTGCCGTCGACATTGAGGTAAACATCGTTTACATCCGCTCTGTCGATAAGCTCGGCCTTTTCACGGGAGATGACCTCGCCTGCGTCGGCGATTATCTCGCCGGTACGCTCGTCTGCAACGGGCATTGCAAGCTCAAAGCCGACGATGCGGCTGCGAAGCGCAAGCTTCTTGTTGAACTTATAGCGGCCGACATTGGAAATGTCATAGCGGCGGCGGTCGAAGAACAGACCGTCAAGCAGAGACTCGGCGCTTTCCACCGTCGGGGGATCGCCGGGGCGCAGCTTTCTGTAGATCTCGATAAGGCACTCGTCACGGCTGGTGGTGGTGTCCTTATCAATGGTGTTTACAATGCGCTCGTCCTCGCCGAAGATCTCCTTAAGGCGATCGTTGGTCACAGCACCGACGATGGGGTCGGGAGTGCAGGACAGCCAGGTCTCGGGCTTATTTGCATCGTACTTGCCCATGGCCTTGAGGAACCAGGTGATGGGCAGCTTGCGGTTTTTATCGATGCGGACATAGAACACATCGTTTGCGTCGGTCTCATACTCGAGCCATGCGCCGTGATAAGGGATGACCGTTGCAGCGTAGAGGCTGGTCATGCTGCGGTCGGTGGTCTTATCGTAGTACACACCGGGGGAACGGACGATCTGCGAGACGATGACACGCTCAGCACCGTTGATGATAAAGGTGCCGCCTGCGGTCATGAGCGGGAAGTCGCCCATGAAGATCTCCTGCTCCTTGATCTCCTCGGTCTCGAGATTGCGCAGACGAACGCTGACCTTCAAGGGTGCGGCGTATGTTGCATCTCTTGCTTTGCACTCTTCCTCGTTGTACTTGGGCTTTTCGTCCATGGAATAGTCAACGAAGCTGAGCTCGAGCTTACCGCTGTAGTCGGTGACCGCATCGGTATCTCTGAAAACTTCACGCAGGCCGGTCTCCAGAAACCACTTGTATGACTTCTTCTGGATCTCCAGCAGGTTGGGCATGTCCTGGATCTCTTCGTATCTTGCAAAGCTCTTTCTTAGAGTTTTGCCGTAGAGAACATCTTTTGGCATTCGTGCACACTCCTTAATCGTAATTGAGAACACCCGGCTAAGTTGTTTCTTTTGCGAAAGTCGGTGTTGTATTTGCTTTCGGTTAATGATATATTGTACTCGTAAACAATGGGATGCCAGCGTTTACGGCACAAGATAACATAGCAAGTTATTCTATCATTGTATATATAGCTATGTCAAGAAATATTTTGTGAAATGTGGATTTTTCGGCGGTTGCTATAAGCTTCCGCCGTTTTTTTGTGAGATTTGACTGCTTATGAATGATTTTTTGATGATATCGATGCTGCTCGTTTTCGTGCTTGGCATGCTCCTGCTATGGCGTGAGGGGCTTTTAAAAAACACCGCTCACCTCGTTTTTGCCGTTCTTTTTATGGCCGGTGCGGTCGTCATCCGATATTTTTTGCTCGATTACGAAAGCGGCGATTACCTGAGTTTCCTCGCACCGTGGACGCAGTTTTTCCGTGAGCACGGCGGGTTCAAGGCGCTGGGGCTGTCGGTCGGCAACTACAACCTGCCGTATCTTTATTTTCTTGCTCTGTTTTCCTATATCGACATAAGCGAGCTTTATCTAATAAAGCTGCTGTCTGTTGTTTTCGATGTGCTGCTTGCGTGGGCGTGCATGAAGCTGTGCTCGCTGTTTACGAAAGGCCGGCTGCGGCTTATCGTCTGCTTTTTTGCCGTTCTGCTTTTCCCCACCGTGGTACTCAACGGCGCATACTGGGCGCAGTGCGACAGCATCTACACCTTCTTTGCCGTGCTGTCGCTGTACCTTGCGCTGAGCGATAAGCCCGTGGGTGCAATGGTCAGCATCACGGCATCGTTTGCGTTCAAGCTCCAAGCGGTGTTCGTAATGCCGGTATTCTTCGTGCTGCTGGTGGCAAAGAAGATAAAATTCAGGCACCTGCTTATATTCCCTGCTGCGTACCTCGTCATGATACTGCCCGCCGTTATCGCAGGCAGGCCGCTTTGGGATACGCTGACGCTGTATCTTTCGCAGGCTGGCACGGTGGGCGATGCGATGAACTACAACGCCCCCTCCCTCACCTCGATGTTCCGGTGGGGCGAGAACACCGAAATGTGGTCAACGCTGCTCGTCATCGCCGCATTCGTGTTCATGTTTATCGTGTTCGCCGTGGCGACGGCAAACAGCAAAAAGCTTGACAAGCGTGTCATCTTCGGCATGGCGGTGCTGCTTGCGATCGGCATACCGTTTCTGCTGCCGCACATGCACGACCGCTATTTCTTTGCCGGCGGTATGCTGTGCATAGTGCTTGCCGTTTCCGACCTGCGCTTTGCGGTGATGCCCATTCTCGCCGAGCTTGCGTCGCTGCACTGCTACTATGCGTATTTTTCCCGACATTACCTTGTACAGCCCCGCCTAGGCGGTGAGCTGATGCTTGCGGTTTTGGTCCTTTCGGCCATTTATGTCGGCATTTATCTGAAAGAAAACCAAGAAAAAGATAAAATTAATCCTTGACAATCGCATTTTCTCTGCTATAATAACTCTTGCCCTTAATTGGGTTATGCGAGAGTGCTGGAACAGGTAGACAGGCACGTTTGAGGGGCGTGTGTCAACCGACGTGGGAGTTCAAGTCTCCTCTCTCGCACCATAATGTGGAGGCAAAAAAAGATGTCTCCTGCGAAAAGCCCGAATATATCGGGCTTTTTTGCTACCCAAACGGCGATTTTTCTCTGTACCAAAACACAGATGTAAAATCGCCGTTTTCCCTTTGTGGATTGACTTGAACTCCCGAAAAGTAAATATCAGATACACAGGCAGATAGAAAGCAAAAATCTATCTGCCTTTTTTATTACCCTCAAAAAAAGGAGAAATCAAATATGCTGTCCTTTATTTCTCTGCACAAGGAAAATTGGCGCAGTCACAGCTACGCTGCCGCCTGCTGTGTCGGGGATCAGGTGCTGTTTCAAATAAGGAAAGACAAATAACTCTATCAAGGCAGAGTATAAGATGGAATCGGTTCGACTTGTGCAGGTCAAAGACCGCCCTTTTTTCTCTGTTGTGGGGTAAAAGTGTGGCTTTTGTGCAAAGCCTCGTAAGAAGCAGTTGAGAAGCAGACGGATTTATGCTATAATTTAATTTGAAAAGGTATACCAAAGGAAAAACAAAAACGAATGAAGGCGAAATGGGGTCTGTTTATGACCGAACAGAAAAAGAATACCATCATAACAAGCGGCATCGCTGTACTTGCCGTGATACTGGCATATTGCTTCCGAATTGTAGGCAGAGGCAGCTTCTGCCCGATGCTGTTTTCCTATCTGCGCAGCTTTATCTATATTGGCCTATTCGCTGCCTGGGGGCTCTCCGTCCGTCAGCGGATCGTGCAAAAGCAGGTATGCCGGTTTATGACGGGCACTGCGGTGCTTCTCATCATCTGGATGGTAGTCCGTTCGGCAAAGTATTTTATATTCTGGCAGCCGGACGCCGTCCGGTACCTGTGGTATCTGTTCTATCTGCCCATGCTGTTTGTGCCTATGCTGGCGCTGCT
>CAKTQR010000030.1 GCA_934597175.1 uncultured Oscillospiraceae bacterium | reverse complement strand
ATTCCAGCAGAGAGTGGGATGGTAAAATGGAAAGATTGCTGCATCTGATATACTAAACAACGCTAATTTGCACCCCCTCAAATCGAGAACTGCACCCCCCTCCGAACCGAAGTTGCACCCCCTTACACGGTTTCTATCAAAATTACGGTTCTCCGCCAAAAATCCCGTACGACAGTGCGGGATTTTTACTTTTGCCTTGACAATTTTCTCTCGACCCTTTACACATCCTGCTGCTTGGGCAGCACGACGGTGAAGGTCGTTGTGCCGCCTTCGCTTGCTGCCGACACCGTGCCGCCGTGCAGCTCGCACACTTTTTTCACGATGGCAAGGCCGATGCCGTTGCCCTCGGACGAATGTGATTCGTCGGCCTGATAGAACTTGTTGAATATGTGGGCGATGCGATCCTTGGGGATGTCCCTGCCGTGGTTTGAAACGCTGACCGAGAGACGCTCGCCCTCCTCGTGGAGCTCGACCGTCACCGTGTCGTTGGGGTCTGAAAACTTTATCGCATTGTCAAGCAGGTTTATCCACACCTGCTTGAGCAGCTCCTCGTTTGCGCATATCATATGCTCGTCAAACTGCATGTCCATGTACAGGCTCTTGGGCGTCCACTTTTCCGCAAGCAGCAGAACAGCCCCTCGTATCTGCTCGGAAAGATTAAACCGTGTGACCTCCGTCAGGATGGTCTGGTTTTCCACCCGAGTCAAGCTCAGCACATTGGTCGCCATGGCGGAAAGCCGCAGCGACTCCTCCTCGATGACCTCAAGGTACTCCTCCTTCTGCTCATCCGTGAGGTTTCCCCGGCGCAGAAGCTTTGCAAAACCGGCGATGGAGACTATCGGGGTCTTGAATTCGTGCGAGAAGTTGTTTATAAAATCGCTGCGCAGCATCTCCGTGTGATCGAGCTCCTCGGCCGCCCGGTTGAAGCTGTTTTCGACCTGCCTGAAGGTGGGGTGCTCGGCGATGAGCCTGCCGAAATGCAGCCTCGCCTTGAAATCGCCGCTTGCAAGCCTGTCGAGCTGGTCGATTAGGCGCTTGAACGGCTTGATGGCGATCTTGCCGATGAAACACGCAAGCAGAAAGCCGATGACCAGACTGACATAAAAGAAAAACCGCAAAACCTCCGGCAAGCCGACCTGCTCGCCGACGGTCTCGATGACGCCAAACCGCACAAGGCCGTAAACGACGCCGATGGTGAGCAGCATAATAAGTATGCTTGCCGCAAAAATTATACCCGATATCAGCAGCGCCAGAGCGACCCGCCCTGTGCGCTCGTTTTTATTCATACCTTCCTCACCGCCTTGTAACCAAGCCCACGAACGGCAACTATCTCAAACTCGTCCCAGCCCTCAAAGCGCTTGCGCAAGCGCCCGACATGGACCGTGACGGTCTCCCAGCCGGTCTCGCTGTCCGTGCCCCATATCTCGTCCATCAGTTGGATACGGGTGAAGATCTGCCCGGGGTAGGAAAGAAGCTTATATAGAAGCAAAAATTCCTTTTGCGGCAGCTCCTGCGTCTCGCCGTTTTTCGTGACCGTGAACGAATTGTAGTCCAAAACGACATCTCCGATGGTGATCTTGTGTTCATTTACTATCTGCGCCCGCCGCAGCAGAGCCCTGATGCGCAAAAGCAGCTTTTCCTCGTCGATGGGCTTCGTGATGTAATCATCCGTCCCCACGAGAAAGCCCTTTTTCTCGTCCGAGGGCAGATGCTTTGCCGTGACCATCAAAATGGGCAGTGCATTGTCCGTTTCCCTGACTATCTTCGTGAACTCATAACCGTCCATTTTCGGCATCATAATGTCCAGCACGACAAGGTCTACATGCTCCTTATCCAGCGTCTCCAGCGCCTCCTCGCCGTTTGTCGCCGTCGTCACGGTGTAATTGGCGTTTTCCAAAACGGCACGCAGCAGCATCCTTGTATGCTTATCGTCATCAACAACGAGAATGTGAAACATAAATATCCTCCTCGGCTAAATTGCTCTTACCGCATAATAATGCCGAAAAATTAACTGAAAATAAACTTATATCCATATAAATTTTACAGGCTCGCACCCCGTGTGTCAATGCCGTAAAAATGCTCTCGTTTGCTCGCATTTTATTCCAAAGTTTCGTTTCAGTTTAGAAACGGAAGGTATACTTTCACCATTACAATGAAAAAGGAGTCGCATAAGCATGAAAGAAGTCAAGTCTCCGAAAAAACCGCTGATCTATTACTACACCATCGCCCTGCTGGTCATCCTGGTGTTCAATGTCATCGTCTCGCCGCTGCTGGTAAATGCCAGGGTCAAAGAGGTCGATTACGGCACATTTATGAAGATGATCGAGGAGAAAAACATCGGCAGCGTCGAGGTCACCGATTCCGAGATAGTCTTCACCGATAAGGACGAGACCCAAGTCTACAAAACCGGCGAAATGAACGATCCGACCCTGACCGAGCGCCTTTACGCTTCCGGTGCGACTTTCACCCGGAACATTGAAAAGGGCATGTCGCCGTTGCTGAGCTTTCTTTTGACCTTTATCCTGCCCATCGTGATATTCGTTGCGCTCGGGCAGTATATGGCGAAGAAAATGATATCGCAGGCGGGCGGTCCGAATGCAATGGCGTTCGGCATGGGAAAGAGCAACGCCAAGGTCTATGTCCCGTCCACGGACGGCATCCGCTTTTCCGATGTCGCCGGTGAGGACGAGGCAAAGGAAAACCTCGCCGAGATAGTCGACTACCTGCACAATCCCCAAAAGTACTCCGATGTCGGTGCGTCCATGCCCAAGGGCGTGCTGCTCGTAGGCCCTCCGGGCACCGGTAAGACCATGCTTGCAAAGGCTGTTGCAGGCGAGGCTGAAGTGCCGTTTTTCTCCATGTCCGGCTCTGAATTTGTAGAAATGTTCGTCGGCATGGGCGCATCGAAGGTGCGTGACCTGTTCAGGCAGGCCAAGGAAAAAGCGCCCTGCATCGTGTTCATCGACGAGATAGATGCCATCGGCAAAAAGCGTGACGGCCAGATAGGCGGCAACGATGAGCGTGAGCAGACGCTCAATCAGCTGCTGACCGAGATGGACGGCTTTGAGGGCAACAACGGCGTCATCATTCTGGCGGCAACAAACCGCCCCGAATCGCTTGACCCCGCACTGACCCGTCCCGGCCGCTTTGACCGCCGTGTGCCGGTGGAGCTGCCCGACCTTGCAGGCCGCGAAGCCATCCTCAAGGTGCACGCAAAGAAGATAAAGGTAGGCGACGATGTGGACTTCCACACCATTGCCCGCATGGCATCCGGCACTTCGGGCGCTGAGCTTGCAAACATCATAAACGAAGCTGCCCTGCGTGCCGTGCGCAGTGGACGCACTGTTGTTCAGCAGGCAGACCTTGAGGAGAGCATTGAGGTCGTCATCGCCGGCTATCAGAAGAAAAACGCCATCATGACTGACAGCGAAAAGAAAGTCGTTGCCTATCACGAGATAGGCCATGCACTGGTCGCAGCCTTGCAGACGGCTTCTGCACCGGTGCAGAAGATAACCATAATCCCCCGCACCTCCGGCGCACTGGGCTACACAATGCAGGTCGAACAAAATGACAAGGTTTTGATGACGAAGGAGGAGCTTGAAAACAAGATAGCCACGCTTACCGGCGGCCGTGCGGCCGAGGAGATAGTTTTCGGGCAGATAACCACCGGTGCTTCCAACGATATTGAGCAGGCGACAAAGCTTGCCCGTGCGATGATAACCCGCTACGGCATGACCGACGAGTTTGACATGGTCGCCATTGAGACCGTCACGAATCAGTACCTCGGCGGCGACACATCGCTTGCATGCTCTGCCGATACGCAGAAGGAAATTGACAAAAAGGTCGTCGAGACCGTCAAAAGGCAGCATGACAAGGCTCGCAAGCTGCTTGCAGATAACCGCCACAAGCTCGATGAGCTTGCCGGCTATCTCTACGAGAAAGAGACCATCACCGGTAGCGAATTCATGGCTATTCTGAACGGAAAGGACGGGGAAACTGTATGAAACGGGAAAACGGCTTCGGATGGAGCGAGCTTGCAGTCGGTCTGCTCCTTATCCTGCTTGGCATTTTCACCTTTGCCCGCCCGGAAAGCATGCTGACCGGAGCGGTCGTAGTCTACGGAGTTATCGCCATTGTGATAGGCATTGAGGATATCGTCGTCTATGTCCGGCTTGCCCGCTTCACCGGCTTCGGGCCGACGCTGTCGCTTATCGCCGGAATTCTGAGCGTAATGTGCGGCGTTATGCTGGTCGCCGACCCCAACATCGGCAAATGGGCGCTGACCATCCTTGTGCCGATATGGTTCATCGCACACTGCATCTCGGGCTTGACCAGGATGAATTTGATACGCATGCTCGGCAACCGGTTTTACTACTATTTTTCACTGACGCTGAACATACTAGGGCTCGTGCTCGGCTTTGTGATGATATTCAGCCCGACCATGTCCTTCGTGACTCTCAGGGCGATATGCTACATGGCGGCGATATTCCTTATCCTGTTCGGCATAGAAAGCATCGTTGCGGCGTTCGCCCGCAGAAACTCCGATTGGTAATAGGGGAGACACGATATGGACGAGAATAAAAACGAGCAGATACCCCGCATCGGCAGCCGCTTGCGGCAGCATATTCTGAAAATTCCCGAGGCGGTCTTCCAAGCCAGCGGGATAATCATAAACGGACGCAGAATAAAAAGCTTCGTGTTTACGACTGACCTTGCCATAATCCGTAATTGTGACGCCGACGCCGTGTTTGCGGTCTATCCCTTTACCCCGCAGCAGACCATCAGCGATGCCATCATCCGAGCATCGTATATCCCCGTGTTCTGCGGCGTAGGCGGCGGGGTGACCAAGGGCCTGCGCACCGTAGCCTTAGCCAAGGATGTGGAGGCGCAGGGAGCTATGGGCGTTGTGCTCAATGCACCGATATCAGACCTGAATCTCCTTGCCGTGAGCAACGCCGTGGATATCCCCGTTATCATCACAGTAACGAGCGAGAATACGGATATTGCAAGCAGAATTAAGCACGGCGCTGCGATATTGAATGTCGCCAGCGGGAAAAACACCCCGCAGCTGGTGAGAAAGATCCGCTCGGAGTTTCCCGATGTCCCGCTCATCGCCTCCGGCGGCAACACCAACGAGAGCATAAAACAGACCATCGATGCCGGAGCAAATGCGATCACCTACACGCCTCCGTCCACGCAGGAGCTGTTCAGAGAGGTCATGGCATCATACCGAGACTAGAAAATACATAAAAGGAGAGCACATTATTGAATCAAAAACTGAAAGAGAAGATAAACGAGTCACTCTCCGCCGTTGTTCCGATCACTGCCATCGTTCTGATACTCAGCGTCATACTTGTCCCCATGGAGCTTGGCAGCGTCGTCATGTTCCTCACGGGAGCTGCCATGCTGATAGTCGGAATGGGATTTTTCCAGCTCGGTGCGGAAATGGCAATGACGCCGATAGGAGAAGGCATCGGCGTGCAGCTGTCGAAAATGAAAAAGCTGATAACGGTCCTTTTGACGGGCTTTATCATGGGCGTCATCATAACCGTGTCCGAGCCCGACCTGCAAGTTCTTGCCGGTCAGGTGCCCTCCATCCCGAACACCGTGCTCATCCTGACGGTGGCGGTCGGTGTCGGCTTGTTTCTTGCTTTGGCGATAGTCCGCATCCGCTATAAGATCGGGCTGTCAAGACTGCTCATCATCTGCTATACCGCACTCATCCTTGCGTCACTGTTCGTGCCCAAGGAGTTTCTGGCGGTGGCGTTCGACTCGGGCGGCGTTACTACCGGACCTATGACCGTACCGTTCATCATGGCGGTCGGCGTCGGACTTGCCTCTGTGCGAAACGACAAAAACGCAGCCAGCGATAGCTTCGGCCTCGTCGCCATCTCCAGTATTGGCCCTATCCTTGCCGTTTTGATACTCGGCTGCTTTTATAAGCCGACCGAGGCTGCGTATACGCTCACCGATGTGGCGAGCGTCGTCACCACGCAGGATGTCGCCCGTGTGTTTGCACAGGGGCTGCCGCTGTACGCCAAGGAGGTCCTCATTTCGCTGCTGCCTATAAATGCGGTGTTTTTAGTCTTTCAGATCATGACACGCCGTTATCATAAGCGGCAGATAAAGCGCATCGTCGTCGGCTTTGCGTATACCTACATCGGTCTTGTACTGTTCCTCTGCGGAGCAAATGTCGGGTTTACACCGGTCGGCGCTTACCTCGGCAAAGAGCTGGCGGGCGTGTCGTTCCATTGGGTGCTCATCCCCATCGGTATGCTGATTGGCTACTACATCGTCAAGGCAGAGCCAGCCATACAGGTGCTCAACCATCAGGTCGAGACCGTTACAAACGGCGCTATCTCCGTAAAAATGATGAATCGCTGCATGTCGATAGGCGTTGCAGTCAGCGTGGGACTTGCGATGCTGCGTGTCCTCGCCGGGGTATCCATCCAGTGGTTTGTTATCCCGGGCTATATCATAGCGCTGCTGCTGTCCCGCTTTGTTCCGGATATTTTTATCGGCATTGCATTCGACTCGGGCGGCGTCGCCAGCGGCCCTATGACCTCGACATTCCTGCTGCCGCTGAGCATAGGCGCATGCGAGGCACTGGGAGGAAATCTAATGACCGATGCATTCGGCGTTGTCGCACTTGTTGCCTTGACCCCACTTATCGCAATTCAGCTTATGGGTATCGTGTATAAGCTTAAGACCGGAAAGAAAGTATCGACTGAAAGGGCGGCAATTGCCGACGACTGCGATGCTATCGTTGACCTTGAGGAGGTTGAGTAAATGGAACAGAAAAAAGCATCATTTCAGCTTTTGACGCTGATAACAACGCCGAAGCTCGCCGAGCGGGCGGCGGAATTGTTCAAAAAGGGCGCATTGCCGCTGCAATACCGCTTCAGCGCCGAGGGCACGGCCTCCAGCGAGATCATGGATATGCTCGGACTCGGCAGCATCGATAAAAGCGTTTTGATCAGCATGATACCGAAAGGACTTGCCGATGTCCTGCTTGACAAGCTGCGCACGGAGCTGCGGCTTAACACCGCAAACAGCGGCATTGCATTCACTATCCCGCTCAACGGCGCAAACAATCTCATCCTGCGCATCCTTGCCCAAAACACGGGAGCGGAGCTTATGAACATCGAAGGAAAGGAAGATAACAGCATGTCCGAAACAAAATACTCTCTCGTTGCGGCGATAGTTAACCGAGGCTTCAGCGGCGATGTCATGGAGACAGTCCGCAGTGCCGGCGCAAAGGGCGGCACGGTCATCCACAGCCGGCGCATAGGCAATGCGGATGTCACAAACTTTTGGGGCTTGAGCGCCCAGGACGAAAAGGAGATAGTTCTTATCCTCACGGAATCTGCAAATAAGCTGACGCTCATGCAGTGCATCGGCGAAAGCTGCGGCATGCACAGCGATGCGCAGGGCATCGTCATGTCCCTGCCGATCGACTCCGTCGCCGGAATTTAATTGCTTGCTTAAAAATTCTTGTAATGCTATACTGAGCCTGCGGAAGCGGGAATTGGAGAATAGCATGAAAAACAGCGCCTTGGTCGTAATCGACCTGCAAAACGACATCACCAAGCACTACCGGGAAATCATCGACCGTGTCAACCAAGCGATCGATTGGGCGGTCGGCAGGCAGATGTGTGTTATCTACATTCAGCACAACAACCTGTCCGCCGGAGTAAAAACATTTAAGCCCGACACCCACGGTGCGGACTTTGTGTCGGAGCTGAAGGTCGTCTCGGACAACATCTTTGTGAAGACAAGAAGCAGCGCTCTGACCTGCGAAAGCTTCGTCGACTTCATCAAAGCAAACGACCTCACGGAGTTTTTCCTTGTCGGTGCGGATGCCGCAGCCTGCGTCAAATCCACCTGCTATAACATGACAAAAAGCGGCTATACAGTCCATGTCATGACAGACTGCATCACAAGCTACGACAAAAGAAAGCTCCCCGAGCTGCTCGCCTACTACGAAAGCAAGGGCAGCACGATCGCCGAGCTTCACGAGTACATGGAAGCGTAATATGAAAAAGGCATCTGCTCAAACAGATGCCTTTTTCGGCGAGCCTCCCTTTTCATTCAACAACAGCGTCGGGTATGGCCTGACCCAGCTCGGCAAGGAGGAGCTGCCCATAATCGATGCCCTTGCCGACTTCGGCAACTACTACAAATCCGTCGCAAAATAAAATGACCGACCCGCTTCTGCCTTGTTGACAGAGACGGGGCGTTTTGCTATAAATAGAGAAATGAACATATGACGCTCGGAGATTATTCGCTTAACGGGAAGAAAACGGCGACCGGACGGCGGTATTTAAGATGATGACCGACGACAAAGAATAAGCAAAAGTCCACCGCTTGCACGGTGGACTTTTTGCATATTAGGCCTTTGCAATAGCGTGCGCCAGTCTGAACGAAAAGGGGGCAACGATCAGCATTTGTATCGGCAGCGCTATCGTGAAATTGTACGGCAGGTACTTGAAAAAGTCCCTGACTGCCGACTGCGCATCCGTCCATGTCACAACGACCGAGAACACGGTCATTGCGACGGTCATCAAAACGACCATGCTGAATCTGAGTATGAGCACCTTGAAGCAGTCACGGTCGTCCGCATCGGAAACGGCGGCAACGAGCTTTCTCGACAGCGGGGTACACACGGCAAGGTCGCATATGATGCCGACCACGAATCCGAGCGGCAGACGCTCCAGTGCAACGACCCATGCGCCGCCCGTGAAAGCTCCGGCTTTCACACATTCGTTCAGTGCCGCCATCACATATATCATGACAAAGCTCATGATTACGCTCAATAAAATTCCTTCCTTTTTGCTGCTTGGCATAGCTAACCTCCTGATTTTGGGCAAAAAAATAGTCCCTCGCTCGTCCGACAATGAGTGAGTGACATTTAGTGTCTGTAAGCCCTGTTAAATTACGCTTTTTATTATACCACAGCCCGCAAACGGCTTCAAATGGCTATATTTCACAAAATTTCGGTGACCGCACCCGCACGCTCTGCGCCTTTCTTGCCAACACCTTGCCCGTGTGGTAAACTGAACGGGAGAGTAGAAGGGAGACACTATGACAAAGATATTATTCGTCTGCCACGGCAACATTTGCAGAAGTCCGATGGCGGAATTCGTGATGAAGGATATAACGGCAAAGGCGGGGCTCTCGGACGAGTTCGTGATCGAATCTGCGGCGACAAGCACCGAGGAGATAGGAAACCCCGTGTACCCGCCCGCAAGGCGCAAGCTTTCTGAGCACGGCATAGGCTGCGGCGGCAAGACCGCACGGCAGGTGAGAAGGGAAGACTACGATAGGTTTGACCTCATCATCGGCATGGACGAAGAGAACATGTACAACCTGCGCAGACTGTTCCCCAATGACCCCGAGGGCAAGCTCGGCCTGCTCATGGATTACACCGCAAGACCCGGCAGCGTCGCCGACCCGTGGTACACCCGGGACTTTGAGGCGACATGGCGTGATGTCCTCGAAGGCTGCACCGGTTTGTTAGATGCGATAACGAAAAAGGAGCAGGGCATATGAGCTACACCGAAACTCTTATTTGGAGACTTGACAGCAACGCCCACGGGGCAAAACTTGAAGCGGATTTAGAAAAAAGTGCAGACTTCATTCGCTCGCTCGGACTTGAAAGCGAGGGGGTTGGCTGGTGCAAGGTCGACCTGTCAGCTCCCGAGTGCGACGAAATGCTCGACCGAATCGGGCAGTTCTGCAAGCAAACCGGCATGAAAGCAAGGGGACACTACATACGGGAATACTGTGCTGCCGACAGTGAGTGGTACAGGCTCAAGTTTGATGTGTTTAGGGCTCATGAGACCTCGGACACCTTTGAGACTGTCAAGGACGCACGGGGCAAGGATATGGAGCTTGAAAAGGTCAGGGCGTACACACTGACGGGCGGCTTTAAAGAAAGCCTGTCGCAGCACTGCGTCCCTGCATCATTCATGGATGCGTGCATTGCCAACAACTTAAACGACCTGCGTTTTTGCTGGCTTCGTGATGTAGGCAGATACGCAGGCACGCAGTATTTTGCCGTGCTTCCGGAGGAACGAGTGGAGCGGGTGATTGGCGACTTTGATTATCGGTGGAAGGCGTCAAGTCCGGCGTTCATGAAGCTGAAGCCCATGTACAAGACCATGGTCAAGCTCGGTGGAAAGCTGCCGAAGCTTGCGGAGGTATTCGACGAGCTTACCATAAGCCTCCCGAACAGCTATTTGAGAGCCGACCTGCCGAACGCAAACTTTGCGTATGCGTATGTACCGCAGTACTTCTTATCGAAGAATGATCTGCTCATCCGCAAGGAAGCGGCGGAGAAGCTGATAGCCTGCGGTGTGCTGCATGAAGATCAGCTTGAGCCCGTCTGCGTCTGCGATGCGCCGATAAGCGGCTACACCGTCAAAAAGACCGCCGAAAAGCCGTTTCCGACCGATGCGGTGCTTGACGAGCGCATGGATGAGTATAAGGATTATATGAGTAAGGAGCACCCCGTGAGAGCGATAAGCGAAAAGGAAGCAGTCAAGCTATTGAAGCTCGTAAAGACCGAGCGGGCGGAGGATTTTGAAAAGCCGCTGCCGAAAAAGCGTCGGGACGAGCTAACAGCCACCGAATTTGCTCCGCTTATCCCGTACTACTCCGTCTGCGGGAGCGGGTATCTCTGTGATGAGTATAGGCTGCTCGACATCAGCGAAGCCAAAGAGGAGACTACACACCTAAACGAGCTGGGCATCGAAGGCACCGCGATCGTCGAGTGCGGCGACACCGACATGGTGCTTCTGACCCCAAACGGCAATGTCGTGCAGATAGAGCGTGACGAGCCGTACAGAATCACCGGCTGGGACAGCTTAGCCGCATTTTTCATGCATGCAATAAAATAGCCAAAAAGGCACGGTAATTGTTGGATTACCGTGCCTTTTGCAGACTGTCAAAGACCTGTGTAAAGGCAGGTGCAACAGAGTAAAAACCAATACGCAGCAGGGGGAGTGTGAGGGGGACAAGGTCTCGCCTCAAATTCGATAAATAGCCATCAAAAACGCCTGTTAAGGCTTTTTGACGAGCATAGCGAGATTTTTTGTGGAGCTGCGCTTCACAAAAAATGTGGCGTTTTATGAAGCCTGCAAAAAGTCATCGGAATTTTTGCAGGGTGAATAGCACGGTAACTATTGAGTTACCGTGCTTTTTTGCATTGTTTGATGCATTTCAGTATTAAGTATCACTTAAAACGAACTTCACAATAACTTGTTTGACATTTAACAAACTTGGTGCTATATTATAGTCACAAAGGGAAAACAAACAAGTGAAAATAAAAAATGAAACATCTTTACGGAGGTAATTAAAATGAAAAACATTCTTTCTGAACTGGCAATCGTGTGCTTCTTCGCAGCAGCAGTTTTCGCATGCTTCATGGGCATGGCAGCAACTCCGGTCGCGCACCTCATATTCGGTCTGGCAGCACTCGTCAGCAGCGTCGTCTTTGTTGTATCTCTGATCGCAGACGCAAAGAAGTTTGGCTTCACCGCCTGACTTTCACCGATCAGCCAATTAGAAGTTAAGATATATCGGAAATCTTGAATGGAGGAAAATGAAATGAAAAAGAGCTTTTTCGTAGAATTTGCAATCGTATGCTTCTTTGCAGCAGCAGTGTTTGCCTGCTTCATGGGCACGGCAGCAACCGTTACCGCTCACATCGTGTTCGGTGTTGCGGCACTCGTCAGCGGCGCGGCGTTCGTAGGCTCCCTTATTGAGGAAGCAAGGATGCTCGGCCTGAAGGCATAAAAACGATTTGTGATTCTCCTTTTAAATACCTCACATAAGATGCGCGCCCTGTAAGCAAGGCTTACAGGGCGTGTATCTTTCAGCGTGAAAAAAGTCATAACTTTTTCCACGCTTCAAAAACACGCCACATTTTTTGTGAAGCTTTGCTTCACGAAAAATCTCGCTATGCTCGTCAAAAAGCCTTAACAGGCGTTTTTGATGGCTATAATCCAATTTGAGGCGGGACCTTGTCCCCCTCACACTCCCCCTGCTGCGTATTGGATTTCAGCTTGTTCCTGCTGTTTGATCCGATTCTTAGGCAGTATGACACGCCCCGCAAGCTAAGCTTGTGGGGCGTGTATCTTTTTATTACCTATTTCATTATTTTAATGTGTGCATGAAGCCGTCGATATTTGCCGAGTGGATATCGCCGCCGATGACATGACCGCCCTTTACATACAGCGTTGCATAGACTGTTCCGTCGGCGGGGTAGTTTGTCACAACATAGGTGTACTGCTTGCACTCCAAGCCGCCGAAGGATGCAAAATCGTAGCCCTGCTCGGTCTGGAGCTTTGAGTAGCTGAGCATAACGCCCTCAAATTTCTTGGGGATGAGAACATCCTTGCACTCCTCGGTCGAGACATCGACCTCCCAGCCGAGCTCGCTTAAATATTTCATTCTGCCCTCGGTGCTAGTGACATTTATAAGCTCCGACACGCCGAAGCTGCACCCGGGGGAGGAGCGGAGCATCACCGCCGCAAGCATGATCGCCGCAGCGATGAGGATAAATATAACTGCGCTCTTTTTTGTGAGCTTTAAACATTTTGTAAACATACTCATATTATAGCCTTTTGGTGTTCAAATTTATTATACTTTATGTTATAATCGCAAAGGTGATTTTATGCCTTTGATGAGATTGGACAAGTTCATCTCCGATTGCGGGGCTGCATCCCGTCGGGAGATAAAGCAGATGATTAAGGCCGGCAGAGTAACGCTGAACGGCAAAACTGCCGCCGCTCCCGAGACAAAGCTCGACCCCGAAAGTGCCGTCGTTGCGATCGACGGTACTGCTTTAAAATATGAAAAAAATCATTATTTTATGCTAAATAAGCCTGCCGGAGTTTTGTCTGCGACCGACGACGGCAAGCAGAAAACCGTCATAGATATGTTCTCGCCCGAGCACAAAAGGCTCGGCCTTTTTCCGGTCGGAAGGCTGGATAAGGACACGACGGGGCTGCTTTTAATTACCGACGACGGCGACTTTGCGCATAAGGTCATTTCGCCCAGGTCCGAGATAGAAAAGCTTTACCGTGCCGAGACGACCGCACCCGTTGATGCCGACGATATCGCCGCATTTGCCCGGGGCGTGACGCTTGCCGACGGCACAAAGTGCCTGCCTGCGGGGCTTGAGCTCTGCTCCGACGGCAGCTGTTTTGTAACGGTGATGGAGGGCAAATATCATCAGGTAAAGCGCATGCTCGCCTCCCGTGGCAAGCCCGTCACGGCGCTTAAACGCCTGAGAATCGGCGGTCTTAAGCTTGACGAAAGTCTCAAACCGGGCGAATACCGCCCGCTGACTGCCGATGAATTGTGCAGTGTGATGAAGAAATAATAGACAAATTTTGCTCGTATTTTTGGGCAATATAGCAAGGAAATTAGCGCTTTTTTTGAAAAGTCCACAAATTTCACATACTTTTCTATTGAAAAACGCACAAAAAAGTATTATTATGTTGGAAGTATCATTGCGAGACTATCGTTAAAATACCCATATTGTCAGGGGAGGAAAAGCAATGTCCAGCAGGATTTTTCAAAGTGTCATAATTCAGATAAAGGAAGCGACCGACAGATGCATCGGTGTTATAGACGAGCAGGGCTTTGTCATCACCTGCAGCGAGCTTCCCATGATAGGTTCACGCCTTGAGGACTTCCAAAGCTATAATTACGATCCGTCCGAGCCTGTTTATGTGAGCAATCAGCGTACCTATAAAATTCTCGGCTCAAACACCGCCAAGTTTGACTATGCCGTTTTTGTCGAAGGCTGCGATGAGCTTGCAAGAGTCAGCTGCATGATGGCTGCCGTTGCGTTCAACGAGGCAAAGACAAATTACGAGGAAAAGTACAATAAGGCGGCGTTTTTAAAGAGCATCATTTCCGACAACATTCTGCCCGGTGATGTGTATGTCAGAACAAAGGAGCTGCACTTTGTGCCCGATGTTCCGAGAGCACTGTTTTTGGTGCGTCAGGTCGACCGTTCCGATGTTGCGGCGGTGGAGGTTTTGCAGAACATGTTCACCGACAGGCAGCATGACTTTGTCATAAGCGTCAACGAGGCGGATATGGTAGTCATCAAGGAGCTTCCCAACGGCGACAACAGCAGCGAGGTCAGAGCCATTGCCGAGAATATCGAGAAAACGCTCGAGACCGAGCTTCAGATCGGTTGCATCATCGGCATCGGCACAACGGCAAGACATTTAAGAGAGCTTGCCGACCGCTATAAGGAAGCGCAGATCGCCATCGATGTCGGCCGTGTGTTTGACTCGGAAAAGACGATCATAAGCTATGAAAATCTCGGCATCGGCCGAATCATATATCAGCTGCCGACAACTCTTTGTGAGATGTTTTTAAACGAGGTCTTTAAGAAAAACCCGCTTGAGACCCTTGACGAGGACACGCTGGAGACTATAAACAAGTTCTTTGAGAACAACCTCAATGTGTCCGAGACTTCCCGCAAGCTGTATGTCCACCGCAACACGCTCGTGTACCGTCTTGAGAAGATCAAGAAGATAACGGGGCTCGACCTGCGTGAGTTTGACCATGCGATAGTTTTCAAGGTCGCAATGATGGTCAAGCAGTACCTTGACTCGGTGAACAATAACGGCCGCTGAAGATCCGGCGGGGCAGCCTGCCGAGCAAAACCTCAGGAGGAAAACCTATGGTTCAAATGAAAAATGTCACGATGGTCTATGAAAACAGCGATGTCGCTGCTCTGGATAATTTCAGCCTGACCATCAATGAGGGCGAATTTGCCTTCCTCGTAGGTCCGTCGGGCTCCGGCAAGACCACGATCATCAAGCTGCTGACCGGCGAGATAAGACCGTCTGCCGGCAAGGTCGTCGTGAACGGCTTCAATACGGGCGAAATGAAGCGCCGCAAGATGCCCCAGATGCGCAGAACGCTGGGCGTTATCTTCCAGGACTTCCGCCTTATCGAGAACATGACGGTTTATGACAATGTTGCGTTTGCAATGCGTGTCGTCGGCGCATCGAACAGAGAGATAAAGGCGAGAGTGCCGCATGTGCTGGAGCTTGTCGGCCTTGACGGTCGTGAAAAGCGCCTGCCCGCCGAGCTTTCCGGCGGCGAGCAGCAGCGTGTTGCAATTGCAAGAGCGCTCGTAAATAATCCTACCATGATCATCGCCGACGAGCCTACCGGCAACCTCGACCCCGTGCGCAGCCTTGAGCTGATGCTCCTGCTTGAGAAGATAAACGAGATGGGCACTACCATATTGGTGGTAACTCATGAGAAGGAACTGGTCAACGCATTCTCCAAGCGTGTCATCGCCATTGACGGCGGCCACCTGATCAGTGACGGAATGGATGGGTATTACAGCTATGAAATTGAATAGATACGGATATTTGATAGGCGAGGGCTTCCGCAATATATTTACGCATGGCTTCATGTCCTTCGCCTCGGTCACGATAATCATTGCCTGCCTTCTCGTAATGGGCAGCTTCACGCTTCTTGATATCAATGTAAACAACATAATCGACGATATCGGCAATCAGAATCAGATCCTTGCCTATGTCGACGAATCAATGAGCGCTCAGGACGCCTCGGCAAAGCTTCAGACCAAGATTCAGGCGATAGACAATGTTGCAAGTGTTGAGTTTGTAAGCCGCACCGAAGCCAGAGAAGAATTCATGCAGAAGTATGACGAGAGCCTCATGGAAGGCCTCGACGATTCCGTGTTCCGTCACCGCTTCGTTATCCAGCTTGTTGACCTGAGCAAAATGGCGCAGACGCAGGCCGCCATCGGCGAAATTGACGGTATCGTAAAGGTAAACGCACCGCTCGACTATGCCGACAAGTTCATCTCGGTTCGGAATGTCGTCAGCGTTGTGTCGCTTGCGCTCATAGTCGTACTCGTTTTCGTGTCCCTGTTTATTATGTCCAACACCATCAAACTTGCAACCTTCGGCAGAAGGGAAGAAATAGCGATAATGAAGATGGTCGGCGCATCCAACAGCTTCATCCGATGCCCGTTTATCGTCGAGGGCCTTATCCTCGGCCTTGTCGGCGGCGGACTTGCCTTCCTTGCACAGTGGGGACTGTATACCGCTTTGGAGTCGAAGATATCCTCCAACCTTGCGATATCGTTTATTCAGATCGTTCCGTTTACGGAGCTTTGGCCGTTCGTTCTTGCGGTGTTCGTTGCGGTCGGCGTCATAGTCGGCGCATTCGGCGGTACTATCGCCATCAGAAATTACCTCAAGGTGTGAGGAGAAAAAATGAACAGAAGACTTGTTGTATCGATACTTGCGATAATTCTTGCACTGACAATGGTGCTGAGCCTCGTGCTGAGCGTTATACCGTATACGGCCGGTGCCGCCGGGCTTGCGCATAGCGTGAGCGGGGCAGAGACCGCCGCCGTGTGCAGTGCAAGTGAATATGCGGATTAAACCAACATAAAATATGCTTGACTGGCAGTCATTGAGACTGCCAGTCAATCGTGCTGTATATCGGAAAGGGGAAAGCAACTTGAAAAAGCGCAAACTGCCGAGCTTCGACAATAAAATCAAGCTGACTCACCTTATAATAGCTTGTCTTGCGGTCGCCGTCGTGACCGCCGTTTTGACCTATGTCGCCGCCATCGGCGGCTTCGGCTCGAAGCAGTATCTTGACGATGCAAGACGCTATGTTGAGATAGAGAAGATAATCGACCAGAACTACATCGGCGATGCCGATTCCAATGAGCTTTACAATGCTGCAGCGGCGGCGATGGTAAAGAGCATCGGCGATAAATGGAGCTACTTCATGAGCGCCGAGGAATACGAGGCGTACAAGCTGTCAAGCTCGAACGAATACTCCGGCATCGGCGTAAGCGTGAAGGTCAATAATAGCGGCGACTTTGAAGTGTTCTCCGTTGAGGAGTCAAGCCCCGCCGCAAACGCCGGCATAGCCGTCGGCGACCTCATAACCGCCATCGACGACGAGGATGTCACCGGCAAGACCCTTGAGGATGTGAGCCTTCTCATTCGCTCGAAGGTCAATAAGGACTTTCCCATCACCCTCGACAGCAACGGCAATGCCAAAACCGTCACCGTCGCCTGCGAGATAATCTATAAAAACCCCGTCAGCTCAAGGCTTCTCGACGGCAATATAGGCTATATAAAGATCAGCAACTTTGAAGCCGGGTCGAGCGAAAACACCCAAAAGGCGATAGAGCAGCTTATACAGACCGGTGCGACCTCGTTCATTTTCGATGTCCGCAATAACCCCGGCGGCCTGCTCACCGAGCTTGTCGACCTGCTTGACTATATCCTGCCCGAGGGCGACCTGTTTATAAGCGTCGATAAGGAAGGTCACGAGACCGTGCAGACCTCGGATAAGGTCAGCCTTAAAAATAAGATGATCGTTCTCGTTAACGGCAACTCCTACAGCGCAGCGGAGTTTTTTGCAGCCGCCCTGCAGGAGTACAACTGGGCGACCATCGTCGGCGAACAGACCACCGGCAAGGCTCGCAGCCAGATAACGCTCGAGCTCTCCGACGGCAGCGCCGTCCACATTTCCACGCATAAGTACCTCACGCCCAACAGGGTCGACCTCGCCGAGGCGGGCGGCGTAACGCCCGACATTGCCGTGGCGCAGGCGGATGAAAATACCGATACCCAGCTTGAAACGGCGATAAACGCACTCGGCTGACGAGTGATAACAAAAAAATCAGCAATTAATTATAAAGGAGACCGCATTATGGCTACCGACAGCAGATTTAAAATGAGTCAGGAGCGCTACGACGCTCTGAAAGAGGAGCTTCAGTACCTCGAGACCGACAAGGCAAAGGAAGTTTCCGAGCAGATAAAAGAGGCACGCAGCTTCGGCGACCTGTCCGAGAACAGCGAATATGACGAGGCTAAAACAGAGCAGGGCAAGCTCTACTCCAAGATAGCCGAGATAAAAGTTCTGCTTGAAAACGCAGAGATAGTCGAAAAGACCGATACCGGTGCTGCCAAAGGCGCAGTCACTCTCGGCAGCGTTGTCAAGGTCCGTGACCTTGACGAGGACTATGAGGAAACATACACCATCGTAGGCTCGCAGGAGGCAAACCCCATGGAGGGCAGAGTTTCCGACGACTCCCCCTTCGGCAGAGGGCTGTACGGCCATGTCACAGGCGACAAGATCAGTGTCGAAGCCCCCGCAGGCGAGCTGCATTTTGAGATACTTTCCGTAGAAAATACTTGATTTGAGGAAAACATATGAGCGAGATTAAGACCAATGAGGCACCTGCACAGGAGCTGTCCGAGATCCTGCAGGTCCGCCGTGATAAGCTTATGGCTCTCCAACAGGAGGGCAGAGATCCCTTTGAGCAGACCAAGTTCGTCAGAAGCGCATATTCTGCCGATATAAAGGCCGATTACGACGCCTTCGACGCTAAGACCGTTCAGGTCGCAGGCCGCATCATGTCCAAGCGCGGCATGGGCAAGGCAATATTCTGCCACATTAAGGACGACCGTGGCCAGCTCCAGCTGTACATTCGCAAGGACGCCGTGTCCGAGCAGGAGTTTGCCGACTTCAGAAAATACGATATCGGCGATATCATCGGCGTGACGGGCTATGTGTTCAAGACCAAGACCGAGGAGATATCCGTGCATGTCCAGGGCGTGACGCTGCTTTCAAAGAGCCTGCGCCCGCTGCCCGAGAAGTTCCACGGCATGACCAATACCGAGCTTAAATATCGCCAGCGCTATGTTGACCTCATCATGAGCGACGAAAGCCGCCGCAATTTTGAGATACGCTCGAAGTTCATAAGCTATGTCCGCTCGTTCCTTGACGGCCGTGGCTTCATGGAGGTCGAGACCCCCGTTCTCAACACCATCTCCGGCGGCGCTACCGCAAGACCGTTCATCACCCATCACAATACCCTTGATATTGACATGTTCCTGCGCATCGCAACGGAGCTCAACCTCAAGCGCCTCATCGTCGGCGGCATTGAGCGCGTCTATGAGATAGGCCGCATTTTCCGCAATGAGGGCATGGACACAAAGCACAACCCGGAGTTCACCACTGTTGAGCTTTATCAGTCCTACGCAGACTTTAACGACATGATGGATCTTTTTGAGGATCTGCTCTCGGGTGCAGCAATGTCAATCCTCGGCACTTACGAGTGCAATTGGCAGGGTGAGACCATTGACCTCACCCCGGGCTGGCAGCGCCTTACCATGGCGGAAGCCGTCAAGAAGTATGTCGGCGTTGACTTCATGGCGATAGAGGGCGATGCCGAAGCCGTTGCCGCCGCAAAGGCCGCCGGTGTCGACATGGATAAGGTCGAGCCCACTTGGGGTCACGCCCTATACGAAAGCTTTGACCAGCTCGTCGAGGAAAAGCTCATCCAGCCGACCTTCATCACCATGCATCCCGTTGATGTTTCCCCGCTTGCAAAGCGCAGCCCCAAGGACCACAGGCTCACCGAGCGCTTTGAGCTGTTCATCTGCCGCAGCGAGATGGGCAACGCTTTCTCCGAGCTCAACGATCCCATCGACCAGAAGCAGCGCTTCCAGAAGCAGGTCGAGCTCCGTGCCAAGGGCGATGACGAGGCGGGCATGATGGACGACGATTTCATCAATGCTCTTGAGTACGGCATGCCTCCCACGGGTGGCCTCGGCATCGGCATCGACCGCTGCGTCATGCTGCTGACCGGCATGAACTCGATTCGTGATGTTATCCTGTTCCCGACAATGAAGCCGCTGGACATGGAAAAGAAGGCCGAAAAGCCTGCCGAAGTTCCCGCCGCCGCACCCGCAGCGGAGGAGAAGATAGACTTCTCCAAGGTCGAGATAGAGCCTCTGTTTGCCGATTTTGTCGACTTTGAGACCTTCTCAAAGTCCGATTTCCGTGCCGTCAAGGTGCTCAACTGCGAGGCCGTCAAGAAGTCCAAGAAGCTTTTGAAGTTCACGCTCGACGACGGAACTGGCGTAGATCGGGTCATTTTGAGCGGAATTCATGAATATTATGAGCCGGAAGAGCTCATCGGCAAGACCTGCATCGCCATCACCAATCTGCCGCCCCGTCCCATGATGGGCATCGACTCCTGCGGCATGCTGATCTCCGCCGTCCACCACGAGGAAGGCGCAGAAAAGCTGCACTTATTGATGGTCGACCCCCACATCCCCGCCGGCGCAAAGCTGTATTAATAAGAATAAATGGGCAATTCCAATCGGAATTGCCTTTTTTTAGAATTACGATAAAAGCGTTAGGAGGCTAATATGTACATAGAACTGGACGATATGGTTTGTTATATGCTCAGCTGTTCTGAGGCTTTTTTTGACATTGATAACTATTTGCTTTATTATAGATCCGAGCTGCCGTCCGACGCTGGTGACATCAACATTTTGCAGCTGCCGGAAGTCGATGAAACAAGCGTAATTGAAAGCTTTATTGACAAGCACCCGCATATGCGTCGCAAAATTGAGCGTCAGAACAAGGACTTGACCGATGAATTCCACCGCATAGTCAATGACGAGGGCCTGTGTGATGAATGGATGCAGTTCCGCTGGGCGTTTCTGCAAGATGTTGCCGCCGACTGGTGCAATCAGAACAACATCAAATTCACGAAAAAGAGCAAGCACCCGCCGCAGCGTGAAGACATTTTGGACGCACTTAAGCAGATACGAAACTGAGGAGTGGTTTTATGGACGATTGGAGATTATTCAGAGAGCAAGAGCAATATCTAAAGGGCGCAGTGCTCGTTGCGCAGAAGTATCTTCCGGCTGACCCTCAAAACGACCATGACCACTGCGAGTTCTGCATGGCAAAATTCAGCGCCGCACCCGATGATCTGCATTTCGGCTACAGCACAAAAGACCGCAAAATTTGGATTTGTGAACAATGCTTTGATGACTTTAAGCATATGTTCGACTGGAAGCTTGAGTAAAGGCGGAGAATATTATGGATCGCTCACCGGATGTTGAAGTGATATTTGAGTTTAACGGCACAAGACAAAATCCTGCGATTGACGGCTACAGACCGGCGCACTTGGTGACGGATGATTATCTGACCACGGGTATTCACCACTACTATGGTGTTGAGTCCGTCCCGCCGAACGGAACGGCAAAGGGCACGATAACATTCCTTACTCCCGAAGCCTACCCGCATTGCCTCCGGCTCGGGAAAAGGATAAGCATACAAGAGGGAAACCGCATAGTCGGATACGCAACCCTTACCAAGATATTTAACCCCTTGCTGATTGCGGAGAATTAATTTATAGTATGACTATATAGCCAACCAATGGAACGAAAAAAGTATTTCCAAAGGAGATATTATGCGTAGTTATAAAAGAAAGTCTGTGCTCCTTACTGTCTCTGTGATTACACTTATTGCTTTGAGTATTTTGGCTGTAATTCTTGTAAAAGGTAATAAGTCCAAAGGTGCGACTACGGCATTTTCGGCTACTGTAAAAAATGTTGTTGTGACTGAAACAGAAACGAGAGTATACCCAAAGATCTATATTAACGAATCAGAGACTTGTTTGTTGATAAACTCGTTTGTAGGCAAACAAATCGATCTGGAGATAGTGAGGAACTTGCAGCCCGGGCAAAAAATATACTTTAGGGTTGAAAATTATAAAGCTGGACAGTTTGATGAAGCCAAAATGGTAGATGTTATTTCACTGAGAACTGATACACAAGTAATTTATTCTTTGGACGATTATAACAGATATTTCGACAAATTAGTGTATCCAAGAAGAATAGCAGGCCGCATACTTATTACGCTGAATATTGCAGTGGTAGTTCTGACCTATTTGTCTATGAAAAAGCAAAAAGATAATGACCCACGATTCTGAGTTGTTGTGTTATGGACGGGCGTGCTCAAGCCGTGTGACCGGAGGTAAAACAATGATACATGATCATAATGGATATCTAAATTATGCGTTACCTGACAATTGGTGCGCCGAGGAGGACACTGACAACCTCCTTCTGTATGACCCAAACGGTGATGGTGCGATGACAATATCATTTTTCAGCGTTTTAAGTACGAAAGAAACTTTAAATGAGCAGATAAGCATATTGTCTAAGAACTTTCTTGATAAAAATGATATTACTACGCATACTCCCTTGATACTTTTCAATAAAGACGGCAAAACAATTTTGTACGGCACAGGCACAACACCCGATAATTGGTTTATAAAGCTATGGGTCGTTGCCAAAAACCCAAAAATAGTGTTTGCCACATATCAAAGCGAACGAAAAAGCACAGAATTGAAGGTGTGCGATTCCATCATTGACAGCTTTCAGTTTGTGTTTTAGATAAAAAGCTTTACATCCACCAAATCTTAGAGCAGATAGGCGTCACGCCTATCTGCTCTTGTTTGTGCTATTTAATTTATGTTGCGGTTTTGTATGCTGTCGTATATGAGCGGGTGTCCGAGCCGCTGCTGTTCTTTGCGAAGAAAGTGACAACGGCGTAGTATTTTTGTCCGGCCACGCCTGAGTAGGGGACAGAGCCGCTGTGGAATGCGGTGTTATAGCCCATCATATATCCGTTGCCGCTTGCGGTGTATGAGATGGTTTTTACAAATGTGCCGTTTGACTTGTATATATCAATTGTGCTGGCACCGAGCTTGGTCATTGTGCCTGTTCCTACAACTCTAAACTCAATTTTGATTATGCCGTTACCTGCCGCCACGATCGAAGCGCCGTAGCCCGAAAGCCACGCACTGGCCCTCGCTTCTGCTGCAAAAGCATGCACGGGTGCGCTTACTAAAAAAACGATCACAAGTATTACCGAAATTGATCTCAGTATTCGTTTGCTCATTGTTTCTCTTTTCTCCTTAACTTTGGTTAAGAGAGGTTATCATTTTCAAGGCTTCATCATGAGACGGAATACCGAGGATCGTACATTCAACATTGTCCGAAAGCCAGGTTACAAGGTAGTCGTCCATATTTGACATTATATAATATGTAGTTCCGCCGCTCTCATACTTTTCGGGCGAAAGAGCGTCTTTCTCCAGCTGAAATGAGGTAGAATCACCTGAATACATACTGTATATGAGCATTATATCGTTTGAGCCATTATTGAGCTGACAAAAGACGGTGTCCACATTATCAAAATCATCGTACTCCAAATTAGCTATTTTATATCCCTCAGGAATGTAGCCGGGGATAAGCTTGTTGGACAGACCGTGTTCGGTCATTAAGTTTTTTAACTCGACCAATTCCTCGGGTATCTGCTTGACATAGGGTGTGGGTTTGGGCTCGTTCACGGTGGTCTCGAAACCGAATGTGTCCTTTGTCCAAACTATGATGGCATCCCATATGTCGTAGCCGAGCGCCTTGGCTGTAACCGAGCCTGCGAGGATCACGCAGAGCACGGCGGCAACCGATATGATCGACTTGATGGTGCGGCTTATGCCCTTGCGAGCCTTTTTGATGCTCGTAATTTTGGCAGCCGGCTCATTGCCGAACATGTCGTCAAACTCATCATCAAAATCGTGCAGGGGTTTCCCGTCATTATCCTCGGTGTTGTAATATTTCTGAAACTCTGCCCATGCTTTTTGAACATCGGGCGGATTATACTTTCCGTCTTCTTTTTCTCGTCGTTCAAGCACCTCCATCACATATAAAATGTCGTCCGTATTCGAATCCTCGCGATAGGAATCCTGACGCAGATATTCGTTCAGTTCAGCTGTGCTCATATTGTCAAACTTGGAATGATCCCGGTCTTTTTGCCTGGTTGACTCAGCCATCAAAAACAACCTCCTTTGCTTATGTATGTCTCAAGATCGCAGAATGGGGACATCAGATTATAAAAAATCTTCCACAATTGATTCTTTGAGCTTCTTTTTCGCCCGCTGAATACGCTTTTTGCAGGCATCAACGGATATTCCGACCTCGTTTGAGACTTCGACCATAGTTTTCTTTTCGAAAACGATGTGCTTTATAAGCTCAAAATTTTCTTTCCCCAAGACCGTGGTGCAGTACATTGTCAGTTCGACATTATCTTCGGACATCTCCGACGGTATTTGTGCTGCGGCCGTTATTATCGTAAAAAGGTTGCTGAACTTTGCCTGACTTCTGCGGGTGTTGCGGATCACATATTTCAGCGTATTTGTAAGCCAGCCCTGACGGTTTTGGCTCTCCATAAGCTGGACAGATTTTGCACAGGCGATTCGGAAGGTTTCCTGAACGGCTTCTTCGGCAAGATGAGGGTCACCAAGAGCGTTGCTTGCATATCTTAATAGCTTGGGATACATATCAATGTATAATTCTTCAATTATTTTATAGCTTTCTGTGTCGTTGCTCATGTTTATTCTCCCACAAAAAATGAGCGTTTTCGGCCAACTTATAGAACTTCTTACAGGAAATGTTGTGTTTCCTCTGAGGGAAAGCAAGAAATTGTCTAACAGGATGTAATTATATTTCTGATAGAAGTAAAATACAAGCAAAAAATAAAATTTTTCGACAATTGATGTCACCAAATATAAATATTCAGACATAATAATAAGGAAAAAGCGACCTCAAAAACGAAGGGAGACGAGACATGAAACAATTGGTCAGAGACTGGCGGAAGGTGCTGTCGCTGCTGCTTATCGTAGCTTTGGTGCTGCAGATATCGCCTGTGCAGGCGTTTGCGGTCGGACAGGACGAGAGCGTTATCGAGCAGACAGAGACGATAGCGGCTGCAACGGAAGATGCGGCACCCGAAGCAACGGTCATCGGCGAAGTGGAGGGCAAGCGAGAAGAAGATGTAAAGCATTTTCTTAACTCCGACGGCAGCTTCACAGCGGTAAAGTATGCCGAGCCCGTGCACTACCGGCAGACGAATGATGCCGGGTGGGTGGATATAGACAACACCCTCAGCATGCACTCGGGCAGCTACACACCGGCAAGCTCACCGCTGGATGTAAGCTTTGCAGACAGCTTCGGCGACAGAACGGTAAGCGTTTGCAGCCAAGGCCACGAGCTGTCGTGGTCGTATCTGCGGCCTGATGCGGAGATCACCCCGCCGGATATTATAGAAACACAGGAGCTTACACCGGCAGAAGGCACGGAAACACAGGCGCTCAAGCCCATAGAGGATGCCGAGATAAGCATCAAGGCACAGAAGCTGGAGCTTGCAGCGGAAAAGGCCGAGCCTTACATGATGCCGGAAGCAGTGACGGACGGTCTGGTATATGCGGATGTGTTCCCGAATGTGGATATAGAGTATATCCTCGACTCGGTGAACCTCAAGGAAAACATCGTGCTCAAGAAAAGCGGAGCACAAAACGAATTCATAGCGCAGTATAACATAGGCGAACTGACCGCAACGCAGGTGGACGAGCAGAACATAGAGCTCAAGGACGCACAGGGAACGGTCATCTTCTGCATCAGCGCCCCGTATATGTTCGATGCAGCAGGGCAGACGAGCGGCGATGTGTCGCTCGACATACTGTCGGAAGCAGACGGCGTTCTGCGTGTAAAGATTACGGCGGACAAGGCGTGGCTCGATGATGAATCCCGAGTTTACCCCGTCAAGGTAGACCCGAACATCCTCGAAGCGGTGCAGAGCTTCGATCAGGACGCAACAGCAATTTTTAAATCCGCAACATACCCCGACGGCTCACTGGTCATCGGCAACGACAAGGGCACTACATACTCAAAAGCAAAGTCGTATGTGAAGTTCTCGCTGCCGACCCTCGGCTCGGGCGATGTGGTCACCTCGGGCATGCTGTGCATGTCGCAGTACACAGGGGAATATGGCTTCAGCGTAGGAGATTCTACAAGTCTACAAGTGAATGTATATAAGGTCACATCCTCGTGGACGGGCAGCTCGGTCAAGAAGAGCACAGGCTACAGCGGCCTGCCGAGCATAGACACCACGGTCGTGGACTACAAGAATGTGAGCCTTGCGACCGCAAATAAGGGCGACTTTATACAGTTCGATGTATCCAAAACGGTCAAGCAGTGGTACGAGGGCGCAGCGAACTACGGTCTGTGCCTGAGAGCTGACGACGAGAGCGCATGGGCGGTAGCGACCTTTGTCGCCGCAGACAACACGAATATATCCTACCGCAAGCCTCAGCTCGTGGTGACCTACCGCAGCAACAAAGGCCTTGAGGGCTACTGGACAACGCACGAGCAGAACTTGGGCGAAAGTGGCGTAGGCTATGTAAACGACTACACCGGCAACCTCGTGTATATAGCACCCATCCTCAGCACAACAGGCAACAAGATGCCCGTATCGCTGAGCTTGGTGTACAACGGCTACCAGCACGGCAGCGCCATCGACCGCCCCGACCCGGTGGGCAAGGGCTGGCGGCTGAACATTCAGGAAAAGCTCACGGAAATAACCAAGTCCGGCGGCTTGAACACAAAGCTGTACGACATGGGCTACCGCTACATCTACTCCGACGCCGACGGCACGGATCATTACTTCTACTACGACAAAGAAAACGACAAGACCGTCGACGAGGACGGCCTCGGCCTGACGCTCACGGTCAACTCCACGGTCTCGGACATGGAGAAGTATGTCATCACCGCCGATGCAGGCGGCAAGATGAGCTTCACCAGCTCCGGCAGACTGCGCAAGGTCTACGACGACAACGGCAGCTACTACAAGGTGCTGTTTAATGACAACGGCAGCATAAGCAGTGTCGTTGACGGCGCAGGCCGCAAGATATCCTTTACGCACGATTCGAGCGGCCGCATAAGCACCATAAAGCAGCCTGTCTCCGACAGCAGCTACCGCACCGTCACGCTCAATTACTCAAGCTGGGGCGGCCTGAGCTCCATCAGCTACCCGGGCAGCAGAACGACAAGCTTCTACTACACCGACTCAGGCGCACGGCTCAACATCGTCGACGCAATAAACGGCAACAGGCTTAAATATTCCTATCCCACCGCCGGTGACGCTGCAACAAAAAGCAGGGTCACAAAGATAACTGAATACAGCAGCGGCTCTACCCGTGAGACCGGCAACAGCCTGAGCATAGACTATGACGGCATGAATCGCACACGCTTCACGGACAACGAAGGCCGCAGCGAGACCTACCAGTTCGACAACTTCGGCAGAACGGTCGGGCTCATCGACGCAGCAGGCAACGGCAGTCAGTATAGCTACACCGATTCGAGCAACACCAAAAAGAACAACACCCTTGCGACGACGGGCTCTGCACAGAAGTATGCGGAAAACCGGCTCACAAACCACAGCTTTGAGAACAACCTCACGAGCTGGGACTACAGCAGCGGCAAGGTCTCGACCGACACGAGTAAGCACTACTTGGGCGCAAAGAGCGAAAAGCTCAACCCCGAGGGCTATGTGTCGCAGTTGGTGAGCAAAAACGCAAGCTACACCTACTACACCTCGTCCGTGTACGCCATGGGCAGCTCAAATAGCTCCCGCATTCGCCTGAGCATCTACTTCTATGACGCAAACGGCAATTACATAGAGGGAAGCTCAAAATACACCGAGCAAGACCTTGTCGGCGGCAAATGGGAGCGCAAGCAGTTTACCTTCACTCTCGTAGACGGCGCATCGAGCTTCCGGGTGCGTTATGTAAACTGCGGCACGGATAATATCTGGATAGACTGCGCCCAGCTTGAAAACGGCGCA
>CAKTQR010000029.1 GCA_934597175.1 uncultured Oscillospiraceae bacterium | reverse complement strand
TGCCCCAGTAGCTCAGTAGGCAGAGCACCTGCCTTTTAAGCAGGGTGTCCGGAGTTCGAATCTCCGCTGGAGCACCAGAAAAAGGACTTGCTTTTGCAAGTCCTTTTTCAAGTAATAAGTAAGAGTGAAAAGTGCAGAGGTGTAGAACTCCGGACACATGCCATCGGCGGCGGTTGCCGAGTAAGCGGCGAGCCGGCGGGCGAATTTAAATCAAAAAGGCTTTTCCGCCCGAGGGGCGGCTAAAAGCCGGAGTTCGAATCTCCGCTGGAGCACCAGAAAAAGGACTTGCTTTTGCAAGTCCTTTTTCAAGTAATAAGTAAGAGTGAAAAGTGCAGAAGTGGGGGTGAGCCTTTCACAAATCAGGAAGAGTCAGGTACATGGGGGTGCAATCGTTGTTGGATCCGTCATACGGCATCTCATAATAGTCTTCGAGTTTATTAAACCTGTTTTTTACATAGAATTCCACCGCCCTAGGATCTGCACAGAGGCATATATGCTTTAGGGCAACAAATTCATTTCTAATGCAGTCAGCCATGGCTATTGCATAATTAACAAGAGTACGCCCATAGCCTTTTCCTTCGTATTGCTCATCAACTGCAAGTTCAGCTATCTCCAATGACGGATTACAAATTTTCTTGCCGTCTTCTGCTCGGCTTGTAAATGAACTAGTTCTTAGTGTAACATAGCCTATGATGGCCGTGGCATTATCATTTTCATCATGTTCAGCAAGAATGTGCGTTACACCCATGCCAATACTGTGGTCTGAGGTGGCCGAAAAGGCAAGATATTGCCTATAATATTCCGGATTATCACAAGAAAGAGAGCTGACATGGAATCGCCATGCCAGCTCAATATGCTTGCCACTCATTAGTTCAAAATAAACCATTATTTCTTTTTGGGCAGGTACTTCTCAAGCGATTCTTTAATCGATTTTAACTCTTCCTTTGAAATTACCTGCTCACGCTTGTCTGATTTCTTTTTGCCAAGGTCGTAAGAACATCTTTGTACTAAAGCGGACATAGTACCCTCCCCTTTCTTTCTACTTTTTTCGTTTGCATCCTTGCTTCCTTCTGACATCATAATAGCATCTCACCTTTTCAAAATCAAGTAGCATGCATCTGCTTTTTTATGAAAAAACAATAAAATTTATAATTTTCGCAACAGATTGCATACATTTCTGCTTTCTTCTAACATCAATTAACATATCCGCTTTTCTGAATCTACATACTTATTATATTTGGCATGTCTAATAGTATATGATCAGAGAGGTTGAAATTTGACAAGTAACTCTGTTTTTGCAGAGTGAAAAAACATCAAAATTAGAGGAGAAATACGATAAAACCATACAAGTGTTTTGCACACATAAATGCTGCTGTAGAGAAAACTTCCGAAAATTCGCCGAACTATTTTACGGCAAAAAACGGGAAAGATTCCGGAGAAAAACAAAAAACCACACCTTTCGGTGTGGTTTTCTTTGGTGGACGATACAAGACTCGAACTTGTGACCTCCCGCACGTCAAGCGGATGCGCTACCAGCTGCGCCAATCGTCCATTTATCGGCACGGGTTATTGTAACCGATGCCGATGGATTTGTCAATAGTTTTTTATAATTTTTATCCTCTTACATAAACCACGCAGGTGGCGGTCTTGCCGTAGCAGGTGAGGGTAATGGTCGCAGAGCCCGGGGCAACACCCTTGACTGTGCCGTCCTCGGATATCGTGGCGACGCCCTCGTCGCTTATCGACCACTGGTAATCGGCGGCGATAGTCAGCGGGAAGTGCGAGCCTGACAGTCCGACAGAGTCGCCGACATGGCAGGTGAAGTCCGTGCCGATGGGGTTACCGGCGTAGGTTATCTGAAGCTCGGTGACCTCGGGCGTGGGCGTGGGAGTCGGGGTCGGCGTGGGCGTCGGCGTCGGAACGGCGGACACCTCGGGCGGCGTGGTCGGCATGACCGGCGCATTGGGATTGTCGGCGTTCTTGAGGCTGATGCTTATCATGACTATAAGGGCGACGATTATCGCAGCTATCAAAATAGCTCCGAACACGAGCTGCCACTTTCTGTTTTCGTTAGCCGCCTTGTTGGCGGGAGTGCCCTTGACTGCGCCGGCGGTAGTGCCGGGGGCACGGCTGCTGCTGTTGACTCTGCGAGTGCCGCAGGACGGGCAGCGGTGGCGCATGGCGGAGAACTTCGTGCCGCAGCGCCGGCAGGTGACCTGAGGAATAAAACCCATATTAGTTCCTCCTTAGTAAAAATACATAACAATAATACCGCATTTGACCTGCTTCGTCAAGCGTAGCTGACGGAAGTTGATCGCCTATCGGTTTTGACGGGCAGCTTTCCGCCCATGCTTCGCTAAACCCCTAGTTCATATATTACACCACTTGGAATATGTAGAACTTGAGGTAATCGGTCTCGGGGACATTCCAGAGTATCGGGTGGTCGGGCGACTGCTGGCGGGCTTCTATCTGCCGCAGCTCAACACCGGCGTCGAGCGCCGCAGACTTGAGCATCTTCACGAACAGCTCCGACGGCATGAAGTGGCTGCACGAGGCGGTGGCGAAATACCCGCCCCTCGGCAGCAGGCGCAGCGCACGCAGGTTTATCTCCTTATACCCACGCTCGGCGCTGTGCACCGTTTTGCGTGACTTCGTGAACGCAGGCGGGTCGAGAATTATAAAATCAAAGGGCTTTTTGCTCTTGACCTCAAGCTCGGGCAGGAGATCAAACACATTGGCGGCGATAAAATCCATGCGCTCACTAAGCCCGTTGCGCTCGGCGTTTTTGCGAGCCATCTCGATGGCGCTTTCGGACACATCCACCGCCGTCACATGCTCGGCGCCGCCCATTGCGGCGTTGAGCGCAAACGAGCCCGTGTGCGTGAAGCAGTCGAGCACCCTCTTGCCCTTTGCAAGTCGGGCAACGGCGAGGCGGTTATACTTCTGGTCGAGGAAGAAGCCGGTTTTCTGCCCGTTTTCGACATCGACGCTGTAGTACACGCCGTTTTCGCAAATTTCGGTCACGCAGCTTTCGGGGTGCGCATCGCCGAACCAGCCCTTGCCCTGCGCAAGTCCCTCCAGCTCACGAATTTTCACATCGTTGCGCTCGAAGATGCCGCTGATCTCATGCCCGTCGGCACGCAGCACCTCGGCGATGAGCGGGAACAGCATGGGCTTTAATTTTTCCATGCCGACCGAGAGCGTCTGCGTGACTAAAATGTCGGCAAATTTATCGACCGTCAGACCCGGGAAGCCGTCTGCTTCGCCGAAGATGACACGGCAGCAGTTTAAGTCACCTGCCATGACGGTCTTGCGGTAATCCCAGGCGTAGCCTATGCGCCTGCGCCAGAACGCCTCGTCAAATTTGTCGTTTGCGTTGCGGGAGATAAGGCGGATGCGAATTTTGCTGTTAAGGCTCAGAAAGCCCGTGCCGAGGTACTTGCCCTTTTCGCTGACGGCGTCGACAAGGCAGCCGTTTTCCACCTCGCCCTCGGAGCGGATGACCTCCGCCTCGTATATCCACGGGTGACCCTGCTCGACCCAGCGGGTGCCCTTGGCGGTGATTATGAACTTCGGAAAATTTCTTTGTACTTTCATTTATACCCTCAAAAAAATCCCGGGTTGACCGGGATTATAATCAGTGCTGACCTGTGCAGAACGCCGACTCGTCGTTTGTCCAGCCCTTGCCCTCGAGCCAGTAATCCTCGTCGTCATCCTCGGCGGCAAGGTCGGCCTCGGTGAGCTCGACATCCTTGTGCTTTGCGTGGCGCTTCGTCGCCTCGTATACCTTGAGGTCGACCACGGTAAACGGCAGACCGAGCTCCTCGGCAAACGGCAGCAGGCACGCCTCGACAAGCGCCTCACGCAGCTCAAGACTGCCGGGGTAGGCGTTCACGGCGTCGGCAACACGCTTTTGAAGCTCGGGGTCGGAGTCGTACTTTTCAAAAAACTTTATAACATTAATATTCATGCTTAGCTCTCCATAAAATGATATACTTAATTATACCTTTGTACCGCCTATCCCGTCAAGTGCGGCGAGCTGATAAAATGCGACGGCGCTCGCTGCGGCGACATTTAAAGAGTCCACCCCGTGCGACATGGGGATGAGCACCGTGTAGTCGCAGTCGGCGATGGTGCTCGCCGCCAAGCCGTCGCCCTCCGTGCCGAGCACGATGGCGAGCTTGTCTATCCTCGTAAGGCGTGGGTCGTAAATGGGCATGGAATCGGACTTGAGCGCCATTGCGGCGGTCTTGAAGCCGAGACTGCGCAGCTCGCTAATGCCGTCCTCGCCGAGATAAGTCCACGGCACTTGAAACACCGTGCCCATGCTGACCCTTATCGAGCGGCGGTATAATGGGTCGCTGCTTGCGCTCGTGAGAACGACGGCGTCAATGCCCAGCGCCGCCGCCGAGCGGAAGATAGCGCCCACATTCGTGGGATTCATGACATCCTCGAGCACCGCAACACGCCGTGCGTTTTTGCAGATATCCTCGACGGTTGGAAGCCTCGGGCGGTACATGGCGCAGAGCATGCCCCGGGTGAGCTTAAAGCCCGTCAGCTGCGTCAGGACATCAAGCTCGGCGGTGAAAACGGGTATATCCCCGCAGCGGGCGATGAGCTCCTTTGCCTGATTTTCCACATGCCGTGTCTCCATGAGAAACGATATCGGCACGCAGCCGGCGTTCAGCGCACGCTCGATGACCTTGGGGCTTTCGGCGATGAAAATGCCCTTGTCCGGCTCACGGCGGTTTAGCAGCTGCACCTCGGTCAGGCGGGCGTAGATATCAAGCTCCGGGTCTGAAAAATCTGTTACTTCTTTTATGTTTGCCATAGCTGATTTACCTTATGATCAAATACTTACTCGAATTATAGCATAAACCGGAGACATAAAAAAGCAAATTAAAATTTTATCATAGTTAAAAATTCAGAACTATTTTGCGGCTTTTTCGAAAATCTTTACTTATTTTCAGCAAAAAAACGGCACAATACGCAAAAAATGATGCTTTTTGCGTGAACTTGATTTGTGTTAAAATTTTAATGCATAATGTCTGCGAATTTTATATGTTGCACTTAATATAATCAAATGATATACTAATTTAAGAAATTTGCGTTTTATAAACTGACATAAATCAAAAGGAAAGGACAAAGAAATGGCTGAGATCAAATTCAACAAGGTGCTGGCGGCCAACCGTGGCGAGATAGCCGTCAGAATTTTCAGAGCGTGCTATGACTTGGATCTGCACACGGTCGCAATGTACTCCAAGGAAGACGCACTGAGCCTGTTCCGCACCAAGGCCGACGAGGCGTATCTTGTCGGCGAGAACAAGAGCCCCCTCGGCGTGTACCTCGACATTCCCGACATCATCGACCTTGCAAAGCGCCGCAATGTCGACGCTATCCACCCCGGCTACGGCTTTTTGTCGGAAAACGCCGACTTTGCAAGAGCCTGCGAGGAAAACGGCATCACATTTATAGGACCTCCCAGCGATGTGCTCGGCAAGATGGGCGACAAGCTCTCGGCAAAGCAGATCGCCATCGACTGCGGCGTGCCGGTAGTTCCCGGCTGCAAAGAGCCGCTTAAAAGCGGCGAGGAGGCACTGGAGAAGGCGATATCCTTCGGCTTCCCCGTCATTTTAAAGGCAGCCGCAGGCGGCGGCGGCCGCGGCATGCGCCTGTGCAATGCACCCGAGGAGGTCATCCCCGCCTTTGAGCTCGTTAAGAGCGAGGCCAAGAAGGCGTTCGGCAACGACGATATCTTCATCGAAAAGTACCTTGTCGAGCCCAAGCACATCGAGGTGCAGATCCTTGCCGACAAGTACGGCAATGTGCGCCACCTCGGCGAGCGTGACTGCTCTTTGCAGCGCCGCTATCAGAAGGTCGTCGAGTTTGCCCCGGCATGGAGCGTGCCGCAGGAGGTAAGAGACAGACTGCACCATGACGCCGTGAAGATCGCAGAAGCCGTCGGCTATGTGAACGCAGGTACGGTCGAATTTCTCGTCGACCGTGACGGCAACCACTACTTTATCGAAATGAATCCTCGTATCCAGGTGGAGCACACCGTCACCGAGATGGTCACCAATGTCGACCTCGTGCGTGCGCAGATACTCATTGCCGAGGGTGCGCCGATAAGCCACCCCGAGATAGGTCTCGGCAGTCAGGACGACCTGAGAGTCAACGGCTACGCCATCCAGTGCCGTGTCACCACCGAAGACCCGGCTAACAACTTCGCACCCGATAACGGCAAGCTCGCAGCCTACCGCTCCGGCGGCGGCTTCGGCGTTCGCCTCGACGGCGGCAATGTCGCCACGGGCTCGACCATCTCGCCGTATTACGACTCGCTGCTCGTTAAGGTCACGAGCTGGGACTGCACCTTCCCCGCGGTCTGCCGCAAGGCCACCCGTGCCATAAACGAGGAGCATGTAAGGGGCGTTAAGACGAACATTCCCTTTGTCACGAATATACTCAACCACCCGACCTTTATCGCCGGCAAGTGCCACACCAAGTTCATCGACGAAACTCCCGAACTGTTCGAGTTTTCCGAGGGCAAGGACCGTGCCACCCGTGTGCTCAAGTACATTGCGAACATCCAGGTCGCAGACCCCGAGACCGAGCGCCATCAGTACGATACGCCGAGATTCCCCAAGGCAAAGCGTGTCATCACCGCCGAGGACGGCTTAAAGCACCTGCTCGACACCAAGGGTCCCGAGGCGGTAAAGCAGCATATCCTTAATGAGAAGAAGCTGCTCATAACCGACACCACCATGCGTGACGCACACCAGTCGCTGCTGTCGACCCGCATGCGCAGCCGTGATATCCTCAAGGGCGCAGAGGGCACTGCCGATATCCTCGCCGACTGCTTCTCGCTTGAGATGTGGGGCGGTGCGACCTTCGACACCTGCTACCGCTTCCTGCACGAGTCGCCGTGGGAGCGCCTGTGCATGATGCGTGAGCTCATCCCGAATATCCCGTTCCAGATGCTGCTGCGTGGCTCTAACCTTGTCGGCTACGCAAGCTATCCGGATAACCTCGTGCGAGCCTTCATCGCCGAGGCCGCCCGTGAGGGCATCGATGTGTTCCGTGTGTTCGACTCGCTCAACTGGCTGCCGAACATGGAGGTCGCAATGGACGAGGTCTTGAAGCAGGGCAAGCTGCTCGAGGGCACGGTGTGCTACACCGGCGATATCCTCGACCCGACCCGTGACCGCTACACGCTCGAATACTATGTCAATTTCGCAAAGGAGCTTGAAAAGCGTGGCGCTCATATCCTGACCATTAAGGATATGTCCGGCCTGCTCAAGCCCTATGCCGCAAAGAAGCTCATCTCCACCCTCAAGCAGGAGGTCGGCCTGCCGATAAACCTGCATACGCACAACACCACCGGCAACCAGCTGGCAACGCTGCTGCTTGCCTCCGAGGCCGGCTGCGATATCGTCGACACCGCCATCGGCTCTATGGCAAACCTCACGAGCCAGCCGAGCATGAACGCTCTCAACGAGGCTCTGCGTGGGCAGGAGCGTGACCCGGGCTTCGACCCGCAGCGCCTGCAGGAGCTGTGCGATTACTGGGGCGATGTCCGCCTGCGCTACGAGAAGTTCGACAAGGGCCTCAAGATCCCCGTCACCGATATCTACCGCTATGAGATCCCCGGCGGTCAGTACACAAACCTCCAGCCGCAGGTCGAGTCTATCGGCCTTGGCAACCGCTTCGGCGAGGTCAAGGAAATGTACCGCACCGTTAACCTCATGCTCGGCGATATCATCAAGGTGACCCCGTCGTCGAAGATGGTCGGCGACCTTGCGATATTCATGGTGCAGAACGACCTGACACCTGAGAATATCGTTGAAAAGGGCGAGTCTCTTGCGTTCCCCGACTCGGTCGTCAGCTACTTCAAGGGCATGATGGGTCAGCCGCCCTGCGGCTTCCCCGAGGACCTGCAGAGGGTCGTTTTAAAGGGCGAAAAGCCCATCGAGGGTCGCCCCGGCGACCTGCTCGAGCCCGTCAATTTTGAAAAGCTGCGCAAGGAAGTCGCAAGCTTCTATCCCGGATACGAGTACCCCCGTTCCCTCATCTCCTACGCCATGTATCCCAAGGTGTACGAGGAGTTTATCCGCCACCGCAAGGAGTACGGCTACATCATGCGCATGGGCAGCCATGTGTTCTTCAACGGCATGGCGGTTGGCGAGACCAACCAGATAAACATCGAGGACGGCAAGACCCTCATCATCAAGTACCTCGGTCTTGGCGATCTTAACCCCGACGGCACACGCAATGTGCAGTTTGAGCTCAACGGCATGCGCCGTGAGGTCGCAGTGCCCGACCCGAAGGCTGCCGACAGCGTCACGAAGACCGTCATGGCAGACCCCAACGACAAGAGCCAGACCGGTGCATCCATCCCCGGTATGGTCTGCAAGGTCGCCGTCAAGCCCGGCGATACGGTAAAGCAGAACGATGTCCTCGTCGTCATCGAGGCGATGAAGATGGAGACCAGCATCGTTGCCCGCATGGACGGCACGGTCGACGAAATGTTCGTCAAGGAAGGCCAGAGCGTCAAGGCCGGCGAGCTGCTGCTCACCATTAAATAAAGCAAAAACATCGGACAGCTAAAGCTGTTCGATGTTTTTTTACTTGACTTGGAAGCCATAATGGGATTAATATATGTTAAACGCAAAACAAAGTACGGAGGATAATATCATGAAGAAATGGCTTATCATAGCACCCATCGGCGCAGCCGCAGCAGCAGCGGCAGTGCTGCTTTCCAAGAAGGGCAAGGGCGGTGAGCCCAAGCAGGCTAAGCCCGCCGCAGGCAAGAAGCAGGCAAAGCCCGCCATCACCAAGCCCAAGACCGGCGTTTACAGCTTTGCTTCCGGCTACAAGGATGCAAAGACCGTCGAGGTCTCGCTGACCTACGACGAGGAAAAGTGCACCTTCGGCGAGGTGTCCGAGGGCTTCCTCGTTCCCACCGACGACTCCCACGCCGCCATCATCTACGGCGAGGACTTCGCAATGCAGGCCGAGTACGCCTCCTACTACGCAGGCGACGACTTTGCAGCGCACATCGACGAGCTCAAGGAGCGCTTTTCGCATGTCGACCCCATCACCTATAACGGCAACACCGGCGTTCACTACTTTAACGGCCATAACTACTGCCTTGCCTTCCCCATCGGGGGCGTGACGGCCGATTACCTGCTCATCACCGTCGTTTCCATGGTCGCAGAGGACGACGACGAGGCAGCAAAGCTCCCGGCGAACGAAATGGTCGTGGCTATCCTCAATTCCCTCAGCATTTCCGCAAAGTAAGCTAAAAGTCCTAACGCCGCAGGGGTTTTCCTGCGGCGTTTCTTTACATCGTTTACAAAATACGCATTGACAAGCTTTTTTCGGCGGCATATCATTTAAAGTAAAAACAGGAGCTGCAAATGGAAAAGAAGGAAGCGCTCAGAGCTTTGAAATTCGTGCTGTTTTCCGCAAGTGCCGGCATCGTCGAGGCTGTCGCCATGGTGCTGTGCGAGGAGGTCATCAAGATCCCCGGGCACTATGTGTGCTACACGATAGCGCTCGTGCTGAGCGTATTGTGGAACTTCACCTTTAAGCAAATTCACCTTCCAGAGCGCCGAAAATGTGCCCAAGGCGATGGCACTGGTGTTTTTGTTCTATGTTCCGTTTGCGCCGTTTACCATCTGGCTTCAACACATCCTGTCGGATGTGAACAGCTGTAACGAGTATGTCGTGCTCGCCATCAACATGGCGCTTAATCTGTCGCTTGAGTATCTGTGGGATGCCAAGGTCGTGTACAGAAAAACGATGGATACAAATGAGGTAGCAAAAAGGAAGCAGGCAAAGGAGGAACAGTTATGATCTATTATTTCACCGGAACGGGAAACAGCGAGTTTGCGGCAAAGCGCATTGCCGGGAAAACGGGCATGCCCACCGTACCTGTGTATGAGTGCATATCCGAGGGCAAAATTTTTGAGCCGCATGATGGCGAGACGCTCGTTTTCGTCACGCCGACCCACGGCTGGCGAATACCCCGCATCGTGTCCGACTGGATAAAGGCGGGCTCATTTGACGGTGCGCACAAGGCGTATTTCGTCATGACCTGCGGCTCGGAGATAGGCAACGCCGAAAAGCACTGCAGGGCGCTGTGCGGCGAGTGCGGCTTTGAGTTCATGGGTGTCGGCGAGGTCGTCATGCCCGAAAACTATGTTGCGATGTTCTATGTCCCCGGCGAAGACGAGTCCCGGGCGATAGTCGAAAAGGCTGTGCCCGTAATTGACGGCTATGCCGAGCTCATCGCCGAGGGAGAGCCCCTTGCATCCAAGAAGATAAGCCTTGCCGATAAGCTCAAAAGCGGCGTCGTCAACGATGCGTTTTATTCGATGTTCGTCAAGGCGGATAAGTTTTACGCCACCGACAAATGCATAAGCTGCGGCCTGTGCGCCGTGTCGTGCCTGACGCACAATATCGAGCTCAAAAACGGCAGACCTACCTGGGGCGACAAGTGCATCCACTGCATGAAGTGCATCTGCGACTGCCCCGAGGAAGCGATAGAATACGGCAAAGCAAGCGTCGGCAAGCCCAGATATCATTGCCCAATGTCAGTCGGCAAATGACAGGGATGAATCGGTTTTGGACGGCTCTTTTCCGCCCATACTGCGCAAAAAGATTTCGGTAATACACAAAGTATTGCCGAAATTTTTTACTTGTCTGAACGAAAAATAGCTCGCCCAAAACTGCTGCGCACCCTATACCCGCTCTCGAAAGACCGGGTATAGGGCGAATTATCCCTATCACTTACCGCTGCCATTGTGCTTTTGCCTTTTGCGTGGTATGCTGTACACATCAAGATTTCGGAGGGCAACATGCGGAAAGTGGATAAAGATACATGGTCTCGCAGGGAGATATTCGACTTTTTCTCAAAAATATCAAACCCGTTTTACAGCGTGACCTTCAATGTCGATGTGACCAAGGTCTATGCCTACGCAAAGCGCAGCGGCGTGTCGTTTTACTATGCGCTGGTGTACCTCGTGACGAGGGCCGTAAACTCCGTCGAGGCGTTTCGCTGCGGCATCGTCGACGGCGAGCTTGTGCTCTTAGACGAGCGCAGCCCGAGCTTCACCGACCTCAAAAAGGGCTCGGAGAGCTTCCACATCGTCACCATGCCCTGTGCGGGCGATATCGAGGCGTTCTGCCGGGAAGCCAAGCGCCGCAGCGACGAGCAGACGACATTTTTGTCGACCGATAAGGAAAGCGCCGACCTCATCTATTTTTCCTGCCTGCCGTGGATAGAGCTCACGGCGCTGACAAATGAGCGGGACTTTGACCCCGACGATGCCATACCCCGCATTTCGTGGGGCAAATACCACGAGCGGGACGGCAGAAAGATACTCGGCATGTCGCTGGAGCTCAACCACCGCTTCACCGACGGGGTGCACATCGGCAAATTCGCCGATGCGCTGCAAAAATTAATATCCGAATTATAAAAGACAGGCGATGCATTGCATCGCCTGTCTTTCGTTAGAACAAAATTGTGCGTAGTCTGCCATGCTCACGGTCGGAGCAAATCGATGGGAGCGGGAGTTCTGCCGCCCTTTTCGGGTTTAGTTTTGGGCGAGCTATTTTTCGTTCAGACAAACAAAATAATTCCGGCAATACTTTGTGTATTACCGGAATTTTTTGTGCGGTATGGGCGGAAAAGAGCCGTCTAAAACCGGTAGGTTTTCTGCTTCCGTCGGTTTGATTCGACTTTAAGCCTCGCCGCGCTCTTTGAGAGCTTCCTTGCGGGAGAGGTTTACACGGCCACGGTCGTCTATCTCGGTGACCTTGACCCAGGTCATGTCACCGACATTCAGAACATCCTCGACCTTCTCGGTGCGCTTGAACTCAAGGTCCTTGATGTGGCACATGCCGTCCTTGCCCGGGGCAAGCTCGATGAATGCGCCGATGGGGATGATGCGCACGACCTTGCCGTAGTACAGTGCGCCGACCTCGGGCTCGAAAACGATGTTCTCGATGGTGGTGCGGGCTGCACGGCAGGCCTCGATATCCTCGGAGGCGATGAAGATGCTGCCGTCGTCCTCGATGTCGATCTTGCAGCCGGTGTCGGCGGTGATCTTCTGGATGACCTTGCCGCCCGAGCCAATGACCTCACGGATCTTGTCGGGATTTATCTTCATCTGGATCATCTTCGGAGCGGTCTTTGCAAGCTCCTTGCGAGGCTCGGGCAGAGCCTTGAGCATGATCTCGTCGAGGATCTGGAAGCGGGCCTCACGGGTGATCTTGAACGCTTCCTTGACTATCTCGTGCTTCAGACCGTCGTTCTTAAGGTCCATCTGGATTGCGGTGATGCCGTCCTTCGTGCCGGCGACCTTGAAGTCCATCTCGCCGTGGAAGTCCTCAACGCCCTGGATGTCGATAAAGGTGGTGAAGTCGTCGCCGTCCTGGATAAGGCCGCAGGAGATGCCGGCAACGGGGGCTTTGATGGGAACGCCTGCGTCCATGAGGGCGAGGGTCGTGCCGCAGATAGAGCCCTGCGAGGTAGAGCCGTTGGAGGAGAGTATCTCGGAAACTACACGGATGGTGTAGGGGAAGTCCTCAACGGAGGGGATGACGCTTTCCAGTGCCTTCTCGACCAGTGCGCCGTGACCGTACTCACGACGGCCGGTGCTGCGGCTCGGGCGAGCCTCGCCGGTGGAGTAGGAGGGCATGTTGTAGTGGTGCATGAAGCGCTTCTCTTCCTCTTCCCAAATGGTGTCGAGCTTCTGGCTCATGGAAAGAGTTGCGAGCGTTGCAATGGACAGCACCTGAGTCTGACCACGGGTGAACAGAGCAGAGCCGTGGACCCTGGGGATGATGCCGACCTCAGAGCCGAGGGGGCGTATCTCGTTCATTGCACGGCCGTCGACACGCTTGCCTGCGAGCAGCCACTTCTTGACGACCTTCTTCTGCAGCTTGTAGAGTATCTCATCCATGTACTGCATCATGTCGGGGTGCTCGTCGGAGTACTTTTCCTCCATTGCGGTGACCCACTCGTTCACACGGGCCTCACGGACATTCTTGTCGTCGGTGTCCATGCAGTATTCCATGCCGGCAAACTCGTTGGCGACGAGCTCATTAAACAGCTCCTCGTCGAACGAAGCGTGCTCGTACTCGAACTTGGGCTTGCCTATCTCGGCGACCATCTTGTCGATGAGGTCGAGGACCGGCTGCAGGTGCTCGTGCGCCTGAACGATGCCCTCGTACATGACATCGTCGGGGACCTGATCGGCCTCGGACTCGATCATGACGATCTTCTTGTGAGTTGCGGCGATGGTGGTGGTCATGCGGTTGGTCTTGCGCTGCTCCTGCGTGGGGTTAAACAGGTACTTCTCGCCGTCCCAGCCGAGGACGATGCCTGCGATAGGACCGTTAAAGGGAACATCGGAGATGGAGACTGCTGCCGATGCGCCGATCATAGCGGTGATCTCGGGGCTGCAGTCGCGGTCAACGGACAGCACCTCGCATGCGATGACGACATCGTTGCGCAGGTCGCTCGGGAACAGGGGGCGCATGGGGCGGTCGATGAGGCGGGAGGCCAGAACTGCGGGCAGGCTGGGCTTACCCTCACGGCGCATGAACGAGCCGGGGATGCGGCCTACTGCATAGAGCTTCTCGTTAAAATCGACTGCGAGAGGGAAGTAGTCGATGCCGTCCTTGGGGCGGGCGGAAGCGGTGCAGGTGACGAGCACGGTGGTCTCACCGTAGGTGACTAAAACTGCGGCGTTGCACAGCTCTGCCATCTTGCCGACCTCCATCTTTAGGGGGCGGCCTTCGTACTCGATCTCAAACTTTCTGTAGTTGGGGAATTCTTTTTGCTTGATTATCATTTGTTTGCTCCTTTCGCATTTTCTGAGCACCGGAGCATAGCACTTGAAAACGAGCCTGCGCACGGGCGCATTTTCAAATACTAAGCTTACGGTGCTCGTTGTTTACTTGATTTTCTTCGTTAGAAGGGTGTCGGCACTTGCATATCGCTGAAGCGGTGCATCGATATTAAAAAGGGATGGACAATATTAAATTGTCCATCCCTTAAAAAACCTTCATACCCTTCGGAAGTGCCGGACTTACTTACGGATGCCCAGCTTTGCAATAATTGCACGGTAGCGCTCGATGTCCTTCTTAGCAAGGTAGTCGAGCAGACGGCGGCGCTTGCCGACCATCTTGTACATGCCCAGACGGCTGTGGTCGTCGTTGGGATGGACCTTGAGGTGAGCGGTGAGCTGCTTGATGCGCTCGGTGAGGATAGCGATCTGGACCTCGGGCGAGCCGGTGTCGTTCTCGTGGGTCTTGTTTGCTTCAATAACTGTGGTCTTCTGGTCTTTGGTAATCATAATGATACCCCTTTCACGGTTTTTATATTCCCAATGTCTAAGTAAAGGGAGGAAAGGTCTCCCGAATACTGAGAACACGGACTAAATCATATTACCACCGCCGCCCCGATTTGTAAAGGGCTTTTCGATAATTTTTACAAAGATGGAACGAACGAGCGCAGGACGCTCTCCATTTCCGCAGAGCTTGCACCGCCGGTCATGTAGACGCACCATGTGACGCCGCCGGTGTAGGCGTAGTATACGCCCGAGGTCTCGTCCTTCGACAGATAAAAGCAGGTCGGGTCGCCGTTTTGCATTGTACCGTCGCCGACGGTCGCCCAGTCCTCGTATACGCCGGAAACAGCTTCGTCGAGCGTGTCGGTGTGGGCAGCACGCACGGTGTAGTCCTTGCCGCCGAGCACAAAGCGCATCTGATACACTGCGGGCTCGGTGTCGATAACGCTGCACTGCACCTGCTCGGCGTTCATCGGCACGACAAAGGTCAGTCCGCTTTCGGTGCACAGCTCCTCGGCGTTGACCTCACGCACGGGGCTTGTGACCTGTGCGCTCGGCTCGGCTGTGGCGTCCACAACGGGCGAGGGCTTGTCCTTTTCGGTTATCGGCATCGTCGAGTAGCAGCCGCAAAGTGCCGCCATGCAGCCGAGTGCGAGCAAAATTGCCGTCAGCTTTTTCATGTCGGTTTCTCCTTTCACTTTTACCCTCGGTTTACAAGTGCATGCACGGTTTTGGCAGACTGCTTTCCGCCCACGCTTCGTCAAAGTCCTAGTCCATATATATCCATTATGCCCGTCGGGCTCTGCCTTTGCCTGAACGAAAATCAGCTCTCCCAAAACTGCTTCGCACCTGACAGCAGGCAAATGCTACATGAGACATGTTCTTCTCTAACGAAGATGCTGGAAAAACGCTGTCAGGCGTACATCCCCTTGTCAACCGAGGGTGTTTTTTGGCGATTCACATACAGTATAGTCATATTTTTATGAAAAATCAACAAGCATCGTGCGGTTGAATTGTGGCGGCGGCTGTGATAAAATGTCGAAAAAAAGGAACGGACAGGTCAAAAAATGGACAGTAATTTCTTTGCGCTGATATCAAGAATGAGATACATCGAGCGCTGGAGTCTCATGCGCAATTCGATACATGAAAATATTCAGGAGCACAGCCACATGGTCGCAGTCATCGCCCATGCGCTGGGCGTTATCCGCCGTGATGTGTTCGGCATCCCCTGCGACGCCGACGCCTGCGCAACGGTCGCACTGTATCACGACGCAAGCGAGATACTCACCGGCGATCTGCCCACGCCGATAAAATACCACGACGACGAGATAATGAGCGCTTACCGCAAAGTGGAGCAGATAGCATCAGAAAAGCTGCTCAATATGCTTCCTGTGGAGCTCAGAGGCGCATTTGAGCCGGTTTTGACGGGAGATGTGGTTAAAGAGCTTCATCCCATCGTCAAGGCTGCCGACAAGATGAGTGCCTATATAAAGTGCATCGAGGAGCGCAAGGCGGGCAACAACGAGTTTGCCTCCGCCGAGCAGCAGACGCTCGATGCCCTGCACGGCTACAACATGCCCGAGGTCGAGTATTTTATCGAGCATTTTATACCTGCGTTTGAGAAAACGCTTGACGAACTGGGGAGCATTGATTAATGGAAAACACGAAAATTCAAAGAATAAACGAGCTTGCCCGCCTTGCAAAGGAGCGTGAGCTCACCGACGAGGAGCTCCATGAGCGGGACACTCTGCGCAAGGAGTATATCGCAGAGTGGCGCAAAGGAGCTCAGCAGGTGCTCGACAACACCTACATCCAGACCCCCGACGGCAGAAAGCATAAGCTTCAGAGGAAAGAAAAGTGAGCAGCCTTTCCGTATGCGTAAACGCCGTTGTACCGCTGTTTCTCGTCATGGCGCTCGGCTTCGTTGCCAGACTTACGGGTGCGATAAGCCCGACGGATGTGCCTAAGGTGAACAAGTGGGCGTTCAGATTCTTTATGCCCATCATGCTGTTTTATAATATGTATACCTCGGACCTGTCCGCTGCCGTTCAGCCGAGGGTGATCATTTTTGCGGCGGTGTGCGTGCTGGTGCTGTACGGTCTGAGCTTCGGCTTTGTCGTGCTCACGGAAAAAAGCGACGACAAGCGTGGGGCGATGATACAGGGACTTTACCGCTCGAACTTCGTCATCATGGGCATACCGCTGGCGTCGCAGCTCGTCGAGGGCGCCGATCTCGGCCCTGTCGTCATGCTCGTTGCGGTCATCATCCCGATATTCAACATCCTTGCCGTCATAACGCTGGAGATATTCAACGGCACAAAGCCCAGTGTGGGCAAGATATTGCTGGATATCATTAAGCATCCGCTCATCATCGGTATCGTTGCCGGCATCGTGGTGCAGCTTATCGGGCTCAAGCTACCGACGGCAATCGAGTCGGCGCTGAGCATGATAGGCAAGGCGGCAAGCCCCCTGATGCTCTTCCTGCTCGGTGCGTTTTTCGAGTTCAAGGGCATCGGGAGATATAAAAAGCAGCTTACGATGGTCTGCGTCGGCAGACTCATCGTCGTGCCTGCGATATTCCTCACGCTGTCGGTGCTGTGCGGCATCCGGGGTGTGGAGCTTGCGGCGATGATCGCCATCTTCGGCTCGCCCACGGGTGTGTCGACCTTCACCATGACCCAGCAGATGGGCGGCGACGATGTTCTGGCGGGCGATCTTGTCGTTATGACGAGCGCACTGAGCTGCGTGACCATGTTCGCATGGGCGCTGGTGCTAAAAAGCATGGGACTGTTCTGAAAAATCGAATAATATAGGCGAAAATACTTGACCTCAAGGTTTGACTATGGTATATTTATCAGTACCTGTCGGATGAGAGGTCTTTTTTCGTGCGCAAATTTTTGCGCCGGACAAGGCGCTCCCGATCCATACAGGGAGGCAAATGTCCGCTCCGTAATGCGGACAAATAATATAGGAGGTGCCGAAAAGTATGGCTGACAACAGAGTCAAAATCACCTTGAGATGTGACGAGTGCAAGCAGAGAAACTACAACACGGTCAAGAATAAGAAGAATACTTCCGATCGTCTTGAACGCAGCAAGTATTGCCCGTTCTGCAGAAAGCACACCAAGCATGTCGAGACCAAGTAACTTTCTGAAAGGATGAGTGCAAAAATGGCTGAAGAAAAGAAGAATGCGAAACCCGCAGCTACCGCCAAAAACACGAATGCCGTCAAGAAAGAAGATAAGAAGCTTGGTTTCTTCCAGCGCATCGGCAAATGGTTTCGTGATATGAAAAGCGAACTCAGGAAGGTCGTATGGCCTACGCCGAAGCAGCTTACGCAGAACACAGGTATAGCGCTTGTCGTTATGGCAGTCGCCGCCGTTATCCTGTTCGCCTTCGATAAGGCCGCAGGCATGGTCGTGAATGTCATCTTCCAGCTTGCAGGTTAACGATTATGGCAGAAGATGCAAAATGGTATGTGATCCATACCTATTCCGGGTATGAGAACGCAGTTGCTGCCGCCATTATGAAGGCAGCGGAAAACCGCAATATGACGGATCTGATCCACGAGGTAAACATCCCGCTGGAGACGGTCACCGAATTCACCGACGCAGGCGAGAAAACCGTCGAGCGCAAGGTGTTTCCCGGCTATGTGCTGTGCAAGATGGTGCTTACCGATGACAGCTGGCATCTTATCCACAATGTTCGCGGTGCAACAGGCTTCGTAGGCGCAGGCGGCAAGGCCGTTCCCCTCACGGAGCAGGAAATTTATGATCTGGGCGTTGAGCGTCATGAGATCGTCACAGGCTACGGTGTCGGTGACAGTGTCAAGGTCATCGACGGTCCTCTTGCGGGCTTTAACGGCATCGTTGAAGAGCTTGAGCCCGAGAAGGACAGAGTTCGTGTCGTCGTCTCCATGTTCGGCAGGGAGACCCCCGTTGACCTTAACCTCGACCAGGTCGAAGAAATTAATGATTAAAGAAAGAGGTGCTGAATAATGGCACAGAAAATAGTTGGCTATGTCAGATTCCAGGTTCCTGCAGGAAAGGCAACTCCCGCTCCCCCTGTAGGCCCCGCACTTGGTCAGTACGGCGTAAATATCGGCCAGTTCACCAAGGATTTTAACGAGCGTACCAAGGGCGATATGGGTATGATGATCCCTGTCGTCATCACCGTTTACTCCGACCGCAGCTTCACCTTTATCACCAAGACTCCCCCCGCAGCACTGCTGATAAAGAAGGCTTGCGGCATCGAGACCGCTTCCGGCGTCCCCCAGAGAGACAAGGTTGCGACCATCAGCAAGGAAGACCTTCGCAAGATAGCTGAGCAGAAGATGCCCGACCTCAACTGCACCGACATCGAGTCTGCAATGAGCATGATCGCCGGCACCTGCCGTTCTATGGGCGTAGTCGTAGGCGACTGATCGTCCCCGTGGGAGGATTTATCCATCCGACGAACCACAATATTAGGAGGAAACGAAATTGTTTAGAGGTAAAAATTATAAAGAGAGCGCAAAGCTCATAGATAAGCAGGCCCTCTATGATCCCATGGAGGCATTCGGCCTGGTAATAAAGGCAAGCAAGGCAAAGTTCGACGAGACCGTCGAGCTGCATGTCAAGCTCGGTGTTGACGGCCGTCACGCTGACCAGCAGGTCCGCGGCGCAATCGTCCTTCCCAACGGCACCGGCAAGACCGTCCGTGTTCTCGTGTTCTGCAAGGAAGAGCGCAAGGAAGAGGCTCTGGCAGCAGGCGCAGATTACGCAGGCGGCATGGATCTCGTCGAGAAGATCCAGAAGGAAAACTGGTTTGAGTTCGATACCGTTATCGCCACTCCCGACATGATGGGTACTGTCGGCCGTCTCGGTAAGATCCTCGGACCTAAGGGCCTGATGCCCTCCCCCAAGGCAGGCACCGTCACCCCGAACATCACTCAGGCTGTCAAGGAGTCTAAGGCCGGTAAGGTCGAGTACCGTCTGGACAAGACCAACATCATCCACTGCCCCATCGGCAAGGTATCCTTCGGCGAGCAGAAGCTGTATGAGAACTATGCAGCACTCATCGGCGCTATCATCAAGGCAAAGCCCGCAGCGGCAAAGGGCCAGTACATCAAGTCCTGCGTCACCGCTTCCACCATGGGCCCCGGCGTCAAGATCAACGCTCAGAAGCAGCTGTAATTAGAATTTGCACAGGCGGCACGGTGCGGTGACGAACCGGTTTTGACCGGCTCTTTTCCGCCCATACCGCACAAAAAATTCCGGTAATACACAAAGTATTACCGGATTTTTTTATTTGTCTGAACGAAAAATAGCTCGCTCAAAACTGCTGCGCACCCCCTTGGGGGGCGATTTGTCCCCACCCCGCACCGCCTGCGCAAATTTGGGGTGCAGTCAATAACGCTGAGCCGGTTTTGTTCGGTGTATTTTTATGTCGTTTGCAGAATTTTATTTTGTGTATTCGACAGCATCCGCACGATTTCGGCATTGTTATGTAACCGTTTCGGCGGTCCGGAGCGCCTGTTATCAGGGGTTTTGAACAGTTTCAACACGGTTATCAACATGTTATGTAAATCACTTGCCGCCAACAAAAGCGTTTTTGCCTATTGACATATCCGGGTTTCAAGGTATGATAGTATGATGTTTGGATAGGGAGGGGTCGCAGTGAAAAAGATAGGTGCATTGAATTTGGGGCTTGCGTTTGCCGGCTGTTTTCTCGGTGCGGGCTATGTGTCCGGACAGGAGCTTTGGCAGTTTTTCGGCTCGTTCGGCGCAAGGGGCGCAGTCGGGCTTGCCGTCGCAATGGCGGTGCTTTTCAGCGTCGGCATCCTCATGCTCGACCTCAACAGAATAAGCGGCATCGGTGATATAGATAAGCTCGTCGTGCGATGGGACATTTCCGTCCTGCGTGCCGCCGTGACGGTGCTGGAGCTGCTGTTTTTGTTCGGCGTGTGCACCATCATGTCCGCCGGTGCGGGCGCACTTTTAAATCAGCTGTTCGGCATCCCGACGGTGCTCGGCTCGGCCGTGCTGGCGGCACTGGTTGCATATGTGTCGCTTGCCGGGCTCGGCGGCATGGTTGCGGCGTTCTCGGCAACGGTTCCCGTGCTTGCCGTCGTGACGCTCGTTTTCGGCATCATCAGCGTTTCGCAAAACGGCGTGCAGTTTGTGCAGCCTGCGGCGGCGGGCGCAAATCCGCTCATGGGCTCGTGGGTGGTTGCGGCGCTGTCGTTTGCCTGCTATAATACCTTTGGAAATATCGCCATGATATCGCCGCTCGGTGAATTCATGAAAAGCAAAAAGGCCGCCGTCTGCGGCGTCGCCATCGGCGCTGCGGTGCTCGTCACCATCGCCGGAAGCGTGCTGCTGTCGATAAGCGCCGAGCCTCAGCTGTCAAGTGCCGAGCTTCCCATGCTCGCCCTTGCGCAGTCAAAGGGCAAGGCGGTCGGCATAGTCTACGGAGTGCTGCTCCTGCTTGCGATGTTCGGCACGGCGCTTTCCAATCTCGTCGGCTTCACGAGCATCATTTTCCGAAAGTCCGAGCGCATCAAAGACTACAAAACGCTGTTCACCGTCGTCTGCGCCGCCGCCACCGTCTGCGGCAGCCTTGTCGGCTTCGGTGACCTCATCGGCGTGATATACCCGATATTCGGCTATTGCAGCAGCGTGTTCATCGTCCTCATGATAGAGCACTATATAAATGTCAGAAAAGCAGGTAAGGCAAATGAAAAAACTGCAGATAAAGCTCAATGCGTTTGAGTCGATTGACTCGACGAATAACTATCTCAAAAAGCTCGCCGCCGAGGGAGCGGGCGAGGGCACGGTCGTCATCGCCAATGCGCAGACCGCCGGTCGAGGCCGCATGGGCAGGAGCTTTGCCTCGGCGCAGGGCTTGGGCGTGTACATGTCGCTGCTGCTGCGCCCGGATTGCGCTGTAGACTGCGCCCAGAGCCTGACGGCGAACACCGCCGCCGCCGTGTGCATGGCGATAGAGACCGTCAGCGGCGTTAAGCCCGAGATAAAGTGGGTCAACGACCTGTACCTCAAGGGCAAAAAGATCTGCGGCATCCTGTGCGAGAGCGCCGTCAGCGCCGATAAATTAGATTACGCCGTCATCGGCATAGGGCTCAATGTCATCACCCGCCCCGAGGACTTCCCCGAGGAGCTGAGGCACACGGCGGGGTCTATCTATTCGCAGACCGGCCTCATCATCGAGCGTGGCAAGCTCATCTCGGCGATACTTACAGAGCTCGACAGCATGTACGCCGCATGGTGCGAGGATAAAGGCGCATACCTAAACGAGTACAAGTCCCGCTGCACCATGCTCGGCAGGGTCGTCACCGTCAAAGCGCCCGACGGCGATTACGACGCACTTGCAAAGGACATTACCCCCGACTTCGGGCTCGTCGTCGAGACCGTGGACGGCGAGACAAAAACGCTCCGTAGTGGCGAGATATCCGTAAAAATTTGAAACACAATTCCCCCGTGCGGCATAGGATGATATGACCGTCTATGGGGGAATTGTTTTGACTTATGTACTTATAACCGCCGGAGGCATCGCCCTGTGCAGCTTCGTCGGAGCTGTGATAGGCTTTCTTTTCGAGAATATACCGCCCGAGGTCGAGGATGCGCTGTCGGGTGCGGCGGCGGGCATAATGCTGTGCGCAGCCGTACTCGGGCTCGTTGCGCCGTCAATGGAGTTTTCCGGCGACAAGGCGGCGTGGCTGCCCGCTCTCGGCATCTTCTGCGGTGCGGGGTTTCTGACGCTTATTAACCTCGCAGGCCCACGCCTGACAAAAAGGCTCGGCATGAAAAGCGGCGACCGAGCCAGCCGAGACCGTGCACTGCTGTTTGTCATGGCTATCGCCATCCACCACTTTCCCGAGGGCATCGCAGCGGGCGTGAGCTTCGGCACGGGCGATGTGAGCGATGCCGTCACCGTGTGCTCGGGCATTGCGTTTCAGAATGTGCCCGAGGCCATGATAATCATTCCGCCGCTTCTAAAGGCGGGCACGGGCAAGCGCCGAGCCGCCGTAATTGCGTTCATAAGCGGCTTTGTCGAGGTCATCGGCGTGTTCTTCGGCTATTTTGCCGTCACCGTGTCGACGGCGCTGCTGCCGTTTGCGCTTGCATTTGCGGCGGGCACGATGCTGTATGTGATAGTCGACGACATGGTCCCGCAGACGCATGTCCGTGGCAGCGGCCGCCTTGCGACCTACGCCATGCTCTGCGGCTTCTGCCTCATGCTCGCCGTCGATCACCTCGTCGGATAAGCGAAAAACCTCCGATTTCTCGGAGGTTTTTTGCTTATTTCTTTTTCACTGCACGCAGCTCAATGTAGCCTCGTGAGCCACGGGGCTCGAGCTGGATGCGGGGCTCGTCGTCGTTCCAGACATAGCCCACGACCGATGGGTCGTAGCTGTTCATGGCGCCTTTCACGGCGTTTATTGCCTCGATGTAATCCTCCTCGGCAAAGGGTTCACCCTGAAACATCATGTACTGCGTCTCGGGAAGCTCGATGACATCAAAGCCGTCGGGGACTACGCCGTCAAAGTCGAGCGGGGCTTCAACGCCCTGCACATATTTCGAGGTGCCGGGCTTTCTGTATCTCTCCGGCAGCCACAGGCACACCGGCTCGCCGCACAGCGAGTCCATGCTCAAAAGCATGCCCCACACATCGCAGCCTACCTCCTCGCAGTAGGGGAAATAGTCCTCGGCGCTTACGCCACGCTTGCAGATGACCTTGCGGGCGGGCTTTGTGATGACCTGAATAAAAATGCTGTTCGTGTTTTTCATTTCGGAACTATCCTTTCTGAGTGCTCTGAATTTTACACCGTAGGGGACGAACAGCGTGATGGGAACGGGGCGGGTCTCGTAGTCGCAGGGCCGCACGCCGAACTCACGGACAAAGGCTCGGGTGAAGCCGTCTGCGCTGCCGAAGCCGAGATCGAACGCAGCGTCTATCACACGCACATTGCCTGCCTTGAGCCGCATTGCCGCACGGCTGAGCCGCAGTCTGCGGATGTACGCCGCCGGGGTCAGTCCCGTGTGCTCGGCAAACAGCCGATACGAGTACCACGGCGAGTAAAGCGCCGCTTCCGCAAGCTCTGCGGGGGAAATTTTTTCGTCAAGGTGCGCATCGATGTAGTCCTGCATCCGCTGCACCGCCAAAACTTGCTCCGTCATGCCGTCACCTCCAAGTGCCTGTTCATTTTAGCCGCTCGAAAGGAAAAGCTCTCGACTATTTTTGCTCACTTCTTCTTAACCGGTATCCACAGCTCGCAGTAGTAGTTATCGTCCGACATGCCGCCTAAGTACTTTGCCGGGTCGTCGTAGAACTCCACGCAGTAGCCTGCGGCAAACTCGTACTCCTTGGCCTGCGGCAGCCACTCGGAGCAGATGCGCTTACTCACGCTCTGGATCGCCGTGTGCATTGCGCCCCTGCACGGGAACACCGCCCATGTGAAGGCGGGGACGGTGCGCTTAACGAAGCCCTCGGGCACGGTCGCATCCTCGGCGCAGGGGTCGGCGATGAGATATTCAAAGCTTTCTTTGCCCATCTTCTCGTCGATGTTTATGCCGAATGTGCCGTGGACGACAGCGCCCTTACCGCTTGCAAAGTGCTCCTGCCAGAGCTCGGGCACGGCCTGCATAGCGCCCTCGTAGCCGAGCCTTTTTGCGCTTGCCAGAACGGTGAATGCAGGCTTGCTTTCAATTTTGTGTTCCATGATGTAGCCTCCCTCAAGAGAAAATTTTATCTTCAGCGGGGCAAAGGTCCTGACCGCTGCGGCATCCCTGCGCACGGCGGCGGGCGGTGAGCCGTGAAACCTCGTGAACGCCTTGGTGAAGCTGTCGGGCGAGTCGTAGCCGTATTTGAGGGCAAGGTCAATGACCTTAACATCGGTTGAGATGAGCTCGCCTGCCGCCAGCGTGAGCCGCCGGTTTCGGATATACTCGGCGACCGTGCAGCCACAGAGCATCGCAAAGCCCTTCTGAAAATAAAAGGGCGAAACGCTCACCGCCTTGGCGATGCCGTCGATGCTGAGGTCATCGGTGATGTGTTCCTCAATATACCGTATCGAATTGCCTATGACGGCCATCCATTCCATGAGGTGTCTCCTTTGCTCGCTGTGAGGCTATTGTAGCGCAGCCGGGATGCTTCGTCTCGACGATTCATGCTCAGTTTTGTCGGATAGTTTTGAACGCACCCTGGCGGCAGCGCACGCTGCGAAAGGCGGTGTGCTTTACGCCGAGTATCTCGTCAAGCTCGTCGGCAGCGCCGGTGTAGGCGGTGTTATTGTAGTGCGAGATGATGTAGCTTACGCTGTTTATCCTGCCTGCACACTCACGGCAGAATGCCTTGACCGGGCCGCAGGGGGTGAACACCCAAATGGACGAGCAGATGGTCACATGGTCAAACTTTTCAAGCTCCAAGTCCACCGGCTCGATGGGCATATCCCAGCCGTGCATCCCGAAGCGGCCGCACCACCAAAAGCCGAGCGTGCCGTCGGTCAGTTCGGTGGCTTTTATCTCGTACAGCACTGCGCCCGTGCGGTTTGCCTCCTCGTATGCAAGCTTTCGTACGAAGCCGAGGCGGGAGAAAAACACGACGAGCCGCTTGGGATCAGTGCCGATGTTGGGGTAGTCGGAAATGCTGACTTTGAAGTGCTCCTGCTTAAAAAACACGCAGGCAGCGTAGCCCGTGGCGGCTTGGCAGAGACCGAAAATGAAGTAGGCGGTCGACATGAAGTTGAGCGGGAACATGTAAAACTGGATGCATATCCACAGCATCAGCGTCACTCCGAAAATGCCGCCGAGCACTGCGCCCGAGCGCTTTTTGCGCATGAGCAGCACGGCGGCGGTGAGGTTTGTTAGTCCGTTTACTATAAGCAGCGCCCAGCCGGAAAAGGTGAAGTCCCGAAACACTACATCGGCAAACGGCAGCGCCTGAAAATACGGCAGCATGGCGTCCATGCCCATGGCCTTGCCGCTCGGGTCGACAAGCATGCCGGTCGCACCGGCGACCGCCCCGATGCCGATAAACAGCGTCCAGAAGATGAGGATCTTTCGTGCGGTATCATATCTTGAATGTGATTTTTCGTTCATATCATTGCCCCATAAGATTTTTCATCACATTGGGATTGTTCTCCCTTATCGTGCCGAGCGTTGCGCACTCGTACACATCCTTGCAGTCGGCGCAGGTGGCAAGACCCTTGCCCATGGTGCACTTGCGGATAGGGCAGATAAAGCCGCAGAACGGAGTCTTCACGCCGTCAAGGCGGCAGCCGTTGCAGTTTATCATCTCCGGCGTTATCTCGGCGTTGTTGAGCCTGCTCCAAAGCTCGGCGGTCTTGCGCCGCAGCTCGTCGTCGTTTCGCACTGTCGCAAGTCTTGCGTCGCACCTTTCGCAGTCCAGTCCGCAGCAACCGATCAGTTCGTTTACCATCTCAATATCCCCTTTATATTTTATTGTATCATGCTTTTATGCTCACCGAGCCGGTGGCGTTTTGCGCCTCAAGTGTTATTGCGTAGTTGCCGTCAGATGGTACGGTGAGCTTGAAATCATGCACCGTCTTTCCGTCGCCGGTGTAGAGCTCAGCGCCGTTTCCGGCAGTTATCGTCAGGCGCATGTCACCCGATTTTGTCTCATGGTGCACGGTCAGCACATCGCCGCTGCTGAGCGTCATCGTGTGCGTATCCGTGCCTGTCGAGTGCACGATATCGGCGGTGTAGCCGTCGTCGGTTTTTGTAATAGCGCCCGTCAAGCCGCCGGCTGAGCAGCTTGCGAACATTATCATAGCCGCAAGGCATAATAAAAGCGCTTTTCTCATGAATTTTTGATAAAATGGAAGTCACAGCAGTCGTCACCACGGCCGAGAGTGCCGCTGCGCTCAAAGCGTATCTTCGGCATGAGCCCGGCAAAGGCGATGTCGTCGTTTGCGCAGAACACGCAGCACAGCTCGGGGCAATCCTCGGCGTCGCACACATCCTTGTACAGGCAGCGGGTGAAGTCAAAGTATATCTCGCCGCCGTCGAGCCGCACCCAGCGGGCGTCCCAGCCCTCGGCGGGGAAGCTCTTTTGAATGACCGATCTTACGAAAAGGCGGTACAAAAGATAGGTGCAGGGCAGGGCGGCAAACCGCTCCTGAGCCTGCTTTTTGACCTGCGCAGACTTCGCCGTTTCCGCCATGACGAGCTCCAGAGCCTCCCTCTCGGGGTAGTCAAACGCCCGCAGCGCCTTGTAAAAAGCCATTGTGGGATAAAGGTTTTCAAGCAAATGCTTCTTTATCGCATCGCTGCCCCGGCTGTCGGCCTTTTCGCACAGGATGCTGTATATGCCCTGCGTCAGCGAAAAGATGAGCCGGCCGTTTTCCTCGCCGAAGCGCTCAATGCAGTCGCCCTCCAAAAAGTAAAGCTGCGTATCTCTCAATCATTTCTCCTTTTCCGGCGCAAGCCTGCAAAATGCGACGGTCTGCGCCTTCATTGATATCTTCTTTACCTCGTAACCGTAGTCTAAAAGCTCTTTTTTGTATGTCAAAAACGAATGGTCGAGCGACGCACCGGCGTGCTCGGCGATCTCATCGAAGCTGAGCGTTATTCCGTCGCCGCCATTTTTGGCTAACCATTCCCACAGGGCATGATACTTACTCATCGGCTTTATACACCTCGAAAAATTGGCGAATATGACGCTCTATGAGCTCAAACACCTCGTCCTCACGCTCCGGCTCACGGTCGCACAGCGCCATCCATCCCGACACCGGCATTGCAAACTGCGCCGCCATCACCTGCGTGTCGAAAGCCTTGAGTCTGCCGCTTGCCACGAGCCGCTCCATGAGCGCCTCGGCAAAGGCGAGCACATCCGTGTAGCTCTGCTTGGTCTTGAGCTTCGCAAGCTCGGGGTTGCGGTACTGCTCGATGGTGAGCATTTTGCGGGCACGGCTGACATACGGGTCGTGGATGGTGTAGCGGATCTGCTCTGTTACGAGCCGAACAACGCCGTCCGGGTCGAGCTCGGCGTCTACGCAGCCGGCAAGCGAGCGCACCGGGTGGCTCGAATAGCGCTCCATGATGCTTTGTATCAGGCAGTCGAGGATGTCCTGCTTGCTGTCAAAATGACTGTACAGCGAGGCTTTGCGGACGCCGACGGCATCGGCGATCTGCGCAATGCTCGTCGCCTCGAAGCCCTGCGTCGAGAAAAGCTCCAGCGCCGCATCAAGAACTCTCTGTTTGGTTTTCAGCTTCTCCATATTAAACCTCCTTATGGCCACCTTACATTATAACTACCTACCGTTCGGAAGTCAAGAAGTGATAATAAAAAAAGATGCAGCAGACGCTGCATCCTGATGCGTTATTTACTTTATGATGCTTTCGAACTTTTTCATGAGCGTGTCGGCAAACTCGGCGTTTCCGTCCATGGCGATCTCCGGCTCACGGGTGACGGTGTGCGAGCAGACGGGGTCGACGATGCGAGCACCGTAAACTGCGTGCACCAGACGCACGGCGTCCATGGCCGTTCTTGCGTAGCGCACGGCTGCGGCAGCGTAAACTGCGGCGGCGGGGGCAATTTTATCAGCGACCCTGTCGAGCACCTCCATCATCTGAATGGACGAGTACAAAAGCTCATCTATCATGATGCAGGCGGTCAGATAGCCGCTTTCTATCTCCTTTTCGGAAGCCTCTCCGGCCAGGCGTTTTTCAAGGGGCTTCCTCGCCTTGGTCTCCTCGTCGATTATCTTGACGAAGTAGTCACGCAGCGTTTCGCAGTCGGCCTCGGCTTTTTTGAGCGCTTCATCCTCCGTGCCGGTGAGCCTTATCGCTCTGAGCGCCATTGCCGCAGCCTCGCTTGCGGTGACGGCGGCGATGCTGCCGAGGCGGAGGGTGCTCTCGGAGTCGGCGATGGTCTCGATATAGCGCTTTACGGTCTTGTCTCCGAAGTATGCTATCTTGAGGTCTGCAATGTTTATCTTCTCTGCCATGGTAAAATTCCTTTCAGCGTCAAATTGACAAGTTGAAGGCTTGCCTGTATACTTTGTTGTGTTTATTTTATAACATTTCCGGCGCATAATCAAGTGCCGGTGACACAGGAGCGGAAAAACATGAAAATTTTGCTGTGCGGCGATATAAATTCCGGCAAAACGACGCTGATACAAAGGCTCGTTGCGGACATGAGCGCCGCCCCGAGGGGATATATAACCGTGCGCATGCCGGAGGTAGACGGCGTGAGCAAGGTGTATCTATATGATATTTCAAACCCGCCCGAGCATGTCGAGGACGCAGCGGTCATCATGGCGATTAGCGACAGCGGCACGGAAAAGCACCCAGAGCTTCTCGACACCCTCGGCGTGCGGTATCTCACCGGCATCCCCGCCGGAAGCGTGGTTGTGCTCGATGAGATAGGCTCGCTCGAGACCGCCTCGCCCGAGTTTCAAAAGGCGGTCATGCGCATTTTGTCCGGCGACTACACCGTGCTTGCCGCAGTCAAGGCGGCGAACACCGACTTTCTGCGCACCGTCCGCCGTCACCCCGACTGCGAGCTGTACATCATCACCCCAGACAACCGTGACGCCCTCTATGCGCAGCTGAAAGAAGAATACAGTATATGAAAAAAGCACCCGTGAGGGTGCTTTTTGCACGCTTCAAAAACACGCCACATTTTTTGTGAAGCTTTGCTTCACGAAAAATCTCGCTATGCTCGTCAAAA
>CAKTQR010000028.1 GCA_934597175.1 uncultured Oscillospiraceae bacterium | reverse complement strand
GATTTAACCCGTTACGCCTATTTTTCTTAGTTCTTTGACAGTCTGAAAAAAACTCACGATTCTTCCGAATCGTGAGTTTTTTTGCTTATTCCTCGGAGACATGGATCTCTTTTATGGTGAAATCCTGGCCGGTGAGGATGGATTTTTCAAAGCTTCCGCAGTTCGGGCAGTAGCCCTCGTGCTCGATGACATTGAAAATTTCGTCGCAGTCGTCGCACTCGGCCATGCCGGGTATGACATTCATTATGAGCTTCGTGCCCTCGAGTATCGTCCCCTCGGTCGCAACGGGATATATCTCCTCAACATACTTCGGGATAATGAGCGACAGCTCGCCGATATCCAAAACGACCTCGTCGATCTTCTTCACGCCGTTTTCGGCGGCGAAGCTTTCGACCGTGCGCACGACCTGCTTTACAACGCCTATCTCGTGCATATCACTTCTTGAGGAGCTTCTTTGCCACGAAGCGGCTTGCGGCTGCCGGAGCGTTGCCGACGGCGGTCATGAGCGTGTTCATGTAGCTGTAAGAGGTGTGATCCATAACCTTCTCAAGGTGGATGGCGTCAAACTTGCACTTGGTGGTGCAGATGCCGCAGCCGATGCACATATCCTCGTCGACGACGACGCAGCCGCAGCCGAGGCAGCGGGCGGCTTCCTTCTTGATCTGCTCCTCGGTGAGAGTGCCTCGCAGGTCGCTGAAGCTCTTCTTTGCCTCCTTGGCGGGTGCACCGGCGGCCTTCTGGCGGGGTGCATCGTCAAAGCCGACTGCGTTGATGCCCAGGGTTGCGACATCCAGCGGCTTATAATCACGGTGGTCACGACCGAGATCCTGGGTCTGGCCGGGATGTACATAGCGATGGATGGAGATGGATGCTTCCTTGCCTGCTGCGATAGCGTCGATGGCAAACTTCGGGCCGGTGACGAGGTCGCCGCCTGCAAAAACATCCTCAACATTCGTTCTGCCGTACTCGTCGACGAGAACAGTGCCCTTTGCGCCGGTATTAATGCCCTCGATGCCGCTCAGGTCTATCTTCTGACCGATGGCGGAGATGACGGCGGAGACCTTCATGGTCTCGAACTCGCCCGTGCCGACGGGCTTGCCGTCTTTAAGCTCCATGACCTCGACCTTGAGTTCGGCTGCCTTGCCCTCACCGGTGATCTCGGCGGGAGCGGCGAGGAACTTGAACTTCACGCCCTCTTCGATGGCTTCTTCTATCTCGTCGTCCGCTGCGGGCATTGCGTCACGGTCACGGCGGTAGACTATCGTGGTCTTTGCGCCGAGGCGGACAGCGGCTCTTGCAACATCGATGGCGACATTGCCGCCGCCGATGACTGCGACTGCCTTACCGATCATGGGCTTATTGCCGAGGTTTACCTCACGCAGGAAGTCGATGCCGGTGAAAACGCCGTCGAGGTCGTCGCCCGGGCAGCCGACCTTTGCGCCCTTGGATGCGCCGACTGCAAGGTAGATGGCCTTGAAGCCGTCCTTGCGCAGCTTGTCGAGGGTGATGTCCTTGCCGACCTCAACGCCGGTCTTGAACTTCACGCCAAGGTCCTTGAGCACCTTTATCTCGGCCTTGATGACATCCTTCTCAAGACGGAATGAGGGGATGCCGAGGGTGAGCATGCCGCCGAGCTCCTTTTCCTTCTCGTAAACGGTTACGGGGTAGCCCTTGACGGCGAGGTAGTATGCGCAGGAAAGGCCCGCAGGACCTGCGCCGATGACGGCGATCTTCTCCTCGTACTTTCTGCCGATCTGATTGAGAAGCTTCGGAACGAAGCGGGTCTTTGCGTCGAGATCCTTCTCGGCGATGAACTTCTTGACATCGTCGATAGCGACGGCGTCATCGATGCTCGCACGGGAGCAGGCGGCTTCGCAGGGCTTGTTGCAGATGCGGCCGCAGACTGCCGGGAAGGGATTTTCCTTCTTAATGAGCTCGAGTGCCTCGGTGTAGCGGCCCTCGCCCGCCAGCTTCAGGTAGCCCTGAACGGGGATGTGTGCCGGGCATGCTGCCTTGCAGGGAGCTGTGCCGCTGGGCATGACATCGGTGCGGGTGGTGCGGTACTGGACATTGTAGCTCTTGCTGTCCCAGGGGATCTCCTTATCGGAATGGTAAGCGTCGGAGATCTTCGGGTCGACGGTGCTGCACTTCTGACCGAGCTTGAGAGCGTTGGTCTGGCAGTTTTCGACGCACTGACCGCAGGCGACGCACTTGTTCTTGTCGACCTTGGCGAGGAAGTTGGACTGGATGGCCTTTGCCGAGCGGAAGTAGTTTGCGATACGCAGAGCGTAGCACGAGCAGCCGCAGCAGTTGCAGATAGCGGTGGTGTCCTCAAAGCCGGGGGTCTGGTTTATCTCGTGGACAAGGCCGTTGTCCTCGGCACGCTTGAGGATCTCATAAGCCTCCTCCTTGGTGACAAGGCGGTGAGAGCCGAGACGGGAGTAATTTAAGGCGTTGTCATTGAGGTACATGCACATATCCTCTTCGAGGTGGCCGCAGCCTTCGCCGATCAGGCGGCGGGAACGGCGGCAGGAGCACGGGCCGACGGAGATGGCCGATGCCTTCTCGATAAGAGTGCGCACCTCGTCATAGGATGCGGTCTTGGAGTTGTTCTCAATGGCGCTCATGACAGGCATAACACGCATGAACATCATGCCCTGCTTGCCGTTCTGCAGAACGGGGGCGACCATTGCGATGCGGCGGCGGGTGTACTCCTCAAAGCATGCGCCGAGATCCGGGTAGCGCTCGCACTGCTCGTTGTTCGAGAGGATGCCCTCCATGATGCCGGGTACCCAGATGGGATAGTACCAGCCAGCCTTTGCGCCGTTGAGACCCTCCATCGTGCGGCACACGCCGGCGACATTGAGCTTGTCAAGCTGCTCACGGGTCCATTCGACGCTTGCCTTGCAGCGCTTTGCAAGCTCCTCGGTGGTGCGGGGTGTGTCAAGCTTCATGTGGAGCATGACCTTGCACATATCGTCGTCGACGATAGGCTCGAGAATGCGGTACTCTGGGTCATTGTAGGTGATGCCGGTGTAGGTCAGACTTTCGAGGCTGATCTTGGTCGCCAGCTTCAGAATGTTAGGTCTGTGTGCCATAATCGATCTCCTTATTATGTATTTATTTTTCTTGCAAACTAACCAACTAAACTAATGGTATAGTTATATCACAGAAACTTTGATATGTCAAACTTTTGACTGTTTCGGGAAAGCGTAAAAACACAACTGCATCAATAGATTGACGGGCGGCTGGTATTTATTAACTTTCCTTTGCTCTGCCAAAGAAAAGTTACAAAAGAAACGCAGCCAAAGGCGTTTAACCACCCTTTGGAATCCCGGTACGGGGAATCGGTGCACCGGTCGTTTTCACTGCGGTGGTTTAATCCTCTGCGAGTAGCTTTCAGTGCACCGATAGTTTTATGTACATACTGCGTTTCAGTGCGCAGCTTGGGTCGAGGTTCGGAATTTCTGATTAGAAACAAAGCTATAGTTTAGTTTGCAACTAATGAGAAGCAATTTTGCGTTTATTGTTCTGCACATCAAGCCATGCACATGCTTGACAAGGAGGAACGGCGTTCACTCTAAGGTGTATGCACCGATGAGGGCAGCGCAGATAGACAGAATGTCGGAAAATTTTCTGTGTCGGGTTTCCAAAGGGCGGCTAAGCGCCTTTGGTTGCGTTTCTTTTGCTCCTTTTCTTTTGGCAAAACAAAGAAAAGTTAATATATGTAAAACAAAAAAACACTCTGCACAAAAATGCAGAGTGTTTTGCTGTCTGTTTCATTACGGAATTATGCTGTCCTTTACGCCGCCGAGGAAGTCGCCGAGGCCTTTGGAGAAGTCGCCGACGGTATTCATGATGCCGTCGACATTGCCTTTGTCATAGGCGTTACCGATGTCCTTGAGCGAGCCGACGAAATTATCCGCCGCAGTCTCGACGCCGTTTTCGACATTGTCGCCGTAGTTCATGATGTAATCGATCTTGTCACGGCCGTTATCGCTGCTGCCGCCGTTATTTACAGTCGAGCCGCTGTTAGAGCCGCCGGTCGTACCGCTGCTCTTGCCCGGCTGCTTTGCAGCGCCGGTCTTGCCGCCGCTCACGGCTGCGTCGCCGGTCGTGCCGTCCGTCACATCCGCCGAGGTCGGCTCGGTGGTCGGCCCGGGCTGAGTCGTTTCGGTCGGAGCAGGGTCGTTTGCATTGTCATCGCCGGAGCACGCCGACAGCGAAGCCGCCAGAATGACGATGAGCGCCGCAAGCACTACGAGTCCCACAACGAAAAGTATGCTTTTCTTTTTGGTCTGAGCCATATTTCCCTCCAACTCGGTCGATCCCCCGGTCGACCTGTTAATAAAATTTACCGGCAATTTGGTTTATTTTATCATAACCGCCCTCGTTTGACAAGGGGGTGCACGCCTGACAGCACACCTTTTCGGCGCACTCAGAAAACAAGTGCAAAGGTCACATGAGCATCATCTGCTGTCAGGTGCGAAGCAGTTATGGGAGAGCTGATTTTCGTTCAGGCAAAGGCAATGCCCGACGGGCATAATGGACATATATGGGCTAGGGCTTTGACGAAGCATGGGCGGAAAGCAGCCTGCCAAAACCGTGTAGCCACTTGTCAATCGAGGGCAAAAAAACGCAAGAGTTTGATATGTATTTTATCCATCAGCTTCCACGCATTTGTTTTGAGCGAGAGCACGACGGCGACCTCGCCGAGGATGATGCCGGCAAAGGTGTCGAGCAGAAAATGCTGCTTAACGAACACCGTGGAGGCGCAGACAAGCGCCGCAAACAGTCCCGAGCCGATGACGACGGGCTTATCGAGCTTTGCTATCATGAAGCCACGGAACACCATGTAGGCGAACATGCAGTGCATGGACGGGAACAGATTCGTCGGCTGGTCGGCGGCGTAAAGCTGCGCAAGCAGCCTGTCGTAATACAGGCTGCCCGCTGCATCGGGGCGGTCGATGACGGTGGGCAGGGCGATGAAGAACACTGCGCATATAAGCTCGGCTATATACAGGCCGGTGAACATTCTGAAGCACAGCTCCCGCTCCCTTGTCATGCACACGACAAGGCCGAGCATCCAGAAGATGAATGTCGCCGTATAGATCGTGACCCACTCGGGCGCAAAGGGTATGGCATCCTCGAACGACACGGGGATGCTGTGGTGCACGGCACCTCCCATGATCGCCTTCGTGCCCCAGAATATCGTCATGTGCAGCAGAACGGTTATTATAAGCGGAATGTATGCGTAGCTCGGAAAGAGCCTTGTTTTCTGTAAAGTCTTATCCATGGGTCTCCTTATCTCACAAACGAGGTATCAACGGTGACGACGGCGAAGCGTCCGGGCATCTGCGCCTCAACGGCGGCGCATATCTCGGCTCGTACCTCGTCTGCGGTCTTTGCGATGCCGCAGGGGATGACGACATCGAAAATGAGGTTGGTGTGGCTCGGCCCTGCGACCATGCGGAAATCGTGCACGCCGATGACATCGTCTATCCCGGCGATGACCTCCAAAAGCTTTTTATGCTCGGCATCGACCGCCTCGTCGTCGCACACGACGGGGTCCATATGTATGGTTGCCTCACAGCCGAGCTCAGATGCCAGCGTGCGCTCGACGGTGTCGACGGCGTCGTGAAGCTCGAAGATATCTCCCCTGCCGTCGACCTCGGCATGCAGGCTTATCATGAGCCTGCCCGGGCCGTAATCGTGCACGACGAGGTCGTGCATGCCGATTATCTCCTCACGGCTCATGACGATATCCTCTATCTTCTGCACAAGCTCCGGGTCGGGTGCTTGGCCAAGAAGCGGTGAGAGCGTGTCTCTTGCAACGCCGATGCCCGCCCAGAGGATGAACAGCGCAACGAGCACACCGGCATAGCCGTCGATATTCACATCGAAGAAGTAGCTCACGCCCATGCTCACCAAAACGACCGTGGTGGCGATGGAATCCGAAAGGCTGTCGGTCGCCGTCGCCATCATCGCAGAGGACGAGATCTTTTTGCCGACCGAGCGATTGTACGCCGACATATATACCTTGACGGCGATGGAAACTATCAAAATCGCTGCCGGGAGCAGACCCATTTCGACAGGCTCGGGTGTTATTATCTTTTGTACCGAGCTTATGAGCAGCTCCACGCCCATGACGAGGATGAGCGCCGCAACGCACAGGCCGGAGATATACTCAAGCCTGCCGTGGCCGAAGGGGTGGTCAAGGTCGGGCTTTTTGCTCGACAGGTGAAAGCCCACGAGCGATATAGCAGACGAGCCTGCGTCGGATAAGTTGTTGAACGCATCGGCAGTAATGGCGATAGAGCCGGAGACTGCGCCGGCAATGTACTTGCCCGCAAAAAGCAGCACATTCAGCACGATGCCAAGTGCGCTGCACAGGCTGCCGTAGGCCTTCCTGACGGCGGGCTCTGATACATCGTCACGGTTTTTTATGAAAATTTTCGACAGCAGCGATACCATGGCGTATCCCCCATCTTTAAGCGTAGTTCTGAGTATTATAATACGATATTATCGAAACTTCAAGCAATGCAAAAAATAATTTGTTAAATTTATATTAAAGTCCGACTTGCGTCTTGAATATATCGGCATTTTATTATATTATGTAAAGAAGCATCTGACATCGTTGTCAAGGAGCATCTAATACCCTCGGTTGACGAGGGTAAAAAGTAGAGGCGGAAGCATGCACAGATTAGCGACATTTATCGTCGACAGGCGAAAGTTAATAATGATACTGTTCGCCGTGGCGGCGGCGCTTTCGATATTCACCTCGGGGCTTGTCAAGGTCAATTCCGACCTGTACAGCTTCCTGCCCGAGGGCACGGAGACCCGTCAGGCGCTTGGCGTGATGGACGGCGAGTTTACGACCTACAGCACCGCAAAGGTCATGGTCGAGAACATAAGCTATTCCGACGCTCTGTTTCTGTATCACGACATTCAAAGCATCGACGGCGTGAAGTCTGCAAGCTTTGACGATTCAAGCCTGCACTACACCAAAAGCTGCGCCATGTATTCCGTCACCTTCGGCGGCGGCGACAATGACGAGGTGAGCCTGAACGCCCTTGAGGGCATCAAGGAGCTTCTTAGCGGCTACACGGTGTATTACGACACGCAGGTCGGCTACGATCCCTCGGTGCAGATAGTAAGCGAGATGATGGTCGTCGGCGTCATCACGGTCGTCATAGTCGTTGCGCTGCTGCTTCTGACCTCCCGCAGCTTTGCGGAGGTGCCGGTGCTTCTCGTGACCTTCGGCGCTGCGGCGCTGCTGCAGTTCGGCACGAACTTTCTTTTTAAGCAAATTTCCTATGTCTCCAATGCGGTGACGCTCATTCTTCAGCTTGCGCTTGCAATCGACTACGCCGTCATTTTGTGCAACCGCTTCACCGAGGAAAAGCAGCACTCCGAGCCGAGACAGGCAATGATAGATGCCCTTATCAAGGGCATACCCGAGATATCCTCCAGCAGCCTTACGACCATCGGCGGACTTGTCGCCATGGCGTTCATGCAGTTCGGTCTCGGCAGCGACCTCGGTCGTGTGCTCATAAAATCCATCCTGCTTTCGATGCTGACGGTGTTTCTCCTGATGCCGGGTCTGCTTCTGACATTTAACAAGGCCATCGACAAGACCCGCCACCGCAGCCTTATCCCGCACATTGACTTTGCCGGCCGCTTTGCGTGGAAAACGAGGAAGATCATCCCGCCGATATTCGCCGTTGTGCTCATCGTCTGCGGCTACTGTGCGATGCACTGCCCGTTTTCGTATAACTACTCCGACGCAATGCCCCTTAACCTCAACGAGCGGCAGATAGCCCGCACCGAGGTCAACAAGGTGTTCGGCTACAACAACATGATGGCGATAATCGTCCCGGCGGGCGACTATCAGGCCGAGGCGGACATGCTCGCAGAGGTGGCAACGCTTGACCATGTTACCTCCGTTCAGGGCATCGCCTGCACCGAGGTAACAAACGGCTATAAGCTCACAGACAAGCTCACGATAGACGAGTTTTGCGATATCGCAGGGCTTGACGAGATGACGGCATCGGCGCTGTTTGCCTACTACGGCGCATCGCATGACGATTACAAGCAGGTCGGCGAGGATCTGCATAATTACAAGGTGCGGATGATAGACCTGTTCATGTTCCTGTATGAGGTCGTGGAAAAGGGCGATGTCGAGGTCTCGGCAAAGCAGCAGGATATGATAGAGGACCTGTACGCTCAGCTTTCCGACGCAAAAAAGCAGCTGCAGGGCCCGGATTACAGCCGCATGCTGGTGTATTGCGACACGGATGTGCAGTCGCAGGAGTCGTATGACCTCATCGATCAGATCCACGAGGTCGCCGACAAATACTACGACGGCGAGGTATATGTCGCAGGCGACGCCACCTGCTCCCGTGACCTTGAGCAGACCTACACGAGGGATAACGCCATGGTCAGCATCCTGTCGGTCGTGTTCGTCGTCATCGTAATTTTGTTCACCTTCCGCTCGGCGGGTCTGCCCGTGCTGCTCATCGCAGCCATCCAGGGCAGTATCTGGATAAACTTCACCTGGCCGTATCTGAACGGCGACCCGATATTCTTCGTCGGCTACCTCATCGTGACGGCGATACAGATGGGCGCTAATATAGACTACGCCATCGTCGTTTCAAACCGCTATATCACCCTGCGGCAGAATAATTCCAAGCGGGTGTCGATAACCGCCGCACTAAACGGCGCTCTGCCCACGCTCATCACCTCCGGCAGCATACTCGCCATTGCGGGTCTGCTCATCGGATTTTTGTCGACCGAGGCTATCACCTCCGATATCGGCATAGCACTCGGCAGAGGCACCTTCATCTCGCTGCTTCTTGTCGTGTTCGTCCTGCCGCAGCTGCTTTTGTGGGGCGATAAGTTCATAAAGAAAACGACATTTGCAAAGAAAATTCATTTCCGTGTACCGCCCATCTTCGAGGACGACTTTGAGGATGTCGCACGCAAGCATACCGAGGGCAAGTAAATCGGGGGATCTCTTGTCTTTTACGAGAAAGGAAGAAAATAAATGAAAAGAATCGCACTGACGGTCATCAGCATCTGCCTTGTGATCGCATCGGTCTTCGGCTTTTTCGCCGCAGCCGCCGGTCTCGGGGATATCACCGATATTCTGCGCAAGTCCAACCTGCAAAATGACGATATCCGTGACTCGATAGCCTTTATCTCCGAGCACTACGACAAGATAAAGGACAAAGACGGCGACACTACCGCCAAGAATTACGCCACCGCCGTCGTCACCGATAAATACGGCAGCAGCCAGATAAGCGCCGGTCAGAAGCAGTACGACGAGGGCAAGGCGCAGCTGGACAAGGGGCAGAAGGAGTATGATGCCGCCAAGGCGCAGCTTGATAAGGGCAAGGCCGATTACGCCGCCGCCGAGGCGCTCATCGCTCAGAAGGAGCAGGAGATCGCCGATGCCGAGCAGCAGATAGCCGACGGCGAAAAGGCAATTGCCGACGGCGAGGCTCAGCTTGCCGAGGCGAAAAAGCAGCGTGACGAGGGTCAGGCGAAGCTTGACGAGGTCACGCCCATATACAACAAGGCAAAGCCCTATTACGATAAGCTGCACGGCACGACCGGCGGCAACTACACCGAGGCGGGTCTCAACATCCTGCTCAGGTCCATGGGCTATAACAAGACCGTCACGGAGCTGTTTAACGAATATGACGCCGCAAAGCAGCAGCTTGCCGATGCCGACAGGCAGATAGCCGACGCCGAGCTTCAGCTCGAGGAGGGCAAGCAGCAGCTTGCCGACGGCAAGGAGCAGCTGGCGGCAGGTAAACAGCAGCTGGCAGCCGGCAAGGAGCAGCTTGCAGCTGCGAAAAAGCAGCTTGACGACGGCGATGCGCAGCTGGCTGCCGGCAAGGCGAAGCTCGACGACGGCAAGGCTCAGCTTGCCGATGCCGCCGAGCAGCTTGCAGCCGGCAAGCGCAAGATGGCAGACAACAGCGCCGCCATGGCAGACGACCTGCAAAATCTCGAAGAAATGGACGGCGACCAGGAAATTGTCGAGGCGGGCATTAAAATTTTGCTCGCAAACGAGGGCATCGCCGCAAAGGTCACCGACAGGGAAAACTATGACGAGGTGCTCGCTGCGGCAAGCGCCTATGTCGAGGAGGACGCCGACAATGTCCAGCAGGAGCTGGCTTTGCGTCAGCAGCTGTACTCGCTGCTCAGGATACTGTGCGTGGTGTGTCTCGTCGCAGGTGCGGTCGGCGTGATAGTCGCTTTCCGCCCGAAGCTCCAGACGCTCATCGTCGCACTCGTTCTCACCTGCGCCGCAGCGGTCGGCTCGGCGGCTCTGAACATCTACGGCTATGCAAACGATTACCGCTATTTCGTGTATTCCCTCGGCGACGGCAGCGGCGACGGCTCGCTGCAATTTGCCGCAATGATCGCACTTTTAGTCGTCTCCGTTCTGGCGGCGCTCGTGTGCCTTTCGTGCACCAGGGCGTATAAGTGCGGCGTCGCAGCGCCTGCAGCAGTTCCCGCAGGGGCAGCCCCGGCAAAGGGAAAGCCCGCAAAGCCCGCTAAAAAGGAAAAGCCCCGCCGTGCCAAGCGCACTGACGAGGACGATGACGACTTCGGCTGGGGCAGCGCAGCCGACACTAAGGTCATAAAGCCCGAGCCCACCGCAGCTCCCGACGAGCCGACCGTGGCCGACAACGGCATTCCCTCCGACCTTGCCGAGCGCATGCGTGAGCAGGCAAAGCGCCTTAACGAGGAGGCGCAGCGCATGGAGGAGCAGTCCCGCCAGAATGACTTCGAGGCCGCCCGCCGTGAGTACGAGGAAGCGCTCCGCAAATTTGAAGAAGCCCGCAAAAAATCCCAGCAATAAAATTCAAGCACCCCGAAAATTTCGGGGTGCTTTTTTTGCATCACCAGTTGTACGGATCGTCCGTATCCATATCGAGCAGATATTCATTTACAAAGCGGTCGTACTGCCAATCAGGTCCGGTGTAAAGCAGCCCCAGAAGCGCCTCCTGAAGCTCGCTCTTTTTCATCTTTCGGACGAATTTGTCGAGCTTATCCTCAATCTCCTGCTGCCTTTGCTCCTCCTCTGCCCAATACTCCTCCAGCTCTTTGATGTACCGCTTTGCCTCCTTGGGAAACGCCGCAAAGTACGCTGCGACCTTGTGCTTGCACACCACCTGCCGCCCGGCTGCATGCGGGCATGTGCACTGTGACCTTTTCGGGTGCGCCGTGTCGACGACAACATCGTAGACATTGTCCCCGCTGCCCAGCACCCGTGCGGTCAGAAAGCCGTTCTCCGCCCTTTGCAGGTCTTTGACTTTTCCGTCCTTATAGTACTCGTAGCCGAGATACGCCGATCTCCCGCTTGCCGAGTCCAAAACACCCATGGCACACCCTCCCGTATTTTCTGTCAACATGTTACCATGCTGCCGCCGCATGCGTCAATGGCGAAAAATCCCCCCGCAAGGTGCACCGCCCCAGAATATACGGACAGCACAAAAAAGCCCCCCTAGGCAGGAAAAAAGAATTATGCAACATACTGGCACCGCAATTCCAGCGGTGTCAGTTTAGTTTTTGTTTGAATGCGCTGGTTGTTGTAGAAATAGATATAGGCATCTAAGCGAGAGAAAATCCCGCAGCAGTTCTACTTCCATTTTCAGCCGTTTGTTTTCATGCTTATACTCCTGCAAGGTCTTTGCTGCCTTGCGGCCTCGTTGCTTGCGGATACCCGGTATTTCTTTTCGCCGCTCCCGCTGCAATAGCTGCTTTACAACTTCTTTTCCACCTAGTCCGAGCTTTTCGGCGATCTGCCGATGTGTGTAGCCTTCTGCGTTCAGTCGCTGCACCTCCGGCAGCAATTTCTGTACTTTCTCGTATTTCCTTGGCATGTAAATTACCCCCTATGTAGTACTTCTATTTTCCTACATAGGGGGTGTTTTGTCTATTGTCCGTTTTTTACGGTTCGGTGCATATTTCGGGGTGCTTTTTTACAGCATTTTAATGCCCTTGACGGCGAGCATGAGGCCCATGGTGATGATGAGGACGGTGCTCGCTTTGAGGATGTACTTGTTGTATTTTCGTGTCAGCGCATCGCCGAGCAGGCCGAAAACGAGCATGCAAACGCTTGTGCCCAGACCGAACACGAGCATCAGCGCCGCACCCTTTCCCGCAGAGCCCGCCGAGGCGGCGAGAAACCACATCGACGACAGCATGCCGCAGGGCATGACGCCTGTCATCAGTCCGACTATAAACGGCGTTCCACGAAAGCCGCAGGGCGAGTTTAATCCCGGGCGCAGACGCCGCAGAAACGGCACGCCCCACATGCGAAGCCCGATGAGCACGACCAAAAGCCCCGCCACGATGAACACGGCGCTTTTTAGCTGCATGCTGAAAATTATGTAGCTGCCCGCTGCGCCGAAGATGAGACCCATGACCGTGTAGCCGACCATGCGGCCGCCGTTATACGCAAGGGCGTTGTGCTGCGTGAGCATGATGCCGCCGCACATTCCGATGCAGTGCACACCGCCGAGTAGTCCCGTCAGAAACACGAGCCCCAGCGACATTCCCTCGCCCATCTCGGGCATGCTCACCGCCTGCGTGAGCGCTGTCAGCGCAAAGTACAGCGCTGCAATGCACGCAAGATCGAGCAAGCTCCACAGCAGGTTTTTTCTGCCCCTGCCGACGGGAAAGCCGTGCTTTGCAAGGATTGCTTCTATCTCCGCTTCGCTGACCGTTTCGTGGTCAAATTCGGCGGTGACTTCACTTTTCACATAGCTTGCCCTGACCGAATCAACGCCGTCGAGGCGCTTTAAAATGCGGGCGATATCGTAGGTGCAGTTCGGGCAGACGATGCCGTCGACTTTAGCTTCAAATGTGCTCATTTTGCCCTCCCCGGTCTGTCGAACGCATGTGCAAGCTTCGCAGCCAGCCGCTCGGCGACGCTCGGCCTGCGCTCAAACGGCGGGTAGCCGGCATCGGTGAGGGCTGCGAAAATTTGCGCCTCGGTGACGATATCCGGGTCAAAGCGCACCGTGACGAGCGACTTAAAATAATCAACATCGGCGTCGATGACGCCCCGCAGCTGCAAAAGTGCGCAGATGATAAGCTCGGGACACTGCACGCAGTACATTCCCTTTACATAGGTTTTCAGCGTTTTTTCTTCCACCGTTTGCGCTCCTTTCTGCCGTTTTGCAGCTTAAGTGAGTTGAATAATACCCCGATCGAGCTGAGCGACATGGAGGTCGCACAGATAGACGGGTGCAGCACGCCCGCTGCGGCGACGGGTATGCTCAGGGCGTTGTAAAACAGCGCCCAGCGGAGGTTTTGGTTTACCACCCGCATCGTTTTTTCCGAGAGCTCAAACACCTCGGGCAGCTTCTTTAAGTCGCCCGACGGCAGGAGTATACCCGCCGATTCGATGGCGATATCCGAGCCGCTGCCCATGGCGACCGAGCAGTCCGCTCCGGCAAGAGCGGGCGTGTCGTTCACGCCGTCGCCGACCATGCATATGATGTGCCCCTCGGCCTTGAGTCGGGCGATGATGTCCGCCTTTTCCGTCGGCAGGACATTGGCCTTGACATTCTCTATCCCCGCCTCGGCGGCGATAGCCCGAGCGGTCTGCTCGTTGTCGCCCGTGACGAGCCACACCTGCCTGCCGCTTGCCTTGAGCTTTTCGACCACTTCCCGTGCCTCGGGCTTTATGACATCGGCGACCCGGATGAGCCCCACGAGCGCACCGTCGTGCGCTGCACAGACCTCCGTGCCCGTGCCGTCGGGCAAACCGGCTGCGTCAACGCCGTTCTCTTTAAGAAACCGTCTGCTGCCGCAGATGAGCGTTTTGCCGTTCACGCTGCATTTAACGCCCTTGCCTGCGACCGCTTCAAAGTCCGTTACCTCATCGGGCGCAAAGTCGCCGAACACGCTTTTTGCGTGGGCGACCACCGCCTTGGCGACGGGGTGGTCGGACATGGCCTCGACGGAGGCAACAAGGCGCAAGAGTGCCGTCTCATCCATGCCGCCGAGGGACAAAATTTCCGTTACCTCGGGGCTTCCCTTGGTTATCGTGCCAGTTTTGTCGAACACGACGGTGTCGGCCTTGCGGGCGTTTTCAATGAATCTGCCGGAGCTATATAGCACGCCGTTTTCTGCGGCAGCGCCGGAGGCGACCATGAGCGCCGTGGGCGTGGCGAGCCCCAATGCGCAGGGGCAGGCGACCGACAGCACATCGCAGCAGGTCACCAGCGCCTTTTCAAGGTCACGGGGTCTCAGCTTCTTAAACCACAGCACAAAGGTCGCCGCAGCGGCGGCAACGACGGCGGGCACGAACCAGCCCGCAACGGAGTCTGCAAATTTTTGCACCGGCGCTTTTTCGCACTGCGCCCGCCTGACGGCGGCGACTATCTGCTGCAAAACCGAGTCCTTGCCCAGCCCCTCGGCGGTCACCCTGGCTGCGCCCGCACGGCACAGGCTGCCGCCAATGACCTTATCGCCCGGGTGCTTGTCAACGGGCAGGCTCTCGCCGGTGAGCATGGATTCGTCGACTGCACAGTCGCCGTCTGTTATCGCCCCGTCAACGGCGATGCGCTCGCCCGCCCGGACGAGGACCGTATCGCCGTGCACGATGCTGTCAACGGGCTTTTCCGCTACCGCACCGTCAACGAGCACGACCGCCGTTTTGGGCTGCAAATGCAGCAATTTTCTTATTGCGCCGTTTGCCTCGCCGGCTGCCATCTGCTCGATGTATTTGCCGAAGAGTATCAGCGACAGCAGCACGCCGTCCGAGCCGAAATAGAGCGTGAAATTGTTCTTTCTCGTAAATGCGACATGGCTGCTGTACAGGTAAATGAGCGTTGAGGACAGCGAGATTAGCGTGTCCATGCCGAAGCTGCGGTTGCGCAGGTCACGCAGTGCGCCCTTGTAAAAATACCTGCCCGGGCCGAATTGCAGCGCCGTCGCAACGGCAAACTGCGCCTTGGGGTGCAGCTCCAGCATCAGAAGCGAGGTCGCCGCCGCAGAGCCAATGAGCTTTTGCAGAAGCTCCATGCGCTTATCAAGCTCCTGATCTAAGTCTCCGCCACGGCGCTCGCCCGGCGTGACCGTGCAGCCGAGGCTTTCGCAAGCGCTCACAAGCTCCCGTGCCTGAACATCGACAGGCCACAGGCACACCGTTATCTTGCCGCCGACAAATGATGCGGACTTCACGCCGAACACCGAGCTCAGCGCAGCGTCAAGCCCCTCGGGCACTTCGCCCTCGGGGATGAGGTCCTGCTCCTCTATGGGGACACGAAAGCCCGCCTTTTTGACGGCGGCGGCAATGGATGCAATGTCCGTCACGGCCTCGTCATACGAAACGGCGGCGGTCGAGGCGGCGAAATTTATCTCCGCACTTTTAACGCCCCTTTGCGCCGAGATGACCTTATCGAGCCTGCGCACACAGGCGGCGCACTCCATATCCGAAATCTTAAGCGATACATCCGTCATGTCATATCACCTCATTCTCTGAAAAAAACATAGAAAAACAGATGCAACGGGTAAAAACCAATACGCAGCAGGGGGAGTGTGAGGGGGACAAGGTCCCGCCTCAAATTGGATTATAGCCATCAAAAACGCCTGTTAAGGCTTTTTGACAAGCATAGCGAGATTTTTCGTGAAGCATAGCTTCACAAAAAATGTGGCGTGTTTTTCAGCGTGCTTTACACGCTGAAAAGCGGGAGAAGCTACGCTCCTCCCGTTGTCTGTTAATCTTCTTCTGCCGCCTGAGCTTCGAGCTCCTTGCGCTTTTTGTTTGCGAGGATGAACGCCGGGGTCGACATGACGGGGAGAATGAACAGCAGCGCCCAGTCTATCCAGTTGATGCCCTGAAGCCACTGACCCTCGTGCATAACGCCCTTGTTGAGCTTGAAGTAGTTGTAGTTCCATGCGCCCCAGACATCGGTCGTGGGCTTGTAAAGATGCACCTTCAAAAATGCTGCGCTGGTGATGATGCCCTCGGCCATGACGAGCCAAGTCGCCGAGGCACGCTTGTTTTTCGTTAGAAATGTGCTGATTGCCGGCATGACATAGACTGCGAGATTTATCGCCAGCAGCTGGAGCGGAATTTTGTACCTCCACCTGAACGCCTGATAGAAATGGTCGCCGTCGTGCGCAAGCGTTGCACCCAGCACCATCATGTTCGCCAAACCTACCGAAGCTGCGGTCTTGTCATCCATACGGGTGCTCAAGAACTTTGCTTCCTTTTTAAGATCAAAGCCCATGTTTTCGTCCTCCGTAATTTTAATTTACCGCTTGGTAAATATAAAATACCGCATTGCGGAGGATTTGTCAATACTCAATCGTCTGCGGCTCGACATTCGGGTCGTGCGAGCAGAAAATGCCCACGCATTTGGGGTCTGCCTGCATCGTTTTGAGCCATTCAATAGACTTTCTCTGCCGCTTGCGGGCAAAGCCGTAGCCCGGGATAACGAGGTCGTCGATGTTGCGCTGCGAGAAGGCGACATCGGAGGCGAGGATGGCAAATTCGTTGCCGTAAATTCCATCGGCGGCATTGGCAAAACGGCCTGACGGTGCTTTGTTTACCATGACCGCCATCTGACCGTCGGTGTGCCCGGGGCAGGCGATGCACAAAACACTGTCGTCGCCGAAAAGGTCGAAGCCTCGGCCTATGGGCCCCTGCGCCGTGCCGAAGTAAAACGGGCGCTCGATGATATCCTTGTACGGCATAAAGGTCTCCCACACCTGGCGGATGCGGTACACCGTGCGGCACGACCAGAAATACTCGTGCTCGGCCATGACGATGCGCTTTGCCTTGCCCGCAAAATCCTTGAGGGCGCAGGTGTGGTCAACATCGTTGTGAGTTATGAGCACAAGGTCAATGTCCTCGGGGCGCACACCCATCGCCGCAAGCTGCTCCTTGGCTGTCTGACCTTTTTCGACCTGCGGGCGGTAAAAATCACGCAGGTAACGGGGCATGACCTCATTGCAATCAGCCGACAGTCCGGTCTCGACCAAAATTTTGCCGTGCACGGGGTGCTCGATGAGGTACACGCTCACGGGGAGCGTCACCCGCTTGAGTGCGCTGTCTTTGATATACGCCATGTTCGCCGGTATCGTTATCGTTCCGCAGTGCAGAATGTGAATTTTGATTGCGTTTTTATTCATACAGACACGACCTTTCAATGTCTGAATGTTATCACAAATTTACCAGTCGGTCAACAAAAAGGGCATTAAAAAAAGCACGCCGAGCGTGCTTTTAGGAAACCTTGAACATATCCTGTGCGGAGGCTTCGTGGAAAAGGGTGAACTTTTCTGCCTTGGGCAGGTCGTGACCGAGGTCGGTAAGCTCCAGGCGGACGGACTTGCCGCTCGGGGCGATGAAGGTAAGCCTCATTTTGCCGGTGAGATCAAAGCTCAGCCTGCCGTTTTCCTCAGTGCAGCCTAAGATGACCTTGACCGCATCGACGGGGCACTTGTCGGTCTCGGAAACGCATTTAACGCCCGACTCGGGACTTGCCTCGACGCCCAGAAGCTCAGCGGCGTACAGTGCCGCACGGTAGCCGATGGTCAGGCCGGGGCACTCGTGGCCGTGGAACTCGGCGCACTTTTTCCAAAGCTCGTTATTTATCATTTTATTTCCTCCTTAGTACGGAACGATAACTCTTATTCCCTTGTGCTCGATGATATCGACACGCAGGTCGTAGACCGACTGAATGGTCTCGGGCGTGACGGTCTCGACCCCGCCGAAGGAAAACACCTTGGCATCCTTTACGAACAAAAAGCGATCACAGTGGCGCATGGCGAGGTTGAGGTCGTGGATGACTATCGCAGCGCCGATGTTCTGCTCCTGCGCAATGTCACGGATGACATGGAGCATCTCGTGCTGGTTGTTCGGGTCGAGGCTGCTTGTCGGCTCGTCGAGCAGCAGATACTTCGGCTGCTGCACGAGCGCACGGGCGAGCATGGTTTTTTGAAGCTCGCCGCCGGATAATTCGTCGAGATACCTCGACTCAAGCTGACGCAGACCCAGCATATCGAGCACCTCGGCGACGATGCGCTCATCCTCGGCGGTGACGCCCCATTTGATATACGGCTTTCTGCCCAAAAGCACCGCATCGAACACCAGCGTGTGCGTCGGCTGGGTGTTCTGCGGCACATATGCGACCGACTGCGCAAGCGTTCTGCGCTGCATGTGCTCGATGCTCTGGCCGTCTATCTCCACGCTGCCGGAGGTGGCGGGATTTATCCTGTCGATGCACTTAATGAGTGTGCTTTTGCCTGCGCCGTTATTGCCGAGCACCGCCATGAACTGGCCACGCTCGAGGTGAAACGACACACCATCGAGTATCTTTCTGCCGTTTTTCGAATAGGCAAAGGAGAGGTCTTTAACTTCAAGCACGCTTGCTGCCCCCCTTGAAAAGAAGATACAGGAACATGGGCGCACCGAGGAACGAGGTGATAGCGCCGATGGGCAGGATAACGGGCGAGATGACCGTGCGGGCGACTAAGTCACCGCCGAGCATAAGCACCGCTCCCATGAACGCCGAGCCCGGGATGAGCCATGTGTAGTTTGACCCCACGAGCCTGCGCACGATGTGCGGTGCGCAAAGGCCGATGAAGCTGATAAGTCCGATATACGACACTACAGTTGCCGCAACGAACGAGCAGGCGAGGATGTTTATGACTCTCGTTCTGCCGACATTCACGCCGAGCGAAACGGCGGTGTGCTCACCGGCGGCAAGGGCGTTGTAGCTCCAGCGGTTGAGGATGAAATACACCGTGAACACCGCAACGACGGCGGTTATGACGAGAATATCGCTGCGTGTCGTGCTGCCGAGGTCGCCGAAGGTCCAGAACACGAACGAGGCAAGCTCCGTTTCGCTCGCAAAATACTGCAAAAGCGTGGTAGCGCCGGTAAAAAGCGCACTTAGCGCAACGCCGGCGAGCACCATTGCCTCCGGGCCGATGGCACGCAGCTTTGAAAGCCCCAAGATGATTATCGACACGAGCATACTGCTTACAAATGCACAGGCCGACACCAGAACGGAGTCGGCAAGTCCCGCCGTGCCCGCTCCGAGCACCATTATCGCAAACGCTGCGCCGAAGCTTGCGCCCTGCGAGATGCCGAGCGTGGAGGCCGAGGCCAGGGGGTTATTGAGTATCGCCTGCAAAATGCAGCCGGTCACGCCGAGCCCCGCTCCGCAGATGATGGCGGTGTATATTCTCGGAAGTCTCACACCCTGCACGACGGCGTTTATGCGCTCGTCCGCCGTGCCGAAAACGCCGCGCACAAGCTCTGCGACCGAGGTCGAGTACGACCCGCACTTTAGGGAGATCAGCGCAAACACCAAAAGCAGCACGGCGAGCGCCGCAAGCACTAAAATATTTCTGTATTTATTTTTGGCGTATGCGCTGTCCTTTTGCATTTTTATCTCCGTTTACTTTGTGATATCAACAGCTCCGAAGGTGTAGCCTGCGTTGCTGAGCTCGTTATAAAAATCGTCTGCGCCGAGGAACATCTTGAAGATCTCGTTTGCCTTTGCGACGGGATCAACATCAGAAAACGCCTCGGGGTAGATGACCGTTGCCATGTAGTACATATCCGCAAGCGCAAGCTCGACATTCGTTGCGCAGAAGCGGAAGCTTATCTGCGAGAACACCCGGTTTTCCTTGACGGCGGTCAGGCTGTTGTAGAACGCCGGATTTTCCGCATACTGTTGTTTTACCAGATCGAGGTTGCTTGTGTCAACAAAAATATAATCGGGGTCGGTTTTAAGCACCTGCTCGATATCCATGTCGAAGGCGCCGGACTTGCCGGTGGCATCGGCAATATTATTCGCCTTGAGCTCGGCAAGAGGACCGTAACCGGCCTCTGTGCCCTCGAAGCCGTGAGCGCCCTTAAACGACACGCCGGAGACATACACGGAGGGGATTTTGTCCTTGTCGACCTTCGCGACACGGTCTGCTATATCCTTCTTCATCGCCGTGAGGTAATCGGTGAGCTCCTTGGCACGCTCGGTCCTACCGTAGACCTCGCCAAGGAGGTTTATCATATCAAACACCGCATCGTCCAGAATGCCCTCGACCATGGGGATGGTCACGACGGGGATGCCGGTTTTCTGCTGATAAGCGTCGGCGGTGTCCTTATCCATGTTGGCGATGATGACATCGGGGTTTGCAGAGATTATCTGTTCATCGTAGGTCTCGCCGTTGTTGCCGGTCTGGGGAAGCTTCTCCCACACATCCTGGTGCAGATACGCAAAGGGCTTCTGAGCGCCCACGCCCAGCTCGTTTTCCTCAACGCCGACGAGAAGATCGAGCGCATCCATGTAGGTGGTAAAGCGCAGCGAGCCCACGCCCACGCAGATGACGGACTTGACGGTCTTGGGGATGGTGACCTGTCTGCCGCAGGCATCGGTGACTACCCTAGTCTCGGCGGAGGTGTTGTTATCGTCCTTTGTGCCGCCGCAGGCGCACAGACTGAGGAGCATTGCAAAGGCGAGCAATGCGGCTATGAGTTTTTTCATGTAATATATCCTTTCAAAATGAATTTGTTAAGATTTTAATACATGAAAACATTCTCCGCAAGCCCCCGGGGGGGATAGAAGTTTATAAAACTTGCTTCCCCGTATAAGAGGAAGCAATAATTTTTATTTACGCCGTGCACGGATCTGCTCGATGGCACTGTGAGCATTTTTGAGGTGCTCGGAAAGCGGGATATCCGACTTGAACGGCAGCAGGAAGTTCGTTTTCTTTGCAAAGCGCTCGTGATTTTTGCGGATGTGCGCCTTGAGGTTTTCGTACTTGATGATGATGTCGTTTTCCTTTGCAAAGGCACGCAGCTTGGTCACGATGCCCGCAGAGTAGACAACATCGATGGTGAACACGCCGAAGAAAAAGCCCACGACAAACAAAAACTCAAGGTTATTGCCAAGCCACACCAGAAGCTTCGTCACCAGAGGGTGCAGCAGGAAATAATATGCTGCGCCGATGGCCGCCCAGATAGCCGAAAACAGCGGGCAGATGATGCCGTTTAAGTTGCCCCAGTTGTTGCTGTAGTCCCACAGACGCAGGTTGTAGACCTTTAAGCTCACGATACCGGCAATGTACTCCACCGCCGTCATGGCGACCGCCATCATTGCGAGCACCGCTATCGTGCCGCCGGTCGTGGCGACAAGTCCGCTTTTCTCGCCGAAGTCGGCAAGCAGATACAAAAAGCACAGGCCGAAGCCGTAAAGCGGCACATACGGTCCTACGCAGAAGCCCGGGTTTATCCACTTGTGCTCGGGGTTGGAGCTGGACAGGAACTTGCGGAACAAGACCTCCATCACCCAGCCGGCAAGCGAGCCGAGGAAGAACAGATAAGCAAGGTATAGTATTATCATTCATTCACCGCCAAGAAAAAGTTTATTACGCTATTTATATCAGAAATCGACACGCAGGTAAACCCCTAGTTTGCCGCAGTGTGTCGAATTTTGTGACATTTACCCCGGCTTGGCAAGGGAACTTATCGGTTGTATTTTTTTAAATTGTATGTTATTCTACGGTCGGAGGGATGACTATGGCCACTTTTACTAAAAAAGCTATCCGCAACGCTTTTCTGACCTTGCTCGACGAGCACCCCCTGAATAAGATAACCGTCAAGGACATCACCGATGCCTGCGGCATGACACGCAACACCTTTTATTATCATTACGACGACATTCCCGCCCTCATCGAGGAGATATTCATAAGCGAGATAGACCGCATCATAAAGGTCTATCCGTCGCTGGACTCCATTGAGGAATGTCTGCGTGTCGCAATGGGCTTTGCCGTGGAGCACAAGAAGGCTCTTTTGCATATATACAAGTCCTCGAATCGTGACATTTACGAAAACTATCTTTGGGAGATCTGCCGCTACACCGTAACGACCTATATAGAGACCGCCTTCCCCGACGAGCCGATATCCGCCGAGGATAAGGACGCCATCATCCACTACTTAAAGTGCGGCTGCTTCGGCATGGTGATCGACTGGATGAACTGCGGCATGAACGATGCCACCCGCCGTAAGCTTCTGCGCATTTGCGAGCTCAAGCGGGGCATGGCAGGGGAGCTTGTCAACAGAGGTATTAGAAAATCCACCTGACAGGTGGATTTTTTAAAGCAACAGGAGTTGAGAAAAATGAATGAGAAAAACGGCGGGATAAACTCCGCCAGAATGGGGCAGATGCCGGAGGGCAAGCTGCTCCTTACGCTTGCAGTGCCGATAATGCTGTCGATGCTCGTGCAGGCGCTGTACAATATCGTTGACAGCATCTATGTCGCCCAGGTGTCCGAGGACTGCCTGACGGCGCTGTCGCTGGTGTTCCCGGCGCAGAATATCATGATAGGTCTTGCCACCGGCACAGGTGTCGGCGTGTCAAGCCTCATATCCCGGGCACTCGGCGCAAACGACCGTGACAGAGCCGGTCGTGTTGCAGGCAACGCACTGTTTTTGTGCCTGTGCTGCTGGGCGCTGATGTTTGCCTTCGGCGTGTTCGGTGCGCAGTGGTTTGTCAACACGCAGATAGACGATGCTGCCGTGCGTGACTACGCAGGCTCGTACCTCGAGATAGTCTCCATGGGCTCGGTGTTTTTGTATTTTGAGATCACCTTTGAGCGCTTTTTGCAGTCGTCGAGCCTGACGAAGCTTTCCATGTGGACGCAGATGGCGGGCGCAGTGACGAATATAGTGCTCGACCCGTTTTTCATCTACGGCTGGTGCGGTCTGCCCGCAATGGGCACGGCAGGCGCTGCCGTTGCAACGGTGCTCGGTCAGGCCGTCGGCGCAGGACTGGGTCTATACTTCCACCTCAAGCGCAACCACGAAGTCCCGCTCGGGCTTAAATTCTTCCGCCCCTGCGGCCGCATCATCGGCGAGATATACGAGATCGGCTTCCCGTCCATTATCATGATGTGCATAGGCTCGCTGACCAACTACATCATGAACCTGCTGCTCGTGTCGTTTACCAAGACCGCCGTCGCCGTGTACGGTGCGTACTTCAAGCTGCAAAGCTTTTTCTTCATGCCCGTGTTCGGCATAAACAACGGCCTTATCCCCATCATCGGCTACAACTACGGCGCAGGCAAGGTCGAACGCATCCACCGCACGATAAAATACGGCGTACTGTTTGCCGCAGCGTTCATGCTGACGGGGCTTGCGCTGTTTGAGCTTGCACCGGGGCTGCTGCTGTCGGCGTTCAAGCCATCGGCGGAGATGCTCGATATCGGCACCCATGCGCTCAGGCGCATCGCCGTGCACTTCCCGATAGCGGCGTTCTGCATCGTAGCCGGCTCTGCCTGTCAGGCGCTCAACAAGAGCATGTTCTCACTCATCACAAGCTGCATGCGCCAGATATTCGCCCTCATCCCGGCGGCGTATCTTTTAAGCCTCACCGGCGATGTGAACAACATCTGGTGGTGCTTCCTCATCGCCGAGGTCGTGTCGTTTATCTTCAGCTTTTTCTTCCTGCGCAAGGCCATGCGTGACGCAGATAGACGATTGAGCACATAAATGTCTAAAACTCCCCAAAAGGGGAGTTTTTTTATGATAAAATATTAGCAGTGTCCGCAAGTTTGTATATTGAAAACGCTGGTTTTTTGTGATATAGTGAGCTAAGTTTAGGAATTAACAATTTATTCTTTGGGGGGGCCCGCACAAAGCGGTTTCGGTCAGCCGTAAAAGCGGATATGCCCACAAGGCAAATTTGAAAGGATTGATGTAATGAGCAAGTACTCCGGATACATGGATAAAGTTGCGAAATTCGACCTTACGACCGGTAAGCTCGAAGACTATCCGTGGAGCGACAAAGAAAAGGAACTGTACCTCGGCGGCAAGTCGATGGCCGCCAAAATTCTATACGACCACCTTACCGGCAAGGAGGAGGCTCTGTCCGAGGAGAATGTTATCGTTATCTCCACCGGACCTCTCACCGGCACGGGTGCACCCAGCTCCGGTCGCTTTAACATTTCCGCAATTTCCGCAAAGACCGGCACCGTCGCCTCCGCAAACTGCGGCGGCACCTTCGGCTACTACCTCAAGAGAGCGGGCTACGACGCCCTCGTCCTCACAGGCAAGTGCCCCGAGCATTCCTGGCTCGAAATTTATAACGACACCTTCATTCTCCGCAATGCCGACAACGAGGAAGTGTGGGGCAAGCGCCCGGCAGACGCCGAACAGCAGATGCGTGACCTTCTCGACAGAGACTACGGCTGCCGTGTAAAGTGCGGCATCGTCGGCATCGGAACGGCAGGCGAGGAGCTCGGCGAGAACGCCGGCGTATTCAGCCGTGACCGTGCCGAGGGCAGCTCCGGCATCGGCGCAGTGTTCGGCTGGAAGAACCTCAAGGCCGTCGCCGTTACCGGCAACAAGCATGTCGTTGTCAGCAACGAGAAAAAGACCACCGCCTGGAACAAGAAGTGGGTAAGCTACTTAAGAGAGCACCCCATCACCGGCGAGCAGCTGCCGAAGCTCGGCGCACTGAGCATCGTCGGCACTCCCGCACTCACCGACGGCGGATGCACAGCCCCCGCTGCGGAGACCGCAAAGGGCTGCCTTTCCTGCCCGATCAAGTGTGTGCACGCAGTTGAGATAAACGACGATGAGAGCAATGTCCCCGCAAAAGAGCCGCTGGCTCTGCTGTGCGGCGACGATCTGAGCGGCTTCTCCGCATTTCTGGATAACCTCGGCATGCGCATCGACGGCGGCAGCCCCAAGGCAAAGGCCGACCTGAGCATGCTCATGGAGGATCTGTTTGAGACGATCGAAGCCACCGGTCAGTGCCCGTTCACAGGCTACGCCATCTTCCCCGCCGTTTTGTTTACCGACCCCAAGAGCCCGATCACCGTTTCCTTCAACAAGAAGGTCGCAAAGCTCGGCCCGGTGCTGAGCATCCTCAACAAGCACCCGGAGCTGCTGTTCTTCCCGCTGTCGGTGTTCCATCACGACCGTGAGATGAAGTATGCCGTGGGCATGAAGATGAATCTCGGCAAGTACCTTCGCTGCGGCGAGCGCGGCTACGCCCTTGAAAGATACATGACCACCCTGTTTGCAGGCAAGCCCGAGACCGACGGCGAGACCACCGAGGTCGAGGCCAAGGACGGCGTCGACAAGCTCAAGAAGGCGTACTTTGCAGCCCGCGGCTGGTCCAAGGACGGCGTTCCCTCCGAGGCTGCACTCAAGAAGCTCGGCATCAGGAAGGGCAATCAGTAAGCTGCAAAATGCGGCAGAATGGAGTAAATTATGGCTTATAAAATTACCGATAAATGCAACGGCTGCGACGATTGCGCCCAGCTGTGCCCCGTAAGGGCCATCTCCGGCGAAATGAAGGAGCAGCACGAGATCGACCCCAACCGCTGCATCGACTGCGGCGCTTGCAGCCATATCTGCGAGTACGAGAGCATTCTCGATAACGAGGGCAAGGCCTGCAAGTTTATCCCGAAAGAGCAGTGGAAAAAGCCCGTTGTCGACACCACCGTGTGCGACGGCTGCGGCATCTGCGAGGAGGACTGCCCCGCATACTGCATCGACATTATCCCCAACGAGAAAAATCCCATCCACAATGTTTCATTCCTCGCCAGACCCGAGGAATGTCACGGCTGCGGTGTCTGCGAGAGGCACTGCCCCATCGATGCCATATCGATGAAATAAACATCCTACATAGGAAAAATCCCGTTCGTTTGAACGGGATTTTTTCTTTTTAATCTTCGGGTATCGGCTCGTCGAGAACAATGTCTACTATACAGTTTGATTCAACCGCATACCACACTGTTGCCATATGTTCTCCTTCCGGGAGTGGAGCGCCATTTAACTTCCAACCAATTGGCTTTGCACGCCTAAATTCGAGAACTTCTCCGTCATCAAGCGTCACAGTCTGCACCAGTTGCACTATGCGACTTTGAGAGTTTTGTTCGCATTTGTATATGCCGTAAACCGAAGCATAGTTTTGGCTATTCAAATCACGCATCATAGGCAAAACATCAGACGCTGCGTCAATTACAAAAAAAACCGATGCAGCCGCCATAACGAGCATGAAGCCCAAGCTGCGGTCGCTCGCAATGCCGTGGCGGTGCTTGCTAACAAAGTACCCAATGACGCCAATCAAAGCGGCAACAAGAAGCGTTGCGGGGAGTATACATCTTACGATTATCCCCTCCCGCATTATCGCATCAAATGCGGCATAATTCATCTCCGCCCTCACCTCCGTCCGGCTGCATAATTTCACCGAAATTCTACCATTTCCCCGCTCCGCCGTCAACAAAAATGAGCAGACAGCGCTGCGCCTATCTGCTCATCAGGTTTTATTTTCTGGTCTCGTCCTTGTACGAAAACTCGTGTACCTCGTTTATCATCTTCACGAGCCCTTTGCTGTGCTTGACGACTATCATGTCATTTTTGAGCCCTGCGAGCTCAATTGACTTTTTCTTTTCCTCCTCGGTCAGCTCGTGGCCGGAGAATACCAAGTAGTTCGTAAAGCTTCTGCGCACATATGTAACGCACACTATGTCCTTGACCTCGTCCCAGCGCAGGCTTTTCAGCGGTCTGCTGAGGAGCGTACATTCAATGCCGTCGGCGCTGAATATCGCTTTTGCCAAATACGCCCGATATGATACGAAAAGATATTTGGCAAACCCCCAAGCACCGACTATAGCCATGGCCGCCCACAGCAGCTTTCTCCCAACGCCATTGTCCTCAACAGCTGCTTGCGCAAAGGTTATGACACAATAAAGACCCACTAGCACTAAAAATGATATTCCGTATATACGAGAATAGTCGCCATAGCAGACCACATATTCGGTTTTGCTCTCTTGATCTTTCATGCTCGTATCTTCTTCACAAACAGCAGGTAGGCTAAGGCAAGACAAATGATGATATCGTAAAAGTGCGGGCCGCCGTAGAACACGCTCGAAATGAGCGTGACTAAGATAATGCCGACGCTTATCAGCCTGCCCAACACGCCGCCGGATTTGACAAACCATGTGAGGTAGGCAAGCACCGGCGTGAGCAGCGTGAACGCCGCCCAGCCGTAGACAAAGCGCCAGCCCCAGATGCCGTGCGTGTACTCGGCGACAAGGTAATATGTAATGAGCATGCCTGCGCAGAACAGAAAAATATCAAGGCAGGCACGGCGGCGGCTGTCGCAAAACAGGACGATGACCACACCGACAAGTATCCACACGGAAAGCTCGGAAAACACCGAGCACAGTATCTGCGTATAGATATCGGCAAGGCGGGTCAGCGCTCCGGCGGCAAGCCCCAAAAGCAGCATTACAAGGGGATTATAGATTATCTTCTTCACTGTCGGCAGGCTTTTCCTCGGCAAGCTGAGCTTTGGCCCTCAGCTCCGCACCGTGCTTGAGCAGCGGCGAGAGGGCGAGGAACACAATGCCAAGGCTGACGGAGATCTCAATGCTGAAATCAAAGGTGAGGTCGCCGGACATCATGACGGCAAAGTATATCGCTATAATAACGCTTGCGGCGGCGGGCACTGCAATGGTGATTATGCCGAGGCGGAGCATCTCCTTTGCGCCCTCAAAGGTGAAGGGCGTGCCGGCCTTGAGCTCGTGCTTAAAATACACATTTATAAACTTCGCAACGACCGCTTCGGCAACGAGCATGACGGTCAGGCAGATGAACGCCGTGACCATGCGCTCCTGCGTTACACCGGTCTGCTGGAGCATATCGTCCAATACAACACCGCCGCTTAGAAGCAGCGCATCGAGCTTGCCTGCACCGATGAAAATGCCGCAGGCGAGCATCAGCACCGCACTGACGACAAGCAGCACGAACGCTATCTCGGCAAGCACCTTGCAGACCTTGCAGACGGTCTGGACCGTTTTCAGTGATTTACTCATTTAATTACTCCTCCGTTATCCTCGGGTATGATGATCCATGCAATAAAGTACGCAAGCACGCCACCTAATTTCTTGTCCTTCGTGCTTCTGAAAAGTCGCTTTTTCATTTGTCTGTCTCCCTGTGCTGCACCGCAGCGGTCAAAATGTTTTTCATGAGCATCGCCCTCGTCATCGGGCCGACGCCGCCGGGCACGGGCGTTATAAACGCCGCCTTCTTTGCGACCTCGTCAAACACGACATCGCCGAAGAACTTGCCCGTCTCGGGGTCACGGTTCATGGCGACATCGATGACGACAACACCGTCTTTGACCATGTCGCCGGTTATGAGCCTCGGGCTTCCGGCGGCAACGACCAAAACATCGGCCTGACGGGTCAGCTCGGCAAGATTATGCGTGTGGCTGTGGCAGCACACGACCGTGCCGTTTGCACGCAGCATCAAAAGCGCCATGGGTCTGCCGACAATATTGCTGCGCCCGACCATGACGCACACCTTGCCGTCAAGCGAAATGCCGTATTCCCTGAACATCTCCATGATGCCCGTCGGCGTGCACGGCCAAAGCGCAGGCTCGCCGACTATCATGCGGCCGACATTCATCGGGTGGAATGCGTCGATATCCTTGTCCGGGCGGATGGCGTTAATTACAACGCTTTCGTCGATGTGCCCGGGCAGCGGAAGCTGCACCAAAATGCCGTCGACGGTCTCGTCGGCGTTGAGCTTGTCTATAAGCTCCAAAAGCTGCGCCTGCGTCGTCTCCTCGGGCAGGTCGCAGCGCACGCTGTCGATGCCGCACTTTACGCAGTCACGCTCCTTGTTGCGCACATATATCTGCGAGGCGGGGTCTGTGCCCACCAGCACGGCGGCAAGCTTCGGCTTCCTCGGAAGCTTGGCAGCCTCAGTCGCCACCTCGGCGCATATTTTAGCGGCAAGCGCCTTGCCGTCAATTATAGTTGCCATTTTAAATCACCTCTTTGGTTGTCTCCATTCTATCAAACTACCGAGCGTTAGTCAACAGGGCGCAGTCTACTATCGGGCGAAATTGCTTCCATTTTTCACGAGCGTGTGGTAGAATGATGTTTACTAATCTGAAAGCGAGGCTCGCTATGGGCAAACTGAAATATCTTATCCGCCGCATCGCCGAGATGAACTACAGGCAGTTCTTCCAAAAGATAGACGAGGTGCACGAAAAAAGCGGCAAGTGCAAGCTGTTTATCTTCCTCGACATGGTCTGGTGCGGCCTTGTGTATCAGGCAGGCTACATGGATTATGCCCTGTTTGAAATGTATGATTTAAACCGTGCCCAGCGCAAGACGATAGTCACGAGGGGCATAAACAACGGCTTTATAAAGCGCTTCAACGACCCGAAGTACATGCCGGAAATTGAGGACAAGCTCAAGTTCGCAAAAAACTTTTCCGAGTTCATGCACCGTGACTGGCTGGACATTTCCGAAGCCACGAGGGAGCAGTTTGACGAGTTTATTAAAAAGCACCCCGTGTTCATGTCGAAGCCTGTCGACGGCATGTGCGGCAAGGGTATCGAGAAGATAAATGCCGAGGAGTTTGACGGCGACCTGTACGAGCACCTCAAAAACGGCCACCGGGTCGTCTTGGAGGAGTGCGTAGTTCAGCACCGTGACCTCATGGCGCTGCACCCGAACTCCGTGAACACCTGCCGTGTCATTACCTTCACGCAGGGCAAGGTCACCAATGTCGTGGCGGCGTATCTGCGCATCGGCAACGGCCGCTATGTCGATAATTTCAACAACGGCGGCATGGTCGTCCCCATTGAGGAGGACTGCGGCAAAATTATATACCCGGCGCTTGACAAGAGCCACAATCTTTATGATGTCCACCCGCTCACCGGCGTTGCCATCAAGGGCTTTCAGGTTCCGCTGTGGGACGAGGTGCTGGACATGGTCAAAAAAGCCGGTCAGGTCGTGCCGCAGGTGGGCATAGTCGGCTGGGATGTTTGCGTGACGGATAACGGTCCGCTGCTTATTGAGGGCAACGACTTTCCCGGTCACGATATCTATCAGCTCCCGCCCCACCGCACAAACGGCATCGGCGTCCTGCCGAAGTTCAAACGGGCAATGGGGATAGAATAGGGAATTATTAACTTTTCTTTGTTTCCTTGCGTTATCATATGAAGTGCAACGGTAGAAAAAAGGTAGCGGCCCACGGGAAAATCCATTACAATGGTAAGCGAC
>CAKTQR010000027.1 GCA_934597175.1 uncultured Oscillospiraceae bacterium | reverse complement strand
CCATCTTGCCGGTCTCATCAAGAATAACTGCCTTGGTGTAGGTAGAGCCTACATCACAGCCGCCAAAATATTTCATTAGTGTTGCCTCCATAAATGATTTACTGTCTTATTCGATGTCCAACCCTCCGAAACCGGAGGGTTGGTTAATTAGTTGCAAACAATCAGACTTCGTCGTACTTGTAGTCGGGGAACTTGTTCATGTCGTAAGGCATCTGGGTCATATCCCTACGAGGCATGTTGTCGTAGTGGTTCTTTACGAACGGCTCAAAAACATTGAACAGGAACTTGCCGTCAAGGTCAAAGAAGAATACTGCGAACAGTGCTGCATATGCGCCAACGCCTATGCCGAGCAGCTTAGCTATCTTTTTCATATTCATTTGCCTCCTATTACCATGTCATGTCGTCGTCGAGCTCGAGGAGCGACGGATCGAGAGGCTCTTCGTGCATAACGGTGGACATGTAGTCGTTGACTATACGACGGATCTCAGCACGGGAAACGGTACGGCTATCGGGGAGTGCGTGAGGCATCCAGATAGCAGGGATATTTCTGTCACGGAACTCGTCCTCGAACAGGCCGTGGACGCCCTGCATGCCCTTGCACTGAAGCTGGTCATACATCATGACGAAGTCGCAGTTGAAGCGCTTCATGTAATCCCACAGCTCGAAGATGTGGTGCATACCGCCGACTGCCATGCGGCGCATGGGAGCCCACATATGGTACTGAGCAACGTCTTCCAGCATGTTCTCGTAGGAGTCGGTACGGATGGTCATATCGAACATCAGAGAGTCCATGTTGATGATAACATTCAGGCCCCAGGTGTTGTATGCCCAAGTGCACCAGTTGGAGTAGTACAAAGGTGCGCAGGACCATGCAATGACTCTGTGACGGGTCTTCGGGAAGGTGTTGATCTTCTTGGAGACACACTTCTCCATGATGGGACGGACCTTGCTGTCGACCTCATGCCAGATGGGCAGATCGCCGAACTGAGACTGGTAGATACGGTACAGTGCCTGAGCAACGCCGTTGATGGGGTAGCTGTCGGTCTTTGCCGCAACTTCCCACTTCTCCCACTCGAACTTCATGAGCTCGTTCTGCCTCTCGATGCACTCGTACATGAGGTCGAGATTCATGGGAACGCCGGTCTGCTCCTCGATGAACTTCCAGCACTTCTCAATGTCCTTCTGAACAAACTTGTTTGCGAGAGGATCGTCGAACTGCATGGGCATCTGCAGAGCGTACAGGGGCTTGTCATTGAACCAGTCCTGAAGGATAGCGGTTGCGACAGAGCCGTCGCAGGCTTCGTTACAGGTGATCATGAACGGGCTGTAATCGGGGATATCGTCGAGGACGAACAGGCCGGACTCAGCCTGGCACATCGGGCAGGGGTCGCCGGGCAGGCCGATAGACTGAACTGCGTCGATGTAGTTATGTACGGTGTGGCTGTTAACATGGCAGGTGACGAAGTAAGGGATCATCTCGAGAGAGACTGCCTTGAACTTGTCGCTCCAGCCGTAGAACATGCCGCCCCAAGTGGTTTCCTTCATTGCCATGGTGTGATACCATGCGTCGTTCTTCTTGCCGCCGTGCAGTCTGGTATCTGCGTTGAACATGGTCATGAACTGATAGATAGTCGCATTGACCATTGCACGGTAGTGCCATGCGGAAGCTTTCATAGCCTCGCCGCGGAGACCTTCGAGGCCACGGTCAAACCAATGGAGAACGGGCAGGTAGGTCTGGCCGACCCAGCGGTATCTCCAAATGCCCTTGGCAAAGTTGACAAGGCCGCCGTACTTCATGACATCGATCACCATGTGCAGGTAATTGTACAGCCAAATGTTATGGAAGTAGTAGAAGGTGTCCTTTACGCCACGCCACTCTCTGTGCTTGTAAAGACCGGTCTTGGGCAGGTAGTTGTCGCCCAGACGGCGGCCGCCTTCTTCTGCGGTATGGGGCTTGCCATACCAGAAATCTTTAATGAAACTCATATTACTTGCCCTCCTGAATCTTCTTGATTTCGACAGATTCAACAAATGCCTGGAAGCGGGTACGCAGCTGGCCAGATGCGGTGTTTATGTACTCCTTCTCGATCGAGCATACGGGGATGCCGAAGTCACGATGGAGGATGAAGCTATCGATAACACGCTCGTAGGACCAGTACTCGCAGAACTTGTTCGAGCAGATGATGATACCGTCTGCCTTGTATTCCTTGACGAGGTCTGCCAGCTTCTGCTTTCTTGCACGCATCTCGTTCTGCGGCATGAAGCGGGGGCAGTTGGAGGTCTCGAGGTAATGACGGGCAATTGCCTTAAGGGGAGTCTCGCCCTCACGGATCTCGATGGGCTGACGGGACTCGACTGCGCCGTAGCAGTAACGGTCGCAAACGACCTCTGCGCCGCAGCTCTCGATGAGCTCGGTGAAGTAGGGGTCGTCGTTCTCGGAGCCGGCCAGAACGACCTTGCAGCGGAACGGCCACTTCTCGTCGGGCTTGCGGGTCTTGATCTCCTTCAGGGTCTCCTTCAGGTACGGGAGAATGAGGTATTTCGGGCAAACCAGAGATACCAGCTGAATGACATGGAACTCATAGCCGGTGATGGTGGGATTATCGAGCTTGCGGTAATCGCCGATCTCGTTGATGATCTTGCAGACCTCGTTGTGCTGCTTGATAGCTGCCTTGAGAGCCTTGTCGGAAACATCGACGCCGAGGTTTTCCTTCAGCTTGCCGAGGACATGGTACTCAAGCTGATCATGATAGTACTGATAGTCGTTCTCGGTGTTCTTGAAGGGAACATCCATAAACTCGCAGAAGAACTTATCGTTGTCGATAACCTTCATATCCTTGACGGAGTCGAGGTGCTTCTGCTGGATGTGCTCCTGGAAGCGGCAGGTGACGGTGCAGGTTTCGGTGGCCAGCTGCGCATCGAGGAAGTTGAAGCCGCCTTCGAGAGCACGCTCGAAGAGGCTGCGTCCGTAGTGGCAAACACGGGCGGACATGTAGTAGGTTGCGATGTCGGGTGAGCTGCAGTCGGGTGCTCTCAGACGAACGGAGAAGCAGCCGGGCAGGTCGAGAAGTACTTCGGGCATGAAGTAGCAGGTGTAGCCCAGTGCGAACTTACCCTCTTCTTTTGCCTTTTTGACCAATTCGTTATTGGCTTCCTTAAGCAAGTTCTCGAAATAAATCAGATGCTTGAGATCTCTCACGGATAACCCCCCATAATAAAAAATTTTTGGTATGGTATTCAAGGCGCAAAACGCCCTTTATCTAGCTATACATTGTATCAAAATGTCATATTATTGTCAATCGGGTTTAAGCAAGAAATTTAACAATTTAGACTAAAATTATTCACTATTTGCTATACAATTTTGTATCTGCTGTCTAGATATTGTATATGCTCAAAAATTTTTGAATATTTTCGGCGCTTTCCTTGCAGCTGCCCTGTATCATTTCGCTGCTGCCGCCGCCACGGCCGTTGATGCCGGAATTTATCTCTTTTGCGGATGCATGGAGGTCGATATTTCGGCTGCCGATGATGTACCTGTAGCCCGTCTCATCACTGCCGGAGAACACCGCCGCAAGCCCGCCGCATTTTGGCACGGCCTCGTTTACAAGCTCCCGCAGCGCAGGCTCGTCCAGAACGGAGTCGAAGATGACAATATTGCCGTCTGTGGGCTTGATGGTCTCGGCACGCAGATGTGCAAGAGCTCGGCTGAGCTCGGCGTTGCGCTGCTTGAGTCTCTCCTGCTCTGCCAGCACACGCTCGACCGCCGACGCCGTCTCCTCACGCTTTGCCGACAGCAGCATGGATATTGCCGCATTGTTATCGTGGGTGCGGACGAGGTTTTCGTAAGCGTCAAGGCCACAGAGCATGGTTATGCGCACGCCGTCACCGCCGCGGCGGCGGCGCTCGCTCGTAAGTATCTTCACCAAGCCGACCTCGGCGGTGCTGTAAACATGCGGGGCGCAGCAGGCGCAGATATCGGTGTTTTCAATCTTTACAATGCGCACATTTTCCGTGAGCTCGAGCTTGCTGCGGTAGTCAAGCGTTTTGAGCGTCTCGGGCTCGGGGAATGTCGCCGTTACCTTATAATTTGCGGCAACGGCGTAATTTGCCTCACGCTCTATCTCGGCAAGCTGCTCGGGCGTTAGAAAGCCGTCGAAGTCGATGGTAACGAAGTCTGCGCCCATATGGAAGCCGACATTGGAGTACCCATACTTTTTATGCACGAGCCCGGACACAATATGCTCGCCGGAGTGATTTTGCATCCTGCGAAAGCGCTTTTCCCAGTCGATTCGGCAGTCATGGGTGCTGCCGACGGGGATGGGCTGGTTTACATAATGCATCACCTCGCCGTTTTTCTCGTGGGTGTCGAACACCGCAGTCTCGCCGATAAAGCCGCTGTCACCGGCTTGACCGCCGCCCTCGGGGAAGAACGCCGTGCGGTCGAGAACGACCTCGAATCTGTCCTTCACCGGCTCACAGGCGAGCACCTTAGCGGTGAACGCTTTCATGTGGCTGTCAATATAATAAAGCTTTTCTGTCATATCGCACGCTCCAATAGTTTTTGTTCATTATAGCATCCCGCTGCCCGCTCACGCAAGCTTGGCGTTGAGGATGAGGTACACGGCGGCAAGCACCGCAAGCACTGGAACGCTCACGCCGATGTGCATCTGCACCAGGGTGAGCTGCGGCACTTCGGAGATGACGCTGTCGCAGAACGCCTTGTAATCGTCGCCGATTATATCGCTCACGCTCTGTCCACGGCGCTCGCCCTCGAGCAGCATGTCGTAGATATCACGGCGCACCCTCTCCTGCTCGTATTCGCTGATGTTTGCGTATCTTATGTAAACCGCTATGTCGGTCAATATCTCGTTTGTCGCCTCACTCAGCTGCTTTTCAAGCTCGTTGTTTTCGTCTCTGAGCTGCCTTGTAAGCTTATTCATTTTCGTTTCCTCCGTCGAATAATTTGTTGATCGCATTTTCAAGCTCCCTGTAGCTTTGCTCGAACTCCGAAAGCGCCGTTTTGCCCTCGTCGCTGAGCCGGTAATACTTGCGCTTCGGGCCAAGCTCGCTCGGGCGATATTCGGTCAGGACGAGTCCGTTACGCTCTAATCGCAGCAAAAGCGGGTATATCGTGCCCTCGGCGATCTTGCCGAAGCCGTAGCGCATGAGCGTTTCGGCTATCTCGTAGCCGTAGGTCTCACGGCGGGAGATTATCTGCAATATGCAGCCCTCAAGCGTGCCCTTTAGCATTTGTGATGATATCATGTCGCACCTCTACTTTGTTTTGCAATGTAGTGACTATATTGTAATGCAATGTACCCGTATTGTCAAGGGGGGATATAAAAAATGTGCGCCCGGTTGGACGCACATTAAGGAATGTTTATTTCTTTATCGCTCTTATCAGCAGGCCGAGGGCTGCGCCGATGAGGGCGAAGAACGCAAACGCACCGACGAACACGGCGTACACCGCAAACATTTCAATGCTGCTTTTCGCTACGAACGATGCAATTATGTAAACCGCCATTGTGGTTAACATAATATATATTACGGTCTTCTTGTTGCTTATCTTCAACGCCGCATACAGACCGATCGCGGCAAAGAACAGGTCGGTCGCAATAACGGGCAGGCTCAGCCCCATACCAAACCATTCTCGGAGTATTTCAAACATGTAGTATCCTCTAAATAAGCTGACGGGAGTCGACCCCCTGTCGGTTTTGACGGAAAAAGCCAGACATGTGTCAGCTATGAAAGTATTATCTTCTTGCCTTTGCATAATCCCCGGCAAAACTGCGCAGCATCTGTCAGTGATGATTTTTCGTGGGATTTCCGGTTTTCTTTTGATGCAGTCGGGCTTTGTGCCCGGCAAGGTGAAAAAAGGCGGAAAGCACCGAAATGGCGCACTGACAGACGATATGGGGTCAGCTCTCGTTAGCTTGAAAAAAACGCCGCCTGTTGGCGGCGCTTTTTGTCCTTTTAATTACAGAGATGCCTTTGCCTTCTCGCACAGTGCGGTGAAAGCAGCGGGATCGTGGATAGCGGTCTCGGACAGCATCTTGCGGTTCATGTCGATGCCGGCGAGCTTCAGGCCGTGCATAAAGGTGGAATAGTTCATTCCGTTTGCCTTGCAGCCTGCGCTGATACGGGTGATCCAGAGCTGACGGAAGTCTCTCTTCTTCTGCTTGCGGCCGACATATGCGTAGCGGCCGGACTTCATCATCTGCTCCTGAGCCATCTTATAGTGGCGGGACTTGTTGCCCCAGTAACCCTTAGCCAGGCCAAGGATCTTATTTCTATGTTTGCGGGTCATCATTGCGCCCTTAACTCTTGCCATTTGTCAATTCCTCCTATTAGTACAAGTAAGCCTTACTTATTTGTAAGGGATCATCTTTTTGATAGCTGCTTCGTTGGTCACATCGGCGATAGCGCCGGAGCGCAGACGACGGCAACGCTTGGTATCTTTCTTAGTGAGGATATGGCTCTTGTATGCATGAGCGCGCTTTACCTTACCGGTCTTGGTGAGATTAAATCTCTTCTTAGCACCGCTGTGGGTCTTAAGTTTGGGCATGATTATTTCTCCTTCCGTATGCTGCTATTCAGGTCAAGCCTGTAATAACCTAAAATTATTCCTCCGCAGAAGCGGCCTCGGCCTTCTTCTTTGCGGCTTCCTTCTGTGCCTTCTTGACTGCCTGAGCAGACTTCGGGGACAGGAACATGGACATGTTGCGTCCTTCGAGCTTGGGCTGCTTATCGAGGTTGGCAAGCTCGGAGCATTTGTCGGCAAAATCGCGCAGGATCTGCTCACCGAGGTTGGTATGAGCCATCTCTCTGCCTCTGAAGCGAATGGAAACCTTGACACGGTCACCGTCAGCAAGGAATTTGAGCGCTGCCTTGAGCTTGGTTTGAAGATCGTTCTCGCCGATGCTCGGGGACATGCGGATCTCCTTGACTTCCATGACACGCTGATTCTTCTTGGCTTCCTTTTCACGCTTTGCCTGTTCAAAGCGATACTTGCCGTAGTCCATGATCTTACAGACGGGGGGCTTTGCCATGGGGGATATCTTGACCAAGTCAAGCTCCTTCTCCTCTGCGATCTTCAGGGCTTCCTCGGCGGACATAATGCCAAGCTGCTCACCATCGTCACTTATAACTCTAAGTTCCTTGTCGATGATCTCCTCGTTGATTTCATGGTTTACGCTTGCGATCTTAAAACACCTCCAAAATTGCAAAAAACGGATGCCTGACAGCATCCGCACACACAAAAACACCGCCGCACACGCAGCGTTGTTATTGACCGAAGCTCGCCTTCTGCGGCCCGGTGAGGACGGGGATGCCGTACCTACTTCATTTTCAGCTCTATTAATATATCAGTCCCGCACCTCAATGTCAAGTAATTTTTCCTTGTTTCCCATGATATTTTTCTCATTTTGCGGGGAAAATATCATCGGAGTGATGGATTTGGAATTTTTGCTTGTTTATATCATCGGTGCAGGGCTCTACGGCCTGCTCGAACTTATATGGCGGGGCTGGACGCACTGGACGATGCTCCTGTGCGGCGGGGCATGCTTCACGCTCATGTACATCATAGGCGGCAGCACGCTTCCCCTGCTTATTAAATGCCTTTTGAGCGCAATAGTTATCAGCACGGTGGAGTTCAGTGCCGGATATTTGGTTAACATAACATTGGGCTGGCATATCTGGGACTACTCCGACCGTGCCTATAACATTTTGGGACAGGTGTGTCCCCTGTTCAGTCTTTTATGGTTTGTTCTGTCCGTGCCCGGGCTGTACCTGTGCAGCGGACTGCGAAGGCTGCTGACTTAAGCCTCCTGCGCCTCGGCGAGCTTCACGATGCGGCTCGTGCCGAGTCTCGTTGCGCCGAGGGCAATAAAGTCCTCTGCGTCCTCTATCGAAGAAATGCCGCCGGCTGCCTTGACCTGAACATTCTCGGGGCTGTACCTGCGCAGAAGCTCGACATCGCTGCGGGTAGCGCCGCCCTTGGAAAAGCCGGTGGAGGTCTTTATAAAATCTGCCCCGCCCTCGGCGACGATAGAGCACATGCGGATCTTCTCCTCCTCGGTAAGCAGGCAGCACTCGATAATGACCTTGAGCACCTTGCCGAGGCACGCCTGGCGCACGGCCTTTATATCGGCGAGAACATCGCTCCAGCAGCCGTCCTTGACCATGGACAGGTTAATGACCATGTCTATCTCGTCAGCGCCGTTTTTGACGGCATCGGCGGCCTCGAATGCCTTGGCGGCGGTGGTCATATAGCCGTTGGGGAAGCCTATAACGGTGCAGATCTTGAGCTTATCGCCGGCATAGCGCTTTGCGCCAGCAACATGGCAGGGCGGGATGCACACGGAAGCGCACTCGTGCTTCATCGCCTGATCGCACAGGGTCTTTATCTCGTCTGCCGAGCAGTCGACCCTCAGCAGGGTGTGGTCGCACATCTTCAAAATGTCCTTAATATCCATAATATTATCCTTTCGTCTACTTAATTATTAGTGTGATTATATTCTATCCGTCCGTCATATTCAAGCTCCCGACCCTAATATAATTTAACAAATTATCATTTTAATTAAGGTCAGGTTTAAACAATGGATGAAAACATAAGCAGAAACACCGCCCGCCTTTGCGGCATCATCGCTGCCACCCCCGTCTTTTCGCACTCCGGCAGAGGCGAAAGCTTCTACATCTTCCCGCTCGAGGTGGCAAGGCTCTCCGGCGCAACGGACAAAGTAAACATCATCGTGCGTGATGAGCTGATGGAGAGCATCGAGCTGCGGGAGGCGGAGAAAATTTGCGTCACCGGCGAGCTGCGCTCGTTCAACAACAAAAGCGGCGAGGGCGCAAAGCTCGTCATCACCGTGTTTGCAAAGGAGCTTTGCCTGTGCGACGATGACGACCTCAACGAGGTGCACCTTATCGGCACGCTGTGCAAAAAGCCGAATCTGCGCATGACACCGATGGGCAGGGATATCTGCGACCTCATGCTCGCCGTGAATCGCCGCTACGGCAGGAGCGATTATCTGCCCTGCATCACATGGGGGCTCAAGGCCCGTGAGGCCGCCGAGTGGGACACCGGCACAATGGTCACGCTTGAAGGCAGGATACAAAGCCGCAATTATATAAAGATAGTCGGCGGAGACCCCGTCGAGAAAACCGCCTTCGAGGTCTCGGTGACGGATATAGCCGAGTTTACATAATCCTTAGTCTCTGCTTTTTCCGACCAAGGACGGTGCGAGACAGGGAGAAAGTGCCCTTTGGGGTGCGCAGCAGTTTTGAGCGAGATTATTTTCGTTCAGGCAAGTCAACAAATCTCCGGCAATACTTTGTGTATTACCGGGGATTTTTGCGCAGCATGGGCGGAAATAGGCCGCTCAAAACCGATTTATCACTGTTTTGTGCCGTCCTTGGCCGGACAGACATTTTTTCTAGGTGGGATGACTTCGATCCAGTAGCCGTCAGGGTCTGTTACGAAGTAGATGCCCATGCCCGGGTTATCCATGCAGATGCAGCCCATTTTCTCGTGCAGGGCGTGTGCCTTTTCCATGTCGTCGGCGACAAAGGCGAGGTGGAATTCCTGCTCGCCGAGATCGTACGGCTCGGTGCGCTCGGTCATATAAGTAAGCTCAAGTCGGAAATCGGTCACGCCGTCGCCGAGAAAGACGAGCTTAAAGCTGCCGTCGGAAGCGAGCTTTTCGCGGACGGGCTTGAGCCCGAACGCCTCTTCGTAAAACTTGAGGCTGCGTTCGAGATCGAGGACATTGAAATTAAAGTGGTTAAAGGAAAACATTCCGCACCTCCGTAATTTAATACATAAAGTTGGCAGGAGCCGAATCCCTATCGTCTGTCAGTGCGCCATTTTACCTTGACAGTCTGCGCCCCGCCTTCACTAGAGAAGAACGAACTTCCCTCAATAAGCACTACTGACAGATGCCTTGCAGTTTTGACGGAGCAGATTTTCGTTCAGGCAAAGATAAAGCCCGACGGCCATAATGGACATATATGGGCTAGGGATTTAGCGAAGCATGGGCGGAAAGCTGCCCGTCAAAACCGATAGGGGCTCGGCTCCCGTCAACTTAATTATAATTGCACAAAGCCCGATTGTCAAAAAGTTATTGGAATTATGGGCGATTGCGTTTATAATGAGTGTATCAAATGTTTTGGAGCATAAGATGGATAAGTCACTAACGGATAAATACCTGCCGCAGGACGATATTTTCCTGTTTAACACGGGCGATGCCCGCAAGGCGTGGCTGCTGCTGGGCTGCCGCTACCTGCCGGAAGCGAATATGCACCGCTTTGTGGTATGGGCGCCGAACGCCGAGGCTGTGAGCCTTGTCGGCGACTTCAACGGTTGGGACACGGAGGCAACTCCCATGGAAAAGTGCGGCACGATGTGGGTCTGCTTTGTCGATGGGCTTAGTAACGGCGATCTGTACAAATACTGCGTCACGCAAAAGGGCGGCAAGAGGGTGTTTAAGTCAGACCCCTTTGCCCGCTGGTCGCAGACGGGGCTCGACACGGCGTCGAAGGTCTGGACAGGCAGCTATAATTGGTCTGACGGCGAGTACATGGACAGGCGCTCGAAGCGTGATGCGTTCACACAGCCGATGTCGATATACGAGCTGCACCTCGGCTCGTGGAAAACCGAGCCCGACGGCAGCGTTAATTATGTTAAAGCTGCGCATGAGCTTGCAGGCTATTGCACCGACATGGGCTACACGCACATTGAGCTGCTGCCCCTGACCGAGTACCCCTTTCCCGGCTCGTGGGGCTATCAGGTCACAGGCTATTACGCCCCCACCTCCCGCTACGGCACGCCCGACGAGTTTGCAGAGTTTGTCGATATCCTGCACAATGCCGGCATCGGCGTTATCATGGACTGGGTCCCGGCGCACTTTCCCCGGGATGAACATGGGCTTGCGCTGTTTGACGGCACGAGGCTTTTTGAGTGCAAGGAAAAGCGCATGGCAGACCACCCCGAGTGGGGCACGCTCATTTTTGACTACGCCATGCCCGAGGTGCAGTCGTTTCTCATCTCCTCGGCATGCTGCTTTTTTGAAAATTACCACATTGACGGTATCCGTGTCGATGCCGTGAGCTCGATGCTGTACCTCAACTACGGCAGAAAGCCCGGCGAATACACGCCGAACGCCGAGGGCGGCAACATTAACCTTGCCGCTGTCGAGTTTCTGCGCAAGCTCAACACCGCCGTCTTGTCCGAGTACCTGGGGGCTATCACCGTCGCTGAGGAGTCGACAGCCTACCCCATGGTCACCATGCCGCCGTCGGTCGGCGGGCTGGGCTTCAGCTTCAAGTGGGACATGGGCTACATGCACGATACGCTCGATTATTTTGCCACCGACCCGCTGTTTCGCTCCGGCAAGCACGATAAGCTCACATTTTCAATGATGTACGCCTTTTCGGAGAACTTTATCCTCGCCTATTCGCATGACGAGGTCGTGCACGGCAAAAAATCGATGCTGGATAAGATGTTCGGCTCATACGAGCAGAAGTTTGCGACCCTGCGCAGCCTGTACGGCTACCAATTTGCGCACCCGGGCAAGAAGCTGTGCTTTATGGGCTCGGAGTTCGGGCAGTTCATCGAATGGAACTACGAGCAAAGCCTCGACTGGCTGCTGCTGGACTACCCCATGCACGAGAAGCTGCGGGAGTATTACCGGGCGCTGAACAGGCTTTACACCGCCTGCCCCGCCCTTTACGACTGCGACAAGTCGTGGGACGGGTTTAAGTGGCTGAATGTCAACGACAAGGACCGCAGCTCGATTGCGTTCCTGCGCTCGGCAAGGGCGGATAAGGCCAGCTATCTTGTCTGCGCCTGCAACTTTATCCCGAACGAGCACCGTGGCTTCGTCATCGGGCTTCCCGAAAAGGGCGTTTTGCGTGAGGTGCTCTCAAGCGACGATGTGCGCTTCGGCGGTGGTGGTTTACATAATGTTGAGTCTATCAAGAGCCGCAATGAGCCGTTTGGTGAGCTGCCGTACAGCGCACAGATAGACCTGCCGCCGCTGAGTGCCGTATACTTTGAGTATATTCCCGAAAGGATGAGTGATAAAAATGAAGAAGGAGTTTAAAGCAATCCTCGACGAAAAGGGGCGCAGGAAGCTGCCCGATGTTCTGCTTGCTGCCGCCGAATGTGCGCCGCTTTCAAAGACCGGCGGGCTTGCCGATGTTGTAGGCACGCTGCCGAAGTCGCTTAAAATGCTCGGCATCGACGCAAGGATCATAACTCCGTATCACCGCTGCATTAAGGATAAATACGCAGACAAGGTCGAGCACATGTTTGACTTTTATGTAAACCTCGGCTGGCGCACGCAGTATTGCGGCATCGAGCGGCTGGAGCTTGACGGTGTGTATGTTTATCTTGTCGACAACGAGTTTTATTTCGGCGACAAAATTTACAAGGGCGGCTACGAGGAGGGCGAGCAGTATGCCTTCTTCACCCGTGCCGTTCTGGATGCGATACCTAACCTCGGCTTTGCGCCCGATGTTGTCCACTGCAACGACTGGCACACCGCCATGCTGCCCATGCTGGCAAAGACGCAATACGGCGATCTATACGCCGACACCCGCTGGCTGCTGACGATACATAACATTGCATTTCAAGGCAAATTCGGCTTTGATTATGTTCAGGATCTGCTCGGCGTTGAGGATAAATACTACACACCGGAGTTTATGGAGCTCAACGGCTGCGCAAGCTTTTTAAAGGCCGGCTGCGTGTTTGCGGACAGGATAAATACCGTCAGCCCCACCTATGCCGAGGAGATAAAGACCGCCTATTTCGGCGAGGGTCTCGAGGGCATTTTGAGCGCTCGCTCAAACGAGCTTTCGGGTATAATAAACGGTATTGATGTAAAGATCTTCAACCCCTTTACCGACCCTGCGATCGCAGCGAACTACCACAAGGGTCGGTTGAGTGGTAAGAAGTTATGTAAACTCAGGCTGCAAGAGCTCACCGGTCTTGAGCAGCGTGAGGATGTTCCTCTTTTTGCAATGGTCACACGCATGACCGAGCAAAAGGGCTTTGAGCTTGTCGAGTGCATGATTGACGAGCTGATGCAGTATAACAACATGCAGTTTCTCGTTCTCGGCACGGGCGACAAGTGCTATGAGGACTTCATGCGCTCTGCTGAGAGCCGCTGGAAGGGCAGACTCTGCGCCTACATCGGCTATAACGAAGAGTTATCTCACAAGGTGTACGCCGGTGCGGATTTCCTGCTCATGCCGTCCCGATTTGAGCCCTGCGGTCTCTCGCAGATGATAGCCATGCGCTACGGCACGCTGCCTATCGTGCGTGAAACGGGCGGGCTCAAGGATTCGGTCACGCCGTACAACAAATTTACCGGCGAGGGCACGGGCTTTTCATTTGCAGACTTTAATGCGCACGAGATGAAGGACGCAATGCTGCTCGCAATGGATTGCTACCGCAAGCCGAACACGATGAAAGCACTTATCCGCAGCGCCATGGAGGCCGATTTCAGCTTTAAAAAGTCTGCCTGCGAGTATGCGAGGCTCTATCTATGGATGCTGTGACACGCATCGAAAAAACCTGCGGCGGCTATGATGAGCTTTGGTCAAATGACGGCAAACTGAGCATTGCTTATCACGATGAGCGCAGCTATCAGCTGAGCTATGACGGGCAAAACTGGTCTGTGCTCGATGATGCCGATGAGAACACCTGCGCTTATCTTGTCTGCTCGGCAACTGTTAATTACGCCGTCGAGCGGTGCAAGAATAGCGGTCTTTCGCTCGATTTTGTGCACGAATTTCTGCCGGTCGAGCGCCAAAACCTTATTCCCGCCGAGCTTCTGCGTGTGCTGCTCGACGACTGCGGCTTGGGTATTTTTGATGCCTGCGCTATCGTCGTCCGCTGCTTCGGCAAGGACAGTGCCGCAACGGAAATTCCCTGGCTGCACGGTGTTCAGCCGAGGACGGCGAACTTGCAGGCGGTGCTTAATAATGCGCTAAAAAGCTTTGGCTTTGCGGTGCACGATGCGTATGACGAGGCTTACCGCTCCCCTATCGGCGCAGTCGAGGACGGCAGCGAAGTAAAGCTCTGCGTCCGCAGCTTCGGTGGAGTCAAGAGTGCAGCACTTTGCGTTTACACAGACGGTTACAGCGCCGAATACGACATGCAGCTGGACGGCGATAGTTTTTCGTGCAGCTTTGTGCCGGAGAAACCGGCGGCGCTTTGGTATCGCTTTAAGCTTAGGACCGAGAACGGCGAGCGCCGGCTTTGCCCGTGTGGTGACGGGCATTTTTCCGTTTTGAGCGACGCTGCGAGTGACGGATTTCGGCTCACGGTGTATAAGCGTGGGTATAAAACGCCCGAGTGGTTTGCCGGGCGCATTATGTATCAGATTTTTCCCGACCGCTTCGGCTTCGGCGACGCAAGAGATGGTATCGAGTATCACAGCGCACTCGGACAAACGCCGGAGCTGCATGGGAGCATCAACGAGCCGGTCAGATGGCAGGCTCGGGAGTTTGAGACCGACTACGCACCCGATGATTTTTACGGCGGCAGCCTGCGTGGGATAACAAAAAAGCTCCCGTATCTGAAGGAGCTCGGTGTCGGAGTTATTTACTTAAATCCCGTTTTCGAGGCCCGCAGCAACCACCGCTACGACACCTCCGATTACGGCAAAATCGACCCGATATTGGGCGATGAGCAGGATTATGTAAACCTATGTGCCGAGGCTGCACGGCTCGGTATCGGCATTATCAATGACGGCGTTTTCTCACACACGGGCGCTGACAGCATCTATTTTAACCGTTACGGCAGCTACCCGACGCTCGGCGCTTACCAGAGCACGCAGTCGCAATTTTACCCGTGGTACGACTTTCGCCATTTTCCCGACAACTACCGCTGCTGGTGGAATTTTAGGGACTTGCCCGAGGTCAACGAGCAAAACGAAGCGTGGCAGGACTATATGATCCGCAGTGATGACAGCATCGTGCGCCGCTGGCTGAGACTCGGTGCATCCGGCTGGCGGATAGATGTCGCAGACGAGCTGCCGGACGAGGTGCTGAGCCTTATCCGTGACGCAGCAAAAGCGGAAAAGCCCGACAGCGTCATAATCGGCGAGGTCTGGGAGGATGCCGTGACGAAAAACAGCTACGGCAAGATGCGAGACTACGCCCTCGGCTACTCGCTCGATTCGGTGATGAACTACCCGTTCCGTTCGGCGGTCATAGATTTTGCACTTGGCAGGAAAACCGCCTTTGAGCTGCGTGATTTCCTGCTCGGGCAATATCACAACTACCCGCAGCCGATGTACCGCTGCCTTATGAATCTGCTCGGCTCGCACGATGTGGAGCGGCTGCACACGGCGCTTGCGTTCGACTACGATGTCAAAGCACTTGACCGCTCGCAGCAGTCAGAGCTCACGCTGACCGAGGAGCAGCGAAATCGGGCGACACGGCTTCAGAGACTGTGCGCCGCAATACAATACTGTGTACCGGGTGTTCCCTGTCTGTACTACGGCGACGAGGAATGTCTCGACGGCGGGCGTGATCCGTTCAACCGCATGCCGTTTGAGCCGTCAAATAGTGGTTTACATAATTATTATGTGCGACTTGGCAAGATACGCCGCTCCTCCGCTGCCCTGACGGGCGGCGACATGCAAGTTCTTACCCCGACTGCGGATGTCATCATCATCCTGCGGCGGGTGGATAACGAGAAAATTGTCTGTGTTATCAATCGCTCCGACGATTATTACACCGTGCCGTTTGACGGCACACCGCTTTTGGGAGGCTGCGAGGCAAAGCTCGTCCCGCCTATGTCGGTTGAAATTTTTAAGTTGACATAACAAAAGGCACGACCATTTGGTCGTGCCTTTTGCATAAGGGGTTTTAAGAAGAGAGAGAATAAAAACATCTGATGATGGGGTCAAGCTTATTGAATTTCGAGCCGTCTTGCTGCGGGGACTTCGGGCTCTTTCTTGGGCATTGTCAGGGTCAGCACGCCGTCATTATATGCGGCGGTAATGGCCTCGGTGTCGATGCCCTTGACATTGAAGCTGCGGGTGTACGAGCCGTAGAAACGCTCACGGCGAATGTAGCTGTCGGCGTTTTCTTCCTTCTCCTCGCTCTTGTGCTCGGCGGTGATGGTCAGGCAATCCTTGTCGATATCAACGCTGATGTCTTCCTTCTTAAAGCCGGGGAGATCGGCTTCAAGGGTATATACGCCGTCCTTTTCGGTTATGTCGGTGCGGAAAGCAGAGACATTGGTATCATCCCAAAAGCTGCGGCTCATTTCTTCAAAATCACGGAACGGGTTGTATGCGGATACACGACGGTAACCAAAAGGCATAAGTTCAAACATAATCAGTACCTCCTAAATTATTGGCGAAAGCTATAAACTCGATTGCTCGTTTATAACTTTTGTTTCTTGTTGTATATAAAGTACCATATAGATATGAACAAATATAGTGTTTTCTGTGAACAAAATGTAAACCTTAGCACTCTTGATGTTAGAGTGCTAAGGTTTTGATCTTTCACTATACAACAAGCTCACCATTTAAGTTGGCGGCAATGCTTGCTTTTTATTCGCCCTTTTTGTTTAGCGCCTTGTGCTTTATGAGAACATACACGACCAGCGCAAGAGCTATGACCGCAATGGCAACGGAGGTGTAGACGATCGCCGAGTTATAGGTGTTGCTCACGGTTATCGCCTGCTGCGGACGCTGCGGAAGCGAAAGGGTCGGCGTCGGCGTGGGATCGGCACTGCTCGGGGTCGGCGTCGGCTCGGGGGTCACGACGGGGTTTGATATCATTGGATGGTCGGGTATCTCCGGCGGCATGACCGCCGCAGGGTTACCGTCGGCATCGACAAGGTCGGTCATCAGCACCCAGCCGGAGAATATCTCGGACTCATTGTCCTTTTCATGCTCGAGCTCAATGTTGACATGGCCCCAAGGGACACTTTCCATATAAGTCACACGGTACTCGACCGTGAGCTCCGTTTTGTTCTTTACAAGCACATACTTGCCGTCGACATTGCACTCGGGCGTTTCCCAAACGACAACATAGCCGGCCTCGTTATACGCATAGTAGCTTGCCCCGTCCGCTTCGTGATTGCTCGGGTCGTCCCAAGGGTCGGGCACGGGCTTTATCGTGAGGTCGGCAAATGCCGACGCAGACATGAGCACCGTTGCCACCAAAGCAAGGGCGATGCTTAGTATTTTCTTTATCATAAACTGCCTCCTGCGCTCAAACGCATGATTGGATGCATTATAGCACAGAAAAATGCAAAATAAAAGAACTATTTTTGAACACTTACAGTGCAATGGGCTTTGCGCCGGGCTCTATGGGGCAGACATAGCCGTCCTTTGAGCGCTTTTCAAACTCCGCTTTGGCCTTGTTTAACAGCTTCTCGTCCTCAAAAAGGTCTATCGCCGCAGCAGCAAGCACCTTGCCGGCGCACAGCATGCCCTTGTAGGCGATGCTCGTTTTGCCGCAGGCAACGGTCTGCCAAGTGTGGCCGGGCATACCGGCAGGCCATGTGACGACATTTATCTGCGAGGTCGGGGTCTGCCAGCTCACGTCGCCGACATCGGTGCTGCCGGCGGTAAAGGTCGTGCCGGAATAAGCAGGCATAAGAAAGTCATTCAGCGGCTTTGTCATGTTCTCGGTGAGCGTCTGCACCTGCTCGGCAATGTCATCGTCAAAGGCTGCGCCGATTCCCGGGGCTTTTGTCTCGGCAGGATAGGTTGCCTTGAGCTTTTGGGCAAAGTCCAGTTCCTCAGGGGTGTACTGTGGAACGCCGATCTCGGTAAAGTTATCGTACAGCAGCTTCTCTATCGTAAAGTTTGGCAGGAGCTCCGCCGTGCCATCGATGAAAACTCGCTCGAAGCTTGTCTCGGTCATGAGTGCTGCGCCCTCGGCGATCTTGTCTACACGCTTTTGAAGCTCAATGGACTGTCGCACCTTGTTGGCTCGCACCATGTACAGCACATCGGCCTCGGACTGCACCACATTCGGCGACACGCCGCCGGCGTTTGTTATTGCATAGTGGATGCGGCAGTCACTCGTCATGTGCTCACGCAAAAACTGCACGCCGACATTCATAAGCTCGACTGCGTCAAGTGCACTGCGGCCAAGCTCGGGGCAGTCTGCGGCGTGAGCCGAAATGCCCTTGAATTTATACAACACCTGTATGCTGGAGTTGTTTGTGCCGGTGTGTATCTCGTTCTCGGACGCAGGATGCCACGAAAGCGCAGCATCGAGCTTCGTCCACAGCCCGTCACGAGCCATGTACGCCTTACCGCTGCCGCCCTCCTCGCCCGGGCAGCCGAAGAACACGACCGTGCCCTCATGGCCGCTTTGTTGCAGATATTCCTTGACGGCAAACGCCGCTGCAAGCGAGCCTACACCAAGAAGATTATGACCGCAGCCGTGGCCGCAGCCATCGGGTACAACGGGCTGCTTTTCGGTCACGCCCGAGGCCTGCGAAAGGCCGGACAGAGCGTCAAATTCGCCCAAAATGCCGATAATGGGTCTGCCGCTGCCGAACGAGCCGCAGAATGCGGTGTCGATGCCGCTGAGCTTTTCGGTCACGGTAAAGCCATGGTCACGCAGCACCTTGCAGTAAAGCTCGGCGGCCTTGAACTCCTTGAGCGAGAGCTCAGGGTTATTCCAAATTTCGTTAGTTATGCTTTTGTAGAGCTCTGCCATAGAGTCAACGGACTCTATGGCAGCTTTTTTTATGTTATTCATTTTAATTACAGCACCTTTGAAAGAAAATCACGCAGACGGTCGCTCTGAGGATGCTCGAAGATATCCGTAGGGCTGCCCTGCTCAACAAGCTTGCCGTCGGCCATGAACAGCACACGGTTGCCGACCTCACGGGCAAAGCCCATCTCATGGGTGACGACGACCATGGTCATACCCTCGTGCGCAAGCTCCTTCATGACATCCAAAACCTCGCCGACCATCTCGGGGTCGAGTGCGGAGGTGGGCTCGTCAAACAGCATGACATCGGGCTCCATGCACAGTGCACGGACGATGGCGACACGCTGCTTCTGACCGCCGGAAAGCTGAATGGGATAAGCGTCGGCACGGTCGGCAAGGCCGACACGCTCAAGTAGCTGCATCGCCTTGGCCTTGGCCTCCTCCTTGGGCACATGCTTGACCTCAACGGGAGCAAGGATCATGTTCTCGATGATGGTCTTGTGCGGGAAAAGGTTAAAGTGCTGGAACACCATGCCCATCTTCTGACGGTGCTTATTTATATCTATCTTCTTGTCGGTGATATCCGTGCCCTCGAAAAGGATAGTGCCGCTTGTGGGCTCTTCGAGAAGGTTTAGCGAGCGCAGAAGCGTCGACTTGCCAGAGCCGGAAGGGCCGATCACAACGACGACATCGCCTCGTGCGATGTCTACCGACACGCCGTCAAGAGCCTTGATAACGCCCTTCTTATAGTATTTCTTCAGGTCATGGACCTGGATTATATTATCGCTTGTCACCAACGCTCATCTTCCTTTCAAAGTGTTCTATTATCTTGGAGGTCGGGAATGTCAGGCAGAAGTATACTGCCGCCGCAACCACCAGCGGCTCTGCGATACGGTATGTTGCACCCTTTATCGATGCAACGGCGTACATTATCTCGCCGAGACCTATCGTGTAGCAGATGGATGACTCCTTGATTATCGTAACAAATTCGTTTGCAATAGCGGGCAGAATGTTCTTTATTGCCTGAGGCAGGACGATAAAGCGCATGTTCTGCGTCTGCGTAAGGCCGAGCGAACGGGCAGCCTCGGTCTGGCCGCCGTCAACGCTCTGGATGCCGGAGCGGATGATCTCGCTCAGGTATGCAGCGGAGTTGAGGCTCAGTGCAACAACGCCCGGGACAAAGCGCTCAAAACGGATAGTGCCGAATATCTTTATTGACGGGAGATTGACACCGTCAAAGGCTATGTAGTAGATTATAAACAGCTGAACGAGCATAGGCGTTGCACGGAACACTTCGATGTAAACACTTGCAATGAACGACAGCGGATTGAACCTTCCGAGCGCCGAAAGCACCCCATCTTCACGAAGATGCCCGTTTTTATCAAGCGCCAGGAAACCGAACGGGTGCCATTTGCTCAGTCGCATGACAGCCAAAACAAGTGCGAGGATAAAACCGAATATAACGGTCAGTAGTGACAGTGACACGGTGCAGACAAGTCCGTCTATAAACAACTGTTTATAGTTCCATGTCACTTCAAAGCCTTTCTGAGTAAAGAGCATACGCCTTTTCTCCTTTCAATCTATCTATGCGGAACATAGTTTATAACGGGAAATTCTCCCCGGAGTTTTCTCCGGGGAGAAGATGTGTTTCTGTTTTATTATGCTGCGGTGTCGGCTGCGGGAACCTTACCGGAACCATCGAGCAGACCTTCATACTTGTCGCCGATAGCGAGGATGCCCGCTTCGTCAACGAACTTCTGGAGGCTGCCGTCGTTGATAGCCTCGTCGATGATGAGGTTGAGAGCTGCGAGGAGGACATCGTTGTCCTTGTTTACGCCGATTGCGGAGCCTTCCTGCTCGTAGGGAACATCGCACACGATGACGATCTCGGGGTACTGTGCCTGATAGGACTTTGCAACGATGGTCTCCATGAATGCACCGTCGAGCTTGCCGGAGATGACTTCTGCGATTACATCGGGAACTTTGCTCAGGTCGATGTTGTCAGCGTCGGGGGTGTTCTGCTTTGCGAGCTTGCTCTGGATAGAGCCGGTCTGTGCGCCGATCTTGTACTGAGAGTTGTTTGCGTCGTCAAGGGACTTGATCTTATCTGCGTTGGCCTTGGAGGTGATAAAGCACTGGCCGCCTTCGTAGTAGATCTTGGAGAAGTTCATGAGGTTTGCACGGTCGGGGTCGGGAGAGTAGCCTGCCATGCCCAGGTCGCACTTCTTTGCGCCGAGCTCTGCGAGAGTGCCGTCAAAGTCCATGGGGACCATCTCAAGCTCGAGGCCGAGCTTGTCGGCGATGTACTGTGCAAACGCGATATCGAAACCAACGAGGGTCGCATTGCCGTTTTCATCGACATGGTAGAACTCGTAGGGAGCGAAGTCGGGGCTGGTGGCAATGGTGAGCTTGCCTTCGTTAACGGTCTTGAGTTCAGCCTTGAGCTGGTCAAGAGTCATGGAGGAATAATCCTTTGCTTCTTCGGTGGGCTTGGGGTCGCTGTTTCCGCCGCAGGCGCACAGTGCGAACACCATGACCAGTGCGAGCATAAGAGCTACGAACTTTTTCATTTTATTTACCTCTCAAAATTATTTTCAAAAATCGTTTTGGCATTGCCGTTTCTGTTAACGGTGCTTATATTAGCATCTTTATTCATACTTGTCAACACTTTTTTGAAAAAATATTCATGATTTTTTCGTTTTCCCTATATAACGGTGAATATTATTCATTTCAGTGCGAATATTCACTGGAATTTCGCATATTTGAATAAAAATCGGGCCTGCTTTTTGTTAAACAAGCCCGACGCTTTGTAGCTATTTCACAGTTTTATGCCCTGCGTTTTAGTAATGATGCAACAGAAAACAGCAAAAATGCCGCAATATTGACTATGACGACGCTTGCGCCGGAGGGAAGCTCGAACACATATGACGCCGTCATGCCGAGCACGAAGCACACGACGGAGATGACCGCCGAGCACACCACCACCGCCTTGAAGCTGCGGCACAGGCGCATGCTCGTGAGTGCCGGGAAAATGATGAGGCTCGATATCAAAAGCGCACCCATCATGCGCATGCCCAGCACCACCGTGACAGCGGTCAGGACGGCGATGACCGTGTTATAAAGCTCCGCACTCGTGCCGGTTGCCTTGGCAAAGGTCTCGTCAAAGGTGACGGCGAAGATGCGGGGGTAGAGGAGCACGAACATCAAAAGCACGATGACCGACAGCACGATGCTCAAAACGGCGTCGGTGTGGCTTAATGACAGGATGCTGCCGAACATGTAGTTTGACACATCGGTGTTCATGCCCGTCGTCATGGATATGACCACAACGCCGATGGCAAGGGCGCTTGATGAGATAAGTGCAATGGCGGCATCGCCCTTTATGCGGCTCGACTGGCTTATCCGCAGAAGCAAAAACGCTGCCGCAACGACTACGGGCACGGCCAGCGCCAGCGGTGCGACATTCACGGCGGCGGCAATTGCAAGTGCGCCGAAGCCGACATGCGATAGTCCGTCGCCTATCATCGAGTAGCGCTTTAATACGAGCGACACGCCCAGAAGTGCGGCGCACAGCGACACAAGAACGCCGACGATGACGGCACGGCTCATGAAGTGGTATGAAAACATTTCGGTTATAAGCTCTGTCATGCTCTGCCGCCTCCTACAAATCTGCGTGCAAGGTTGCTCTCACGGTACTGCGCAGTCGTGCCGAAGAAGAGCTGGCGGTTGCCCAGGTGCAGAATGTGCGTTGCGTAACGCACCGCCTCGTGGATATCGTGCGATATCATGATGACGCTCGTGCTGTCGCAGAGGTTAATTAGCTTAATTAGGTTGTACATCTCGTTTGTCGCAACGGGGTCAAGTCCCGTGACGGGCTCGTCAAGAAGCAGCAGCTTTTTCGTTGCGCACATCGCCCGGGCAAGCAGCACTCGCTGCTGCTGACCGCCGGAGAGCTCCATGTAGCAGCGGTTTTTGATATCCTCGATGCCGAGCCGCTCCATGTTCTCCTGCGCCGTTTTCTTATCCTCGGCGTTGTAAAACATTCTGCCGCCCATGGAATTTAATCTGCCGGAGAGCACGACCTCGTACACGGAGGCGGGGAAATCACGCTGGAGCTGGGTCTGCTGCGGGAGGTAGCCGATCTCGGTCTGCTTCAGGCCGTCGCCGAGCGTTATGCTGCCGCTTGCAGGCTTTTTGAGGCCTAAAAGTCCCTTCATGAGCGTCGACTTGCCTGAGCCGTTTTCGCCTACTATGCACAGGTAAGAGCCTGCGTCTATCGAAAAGTTTATCCCGCTCAGAACGGTCTGACCGTCGTAGGCAAAGGACAAGTCCTTGCATGTTATCTGCGCCATCAGCCGAGTGCCTCCTTCAGTGAATTTAAATTTATGCGCATGAGGTCAAGATAGCTTACCCCCTGCCCGAACTGCTCGGCCGACACGCTGTGCGCCGAGTAAAACGGCAGCTTATTGCAGCCGGTGTCCTCACAGATGACATCCGCCATCTTCTGATTGGAAAACTCCATGTACAAAACCGCCGGTATCTTGTCCTCACGCACACGGTCGATAAGATACGCCACCGTTTTGGCAGAGGGCTCTGTTTCCGACGAGCAGCCCGGGAACGCCGCATAGCAGTCAAACCCGTACTCGAGCGCAAAATAGCGCATCGGGAAACGGTCGGCAAACACGAGCGTGTGCTTGCCCGAGTCTTTTATGACCTGCCGAAACTCACGGTCAAGCACCATGAGCTGCGCCTTGTAGGCGACGAAATTAGTCTTGTACGCCTCGGCATTGGCGGCGTCTAACTTGCACAGCGCATTGCAAATTTCCTCGGAAATTTTGATTGCGTTTAAGGGCGATGTCCACACATGCTCGTCAAGCTCCGGCTCACCGTCCTCGGCATTGTATACACCGTCAGAGGCTTCCTCGACGGTGTCGACGCAGTCCATCATATATATTGTATTGAGCTCGGGCGTGATGAGCGTTTCGACCCACTGCTCCGACTCGCCGCCGTTGCAGATAAACAGGTCGCTTTCCTGTATGCGTATCATGTCCTTGGGCGTGGGCTCATACGAGTGCACCTCCGAGCCGGGCTTTATAAGCAGCGTGAGCTCCGCCCTGTCGCCTGCAATTTCCCGAGCGAAGTCGTATGCCGGAAAGCTCGTGCAGACGATTTGCAGCTTCGATTCGTCATGCGGCTTCTCGGGCTCGGCGGTGCAGCCGGACAGGACAATGCAGAGCGCAAGAAAAATTGCGGTCAGTCTTTTCATTTTGACCTCCTCGCACAATCGGCGCACTTGCCGTAGAGCATGCTCTTTTCGTCGTCGATGACGAAACCCGTGGTCTTGGCAAGGGCATCGCAGGCAGCGTTGTCAAGGTGGATGAGCAGGCCGCAGTCAACGCATTTTATGTGCAGGTGCTCCGAGCAGCAGCAACTGCCCGCCAGCTGATACACACTGCTCGCCGTGCCCTCACGGGTAAAACGGCGCACCTGCCCGTCGTCGCAGAGCTTTTTTATGAGCCTGTATGCCGTGCTCTTGGCGGGCGCAGTCTCGCCCATCGCCGAGAGTATCTCGTCTATCGTGAACTGCCGCTCGGCGTTGCGTTCCAAGAACGCCAAAAGCGCAGCCTTTTGCTGTGTCTGATAAGTCGTTCTCATAGCTCCTCCAATTTGAGAAACTTTCTCATTTTCGTTTGTTTAGGATATCCCATTATCGCCGATTTGTCAAGTTTGTATGCAAATTTCTCAATTCTACTTGATAGTACGGTTTTCGTCATGTATAATTATTACATTGTTTACATTATGGAGGTAGCGCATGTTTTCAAAAAGAAGTTTCATCTCGGTTTTGGCTCTTATCATGGTTGTCAGCCTCGTGCTCGCCGGCTGTGGCAAATCATCAACAGATGAGCCCGAGCCCACAACGGAGGTCAGCAAAGATTACGCCAACACAATTTTTGACGGCGCATATTGGCATCTGAGTTACGGCTCTGCAGACCGCGATAATTATGAAGCGAGATTCAGCTACAACGGAACACTTACCGCTGTTCGCACTGATGCTTCCGTAATGTATGACGGCACATACACATATGACGGCACAAATTTGACCGTAAAACTTGCCGGGCATGAGCTTGAATATGCTTCTGATGGTGACGGGTTTGCCTCCGTACAAGAGTTTGCCGTTCCAAAAAGCAAGCTGATTCATTACACAGTCGAAAAATCAACAAAGGCTCTCTATGAAAGCACTTATAAAGCATACAGCGAAAACGACTCATTACACAAGCAGGTTATTTATACACTCTCGGATTATGTAACTGTAACAAGAAAGATCATTTATGATGACATCAACTACGCAGAGTCTGTATACGGCACGGCGACTGCGCTCCCCGCCGACCCCGGATATATGCGTTTCACCTTCCCAGGTGCCCCCGTCAAGTTTGAAATTGAATACCACTATGATAACCTCAAAAAGGGCACAATTTCTTTTGATGTTGCGGACATGGGATTGAGTGATGAGGAGCTGGAAGAGTTTGAGAAAGGCTGTTCAATTGTGTTGGATAGTGATAATTCAATAGTTTTCTCGCTTAATAGCGCACATAACGGCATAACATCTTGCAAATTCACTGTACACGGCTTTGTGGACGGTCACTTCACTGAAGATGGTGGATTCACGATCGAAGCTGTTGAATCAAAATAACATAAAGCCAAAACAGCGGACGGGAAGCCGTCCGCTGTTTTGTGTTTGTTTAGTTTAAAAGGGCTGCGGCGGCTGTGCCGAGGAGGGTGGTTTCGTCGGAGGTGACGAATTCAAACTTCCTGCCGAGTACCGCTCCGGCGTAGGACTGCATGTACTTTTCAAGCAGCGGGCGGAACAGGGCGCTTTTTTTAAAAAGCGAGCCGTCGACCGATATGCACACGGGCTTATCCGTCCCCTCGCCCGTCAGCAGCAAAATTGCCGACAGATTGCAGCACATGCAGCGTGCCGCACGGTCGAACAGTCCGTGTATTATGTAAACTGTATCTTTTCTGTCCGCCGCATCGAAGCACTCGGGCAATACGCCCGATGCCCATGCGTCGGCGGTAGGGGTGTCAAGCTCCGGCAGGTGCAGGAGGTATTCCGCCGCTGCGCTTGAAAACAGCCCCTCCCGTGCCGCCGCTTGCAGCGTATGGCGGCTGAGCGCACCGAGATATGCGCCGGAGCACATTTTCTCGGCGATGTAATAGCCGGTGTCGGGCAGGGAGTTGTCCATCTCAAGGTCAAACTCCCCTCTCGGGAAGCCGTCAAATGAGCCGGATTCGAGGTTGACGAGCATTTTGCCGTCACCGTGCAGTCCGAGCTTTGCTATTCTGCGCTCGGGAAGCTCACAGCAGGTGTTCGTGCCCGTGCCGGCGACCATGCCGATGAAGCCGCCGCACTGCTCCCTGTCGAGCATCGCCGAGCCGCCCAACAGGGTCGCCGGTGTGTCGTTTAGTACAACAATTTTCTTTTTGCCCAAACCCCGGCGCTCAAGCTCTGCGTTGAGGTCAGCGCCGAGAAGTCTGCCCTGTGCGCCGAGGAGCTTCACCTGCTTTGTGAGCCCAAGCACACGGCTGTCGATATCGGGCGTGACCTCGGCGGGATACGAAAAGCAAAAGCCTATGACATCCGTCTCGCCCAAAAGCGGCTCAACGGAGTCGGCAGTATGCTTTATAAAATCCGACCAATGCGCAGGGACAAGCGTTCCCGGCATCAGGCTGCGCTCGATATTCTCAAGCCTGCAGCCGTGGTCGCCGAAGCTAATGAGCGCCGTGCGGTAGTTCGTGCCGCCGGCATCGATGACCGCCGCCTTTTTGTCCTTCGGAAGCTGCCCACGAAGGCGCAGATAGGTCGGTATCATGGGTAAATTCGCCTGTTTTTCGGCTAACCCCCGCTCCATGCACTCGCAGAAAGCCTTGGAATACCGCTCAAGCTCGACACGGTCGGCGTTCATACCGTGGCGCAGCATAAAATTTTTCACATTATCCATAGTATTAAAAAATTCGGCGGCAGAGCCGCCGAATTATATGATCTTAAATTACTCTTTCTCTGCGGGGATGTCCTTAACGGACTGCACGATGCCCTCTGCAAGACCGGCAACGCCCTGGATCTCGCTGGGGATGATGATCTTGGTGGCTCTGCCGTTGGCGGCGGCGGTGAACGCCTCAAGAGCCTTGATCTTCAGGACGCCCTCACCGGGAGCTGCCTCGTTGATGAGGCGGATACCCTCTGCGGTAGCGGTCTGGACCTTGAGGATAGCCTCGGCCTGACCTTCGGCTTCGAGGATCTGCTGCTGCTTCTTTGCGTCTGCACGCAGGATGGCAGACTCCTTCTCGCCTTCTGCCTCGAGGATGGCGGCACGCTTTTCACCCTCTGCACGGAGGATGGCCTCACGGCGCTCACGCTCTGCCTTCATCTGCTTTTCCATTGCAGACTGGATCTCTCTGGGCGGGAGAATGTTCTTGAGCTCAACACGGTTGACCTTGATGCCCCAGGGGTCGGTGGCTTCGTCAAGGATGTTGCGCATCTTGGCGTTGATGATATCACGGCTGGTCAGGCACTGGTCGAGCTCGAGGTCGCCGATGATGTTACGCAGGGTGGTCGCAGACAGATTCTCGATAGCGACCATGGGATGCTCGATGCCGTAGGTGTACAGCTTCGGGTCGGTTATCTGGAAATAGATGACCGTATCGATCTGCATGGTGACATTATCCTTGGTGATAACGGGCTGCGGGGGGAAGTCGGCTACCTGCTCCTTTAAGGAGATGGTCTTTGCAACTCTCTCAAAGAACGGGATCTTGAGATGGATGCCGGTGCCCCACGTTGCCTGATACTTGCCGACACGCTCGATGATCATGACTTTACTCTGCTGAACGATGCGAATGTTCCTCACGATGATGAGAAGAACGATTATCGCAACGATGATCCACGGAATGTAACTCAGAAAATCCATTTTTTATCCTCCGTTTTAAGCCTCGGGGGCTATTTTTGATACAATGAGCTTGACGCCTTCGATACGCTCGGCCTTAACGAGCTGACCTTCGGGGATGATCTCCTCGTCAATGGTCCTTGCGGTCCATGTCTTGCCGTCGACATACACAGCGCCGGTACCTGAAATGTTGTCGATAGTCTCAACAACACGGCACTCCTTACCGATGAGCATATCCGCATTTGTCGGCTCGACCTTACTGTTGACATACTTCTTCACAAGCGGCCTTGTGAAATAAAGTGCGACGGCCGAAACGACGAGAAACACCGCTATCTGCACCCAAAGGTTTGCACCCAGCATGGCGGTCACCATTGCAAAAAGCGCACCGATGGCAAACCAGATAGAAACGATACCGACTGTCACGGCTTCGATCACAAGGAACACTACCATTGCGATTATCCAAAAGGTCGTCATAGACATTTCGGCAAATATCGGCATAGTCCTTACCTCCACATTATTTATTCTGTATATAATTGTATTACATTGTAGCGTATTTAGCAAGCAAATTCTCAAAGAAATTTTTAGCGCCTGCGGCTTAAAAAATTTCACACTTTCACGCTTTACAATTTTGATGTGATGATGTACAATGTAGTGAAGTGAAGTGCTAAACGGAGGAATGAAACCGAAATGAACAAGCTAAACAGAAAGCCCCGCAACCTTGATATGTACAAGGCCATTTTGACCCTCAACACCGTTGAGGAGGCTATGGCGTTTTTCGACGACCTGTGCACCGTGACCGAGATTCAGGCCATGGAGCAGCGTTATCAGGTCGCCGTCTGCCTTTCCAAGGGCATGATATATAACGACATTCTCGCCGAGACCGGCGCATCAAGCGCAACGATAAGCCGTGTTAACCGCTCCTTGCAGTACGGCAAGGACGGCTATGAGATAGCGTTCAACCGTCTCAGAGAGCAGGAGGACAAATGAGCCTTGCATACGGCCCTTTGGCTGCGTGGTATGATAAGCTGACGCTCGATGTGCCGTATGAGGAGTTTCTGGGCTTTTACGAGCGTGAGTTCAACTCAGACGGCGGCGAGTTTCAAACTATACTCGACCTGTGCTGCGGGACGGGCACGCTCACCTGGCTCATGGCCGAGCACGGGTATGAGATGATAGCGGCCGACGCATCGGCGGACATGCTGATGGAGGCGAGCGGCAAGGCGGCGGAGGTCAAGATACCGCCGCTGTTTGTGTGTCAGGAGGCATCGCAGCTTGACCTGTACGGCACGGTGGATGCCTGCATCTGCTCGCTCGACGGCATGGATTACATCCCGCCGGAGGAGCTGGGCGAGGTTTTCCGCAGGCTGCACCTGTTTATCCGCCCCGACGGACTTTTTATCTTCGATATCCGCAGCCCGGAGTGGTTTAAAAGCATCGACGGCGAGGTGTTCGTCGACGAGACCGACGACATGCTGTGCCTTTGGCGTGCCGATTTCGAGGACGGCTGCATGTGCTACGGCATGGACATTTTCTCGAAGCGAGGCAGGCTGTGGCAGCGTGAAAGTGAGGAGCACATCGAATACGCCCACGAGCCGCAGATACTCGAAAAGCTGCTGACAGAGCACGGATTTGTTGACATTAAAGTATGCACCGAATGTCCGCAGGGTGACGACGGCAGGATATTCATAGTCGCAAAGAACACGGCGCACTAACAGCGCATATATTGAGGTAATACAATGGATAGAATTTTGAGAGCAACGGCCGCTGACGGCTTTATAAAAATGTCCGCCGTTTCCGCAAAGGAGACGGTGCAGCGTGCCAAGGATATACACAGCTGCACGCCCACCACGGCGGCGGCGCTCGGCCGCACGCTGTGCGCAGCGTCGATGCTGGGTAACCTCCTCAAGGAGGACAACGGCAGTCTGACCATCCGCATAAACGGCGGCGGCCCTATTGGCAGCGTTATCGCCGTGTCGGACTCCAAGGGCTATGTGCGTGGCTATGTGACAAATCCCGCAGTTGACCTGCCGCTTCGCTCCGACGGCAAGCTCGATGTCGGCGGCGCAGTCGGCAGAGACGGCATGCTCACCGTGAGCCGTGACATTGGCCTTACGCAGCCGTATGTCGGCTCAACGGAGCTCGTTTCCGGCGAGATCGCCGAGGATCTTACGGCGTATCTGCTTGAAAGCGAGCAAGTGCCCTCCGCCTGCGGGCTGGGCGTTTTAATTGACGCCGACCTGAGCGTCAAGGCAGCAGGCGGCTTTATAGTCCAGCTCATGCCCGGTGCACCGGATGAGTATATCGATGTTCTCGAGGAGAACATTTTCATGATGGATCAGCTCACGACCATTCTCGCCGAGGACGGCTTGGAGGCCGTATTCGAGCAGGTGCTCAAGGGTCTGCCCTATCACATCGTCGATGAGGACGAGGTGGGCTACCGCTGCTATTGCAGCCGTGAGCGTGTTGCCGATGCCATACTCGGCGTGGGCGAGGGTGAGCTTGAGAGCATGATAAATGAGGGCAAGGATGTCGATGTCAGCTGCCAGTTCTGCGACACGGTCTATACCTTCACGCCCGATGATCTGCGTGCGCTTCTCGACGAGTCCAAAAAAGCATAAAAAGTTGAAATTTGATGTTGACAATTGGGGCGACCTTTAGTATAATAAACAAGCCGCTGATAGGGGAGCATAGCTCAGCTGGTTAGAGCACCTGCCTTACAAGCAGGGGGTCACTGGTTCGAGTCCAGTTGTTCCCACCATTTTATCAGCACATGCCTCTGTAGCTCAGTAGGTAGAGCAGCGGACTGAAAATCCGCGTGTCGTTGGTTCAACTCCGACCGGAGGCACC
>CAKTQR010000026.1 GCA_934597175.1 uncultured Oscillospiraceae bacterium | reverse complement strand
CGGTGCGGCTCTGACATGCCCCCGGCATGTCATTCACTACCGCACCGACACTTCGTTACCCCCTCACACTCCCCCTGTTGCGTATTGGTTTTGACCCGTTACTCCTATTTTTCATAGTTCTTTGACTTTTTAAAATCAAATTTTTCAATAAAGCCGATGAGCTGCCCAGAGAGCAGAACGGTCAGCAGGGAGTAGGCAAGACGCTTGAGCGGGATGTAGGATATCGACAGCGCAAGGACTATGAAGTCCGTCGTCAGGTACACCCACTGGATGCCTATCTTGAACTTTGCCGCAGCCGACATCGCAAGCGCATCGTCGCCCGTGGGGGCAGAGCCTATCCTGACGCACAGCCCGACGCCCACGCCGACAAACAGCGCACCGATTATCGCAGCGGCGAGCGGGTAGTTTGCTATCTCCGGCCAAATGGGGTCAAAGCGCTCGAATATCGCATAGAACAGCGAAAAGCCGCCGCCGGCAACGACGGAATATGCAATAAATTGCTTGCCCAGCACCTTGAAGCCGATCAAGTAACATGCGGCGTTGAGAACAAAGCCCGAGACCGACGGCGAGATGCCAAACCAGTGGTGCAGCAGCAACGTCAGACCCAGCACACCGCCCTCGGTGACGCCGGAAAACGAGTGGACATTGTAAAGCCCAAAGGCAAGTATAGCACTGCCGAGCAGCGCAAATGCGCAGCTTTTGGGTTTTAACTTGGGTATCAATTATAACAAAACCTTTCTATTCATTATTCGGCAGGATATCTGCCGTACATTTTCGCCATATCGGCAAGCTTTTCCGCAAGTTCGGTAGTAAGCTCGCCGGGCTTTAACCGCCAGCGCCAGTTGCCGAACTGCGTGCCCGGGGTGTTCATCCGAGAGGCAGCGCCGAGACCGAGACAGTCCTGCATCTGCACAATGAACATTGCTGCGACCGAGCTCATGCCGCCCCGGATCATGCCCCAGTTAAAGCCCTCGGCATCGCTTATGGCAAGATAGTGCTCGGCAAACCCGACCTCCGCCGTGTCCGCTTCCTCACGCCACGCCATAACGGGTGCATTGTCATGCGTGCCGACATAGCAGACGCAGTTTTGGGTGTACTTATGCGGCAGATAATTGCTCGGCTCGGTGGGGTCAAACGCAAACTCCAGCACCTTCATGCCCGGCAATTTTGACTGCTCCAAAAGCTCGTGCACCTCGGGGGTGAGCAGCCCCAGATCCTCCGCAATAAAGCCGAGACCGGAAAACCAGCTCGTGAGTCTGCCGACAAGGTCCATGCCCGGACCTTTGACCCAGCGACCCTCTTTAGCGGTCTCGGCGTCAAACGGCACTGCCCAAAAGCATTCAAAGCCACGGAAGTGGTCGATGCGCAGAATGTCGCAGAGCTTGGACGCACCGTCAACACGGCGTATCCACCAGCCGTAGCCGTCACGGCGCATGGCGTCGTAGTGGTACAGGGGATTGCCCCAAAGCTGACCGGCGGCACTAAAATAGTCCGGCGGCACACCTGCGACCTCGGTGGGGACATTTTTCTCGTCCAGCAAAAAGAACTCCGGACTTGCCCACACATCGGCGGAATCCATCGCAACATAAATGGGCATGTCGCCGATTATCCTAACGCCGTGCTCGTTTGCGTACTTATGCAGAGCGTCCCACTGCTTAAAAAACAGAGACTGGATGTACTCAAAAAAATGCACATCCTCGTGCAGAAGCTCGGTGTATCGCTCGACCGCCTCCGGCTTGTGCAGGCGTATCTCCTCGTCCGGCCAGTCAAACCACGCTTTCATGCCGAAATGCCGCTTGAGCGCCATGAAAAGGGCGTAGTCAAAAAGCCACGAGAGGTTTTCGCTCACAAACTTCTCAAGCTCCGCCTTGTCCCGCTTTATCCCACGGTCGGCAGCAATTTTTAAGACCTTAAAGCGATTTTCGTATATCTTCCCGTAGTCGACAAACCCGGGGTCTGAGCCCCAATCGATACCGTCAAGCTCGCTTTTCGTCAGCAGACCGTCCTCGACGAGCATGTCAAGGTCGATGAGATACGGGTTTCCCGCAAAGCTCGAAAAGCTCTGGTACGGCGAATCGCCGCAGCTTGTCGGCCCGAGCGGGAGCAGCTGCCAAAGGCTCTGACCGGCCTTTTTCAGAAAATCGACAAACTCATATGCAGCCCTGCCCATAGTCCCGATGCCGTAGGGGGAGGGCAGCGATGATAAATGCAGCAAAATGCCGCAGCTTCTTTCCATGGTAAACTCCCATCAACTCAAATAACAAAAAAGCGCAATATGCGCACACATAGTCTACCTGTTTTTTTTAAAATAGTCAAGCAAAGCACTTGCAATTGGTGTTCGGCTGTGCTATATTATGACCGGATGAACTATTTTGGTCATATTTATCGGAGGTGCAACTTGGCGTTTTCGGATTATGAAACTCAAAAGCTTCGTGAGGCTTTGCTCGAGGAAGCTCGCAAATGCGCCTTTACGCTGGGTATGCGCAAGACCTCTGTTGAGCAGCTGACGCAGGCTGTCGGCATATCAAAGGGCTCGTTTTATAAGTTCTTCGAGTCGAAGGAGCTGCTGTTTTTCACGGCGCTGGAAAGTGTCCACACCGAGCTTTACGGCGTTGCCGACGAGTGCCTGAGCGAAAATACTGAGCTTACCCCTGCCGAGCGTGCGTCCGAGGCTGTTTTGTGCGTGTGCAAGCGCCTTTCCGACACCGGGGCGATGAGCTTTATCGAAAACGATGCCGAGGCGATAATGCGCAGGCTGCCCGAGGAGGTTAAGACCGAGCATTATCACGATGACGAGACGCATATCCGTGAGCTTTTGGAAAAGCACGGGCTTGAGCCGAGCAGCGGCATGGAGCTTGCCGCCGCAACCGTGCGTGGACTCATCCTTACCGTTTCGCACCAAAACGAGATAGGCGGCAGATACCCCGAGGTGCTGCGTATCCTCATCCACGGTGCAATGACCGAGCTATTCAAGTAAAATACGGCTGCCTTCGGGCGGCCTTTTGCGGGCGTTTAGGTTAGCGAACGCTAACCTAAACCGGGAGAAATTCATGAACGATAACGAACTTAAAATTGACAGAACATGTCATGTGCTGTACTCAAAGCAGTGTAAAAACGAGATACAAGGGAAGATAGCGCTGCACTATCCCGAAAGTGAGCGTGAAGCGGTGTGGGAGCGGTTTCAGCTTAAATATGTCGAGTTTCTCTCCGACTGGCGCACAGACCTCGGCGGCAAGGATAATTTCCACAACGGCAAGGGCGGTACATACGATTGCATTGCCCTCTTGGCGTACTATGTCGTGTGCCGTGAGGTCACGAGCCTGGAGGAGATAGAGCAGATGGAGGGCAACTTGATGCTCGGTGCGTTTCGCAAGCTGAGCTTTGTTGACTGCAACAAGCCGCTTTTTAAAAGGCTCATGCACAAGGCGTTTCAAAACGCCAAGCTTAAGTGTGACAAGTGGGGCGACTATAAAATGAATGTCGCACCCTTTGACCCCGATAAGCCGATATATTATGAGTTTACCGAGTGCCCGGCAGCCGAATTTGCAAAGCGGCACGACCTTTTGGAGGTCATGCCCGCACTGTGCAACCCCGATTACGAGGCGATGGAGCTCATCCACGCAAAGCTTATAAGAACGACCACCTGCGCCAACGGCTGCAAGTGTGACTACACCATCTGCGGCGACAGAGATCCGTATATCGCAGAGCACCCCGAGTATCGGGACGAGGCGGGGTACAGGCGCAACAAATGACTAAGGCAGCAGCGATAGGAATACTCATACCGTTTCTCGGCACGACGCTCGGCGCAGCCTGCGTTTTCTTCATGAAAAACGCACTAAGCGACGGCGTTGAGCGTGCGCTCACCGGCTTTGCGGCGGGCGTCATGGTCGCCGCCTCCGTGTGGAGTCTGCTCATACCGGCGATAGACCGGTCGGCGGGACTCGGTGCGCTGTCATTCGTGCCTGCGTTTGTGGGCTTCTGGCTGGGCGTTTTGTTCCTGCTCCTGCTCGATCACACGATACCGCACCTGCACGCCAAAAGCGGGCAGACCGAAGGCCCGAGCAGCAAGCTCAGGCGCACGACGATGATGGTGCTCGCCGTAACGCTGCACAACATCCCGGAGGGCATGGCGGTCGGCGTGATGTATGCAGGGTATCTGTCCGGCAGCATGGAGATAACGGCGGCAAGCGCACTTGCGCTCTCACTCGGCATTGCGATACAGAACTTTCCCGAGGGTGCGATAATCTCCATGCCGCTGCGGGCCGAGGGCGAGGGCAAGCTCAAAGCCTTTGGCGGCGGCGTGCTCTCCGGTGTCGTTGAGCCGATAGCCGCCGTGCTGACGATACTGGCGTCGCAGCTTATAATCCCGGCTCTGCCGTATCTTCTGAGCTTTGCCGCCGGAGCGATGTTCTATGTCGTCATTGAGCAGCTCATACCCGAAATGTCGCAGGGGCGGCACTCGAATATAGGCACGGTGTTTTTCGCCGTGGGCTTCAGCGTCATGATGGCGCTTGATGTTGCATTGGGATAATATCTAAGGGGGATATTTTATGAAATACTTTGGTATGCCTATGGGCATGTGGCTTTTGTTCGCAGGCTCATTCCGCAGAAAGCTGACGGAAATTTTCGGCTACGATGCCAAGACCGCAAAGCAGATAACCGCAAAGGCAAAGCCCAGGTACAAGCAGATAATTGCCGAGCTGCCGGAGTTTGAAAAGGCCGACCGCTTTAAAATGAACATCGTGAACACTGCAATGCTCGGTGCACTTATCCTTTCCATGCCCGAGCGTCCGGATGTTGAGCGCCTGACGGACTACTACGCCAAGGCGATGATGACAAAGCCAATGAAGTGGTTTTGCCGCAAGTCCGGCAAGAAAAAGTTCAGCCAGAGCGACATTGACGGCATGAAGCAAACGGCTGCGCTCAAGGCTGCCGACCGCAACCCGTATTCGTGGAATATGGACTATTTTGAGTACCCCGACGGCAGCGGCTATGAGGCACGCTTTTATAAATGCGGCATATGCGTACTTATGAAAAAGCTGGGGCTTTATGACCTCACGCCTGCAATGTGCCGCCTTGACTACACGATGGCGCAGGCAGGGGAGATGGCGGACTTTGTCCGTGAGCACACCCTCGCCTCCGGCGGACCGTACTGCGACTGCGGATACAAGAAAAAAGCTGAATAATTATGAGGCTATACGCCTCATAGTTTTTAGTCCATGGGTTAGCGAACGATAACCTGCGTGGGAGATAGAATCAATAGGGAGGTTTTTCTTTGAAAAAGCAATCTGATCTTTCAAGATTGATGGGCTACGCAGGAAAGCACAAAATTCTGACCTACACCTCGTGGGTGCTGTCAGCCGTAAGCGCACTTGTTTCGCTCGTACCGTTTGTGTACATATGGATGATAATCAGAGATGTGCTTGCCGTTGCCCCGAACTATTCGGAAGCGACGAATATCGTCCACTACGGCGTGATGGCCGTCGTGTTTGCGATAGCGGCGTTTCTCATCTACATCGGAGCACTCATGTGCTCGCACCTTTCGGCGTTCCGTGTGGCGACCAATCTTCGCCTTGCGGTAACGGAGCATATCGCCAAGCTGCTCCTTGGCTTTGTCGACAGCTTCGGCAGCGGCAAGCTGCGCAAGATAATTAGCGACAGCACCGGTGCGACCGAGACATTCCTTGCCCATCAGCTGCCCGATAAGGCAGGTGCTATAGCAACGCCCCTGGGGCTTATCGTCATGCTGTTCGTGTTTGACTGGCGGCTCGGTATCCTGAGCCTCGTGCCCGTTGTCCTCGGCTTTGTCATCATGTCGCCCATGACCGGAAAGCGCATCTTTAAGGATTACAAGCAGGAAAAGGATGTGCACATCTCCGGCCTGCTTGCAGACTTCATGAATCAAACGCCAGTGACTGCGGGTGATTTTGCGGACCTTGCCGGAAAGATACTGCTCATCCTGCCCGATCAGGACTTTTTCTCCGAAAAAATGCAGGCAGATCTCGTAAAGCTCATGCACGACCCGCAGATAGCCTATGTTTCCGGCGGCCACCTTTCGACCCTGCTCAAAGCCGACGAGTATATCCGCACCATCCGTGAGTTTTTGGGCAAAAAATGAGTCCGACCCTTGGAGATGTAATGAAGACTGAAGAAAACAAAAGCTTTATCCGATGGTACATTCTCGGTGCTGTCGGGGGCGTGCTCATGGCGGTCGGTGACTGGCTTTTAGGGTGCATCCCCATCGAAGCGACGGACACGGGAATGTTCGACAGAGCCTATTATCTGTCCGGCGCATACGACCTGTGGAGACCCGTTCTCATCGTAGGACTGGGTGCTGTCGGCGCATTTTTGTACTATTTCATGGTGAAAGCGCTAAATTCGGACATCGACGCAAGGTATAAGAAAACAAAGACAGTTCAGTACCTGAGCGGGATATTCACCGTCGTGGTAGCGCTGGCTATCCACCTTTGGTCGGCGACATTAGCGTGGCTTACCGCATACCTCGGTCCTCGCATCGGAGCGGAGGCTGCCGTCACGGCGGTCACCGCCTATCAGGAAGATATGCTCTCTGCGCTGCTGCCCATGTATATCCCGATGGTGCTCGTTTTCGGCATCCACTTTGTGCTGCTGCTTACCGGCAAGACCCGCTATCCACGCCGGATGCTCGCACTTCATCCCGTCACATGGAACATCCTGCTCGTCGTTATCCCCGACATTGCGCAGGCCATGCAAGTTCCCGCCGCAACATGGATGTCCGTCATGAGCCAAAGCAGCACCAACACATCGATAGTCATATGGTGCATAGCGGCTGCGATCTACGGGAAAAAGAACATGCAAAACGAATAAAGAAAATCGGCAAGCATTTTATAATGCCTGCCGATTTTTGGTGCGGGTAACAGGGGTCGAACCTGCACGCCTCTCAGCACGAGAACCTAAATCTCGCATGTCTGCCAATTCCATCATACCCGCCGATATTCAATAAAATCCAAATTAGGTATCTACCTCGATAAGATACATCATGTTCGTGTCAAAGTCAAACAAAAGCAGCGAAAAATTATACGAATACCTGTCAAAGAGCTTGCTGTCATCCGTGGGGTCGACTGCCTCCGAGTGCCGGTCGTGGAAGAAGTAGCAGCCGTTTGCTATCTCGGGGATGTCAATTTCGTCGTTAAAGCCGCCGTAGACCACATGCCGCAAATTCTCCGTCAAGGGAAACAAGGGCCAGCTCCGCATGCCGTTGAGTGCAGAGTCGGAGACATTCGTGCAGTCAAAGGTGACTGCCAGCACGCCGTCGCCGTTAAAGCCGCCGTGGCTGTCTTGCGAGGAAACGACCGTGCTTGCGGAAATGTCAACGGCGCAGAGGTCGCTTACATATCCCTTATAATCGCCCTTTCCGCAGCCGGAAAGAACGAGCACGAGGCATATCAAAATGGCACAAAGCTTTTTCATGGCAAAACCTCCGACACTTCGGTAACCCATAATAGCACAATCTATAATTTTTTGTCAATGCGGGATAAAAGTTTATTTAAAGCGAACAATTGACTTTTCTAGTCACGAATTTTATTATAGTCACATTGCTTTGCAAGGGGGATAGTCAAATGATCGCCGCAATTATAAATGCTATCGGAATTGCGATGGGCGGAACTCTCGGAGCGCTGTTTCGGGGCAAGATAAGCGACAGATTTACAAATACGCTCATGGCGGCAATGGGACTTGTCATCGTCGGTCTGGGCGTTCAGGGTGCAGTGGGCTCGAACAACACGCTGTGTGTTGTCGTGAGCATGGCGCTCGGCGCAATTATAGGCGAGCTTTTGCACATAGATCGCTTCCTCGACGGGGTCGGCGATAAGATAATGGACCTGTTCAAGGGCAAAAAGTTTGCCGACGGACAGTTTTCCGAGGGACTCATCACGGCCTCGGTGCTGTTTACGACCGGCGCTATGGCCATCCTCGGCTCTATCGAAGCGGGCATTAATAATAATTACGGTATTCTTCTAACCAAAACCGTCATCGACACGATCGTTGCCGTGACGATGGCCTCTGCCATGGGCGTTGGCGTTGTGTTCTCGCTCGTGCCGGTGCTCATTTGGGAGGGGCTTCTGACCCTGCTTGCGGGCGTTGTATCGCCGGTCCTCGGCGCTGAGGTCATAACCGAACTGTCGGCCGTCGGCGGCGTTGTGTTCATCGGCATGGGCATCAACATGACCGGCATCACCGACCGCAAGATCAATGTATCAAACCTCGTCCCGGCACTTGTCATCCCGATAATCTACATGCCGTTTTCGGCATGGCTGGGAGGCTTGTTTTAATGGGAAAGAATAAATATATCGCCGCTGTATTGGGAGCGGGAACGCTGTGGGGCTTCATGGGCTTTTTCCGCAGAACGCTCGACACCATGGGGCTGTCGGCTTCAAACTGCATAGCCGTCAGAGGACTTTTTGCGGCTGCGATGTTCGCTATAGCGATACTCATTACCGACCGTAAGGCGTTCAAGGTGAAGCTGCGTGACGCATGGTGCTTTTTCGGCAGCGGCATAGTGTCGCTTCTGCTGTTCAGCCTGTGCTACTTCAAGGCCATGGACTATATGAGCCTTTCAAACGCCGCAATTTTGCTCTACACCGCACCGTGCTTTGTCATCCTGTTCTCGGCGCTTTTGTTTAAGGAAAAGATAACGGCGAGAAAGCTTGCTGCGATGCTCATCGCATTCGCAGGCTGCTGTCTCGTCTCCGGCATCGGCACGGGCAGCAAGATAAGCACGACCGGTATCCTGTTCGGCCTCGGCTCGGGCATCTGCTATGCGCTGTTCAGCATATTCAGCCGCTTTGCCATCAACCGTGGCTACTCGACCTTTACAATTAATTTTTATACCTGCCTGCTTGCCGGGCTTGGCGCAATCGTTGTCGGCGGAGTTGAGTTTATCCCCACCATCACCTCGACAGTGCCGAATTTCCTGTTTGCCGCCGCAACAGGGCTTGTGACCTGCTTCCTGCCGTATCTGTGCTACACCTACGGCTTGACCGGACTGGAAAACGGCAAAGCCTCGATCATGGCATCAATAGAGCCCGTCGTTGCGACGCTGTGCGGCATATTCATCTATCACGAGGCGCTGACCGTGATGAGCGCCGTCGGCATACTGCTCGTCCTCTCGGCGATAGTCCTTTTGAATCTCAAAACGAAAACCGCATGAAAAAATCTCCCGTCAACTGGCGGGAGATTTTTAGCTTATGTCTTACTTTTTAAAGCTGTCCTTGAGCGCAACGGCACGGTTAAACACAAGATGCTCGGGTGTCGAGTCCTTGCTGTCGACGCAGAAGTAGCCCATGCGCAGGAACTGGAACTGCGCCGGGGCGACTGCGTTTTCAAGCATTTTCTCGATCTTGCAGCCGTGGAGGACTTCAAGGGAGTCGGGATTCATGCACTGAATGTAATCCTTGTCGGCGGCATCGGGATCTTCGTCGCTGAACAGGTTGCTGTAGAGCCTCACCTCGGCATCGCCGCAATTGTTCGCATCGACCCAGTGGATGGTCGCACCCTTGACCTTGCGGCCGTCGGCAGGATCGCCGCCACGGCTTTCGGGATCGTAGGTTGCGAGTATCTCGACAACATTGCCGTCTTCGTCCTTTACGCAGCCCGTGCAGGTGATGAGATACGCACCCTTGAGACGGCACTCAAGACCGTTGGGGTACAGGCGCTTGTACTTGGGAACGGGCGTTTCGAGGAAGTCGTCGGCCTCAATGTAGAGATTTCTCGAAAAGCTGACCTCACGAGTGCCCGCCTCGGGGTCGTTGGGGTTGTTCTCAACGCTCAGAAGCTCGCTTGCGCCCTCGGGGTAGTTCGTTATCGTGAGCTTTACCGGGCGCAGAACGGCCATCGCACGCTGGGCATGCTCGTTAAGGTCGTCACGCAGGCAGTGCTCAAGGAAGGAAAACTCGATGGTGCTCGGGACTTTGTTAACGCCGATGCGCTCACAGAAGCTGCGGATCGCAGTGGGCGTGTAGCCACGGCGGCGCAGACCGCACAGGGTCGGCATGCGGGGATCATCCCAGCCGGAGACGATGCCTTCCTCAACAAGGCGTCTTAACTTGCGCTTGCTGAGCACGGTGTAGTTGATGCCGAGCCTTGCAAACTCTATCTGACGGGGCTTTGACGGCACGGAGACATTGTTGATGACCCAGTCGTACAGCGGGCGGTGATCCTCGTATTCGAGCGAGCACAGCGAGTGCGTGATGCCCTCGAGCGCGTCCTGTATCGGGTGGGCAAAGTCGTACATCGGGAAGATGCACCATTTTGTACCCTGACGGTGGTGCTCAATGTAGCGGATGCGGTAGAGCACGGGGTCACGCATATTGAAGTTGCCGGAGGCAAGGTCTATCTTTGCACGCAGGGTGTATTTGCCCTCGGGGAACTCACCGTTTTTCATGCGCCGGAAAAGATCGAGGCTCTCCTCGATAGGTCTGTCACGGTAAGGACTCACGGCGGGGCGGGTGGTGTCACCTCTGTATTCCTTGAACTGCTCGGGCGTGAGCTCACAGACATAGGCAAGCCCTTTCTTTATGAGCTCAAGGGCATACTGATAGGTCTGCTCAAAATAATCCGAGCCGTAGAAAAACCTGTCGCCCCAGTCAAAGCCGAGCCAGTGGATATCCTCCTGAATGGCATCGACATACTCGGTGTCCTCCTTGGCGGGATTTGTGTCGTCCATGCGCAGATTGCACAGGCCGCCGTACTTCTCGGCAGTGCCGAAGTCGATGGTCAGCGCCTTGCAGTGACCGATATGCAGGTAGCCGTTGGGCTCGGGCGGGAAACGGGTGTGCACCTTCATGCCCGCAAAGCGGCCGCCCTCGGCGATATCCTCATCTATAAAATTCTCGATAAAATTTTTGCTTATCTCATCCATTTGTATATGCTCCCGTAAAATATCTAGGATATTGGAATTATAAACGATAATTGTGGTAATTACAACAATAAAGTGTTATAATACTTGATAAAATGAAGAAAAAAGAGGTGAGTAAGCCATGAGCGCTAATTTTGATATACTGATAGTCGGCGGCGGCCCTGCCGGAATTTCGGCGGCGCTGACGGCGGTAAACCGTGGCAAAACCGTCGGAGTTATCGCAAATCCGCCCGAGACGAGCAAGCTTCATCTTGCCGAAAGCGTTACAAATTACCCGGGCATGTCCGGCAGCGGAGCGGAGATAATGCGGAAAATGCGCAGTCAGCTTGAGGAAAGCACGGCGCAGCTTATCCCCGGCAAAGCACTGAGCGTCATGCCCTTGGGCAAGACCGTCGGCGTTGCCGTAGGAAACGATTTTTACGAAGCAATTTCCGTCATCATCGCAACCGGCATAAGCCGCAGACCGCTGTGCGAGGGCGAAACGAAATTCCTCGGCAGGGGAGTGAGCTACTGCGCCACCTGCGACGGCATGCTCTACCGTGGCAAAAAGGTCGCCGTCCTCGGCGAGGGCAAGGAAGCCGAAAAGGATATTGCATTTTTGAAAGATATCGGCTGCGAGGTCTCGGTATTCTCCGGCAAGGGGAAAATTGAGATACTCGGCGATAAAAAGGCGGATACCCTCGTCGTCAACGGCGAGACGGTCAAAACAGACTGCATTTTTATACTCAAAGAGACTCTTTCCGCCGAGAGCTTAGTCAACGGCATCGAAAGCGAAAGGGGCGTCATAAAAGCCGACCGCTCCGGCAAAACTAACATAAAAGGCGTTTTCGCCGCCGGAGACTGCACGGGCGCACCGTATCAGCTTGCAAAGGCCGTCGGCGATGGCAACATTGCGGCGCTTGCCGCAGTTGATTATATAAGTAAACTGTAACAAAGGAGATATATATCATGGCTATCATGCATCTTACAAAGGACAATTTTGATTCCGTCACATCTTCCGGCCTCGTACTGGTCGACTTCTGGGCAACCTGGTGCGGACCTTGCCGCATGCAGGCGCCCATCCTTGAGGAACTTGACGAGCAGCTTGGCGACAAGGTCAAAATCTGTAAGCTCGATGTTGACGACGAGCCTGCTATCGCTCAGCGCTTCGGCGTTATGAGCATCCCCACGCTCATGGTTTTCCGCAACGGCGAGATGATAAGCAAGGAAGTCGGCGTGCACACGGTCGAGCAGCTCATGACAATGCTTGGTTAAAAAAATATTGCAATTATGTTAGCACCCGTATATAATACGGGTGCTAATGCTTTAAAAAGGAGATAATTATGTCTGACTATATTCTTAGCTGCTGCTCGACAGCCGACCTTTCCAAGGAACATTTTGACGCAAGAGAAATCAAATATGTATGCTTCCACTATTTCCTCAACGGCGAGGAGCATCTTGATGACCTCGGCCAGTCCATCCCCTTTGATGAATTTTACAAGATGATGGCAGAGGGCGCTGAGACCAAGACCGCACAGGTCAATGTCGCAGAGTACATAGACCACTTCAGACCCTACCTCGACGAGGGCAAGGATATCCTGCATGTGACCCTTTCCTCCGGCATTTCCGGCACTGTCAACTCCGCCCGCACCGCAGCCGAGATGCTCAAGGCGGAGTATCCCGACAGAAAGATATATATCGTCGACTCCCTCGGCGCATCCTCCGGCTACGGCCTTATCATGGAGACGCTTGCCGACATGCGTGACGAGGGCAAGAGCATCGACGAGGTGCACGATTGGATAGAGGCAAATAAGCTCCGCCTGCATCACTGGTTTTTCTCCACCGACCTTACCTTCTATGTCAAGGGCGGCAGGATCACCAAGGCGGCCGGCTTCTTCGGCACTATGCTCAGCATCTGCCCGCTGCTCAATATGGACGACGGCGGCCACCTCATCCCCAGAGACAAGATCCGCACCAAAAAGCGCGTCATCAATGAGATAGTCGCAAGGATGGAGGAGCACGCTCAGGACGGTCTTGATTATTCCGGCAAGTGCTTTATCTCCATGTCCGCATGCCTTGAGGACGCTCAGGCTGTCGCATCGCTCATCGAGGAGAAGTTCCCCAAGCTCAACGGCAAGGTCGTTATCAACAACATCGGCACGACCATCGGCAGTCACACCGGCCCGGGCACTGTCGCACTGTTTTTCTGGGGCGACGAGCGCAAGGAATAATCTTGACAAATCGGCGATAGGATAATATAATTTTCAAAAGTCAACAGCTTTGATAAGCAGGAGTAGGCGATACGCTTCGTTCAGAGAGGAAACGGTCGGTGTAAGTTTTCCGAAGCCTTGCCGAAGGTCGGCTTTGAGCTGCCGTGGTGAATTTAAGTAAGCACGGTCGGGTGCTCCCGTTACAGAGCCCATGAGAGCCGCTTTTTGCGGAATTCAGGTGGTACCACGCATATAATTGCGCCCTGAGAAATCAGGGCGTATTTTCTTTTTTAAGGAGGCAGTTATGAAAGAATTACCCAAGGTGTATGACCCGAGTACGGTCGAAAAAAGAATTTATGATATGTGGCAGACCGGCGGTTACTTTAAGGGCGTTATAGACCCCGACAAAAAGCCGTTTTCCATCGTCATGCCGCCCCCCAATGTAACGGGTCAGCTCCATATGGGTCATGCCCTCGACTCCACTTTGCAGGATATTCTTATCCGCTACAAGAGGATGCAGGGCTATGCCGCCCTTTGGCTTCCCGGCACGGACCATGCAGGTATCGCAACACAGATAAAGGTCGAGCAGGAGCTGCGTGAAAAGGAGGGACTTTCCCGCTACGACCTCGGCCGTGAAAAGTTCCTTGAGCGTGTCTGGGATTGGAAGAACAAATACGGCAACCGTATCGTCGAGCAGCAGAAGGTGCTCGGTGCGTCCTGCGATTGGGACAGAAGCTCCTTTACCATGGACGAGACGAGAGCCAAGTCCGTTCGTGAGACCTTCTGCGAGCTGTACGAAAAGGGTCTTATCTATAAGGGCAACCGCATTATAAACTGGTGTCCCAAGTGCCGCACGGCACTGTCGGACGCTGAGGTCGAGTACAAGGATATGCCCGGCAGCTTCTGGCACATAAGATACCCCATTGAGGACTCGGACGAGGAGTTTATCATCGCCACCACCCGTCCCGAGACCATGCTCGGCGACTCCGGTGTTGCCGTTCACCCCGACGATGAGCGCTATAAGCACCTTGTCGGCAAAAACGCCATCCTGCCCCTCGTCGGCAGAAAGCTCCCCATCGTCGCCGACGACTATGTTGAGCTCGGCTTCGGCACGGGCGCAGTTAAGATGACGCCCTGCCACGACCCCAACGACTACGAGGTCGGGCTGCGCCATGACCTCGAGCAGATACTCGTCATCAACGAGGACGCAAGGATAATAAACGGCGGCAAGTATAACGGCATGGATCGCTACGAGGCCCGCAAGGCCATCGTTGCCGATCTCGAGGAGCAGGGCTACCTTGTCAAGGTCGAGCCTTATAACCACAATGTCGGCTGCTGCTACCGCTGCGGCACGGTCGTCGAGCCGCTCACGAGCCCCCAGTGGTTTGTCAAGATGAAGCCCCTCGCCGAGGCGGCCATCGATGTCGTCAAGGACGGCAGAATAAAGTTCGTTCCCGAGCGCTTCACAAAGACCTACATGAACTGGATGGAGAATGTCCACGACTGGTGCATCTCCCGTCAGCTCTGGTGGGGTCACAGAATACCGGCGTGGTACTGTGCCGACTGCGGCAAGATAACCGTCTCCCGTGAGGATGTGCACGAGTGTGCACACTGCCACAGCAGGAATGTAACGCAGGAGGAGGATGTCCTCGATACCTGGTTCAGCTCCGCTCTTTGGCCGTTCTCGACCATGGGCTGGCCGGAAAAGACTCCCGAGCTTGACTACTGGTATCCGACCTCTGTCATGGTGACGGGCTACGATATCATCTTCTTCTGGGTCGCAAGAATGATCTTCTCCGGCATGGAGCAGATGAAAAAAGAGCCGTTTGAGACCGTGTTCATCCACGGCCTTGTGCGTGACTCGCAGGGACGCAAAATGTCCAAGAGCCTCGGCAACGGCATCGACCCCCTGGAGATGGCGGAAAAGTACGGCGCTGATGCTCTGCGCTTTAACCTCATCACCGGCAACAGCCCCGGCAACGACATGCGCTTTTATGTCGAAAAGTGCGAGGCAATGCGCAACTTCTGCAACAAGATATGGAACGCCTCCCGCTTTGTCATGATGAATCTCACCGTTGAGGACAACCACCTGCCCGAAACGCTTGAGACCGAGGATAAGTGGATACTTTCAAAGCTCAATCAGGTGACCAAGGAAGTCTGCGATAATATGGACAGCTTCGAGCTGGGCGTTGCCGCAGGCAAGATATACGATTTCATCTGGGACAGCTACTGCGACTGGTACATTGAGCTTACAAAGCCCCGCCTTAACGGCGACGACGAGAAAGCAAAGGAAAATGCGCAGAGAGTGCTTTTGTATGTCCTTACAGAGATACTCAAGCTTCTGCACCCGTTCATGCCGTTTATCACCGAGGAAATTTGGCAGGCGTTGCCGCACGAGGGCGAGGCGCTCATGATAGCCGAGTACCCCAAGTATAAGGAGCAGCTGCATTTCCCCGTGGACGAGGTCAATTTCGAGATGGTCATGGACGCTATCAAGGCCGTGCGTGCCCGCAGGTCGGAGATGAATGTGCCCCCGTCCAGAAAGAGCCACCTCATCATCGTGACCGACAAGGCCAAGGCGTTTGCAGACGGCGAGAAGTTTATTTGCAAGCTGGCTTACGCTTCCCAGATAAGCGTCGCCGCCGAGCTTCCCGAGTCGACCGACGGCATGGTGTCTGTCATCACCGATAACGCCCGCATGTTCATGCCCATGGCGGAGCTCGTCGACCTTGAAAAGGAGAAAGCCCGCATGGAAAAGGAGCTTGCAAACGCCCGCAAGCAGCTTGACGGACAGATAGCGAAGCTGTCTAACGAGAAGTTCGTTTCCAGAGCTCCAGAGGCGGTCGTCAATACCGAGCGTGAGAAAAAGGCAAAGCTCGAGGCTCTTATCGAAAATCTTGAGGAAAGCCTTAAAAATCTCAAGTAAGCTCGACCTATTTTATTAAAATCCGCATAGAAAAACTAATAAACTGGTGTTGTGATACATTCACAACACCAGTTTTTCGTTTGGGGTGAAACAATGAAAATTACGACAAGATACGCAGACGGCAAGCTCTGCATAGCCCTGCAGGGCGAGCTTGACCACCACAACGCAAGACAGGCCATGAGCGGGATAGCCGAAGCCATAGACGGCACACTGCCGAGGCAGGTGCTGCTCGACATGACAAAGCTCAGCTTCATGGACTCGTCCGGCATAGCGGTCATCTTAAAAGCCGACCGCAGACTAAAGGAAAACGGCGGCAGACTGTTCATCGACTGCCCGAAAAGCCAGCCGCTGAAGGTCCTTGAGGCGGCGGGGGTCGACCGTGTGGTAGAGATCATATGCAAAAGGGAGGTCACAACATGACTATAACAAACTACATAAAGCTCGAGTTTCCGAGCTACAGCGCAAACGAAAGCTTCGCAAGAGCGGCGGCAGCAGGCTTTGCGGCGCAGCTTGACCCGACGCTTGAGGAGCTTGGCGATATCAAGACCGCCGTATCGGAAGCGGTCACAAACTGCATCGTCCACGCATACCCGGACAGCATCGGCAAGATAACCATGCGCCTGCGCATCCTCGACGGCGAGAAGCTCGAGATAACCGTGCGTGACTGGGGCAGGGGCATACAAGATCTTGAAAAGGCGATGCAGCCCATGTACACCACCGGCGGCGAGGAGCGCAGCGGCATGGGCTTTACCATCATGGAAAGCTTCATGGACAAGCTCAAGGTCAAGACCCATGTCCAAAAGGGCACGAGCGTGACCATGCTGCGCACGATAAAGCAGCGCCGAGGCCGCCGATGACCGAGCAGACAGTCGAAAATCTCCGCAAGGCCAAAAACGGGGACAAGCAGGCGGCGGAAGCGCTCATCGAGGAAAACTCGGGGCTTATCTGGAGCGTTGCCCGCCGCTTTTTCGGCAGAGGCACAGAGCCGGACGACCTGTATCAGCTCGGCTGCGTCGGCTTTTTAAAGGCGATTGAGGGATTTGACGAGAGCTTCGGCACGCAGTTTTCAACCTACGCTGTGCCGAAGATATCCGGCGAGATACGAAGATTCTTGCGTGACGACGGCGCAGTCAAGGTCAGCCGCAGCATCAAAGAGCAGGCGCAGCGCATACGCTCGGTTCGCACCGAGCTTGAGCAGCGCTTCGGCCGAGAGCCGCAGCTTTCGGAGATAGCCGCCGAAACGGGGCTCACGCCCGAGGAGATAGCCTTTGCCGAGACTGCCACCGGCCCTGCCGAGAGCCTGCAGCGTGAAAGCGGCGACGACGGCTTTACGCTAGAGCATGTGCTGACCGACAGCTACGGCGAGGAGCGTATGATAGAGCAGGTGTCCCTGCGCTACGCCATCGAGCAGCTGCCCGAAAAGGAGAAAAAAGCGATATACCTGCGCTATTTCCACGGCATGACGCAGGAGTCGGCATCACGAGTCCTCGGCGTGTCGCAGGTGCAGGTGTCGCGCCTTGAACGGCGTGCGGTGGATAAACTGAGGGAAGTTCTTACAGACACTTGTTAAATCGCAAAATTCGTGCTAAAATAACTGGCTATGAGTTCGGATTTTGAAAAACGATATATTGATGCAAGACACAAATTGATTGAGTCCGATTTTGCCTCTTTGAATCCCATGCAGAGAAAGGCTGTAATGGCGACCGAGGGACCCCTGCTGATACTCGCAGGCGCAGGCAGCGGCAAAACGACGGTACTCATAAACAGGATCGTAAATCTTCTTCGCTACGGCATCGCCGGTGACACCAACGAGCTTCCGGCAAACGCCTGCGAGGAGGATATTGAGATAATGCTCAAAGGCGGCGACGACGCAAGACGCATTGCAGCTCTCGACCCCGTTGAGCCGTGGCGCATACTCGCCATCACCTTTACCAACAAGGCCGCCGACGAGCTTAAAGCAAGGCTTGAGCGCATGCTCGGACCGGAAGCTGCAGACATTTGGGCGTCGACCTTCCACTCTGCCTGTGTGCGCATCCTGCGCCGTGATGCAGAGCGCCTCGGTTTCCCGACGAGCTTCACCATCTACGACACCTCCGACAGCCTGAGCTTAGTCAAGCGCATACTCAAGGACTTTGAGCTTGACGACAAGCGCTATCCGCCCCGCATGCTGCTGGGTGAGATAAGCCGTGCCAAGGACGATCAGCTTTCGCCCGAGGAGTTTTATGCCAAAGCCAAGGCCATGGGCGATATCCGCAAGGCGAAAATTGCGGAGATCTACGCCGAATATTCCCGCCGAGCCTTCGCCGCCGGTGCAATGGATTTTGATGACCTTATCTATTACACGGTGAAGCTGCTGCAGGAGCACGACGATGTCTGTCAGTATTGGCAGCGCAGATTCAGATATGTGCTCATCGACGAGTATCAGGACACCAATAAGCTTCAGTATCTGCTTGCTTCAAAGCTCGCAGGCGGCTGGGGCAATATCTGCGTTGTCGGCGACGATGACCAGAGTATCTATAAATTCCGTGGCGCAACTATCGAGAACATCCTCTCGTTCGAGGACGAGTACAAGGGCTGCCGTGTCATCCGCCTTGAGCAGAACTACCGCAGCACGGCGCATATATTAAACGCCGCAAACGCCGTCATCCGCAACAATGTCGGCCGTAAGGGCAAGGAGCTTTGGACAAACGGCGACACGGGCGAGACAATCGAGCTTTATGTCGCCGATAACGAGCACGACGAGGCTAGGTATGTTGCGTCGAAGATAATGGGCAACTACGGCAAGGGCGGCTCTTGGGGCGACAATGCCGTGCTTTACCGCATGAACGCCCAGTCGCATCAGCTGGAGCAGGCGTTCAAGCGCAACGGTATACCGTACCGGATTTTCGGCGGCACGGGCTTCTTTGACCGAGCCGAGGTCAAGGACATGCTTGCGTATCTGTGTGTTATCGCATCACCCAACGACGACCTGCGCCTGACGAGGATCATCAACAACCCGCCCCGAGGCATCGGTGACAGAAGCGTTGAGCTTGCAATGAGCATCGCAGCTCATAACGAGACCTCACTGTTCGAGGTCATAAAAAACGCAGACCTGTACCCGGAGCTTAGCCGTGCAAGCACGAGGATGCGCATTTTTGCGAACATGATAAGCGAGCTTATCGAGGAGTCCAAGGAGCTTGCGCCCGACCTTTTGTACGACCGGCTGCTCGAAAAAACGGGCTATCTTCGTTTACTTGAGGAGAAGAATACCGTTGAGGACTCGGCAAGAGCGGAAAATGTCAAGGAGCTCAAGACGAGCATAATAAACTACAAAAGCGAGACGACCGAGCCCACGCTTGAGGGCTACCTTGCCGATGTTGCGCTGTACACCGATATGGACAACTACGACAAGGACGCCGATTGCGTTGTCATGATGACGATGCACTCGGCCAAAGGTCTTGAGTTTACGAATGTGTTCCTCGTCGGCGCCGAGGAAGGCATCTTCCCGGGCATAAAGGCGATAGGCGAGCCGGACGAGATGGAGGAGGAGCGCAGACTTTGCTATGTTGCTATAACAAGAGCGAAGAAAAAGCTGTGCATTTCCTGTGCAAGACAGCGTATGCTCTTCGGCAAGACCACGGCAAACCGTGTGTCCCGCTTCATCGATGAGATACCCGACGAGCATATCGAAAAGCGCAATATCCCGAGAGGCTACGGATTTGGGGACAAATCATCCGTTCAGCGTGAATATGTGCAAAGACCGAGCTATCAGACCAAGTCCAGACCCGTGTCCGCTCCCGTGCAGACTGCGCAAAAGTCTGCTCCCGCACCGACATTTAAGGTAGGTGAACGGGTCAGACACCGTGCCTTCGGTGACGGGCAGATAACAAAAATGACCCCTATGGGCAACGATCAATTAATAGAGATAAGCTTTGACGGCGGCGTTACAAAGAAGCTGATGCTGCGTGCCGCCGCACTGCATATGGTGAAGATATAAGCAATGAAAATTAAAAATAAAGCGGCGCTGGGAAGGACAGCGCTGATTTGCACGACCCTTATTTGGGGCACATCCTTCGTTGTGTTAAAGTCTGCGCTTGACAGCATCACGCCCCTGTGGGTGCTGGCTATCCGCTTCGGCGGCGCAGCGCTCATGATGCTCATAGCCTCGATACCGCTTTTAAAAAAGCTCGACTGGCAGTACCTCAAGGGCGGCGCAATAATGGGCGTTTGCCTTGCGGCGGCGTATGCCGTGCAGACCTACGGCCTTGTGTACACGACCCCGGGCAAAAACGCCTTTTTGACGGCAACCTATTGTATCCTCGTTCCGTTTTTGTACTGGCTCATCTTCGGCAAAAAGCCGGATAAGTATAATATCAGCGCAGCGCTCATCTGCCTTGTCGGCATGGGCTTTGTGTGCCTCAATAAAGATCTGAGCGTCAATAAGGGCGACCTTTTGACCGTGTGCTGCGGCCTGTTCTACGGCCTGCACATCATCGTGACCGGTCGCCATGTCGAGGGCAAAAGCCCGCTGCTGCTGACGATGATACAGTTTGCGGTAGCCGCCGTCCTGTGCCTTGTGTTCGCACTCCTGTTTGAGCCTAAGCCGCAGAACATCCCCTCGGGCTCGTGGCTCTCGATAGCGTACCTGACTTTCATGTGCACCGGTGTGTGCTTCTTCCTGCAAACGGTCGGACAGAAATTCACACCTCCGTCGGCAGTCGCTGTTATTATGACGCTCGAGTCCGTTTTCGGCACGGCGCTATCCATCACCATGGGGCAGGAAATGATGACCTTCAGCATCGGTCTCGGCTTCGTGCTGATATTCTGCGCGATACTCATTTCCGAAACAAAATTAAGCTTTCTAAAGGAAAAACGCTGATGCATCGCATCAGCGTTTTTGTTATATTCGTTTATCAGACTTCGCTCTCGGCCTCGGCTGCTGCCTTGCCTGCAAGCTTTTTCTGAAGCCAATCCTTGCCGTTGACATAGCGCTCAACGATGAAAGAAACGACATAGTCGCCGGCTGCATTGACCATGGTTGCGGGAGGATCGACGAGGTTGCCCAGTGCCAGTGCGATGGGGAATGCCACCGCAAGGTGATCCGGGAAGAACAGCGAGCACAGAACGAGCTCACCCGTACCGCCGCCGCCGGGGATGCCGCTCATTGCGACGGAGGAGAACACAGCCACGACGATGGCGAGAACTATCTGACCGAGCCCGGCGTCGATGCCGAAGAAGCCGAACAGGAACAGCACCTTGACGATTGCGCTCATTGCAGAGCCGTCCATGTGCATCGTTGCGCCCATCGGGAGCACGACATTGCTGACCTCACGGGAGATGCCGGTGTCCTCGGCGGCTTCCATGTTGGTGGGGATGGTAGCAACAGAGGAGCAAGTGCCGAAGGAAACTGCCGCAGGCTGGAACAGGTGCTGGAACATGACCTTGACTGCGCCCTTGCCGCCGCCAAAGCGTGCGTAGATTGGGAAGAAGATGAACATGTAGACAAAGCAAACTACATAGTAGATAATGAGAGTTCTGCTGTACTGACCGATGAGGTCGGGACCGTATGCGGCAACGAGGGAGGCAAAGAAGCCGAGAAAGCCGATAGGTGCGTAGTAGGTCACGATCTTCATCATGTTAAGGATGCAGTCGGTGACATTGGCAAGGATCTTTGCAGTGAGGGTCTCCTTGCCGCCGGACTTCTGCACGCCGAAGCCGAAGAGGATCGCAAAAACGATGAGGGGCAGAATCGCCTTGCGGCTTAAAAGCTCAAAGAAGTCGGACTTTGTAAAGAAGTTTACTATCATATCCGCAAAGCCAAGACCTGCGACCTCAACGCTGTCCTCAACGACCTTGCCGCTGGAGATGGGGAAAATGAGGATGACTATGTACATGAACACGGCTGCGATAGCTGCCGTCACGAGGAAAGTGCCGACCGTGACGCCCATGAGCTTACCGGCACGCTTAGCGCCTGCTGCGTTTGCGATGGCGGAGGATATCGAGAAGAACACCAGCGGGACGACGATGCAGAACATGAGGTTTATAAACACCGTGCCCAGCGGCTCAAGCTTAGTGCCGAACTCAGGAGCGAACGCACCGATAAGGCAGCCGCAGACTATGCCGAGCAGCATAAAGATTATAAATCCGTATGATTTTAAGAAAGATTTTTTTGCCATGATCAATTCTCCCTGAAAATTTACTGTGATAGCATTATATTCTTATAAAATTACAATGTAAATTGAATATTGTGCTTGAAACATTGCAATTTGTGCGGTATGATATTCTTAATTGAAAATACGGAGACAAAACAATGTCAGAACGATATAAATACAATCGAGAAGGGTATCTAAATGAAAACTTCAGGATGTTCCACCTGCGTGACACGGCAGGGCAGGAGAGGGACTTCCACTTTCACGAGTTTGACAAGATCGTCATCCTCATCTCCGGAAGCGTCAACTACATGGTCGAGGGCACGGACTACAGTCTCAAGCCGTGGGATATCCTGCTCGTGCGCCACCATATGATACATAAGGCACTCATCGATGTCTCCGTGCCGTATGAGAGGATAATCATTTACCTTGACTCTGCCTATGTCGAGCGCTTTGCGCCCGACGGCGGGCTCATGGACTGCTTTGCCGCAGCCGAGAAGCGAAGATTCTGCCTTATGCGTCCCGACACGGGCGAGATAGAAAAGCTAAAGGACAGTCTCGACAGGCTCGAGGCCTCAATAGACGACACGGAGTTCGGCGCAGAGCTCATGCGAGGAACGCTGCTTGCGCAGCTCATGGTGCAGCTAAACCGCATAATGCAGCGTGACACGAGCAGGGAAGCGACCCTCGCCGAGCAAAGCGGTAAGATATCGGCGGCTCTTTCTTATATAAATGAAAATCTCACCGGCAGCCTCAGCGTTGACGAGCTTGCCGCAATGTGCTATCTGAGCCGTTATCATTTTATGCGCCTTTTTAAGCAGCAGACCGGCTGCACCGTGCATAACTACATCCGCCAAAAGCGCCTGGTCCTCGCCGCAAGGCTCATCCGAGAGGGGATGAGCGCCTCCTCGGCTGCCGCCGAATGCGGATTTACAGACTACTCGGCGTTCCACCGTGCCTTTTCCCAAACCTTCGGCGTGAGCCCGGGTAAGATCAAAGGCTCATGATATTATGTAAACCGCAGAAAATTCTGCGGTTTTTCTTTTAGCCCTGCGCCGAGAACTTCTGCTTGACCTGGTCGATCTTCTGCTGCTGAGCCTGCTCGGTGGTGTACCAGCCACGGCCGGACATTTCCTTATAAATGCTGTCCTGCATGCAAAGACTGTTGTTGAGTGCGGTGCTGAAGGTCTGGTGAACATTTGCCGTCGACGACTCGATAGTGCCGTGCATATACAGGTCGCAGACGCCCTTGGTGGTGAGCAGCAGGTTTTCCATGATGTCTCTGTCGTTCATTGTCGCATCCTCCTTAAACAAGGTTATAAAACTGCGCAAACAGCTTCTGATTCTCGTTTGCAAGCTGCTGTACCGCCTGCTTGAGCGCCGGATCTGTAAGCTTGCTTGCGGCCTCGTTGCACTGGGTGGTCATAAATTTTATATGACCGAGTGCGTCCTCGATATAAAGCAATTCCTTCGGTGTCATAATTTTTCCCTCCGTTTTAGTTTGAGTCAAAGCTCAATACTATTATCTGCGCATGCCGTTTTGTTATGCCGCCAAATGCGCTTATGACAGGGAAATTGTGCAAATTTTTGAACACTTGCGGCGGCATGCAAACTATGTTATAGTTGACGGGACATCGATTGCGAGGTTTTGCAAAATGACGGATAAGCTCTCCAAGCTGCCGAGAATGGCGGCAATACATGATCTTTCCGGCCTCGGCAAGTGCTCACTTACCGTTGCCTTACCCATAGTTTCCGCAAGCGGCGTCGAGTGCTGCTGCATCCCGACGGCGCTTTTGTCGACGCATACCGGCGGCTTCACCGATTGGACTTTCACCGATCTGTCGGACGCCATAGTGCCCATTGCCGAGCATTGGAACAAGCTTGGCGTTCACTTTGACGCCATCTATTCCGGCTACCTCGCCTCCGAAGCGCAGGGTGAGCTCTTAGAGCGCACCATTGAGCTTTTGCGAAGCGATGACACGCTCGTTATCGTTGACCCCGCTATGGCGGATAACGGCAGGTACTATACAAATCTTGACGACTCAATGGCAGACTGCTTCCGCCGCCTCATCGCTAAGGCAGATATCATAACCCCGAACATCACCGAAGCCTGCTTTCTGACCGGCACGGAGTATTGCACCGCCCCGCACAGCGAAGCGTTCGTTACCGAGCTTTTAGGCAAGCTCTCTGCCCTCGGTCCGAGGGTCGTCGCTGTTACCGGTGTGAGCCTTGAAACGGGGAAGGTGGGCATTGTTGCACGGGATAACGAGACCGGCAAAACGAGCGTCGTCATGAACGAGACGAAGGACGGCATGTTCCACGGCTCTGGCGATGTGTTTGCCTCGGCGTTTGCGGCGCTGCTGACAAGAGGCGCTGCCCTAGAGGATGCGCTGCGCCTTGCAGAGGATTTCGTCGCCGCCTGCATCGAGCGCACCGCCGTGCGTGACACGCCCCGCCACTACGGTCTCGACTTTGAGGGCGTGCTGCCCGAGTATATCAAAAGCGTCGATAAGCTTTTTAATTAAGATTTTTTGTCATGTAAATGTAACAAATGGCACTCAATTGTCGTTTTTGCACAAAAGAGAAAGTATGTATTGCGAAAATTCATGCCGATTGCCTTGACACATTATTGACATATGGGGTAGTAATTTAGTATAATCTTGCTGTATGGGTAGGCGGCGCTGCCGCCGAAAATATTGGAAGCAAAAAATTTCAATACAGCGGAAGGGGTTGCATATGAAAGACCTAAAACATCTGATCTACTTTGAAAATCTGCTTCAGGAAGCTCAGAACGAGCTTGTCATGAAAGCAGTCGAGGATGGTAAGAAAGCTCTTGGTTACAACTGCTACTATATCCCCGAGGTACTTATGAATCTTGACGGCTGCTTCTCGTCAAGACTTCGTGCACCTAATTGCACATCCTGCGATATCTCCAGCTACTACATGACCAACAGAACATGTCCCTACGCACGCTCCATTCTTGAGAGAGCCGTTGAGGGCGGCTACAATTATCTCAGCTGCCTGTTCGGCGCTGAGAGCTGCGCTACCATCGAGCGTATGCAGGAGCACTTCTTCCTCATCAATCCCGTTAAGCATGACGGCTTCTTCGTAACTCAGATCGATCCTCCCATGAAGGGCGACCAGACCAACCTTGATTACTACAAGGCTCAGCTTCAGCTGAAGGTCGTTGAGCCTATGAGAGACCGCCTGGGCATCGATGTTTCCGACGAAGCAATGCGCAAGGCTATCGAGAGATTTAACGAGCTGTGCCGTGTCATCACCGAGATCGGCAATTACAGAAAGCTCGATAATCCTCCCATCACCGGCTACGAGTTCCATGTCATCGAGCTTGTTTCCCAGGTCTGCCCGCACGAGCTTATCCTGCCTTATCTGAAGGAGACCCTCGAGGAGATCAAGACCCGCAAGCCCGAGAAGAAGTTCCCGTACCGTGCAAGAGTAGTCGTTGTCGGCTCGGAGATCGACGATCCCGAGTTTACCAAGCTCATCGAAATGTGCGGCGCAATGGTCGTTGCCGACCGTTACTGCTTCGGCTCGTTCCCCGGCCGTGAGGAGATCGAGATCAGAGAAGGCGAGACCGCTTTCGACGCTATCTGCCGTCATTATCTGTACTGGAATCAGTGCGCCCGCTTCATGGACGGAGAGAAGATCGACCAGCGCCACAACGAAGCAAAGAGACTTTGCGACGAGTTCAAGGCCGACGGTATCATTTATGAGAGCATGAAGTTCTGTGAGTTCTGGAGCTATGACAAGATCCTAGCAAACCACATCTTCACCGAAGAATTCAATGTACCGTGCTGCACCATCGAGAAAGAATACGCACTCGGCTCTGTCGGCCAGCTGCGCACCAGATTCCAGGCATTCATCGAATCTTTGGAAATTAAGAATATTCAGGGAGGCAAGTAATGATGTTTGATAAAGTAATTGCTTCTGTAGATAAGAAACTCGAACGCTTTGACCCCATCTGGCGTGCAAGAAACGGCGTCGGCGGTCAGCGTGACAGATACTATGACAAGACCGGTGTTGCAAAATACCGTGAGTGGCGTGGCGTTAAGGACACCATGGTCGACTACGCCGCATGGCTCAAGAACATCATGTTCATGGTGCAGATGGTCGCCTCCGCTCCCGTTGCCTGCCTCAAGGGCTTCTGGGAATACCGCTGGATGGGATCTTACCTCGGCACTTTCATGTTCATCGACCGCCTGTTCGAGGGCTACCGTGGCTACGAGCTTAAGATCGCTCACCAGAACATGCACGCTATCGTCCGCAGCCTGACCAAGAAGATCGCTCTCGTTCTCGCAAACGACAGACGCCTTGGCGGCGGCCCGCTGACCGATGTCATGGTCCCCATGGATGAGGTCCTGCCTCCTCTATTCATGAAGGGCTTCAAGGAGCTCATTCCCATTCCTCTGCAGACCCTGCCTGAGTTCATCATCTGCGATGTTGACCAGCACATCGAGCCTTACTACATAGATGTTGCAGAGTCGTTTGGCCTCGCAGCCGATGTCTGCTCCCGCTGCGCAGCAGAGACCGGTGTCGCAATGGACGACGCATTCCCCCTCATCGGCAAGGCATTGGTCTCGACCAACATGCCCTGCAACGCCTCCGAGGCGACCTCCATGTTCCAGCGCCGCCGTATCGGCATGCCCGACTTCCCCGTAACGCTGGCCATGATCCACAACGAGCCGGGCGCACATCCGTATTCCACCCAGATGCTCAAGGACTGCATTGCATTCGTTGAGAAGGAGTACGGCGTTAAGTACGACTGGAACGAGCTGTTCAAGTACGCAAAGCTCATGAACGAGCAGAACACCATCGAGCTCGAGAAGTGGGATTATATGAAGACTCCGTATAACCCCCTCGTCGGCATCGCCGAGACCCTGTACCGCCTGTATGCATGGGCATCCGTCAACGGTCAGGATCCTTACTTCAATAAGACCGACCGCAAGGTCATCAAGATCATCAGAAAGGCATACGAGGAGAAGTACGAGCCGTTCGGCGGCGCTACCCGTCACCGTGCCTTCCTGTGGGGACCTTCCGCAGTTTACTATACCGACTTCCCGACCTGGATACAGAACTGCTGGGGCATCAACATCGTCCTCAACATGGACTCCACCATGGGTCACAATATGATCAACACCGAAGATCCCGAAGAGGCTATCAAGGATCTTGCCATCTTCTCCGAGAAGGCCACCATGCGTCACCACGCCGTCGGCGGCTGGGACAATGTCAACGCCGTTTGGGACTATGCAAAGAACTTCAATTGCGACATGGTCCTGTTTAACGACAACATCGCCTGCAAGGGCATGCTCGGCGTTCACGCAGTCATGGAAGAGCAGGCAAGAGACCTCGGCTACCACTTCATCTTCATCGAGCACGACCTTGAGGACTGCCGTACCGTATCCCGTCAGGATATGCGTAACTGCGTAAACAACTACATGTCCGTTGTTCTCAATGAGGAGCCTCTGGATCCGACCATCGTTGAGTTTGACGACTCGGAAGCATATTAATAGGGAGGTTATGCAAGATGAAAACCGTTTTTAAAGTCGGCGGCAAGATCTGCCTGGCAGCTGTTCTCGCTTTTGTCGGAACATTTACGCTCTATATGGCTAACGGCGAAAACAAGCTCATTTACTATGTCATTCGCCCGCTGCTGAACAAGCATTACGACTCTCAGGTCAGAGACCGCAGAATAGTTTGAACAATTTCGGCAGTTTTATCTAAATTACAAAAAAGAAGCTTCTTCGGAGGCTTCTTTTTTTGTGCGCTTGCCTAAAAAAGTGCATAAAAACCAATGAGAATTGCTTGCAAATTAACATGATTTGTGTTAAACTGTTATCAAAATGCGCAAGGTGTGTCAATGCGCAAAGTGAAGGGGGGACACTTTATTGGAAAGCAAAGCAAAAATTATTGCGGTTGCAGGTAAGGGCGGCGTCGGCAAGACCTCGATCTCTGCGTCTATCGTAAGGCTTTTGGTCGAGAATTTTCCCGACAAGAAGATACTTGCCATCGATGCAGACCCCGCCGTCGGCCTGTCGGTTGCTCTGGGCGTAGATGTCAAGCTCACGCTTGACGATATCCGTATGAGCATCGTTGACAGCGTCGAAAACGGCGAGACGAGGGAAGCACTTGAACTGCTCAGCGAGGCTCGATTCAAGATCTTTGACGCTCTCGTTGAGATGCCCGGATTTGCGTTCTTGGGAATTGGCAGACCCGAGAGCTCCGGCTGCTACTGCAAGGTCAATTCTTACCTCAAGGAAGTTATCGGCATTTTGGCAAACAGCTTCGACTATGTTGTTATAGACGGAGAGGCCGGTATCGAGCAGATACAGCGCCGAGTAATGGATAAGGTAACGCACCTGCTGCTAGTCACCGACCAGAGCAAGAAAGGCTGCCAGGTCATTTCCACTATCAAGGGTGTCGCTGATGACCTTATCGTTTACGATAAGATCGGTGCGATCATCAACCGCATGACGAATCCCGAGCTGGCGGAGCTCATCAAAGTGCCCGGTGTAGACATCGTGGCGTACATTCCGGCCGATAACACTTTTGCCGCAAATGATATCAAGGGCAAGAGTGTGCTCGAACTGCCGGAAGATAGTCTTATGCTCAATGGAGTAAAGGAAGCACTCCAAAAAATAGAAATTCTTTGAAGAAGAGGTGTAACATTTGAAAGATCTTAAGCATCTGATCTACTTCGAAAGTCTTCTTGAGAATGCCAACAACGAGCTGGTCAAGCAGGCTCAGGCCGAGGGCGATATCTGCCTTGGCTACACTTGCTACCATGTTCCCGAGGTCCTTCTCAATCTAGGCAACTGTTTCTCCGTGCGTCTGCGCGCACCCAACACTGGCTCTCTCGACATCGCAACCTACTACATGTCCAACTACACCTGCGAGTACGCCCGTGCACTCGTAGAGCGTGGTATCGAGGGCGGCTACAAGTTCCTCGATGCACTCATCGGCGTTGACGCCTGCTCGATGATGAACCGTGCAATGGAGCATCTTGAGGTGCTCGACTGCAACGAAAAGGAGAAGTTCTTCGTCACCCATATCGACATCCCGTTCAAGGTCGTTGACTACACCATCGATGCATATGTCACCCAGATGAAGGTACATGTACTCGACAACCTGCACGAGAAATTCGGCGTTGATGTTTCCGATAAGGCTATCCGCAAGGCAGTCAAGGAGCACAACGAGGTCTGCAAGATCCTCACCGAGATCGGCGAGTTGCGCAAGGCCGAGAACCCCGTCATCACCGGTTACGAGTACCACATCCTCAACCTCGTTTCCTTCACCTGCCCGAAGAGACTCATTCTCCCGTACCTGAAGGAGACCCTCAAGGAGATCAAGGCTCGTAAGCCCGATCCCAAGCCCTGGTATCGTGCAAGAGTTGCAATGGTCGGCTCTGAGATCGACGATCCCAGCCTCACCAAGCTGTTTGAGGACTGCGGCGCATTCATTTGCTCCGACCGTTACTGCTTCGGCTCTACTCCCGGCCGTGAGGTCATCGAGCTGAACAACGAAGAGGATGCACTCACTCAGATCTGCCGCCATGTTATGGAGCACTCCGAGTGTGCCCGTTACATATCCGACGAGAAGGTACATCAGCGTCGTGAGACCGCTGACCGTCTTGCTAAGGAATTCGGCGCAGAAGGTATCATCTACGAGCAGATGAAGTACTGTGACTACTGGGGCTTCGAGCGTGCTCTCGTCTCCCATGTCATGGCTGAGGAATACGGTTGGCCCGTCCTGTCCATCGACAGACTGTACAACAACGGCTCCTCCGGTCAGCTGCGTACTCGCTGCCAGGCCTTTGTTGAATCTCTCGAGATCAAGCGTATTCACAAAGAGGAGGGTAATAAGTAATGGCTAAGAAACCTCAGTATCCCAATCCTAAGTTCTTTAAGGCTAAAGATAATATCGATTGGAAAAAGCAGGGCGAAAACCTCATGACATGCGTGAAGATCTTCGCTGAAATGTTCAAGGAGACCGATTGGAACAGATTCTTTGAAGGTCAGAAGAACAACGCAGTCGCTTTTGCCGATCGTGTAAAAGAAGAGTATGCTGCATTCATGGCACTTGATGCAGCAAACAAGAAGGATGTCATCCTCAACGGTGAAAGACGCCTCGGCCGTCTGTACCGCAAGGGCGCAATGGCAACCGTTCGCCGTGAGTGGCGTGGTATCAAGGACACCGCATATGACTTCTATGAGTGGGCTCGTATGTGGGGCATGCTCCTGATGACCTTCTCCAAGGACCTCATTCCCGCACTCAACAGTGCTCTGCACTACCGCTGGATGATCTCCTACTTCTGCTGCCATGGCTTCATGGACAAGAATATCATGGGTCTGCGCGGAAGCAACCTGCGCATGAGCCATATCCTCATTTACGATATTTTCCGCTATGTTGCAGAAAACCTCGTATTCCTCTCCAAGGCTGACCGCAAGAACGGTAACAGCACCGAGCTCAACAAGATGCTCGTGACCTTCGACGAGATGACCATGGGTCAGATCATGGCCGGCTTCCCCGACCTGCTCGGTATTCCTCACCAGCTGCTGCCCGTCTTCCTCGTTTCCGAGATCGACCAGCTCACCTGCGTACCTTACATCGATGCAGTTGAGTCCTTCGGTCTGCCCGCTGACTGCTGCCCCGTTCCTTCTTCCGAGTGCGGCGCACTGGTCATCGATGCTCTGCCTGACATGGGCTCGGGCTTCATCTCCAGCTCCATGCCCTGCGACGGCTCCACTATGGCATCTTCCTACTTCTCCCGCCGCTTCCCCAATACCCCCGTGTTCCATCTCTGCTTCCCCGTCCGTTACGAGGACGAGACCGTTCTGCAGAGCGCAGCCGAGGATATCAAGGCCTGCATCAAGTTCATCGAAGATCAGACCGGCGCAAAGTGGAATTGGGATGCATACTTCGCTGCAATGAAGCGCTTCAATCTCGAGACTTCCTACGAGCTGCAGAAGTGGGAGATCAACAAGACTCCTTACCCGCAGCTGCTCGGCCCTGTCTATGAGCTGTTCCGCAAGTGGAACTATGAGATGGACGGCGGCATCGATCCTCGTGTCATCGGCACCTGCGAGAAGGTCAACAAGATCCTCCTCGAGGCATATGAGAAGCGTGAGGAAGCATGGCCCGGCAAGATGAAGTACCGTGCTATCGTATGGTCCTGCCCGGCTCACTACTATGCAAACTTCTCCAACTGGGCTGCAAACTGCTGGGGCATCAATGTCCTGGTCGAGATGGAGTCCCTGAACTTCACCAAGCCTCTCGAGACCGAGGACAAGGAAGAAGCTCTCCGCGACCTTGCTCGTCTGTACGAGCGCATGGTCATGCGTCGTCACACTAACGGTGGTTACCACAATGTCGTAACCGAGCTGTGGCGTCAGTGCGAAGACTGGAACGCAAAGCTCATCATCATGTACCAGAATGTTGCATGCAAGAACATGGCAACCGTTCAGGGCCTGCTTGATGACCAGGGCCGTGAGCGTGGCTACGATCTCATTTGGATCGAGCACGACCTTATGGACCCCCGTACCGTTTCTCGCCGCACTATGCGTGACAAGGTCAATGAGTACATGCGTACCGTTATGAACGCAGAGCCTATTGATCCTTCTCTCGTTGAGTTCGAAGACGAAGTCTGCATGTAATTTGCAGCGCAAACACTTTCTTAAGTAAAATAATTGGAGGAAAATATAAATGAAATATTTTGGCGGCTGTGATGTAGGCTCTACCTACACCAAGGCAGTTATTCTTGATGAGACCGGCAAGATGG
>CAKTQR010000025.1 GCA_934597175.1 uncultured Oscillospiraceae bacterium | reverse complement strand
GACATGCCCCCGGCATGTCATTCACTACCGCACCGACACTTCGTTACCCCCTCACACTCCCCCTGCTGCGTATTGGAGTTTTTTTGTTGCGGCTACTTTTCCCAGTTCTTTGACAGTCTGAAACGACAGGCAGTAGCTATACTGCCTGTCGTTCTATATCCCGAAGATCTTTAATACGGCATAGGCGACTGCGCTGCCGCTTAGGGACGACAGCGCCATTAACAGCGCTGTTTTGGACTTTGGACGCCTGCGCAGGGTGCTCATGTAGCCGCCGGCGGCGGCTCTCGCCTCGTCCATGAGCTTTGCCTGCGTTATGCCCGAGGTGCGCATATAGTCCTCCCGGACAATGAATATCGCCTCCTCGAACACCTTTTTATCCGGGGATTTTACTACTATCACCCGTTTTGCCGTGCCTTTTACCACTTCCGCCGCCTCCTGTGATGTTATTTCCTGTTCGGATTTTACCCGTTTTGCCATATCCATATACATCACCCACGGGTCTGGACTCTGACGGCGAGCACGGTCATGTCGTCGCAGTTGCCGTAAATTTTCTCCGCCTCACGGAGCGTGTCACGGGCAAGCAGCTTCATATCGTCGGTAGCGGAATCCATGACCTCACGCAGCCAGCTGTCGTTCGAGTCGCCGATGACGCCGTCGGAGGCGATTATCGCCGTGCTGCCGGGCTTTAAGCGCATGCGCACGACATCGGGCGCAGCGGAGGTGCCGTCGCCGAGGCCGGGTGCAAAGCTCTCGCCCTTGATGCGGCGGATGTTCTTGCCGTTCATGACATAGCTGGGCGCAGCGCCGTACTTATAAAAGCAGGTCTCGCCGGAGAAAAGGTCAACGCACATGAGGTCAACCGTGGCAAAGCCCCAGTTATCGCCGCTTTTTAAAAGCATCACGGAGTTGAGCGTTTTCATCGCAACGGCGGGGTCGATGCCCGAGCGCAGGAACTTTTCGAGTATCTCGATGACCTCCTTGCTCTCGCTTGCCGCCTCCGGGCCGCAGCCCATGCCGTCGGACAGGATAACGCACAAAACGCCGGAGTCGGTCTTAAAATATGTACCCCTGTCGCCGCTTACCTTCTCGCCCTTTTTCTTCATTGCCGCAATGCCGACGGATACGGCGAGGGGCTCGGCCTCGATGAGCGTGAGCTTTGCCATGCCGTCGTTTGCAGACCTTTGGCGGCAAAGACGCAGGCCGAGCACGGCTGACAGCTTTTCAAGGTAGTCCGGGTCGTCATAAAGCCGTGACAGCGAGCCGGACTCCACCACGGCACGCAGCCTGCCCCGCCCGTCACGGTACACCGCCGCATCCGCTTCAATGTCCATTGTGCGCAGATAGCGCATGAGCCGCCGCTCGGCAAGGTGATCTGCGCCGTTTATGCTGCCGAGCTCCTCGGCAACGCCGCCGAGGATATCCGCCATGTCGGAATACTGTCCCCACGCCGTGTCACGACTTTCACGCAGCTGCGCCGCAAAGTGCTTGCGATACGCCGCCGCACGCAGTTCGCCGTTGACGGCGGTGACGAACGCCTCGGGCGTGCGGCACTTTTCGACGAATCTCAATGGGATATCGCCGAGCTGGAGCGTGCCTCGCTTTGTCATGGCGGCCGTTGCGTCGTTTAGCGCCGTGAGCGTTTCCATGTACTCGCTGTTCCAGCAGCGGTTTTTGTCCTTGCACATGACGCACACGCAGTCGGCGGCACGGTCGAATACCTTGGCGGGGTCTGCGTCGTTGTGATTTTGCTCGACATTGCGCCGCACTATCTCAAACAGCCCCGCATACGCCGAGCTGAGCTGTCCGACACGCCGTGAGACATAGCGCCTGAGCCCTGACTCCCCGCTGCCGCCGCCCACGGGCTGGATGATAGTGCCCACCCTGCAAATGACATTCGACGGCAGGAGCATGAACACAACAGAGGCGCTGAACACCTCGACAAGGTCGCTAAGCTGGGGCGCTATAGTCCACGCAAGCGCCGCCGCAACGGCGTTTGAGAGAACGAAGGCGAGCAGAAAGGCAAGCCTGCCGCAGCGGTTAAACAGTCCCGCAAGAAGTCCCGAAAACGCATACGCCATCGTGAAAAACGGCGTGCCTCCGACCGTGAGGTCCATCGCAAGACCGAACACCGTGCCGACGGTGCAGCCGGTCATCATGCCGCAGCGCAGCGAGCTCATCATGATGATAAGCACCGCCGCAAAGCGCCCGACGGACAGGGTATCGAACAACACAAGTCTCGACAGTGCCATCATGAACACGGCAACGGTTATGAGCACCGCCGTTGAGTGGCGTATCTCGGCAGACTCGGTCGTGGGCTCATCCTTTTTGAGCGCCTCGGCGATAAAGTAGCTCACACCGAATGCAAGCACCGTTTCGAGGAACACGACTGCCGTGGTCGGTGCATCGCTGAGTATCTGCGAAAAGCTCGACAGCACACCGGTGGCTAAGGTCACGGCGGCAGCGGTTATCGGCGCAAACAGCGTTTTTTTATAAAGCTTCGTGTCCTGAAACGAAAACTCGACCGTGAACACGATGACTATCGCCGCAAGGTAGCGTATGCCCCACGACAGGCCGCCGGAGACTATGTAGCCGAGCGCCGCCCCGAACAGGCAGCACACACCGTTGACCCCCGCTCCGGCTGCGGCAACTATCGCAATGCCGAACGGTCCGGCCGACCCGAGCACCCTGGCAGTTCCGAGCACAAAGCCGCTGACAAGATACATGACAGCCCATGCGATGGCGGTGACATCCTCCGAATTTCGCTGCACCACGCTATCCTCAAATGCGGTCTTTATCGCCGCTATCGAGCCTTTTACATTCATAATATCGCCTCCGAAGTTTACATAAGGTATTATTTATTATACTTATGTAATTCCCCGAAGTGCGTCATTTGGCGCTGTTGAGAAATGTTTTATCTGCAGGGGAAATAAGCGAAAATAAAACCAGAGCCAAAACGGCTCTGGTTTTCAGTCTATTACGAAGCTTTTGCCGAAGGGATACGGCGTTCCCCTCACCTTTTGCATCCAATCGATGATGCCGGTCTTGTCGGTCACGACCATGCCGGACAGGCGGTCGATGCCGAGCGTTTTGAGCTCGGGGCACATGGGTACGGTCGGACCGATGACGACGGTCTTTGCGCTTTCGGACAGCTCCAAAAGCCTCGGCATGGTCTTGTTTATCGCTGCACTGCCGGTGATGATCACCACATCGCACTCGGGCAGAATGTACTCGCAGGCAGAGTCCGGCAGGTCGCCGTCACGGGGCTCTCGCTCGATTATGTAAACCTTTTTTGCGCCCCTCAGCGCTTCCTCGCCGAGCTTCAAGTGGCCGATGAGTGCGACGGTCTTGCCCTCGATATCCATGCCGTCGGTGCAGCTTTTTGCACTGTCGTCGGCAAGGTGCAGGCGCTCCATGCGCTCGGGCGTATTGTAAAAGGCGTTTATGACCGCCATGGCTTCGCTGGCCTCACTAAAGTTCCAGCTCATAACGGCCTGTGCCGCCTGCTTTGCGCCGAGCCCCACGAGCGAGGCGAACATGCGCTGCACGCTCTCGCCCTCGGTGTTCATGGCAATGCCGAAGCTGCCGTTACATAGCTCCGCCCCGACCCATGCGACACCCCGCACGATATCGGTCACGGTGAGCATATCGTTCATGCCGTCTATTAGAATTTTATAATAATCCTTCATTGTTTCACCTCGATATGTTACTTGCGTTATTATAGCAGGCAATGTTATAATTGCGCAAGAGGTGAACGACATGTACTTTGACACCCATGCGCATTATGACAGCGGTGCTTTCAACGCCGACCGCTATGAGATACTCGCTTCTATGCCCGACGGCAATGTCGGTCTCATCGTCGACCCGGGCTGCGACCTTGGAAGCAGCAAGGCGGCGATAGCTCTTGCCGAGCGCTTTGAGTTTATATACGCCGCAGTCGGCTGGCATCCCGAGGATATGGATAAGCTAAGTGATGACGCTTACGCCGAATTGGAACGGCTCGCCGAGCACCCGAAGTGCGTTGCCATCGGCGAGATAGGGCTCGACTACTATTGGGACGACACGCACAAGACCGAGCAAAAGGTGCTTTTCAGAAAGCAGATAGAGCTTGCACTGAGGCTCGATAAGCCCGTCATCGTCCACGACCGTGAGGCGCACGGCGACTGTATGGAGATAGTGCGGGACTACCCCACGCTGCGTGGCGTATTCCACTGCTACTCGGGCAGCGCCGAGATGGCGGCGGAGCTGTTAAAGCGGGGCTGGTATCTCGGTTTTGACGGGCCTATCACATACAAAAACGCCCGCAAGGCGATCGAGGTGCTTGAAATGTGCCCGCTTGACCGCATGGTCATTGAGACCGACAGCCCGTATCTGACCCCCGTGCCGAACCGTGGTAAGCGCAATGACTCACGGCAGCTTGAGTTTGTCGTGCAGAAAATCGCCGATGTAAAGGGCATGAGCGCCGAGGATGTCGAGATGCTTACCTACAATAACGGCAAAAGACTATTTGGAATTGGTGAATGAAATGTATGACCCCAAGAAGATACTGACCGGTGCGCCGAACGCCCGTGACCTCGGCGGCATCGAGACCATGGACGGCAGGTGTGTTAGACCAAACCGGCTTATAAGAAGCGGCATGCTCGCAAGACTCACGGACGAGGATGTTGAATATCTCAAGTCCGCCGGGCTCAAGACAGTCGTCGACTTCCGCACAAGCGCAGAGCGTATCCAGAAGCCCGACAGGAAGATCGACGGTGCTGAATATATTGTCTGCCCCATGTTCGATGAGGCGACCGACGGCATCACCCGTGACAAGCCCGAGAGCGAGGACGAGGAGGCGCAGCGCACACTGAAAATGGCTCGCAGGCTCATGGAGACAGACCCCGACGGCGTTCGGCAGATGCGAAGCCTCTACCCTATCCTCGTGACGCTTGAGCACTCGATAGAGCACTACCGCAGGTTTTTTGAGATACTGCTAAGCCACGAGGACGGTGCGCTTTTGTACCACTGCACCATGGGCAAGGACCGTGTCGGCACGGCAACGGCGTTGCTGCTGACAGCGCTGGGCGTTCCCCGTGAGGGCATCGTCGCAGACTACATGCTGACCCGTGAGCGCTGCGCCCCGGGTACGCAGCGGCTGCTTAAAAATTGCCGCAAGTTTACCGACGACGAGGCTGTGCTGGAGTTTGTCTACAGGCTCGACACCGTGCAGGAGGATTTCATCGCTGCGACCTTTGAGACCATCGACGAGGTACACGGCGGCATGGACCGCTTCCTGCGTGAGAATATGGGTCTTGACGAAGCTGCTATCGGCAGGCTCAAGGCTCTGTATCTTGACTAAAAAGCAAAGTTTTTAAAACAGGCATTTTGTATGAAATGCCTGTTTTTTTAGCATTTAACGGTCAATGCCCATATTTATATTTTTGATATATTGGTATGATATGTATAAACAATCATAAGGAGTGAGTTTATTGAAGCGCTTTTCATGCTTTTTGCTCGCAATACTGATGCTGCTGAGCCTTGCGCCTGTTGCGATGGCAGACAGCAGCGACACGCTGACCGTGCAGACACGCACGGCGCAGTACACCTTTAAGGTCGGCGACACCTTTACATATTCGTACTGGCTGCGCCTTACGCCCGACCTTGTAAACTACAGCGAGGACTACCTTGTCGATTACATCACCGGCATGGCAAATGACCTCGGCGTTAAGCTGCCCGGAACATCGCTCGGCAAGCTTCAGCTGGGTACGCTCACCAAGATGAAGCTCAAGTCCGCAGGCGGCAACATCATGTACGACACCGATTGCCTGTCCCTCGTTTCGGCAAGCATGCCCAACACGAAAAAGGGCTACACCGTGAAAAAGACCGACGCTCTGGCGGGCTCGCTCGTTGATTCCGGCGTTCTTGACTTCACAAACTCCGATCTCGGCTTCTGGACGGGCAAGGTCACCGATGCAAACGATCAGGCCGTGTTCCAGAATACGAACATCCTCGTCACCTGCAAATTCAAGGTGACCAAGGGCTCGGACACGCCCGTGTACCTGCGCACCCGTCTGCGCCATCTTGAGGTCACGACGAACGGCCTGCTGGGGCTCACGCAGGGCACGGATATCGTCATCGTCCACCGTGACCAGTCCGTGTTCATCCCCTACGAATCCTACGACACGATAAATGACGAGCAGCCCACCGTCGTCCTCAAGTCCCTCGTCGACGATGTGGGTCTTGATGTCCGCTACTTCAACACCGCCGCCGACAAGGACGACTACAAGCGTCCCGGTGCGGGCGTTGTCGTCAACATGTACGGCATGACGACCGACGGGCGCTACACAAAGCTCAGCGCCACGACGAATGGCGATAAGGTCACATGGTTTTACGATGTGCCCTACGGGCAGTACTACGCTAACTGCTCGTTCACAAACGCAAGCGGCAATTACTACGCCACGCCCGACCCCGAAAAAGCCGAGCACATCAATGTCCCGGCGACCGGCGAGGTGCAGGCGCTGTGGCTTATCCGCACAGACCCCGACACGCAAAAGCGCATCGATGTTTCCGTCAACTGGGTCGGCGATGAAGGCTACCTGCCCGTACGGCCGGATTACCTCGTCGCCGAGCTCAAAGCCAGTGACAATTCAAGCGTCCTGCACAAGCGCCTTATCGAGCGTGACCAGACCTCGGAGAGCTTCGACTGCGTGAATATCTACGATTCGGACGGCAATTCGATCACCTACGACCTCAGCATAAGCGCAGTCTACGGCGCATCGGAGATAGCCTCCGGAAGCGCCACATTCCCGTACAATGTCACCATCGACAAGTCTGTCGGCGCAGACGGCGCTGAGGACTTTGCCGTCACGCTCGTTTACTGCGGCGAGCAATCCGAGCTCGGCGTCATAAAGCCCGATGCAAGCGGCCACTACTGGGTCGAACAGACCTCCCTTCGCACAGAGCCCAGCTGCACGAGCGCCGGCAGAGCATACTATGTCTGCGCTACCTGCCACCAGACGAAGTGCGTCGTGCTCCCCGCAACGGAGCATAAATGGGACAGCGGCAGGGTCACAAAGGCTGCCGGATGCGAAGCGGCAGGCGAAATGACCTACACCTGCACGGCATGCAGCACCACCAAAGTTGAAGCCATACCCGCAGCGGGACACAGCTACAAAACGACCGTCACCGCCCCGACCTGCACGGCAAAGGGCTACACCACCCACACCTGCGCAGCCTGCGGCAGCAGCTACACCGATAGCTACACCGCCGCCCTCGGTCACAGCTACGCAAACGGTGTCTGCACCCGCTGCGGCGCAAAGGATGCAAGCTACATTGCAGCGCCCACGCTTAAGATAACCACCTCATCCGGCAAGCCGAAGATCAGCTGGAACGCAGTTGACGGGGCGACGAAGTATTGGATATACCGCTCGACCGACGGGAAGAACTTCAAGGTCTACGACACCGTCACGAGCACGAGCTACACCAACACCGGTGCGGTCATCGGCACGACCTATTACTACAAGGTCAAAGCCGTCAAGGTCGTGAACGGCAGTAATGTTGCCTCCGCTTTCAGCAATACCAAAAGCATCAAATGCGCCCCCGCAGCGCCGACGGTGAGCATCAGCAGGGTAAACGGCAAGGCAAAGCTTAAGTGGAACGCCTTTTCCGGCGCAACGAAGTATTGGGTGTATCGCTCGACCGATGGGAGAAACTTCTCGGTCTACACCACCGTCACCGGTACGAGCTACACCAATTCCGGCGCAGCGTCGGGCACAAAGTACTATTACAAGGTGCAGGCAGTTGCGGTCGTAAACGGCGTGAATGTCGCCTCGGCATCCAGCAGCGTAAAGAGCATGATCACGACGCTTGCAAAGCCGACGGTCAAGATAACGACCTCGAATGGTAAACCGAAGATCACATGGAGTGCTGTCAAGGGTGCGGATAAGTATTACATCTACCGCTCCACCGACGGCAAAAACTTCAGCTATTACGACGCAACTACCTCGACAAGCTACACCAACACCGGCGCTAAGAAGAACACCAGGTACTACTACAAAGTGCGTGCGGTTTGCAACGCAAACTCTAATGCAAACTCCGCACAGAGCACGGCAGTCAGCATAAAAGCAACGAAATAGAACGAAAAAGAGCACCCCTCGGGGTGCTCTTTTTAATCCTCCATCAGCTCGGAAAAGCATTTGAGCGGGAGGCAATATGAAAGCTCGGACAGGATAAGCCGCAGGCTCTCTCTTTCATAGTCACGGCGTGGGGCGCTCATCTTCGTGCCCAGCGGGATATCCAGTGACAACATTACCCTCACCGATGTGCCCATGTTCTCGCCACGGCTTTCGATTATCACCGCACCCTTGTGCAGCTCGGCAATGCCACGCACGACCGCAAGCCCCATGCCTGCGCCCTGCGGCTTTGTGAGGTCGGCCTCGTGCTTATACCGCTCGAAGGCATATGACAGCTCATCGGGCGGCATGCCGTCGCCGCTGTCGTCGACCGAGAGAATGAGATTTTTATCCGTTCTCAGAAGCGAGACATACACCCTGCCGTTATGCGGGCAGTGTATGATGCTGTTTGACAGGAGATTAAGCAGAAGCTGCTGCAAAAGCATACGGTCGGCGGCGATTCTTATTCTTTCCGGGGCGTTGAAGTTTATCATCACGCCCAGGTCGCCGAGCGACATGACCTCATCGATCAAATCCTTGCACAGCATAGTCACATCCACCGCTTCCGGGTTAAACGGCATTTGACCTCTTGCCATCGCATTTAGCGCCGTCACATTCGAGAGCACCCTTTTCATCCTGTAATAGCTGCGGTTGAGTGAGCTGACATACTCCAGCAGCTTTTCGTTGCCCTCGTCCTCGGCGATAATGGATACGCATGTGGTCGCAAACTTGATGTTTGAAAGAGTCGTGCGCAAATTCGTATACAGCGCCTCACGGTCATCGGGATCTTGCTCGTTGCATACCATGACATAGATGCGCACGCCCTCAAAGGTGTTGACCTTGACCGAGCAGTTTTTTGAGCCGATAAACGCAGTTGCGGCAAAGTTATCGGCCTGCGTGTTCATAATGTGGCTGGGTATCAGCAGCGCCGTTGGCTTTCCCGTCAGGTCTCTTTCGGCAAGGTCTATCGCACCGGTGTTCATAAAAGCTATGCGGTCCTTCTTCGAAACGGCCACCGGCTGGTCGACCATGGAAAGCGCCGCAGCGAGCAGCTTTGTATCATGCATGGCAAGTCCTCCCTTGCGAATAGCAGCAATTATCCGGCACAATTTTATCAGAAACGAGCAAATTATACAATAGCCGCTTAAAAAAAGCGTATTTTTTGCGAAACATTTGGATGTATCTCAGCATTGATTTTTGTCAATAGTATATGTTACAATGAACTTAAATCACAAGGAAATTTTTCCGCTTGATATTAATAATGGAGGAATTATCATGATCAAAGTAGCAATCAATGGTTTTGGCCGTATCGGTCGTCTCGTTTTCAGAGCAGCCGTCGTTTCCGACGACATCGAGGTCGTTGCGATCAACGCTCCCGACAAGAGCCCCGCTCAGCTGGCCTACACCGTAAAGTACGACTCCGTACACGGCCGCTTCAACGGCACAGTCGAGTCTGACGACAGCGCAATCATCGTAAACGGCAAGCGTGTTCCCATCGTCGGCAACCGCAATCCCGCAGAGCTTCCCTGGGGTGAGATGGGTGTTGAGTATGTTCTCGAGTGCACCGGCGCTTTCCTCACCACCGAGAAGGCACAGGCTCACATCGACGCAGGCGCACAGGTCGTCGTGCTGTCCGGCCCGTCCAAGGACGATACCCCGATGTTCGTCTGCGGCGTCAATCTTGACAGCTACACTCCCGACATAAAGGTCGTTTCCAACGCTTCCTGCACCACCAACTGCCTCGCTCCGCTTGCCAAGGTCATAAACGACAACTTCGGCATCGTCGAGGGTCTTATGACCACCGTCCACGCCGACACCGCAACTCAGGAGGTCGTCGACGGCTTCTCCAAGAAGAACTGGCGTCTCGGTCGTGGTGTTCACGGCAACATCATCCCCACCTCCACCGGCGCAGCCAAGGCTGTCGGCAAGGTCATTCCCGAGCTCAACGGCAAGCTGACCGGCACCTCGATGCGTATCCCCAGCGCCGATGTCTCCATCGTTGACCTCACCTGCCGCCTCGAAAAGGGCGCAAGCTACGATGAGATTTGCGCAGCCGTCAAGGCAGCAGCCGAAGGCCCCATGAAGGGCGTTATCGAGTATGTCGACGAGGATGTCGTCTCCGCTGACTTCATCACCGATCCCCACACCAGCATTTTTGACGCAAAGGCCGGCCTTGCTCTGAACGAGCATTTCGTTAAGCTCATGGCTTGGTACGACAACGAGTGGGGCTTCTCGAACAAGATGCTCGACCTCACCCGTCACATCGACTCCGTCCGCAAGGCATAAGTCAATAGAAATTCAAAACTCCGAAGTTTGACCGAACTTCGGAGTTTTTTTACTGTATTTCAATGTTGTGTACGCCGTAATCAAGGATGATATTAATAAGCTCATTGCGTGAGTAGTTGCTCTCGCCTGCGATTTTATCCAGCTCCTTGAGAATATCCTCTTTTATGCGCACGGTTATTATCTTATTTCCGTCCTCGCCACGCTTTTTTATGACCAAAGGCTCTTTGCTCATATAATACACCTCGCAATCTACACAAATTATATATTGACAAATTATTGTGAAGTATACTGCAATATGCATATGCTAGTGATTTGGCGTGTTTTGGAATCTTCTGGTGGTGAAAAATAAATATATCAAGCGAAAGTAGGAACGATAATATGTCTGATTCCATGGGAACAAAAGAGGCATCAGAAAAATGGGGATACAGTCAGTCTGCCGTAAGTGCATGGTGTCGCATGGGCTTGATACTGGGTGCAGACCAAGATGCAAAAGGCAGTCCATGGCACATACCAAAAGATGCACAATGCCCAAAACCGACTAGGACAAAAGGTAAAAATCCGTAAACTAAAATGCAGTTAACAGTCAAGGCTGTTAACTGCATTTTTTACTCGTAATCATCGTCCGAAGAAATTTCAAATGCGGCACTAAGATACCGGCGGAGGGGCTCGAAGCGGCGGATGGCGGTTGAGGCAGCGGCGGCGAAGGCGGTGAAGTCCGTCATGTCGTCGGGGGTGAAGGCGTACTCGACGAGCCAGAACTTGTACTTGAGCCAATCGGCGGCGGGGTGGTCGGCGGTAAAGCCTGCCGGAACTCGCTTGAGCTTTTCGCCGTAAACGGCAAGGTCGTTTTCAAACACGATGTCATCGAGCTCCTCAAAATTCGTGGCAATGTAGCTGCGCAGGATGTTCAAATTCTTAGACTCCCACGGGTATGCGCCCGTCTCGATATAGCAGCCCTCGTGCGAAATGTGCAGGTAGTAGCTCAGGGGCAAAAAGTTGCTCTTTTTCGGCGAGAAGTACGCACGGAACGCCGGATTGTACGGCTCTTTGGCCTTGCTGTAGCGCATGTCACGGGGGATGCGGTACATGAAATTCTTCGAATTTTCAAACATCAGGCTGTCGCCGAGCTCGGGCACTTGCTGCGCAATTTCAAGCTTCACCACATCCAAAAGCGCAAGAAAATCCTCCCTTGCGTCGTCGTAGTCTGCGTGGTTATCGTGAAACCACGCCCTGTTATTATTTTTGCTCAGCGCATCGGTGTACGCAAGCATCCTGTCAAAATTCATAATTACCTCGGAAATAGTTTTTTGCACCCCCGATTTTACTACAACGGAAAAATGATGTCAAAGGGCTTTTATTGAGTATAAACTTGTGGTATAATCGCTCCGTTATTAAGGACGGAGCAATTATGAAAAACACAAGAAAACTTATATATACCGCCATGATGACGGCTATAATCGCCGTCTGCTCATGGATAAGCATACCGGCGGTCGTGCCGTTTACGCTGCAGACCTTTGCGGTGTTCTGCGCACTCGGCCTTTTGGGCTGGAACTGGGGTGCACTGTCGGTTGCGGTGTACATTCTGCTGGGCACATTCGGTCTGCCGGTGTTCTCCGGCTTTGTCGGCGGCGTAGGGCATTTGGTCGGGCCGACGGGCGGCTATATCTGGGGCTTTCTGCTGATGGCCGTCATTTATGGCATCGTGAAGAAGCTCTTGGGCAAGGCGAAATTTGCCGATTTTATCGCCCTGACGGCGGGACTTATCGGCTGCTATGCTTTCGGCACACTGTGGTTTGTGCATGTCTACACCGGCGACATGGATTATCTGAAGGCGCTGTCGCTGTGCGTGCTCCCGTTTATTATCCCCGATCTTATTAAAATGTTCCTAGCCTGCAAGCTCGTTGACAGGATAAAACCACACATTTTTTCGTGAGGTGACACTATGTCGATCAAAAAGATAGACTTTGCCGAGGCAAAGCGGATACTCGACAACAAACCCGACTGCATCATCGTCGATGTGCGTGAGGAGGAGGAATACATCACCGGTCACGCCGTGGGTGCGCTGCTGTTTCCGGTGGATGAGATAAACGATGTGAGCGCAATGATGCTCATGCCGGATAAGGATAGGCCGTATATCCTCTACTGCCGCTCGGGACGCCGCAGCGCTGAGGCGGCGCTCAAGCTCGACGAGCTTGGCTACACGCAGCTGTACGATGTCGGCAGCCTCATCGGCTGGCCGTACGGATTGGAATAAGCAAAAAGAGTGTGGATTTTTCCACACTCTTTTCATTTTACGGCTTTGCCCGCAAAGATGTTCATTGCGATGTATATGCCGATGAACAGCAGGATGCTTGCGCACAGGACGGTGTACATCGTGCCGAGTCCGACCTTGTCGCCGAAGAAATACAGGTTGCAGTCGACGCTGTCACGAATGGCGGAGACGACCTCCGTCGGGAAGCCGAGACGCTCCATCTCGGTGAAGCTTCCCTGCATGGCGTGGTTGCGGATAAGACTCGTGCCGTAAGTTCCCGGCAGCAGACTCAGCGCCTTTTGAAGTCCCTCGCCGAACGACGACATGGGCATGTACGCTCCGCATATAAAGCCGTAGCCTGCGCTGACTATCGTCCCGACGGCGGATGCCTGCCCGTCGGTTGACAGGAAGAAGTTCACGCACGAGGACAGCGCCGTGCCGAACATTGTAAGCAGGAACACATCGAGAAGCATCAGTAGCATATCGCCGGCGGTCATATACCAGCCGACGGCGGCAAGGTAGCCGAGGCACACCGCAAGTGCCGTGACGCTTATGATGAGCGTCGAGAGAAGCGTCGACAGATAGTAGCTCAGCCCCAGTGTGCCGAGGCTTATCGGCGAGATGGTGAGGTCATGCCGTGCGCCCGAGGTCTTGTCCTTTATCATTAATAGATTTGAGCAGAACGCCACGGTGATGCAGCTGACAGCGAGTATCGAGGATATGAGCTGACCGCCGACACAGGCATTTATGACGCTGTCGGAAATGCTCACGCCCGCCGCATCGAGCGCCGAGCGGAAGGCACTGTCATACTCGTTTTTGAGAAACGAGGCATACAGCACGAGCAGAATTATCGGTGTGATGAGGGATGAAAAGAACATGCCCTTATCTTTAAAATAAAGCTTGGTGTTGCGCTTTACGAGTGCAAAAAGTCCTGTCATCTGCCGTCGCCCCCTTCCAGCACCTTGCCCGTCACGGCAAGGAAAACATCGTCCATCTTGCCCTTGGTTATCTCATAATCACGGAAAACCTCGGGGTGTCCTATGATAAGCTCGGTCGCAGCGGCGGTGTCCGCCACCATGATGCGGCAGGCATCCCGCACATGGGTGTACGGCACGCCGAGGGTCTTGACGCTGGTCTCGGATGCGCTGTAGAGGGTGATAAAATCGCCGGTGTAGGTGTTTTTCAGCTCCAGCGGCGTGCCCTCGGCGGCAATTTTGCCGTGGTCAAGGATGACGACATAGTCGGCGTCTGCGGCCTCCTCCATGTAGTGAGTCGTGAGGAAGACCGTCATGCCCTTGTCACGGCGCAGGTGCTCGACAACGCTCCACAGTAAGCTTCGTGTCTGCGGGTCAAGGCCCGTGGTGGGCTCGTCGAGAATGAGTATCTCCGGCTCGTGGAACAGCGCACGGGCAATGTCGATGCGCCGCCTCTGTCCGCCGGAGAGCTTGCCGACCGGCCGGCGCAGGAGGTCTTCAAAGTTTAATAGCTGCGCAAGCTCATTAAGGCGCTCTTTAAACGCCGCACCGCTTATGCCGTAAAGCGCCGCACGGCTTTCGAGATTATCTCTTACCGACAGCTGCATATCCAAAACGGAGCTTTGGAACACAACGCCGAGGCTGCGCTTGACCTTGTCGGGGTCACGGTCAATGTCCGTGCCGCATATCTCAACGCTGCCGCCGTCACGCCCCAGCTGGCCGCAGATGATGTTTATAGTCGTCGATTTTCCCGCTCCGTTCACGCCCAAAAACGCAAACAGCTCGCCTTTTTTGACCTTGAAGCTCAGGTCGTTGACGGCGGTCACATCGCCGAAATGCTTTTGCAGATGCTCGATTTTTATTAGATCCGTCATATTGTTCCTTTCTAAGTTGACTTAGAGTCGAACACTATCGGTTTTGACGGGCAGCTTTCCGCCCATGCTTCGCTAAACCCCTAGGACTTATATGTCCATTATGCCCGTCGGGCTTTATCTTTGCCTGAACGAAAATCTGCTCCGTCAAAACTGCAAGGCATCTGTCAGTGATGTTTTTCGAGGGATTTTTGGCTTTCTTTGGTGAGAATGGGCTGTCGCCCATTAAGACAAAAAAGGCGAAAAGCACCGAAAGGGCACACTGACAGACGATAGGATTCGGCTCCCGTCAACTTAAACAGACAAAAAAACGCTTTCAACACCGCAATTTTAGCACGACTGCGCTTCGTTTTCAAGCAATACGCACAATATGGCTACAATTGGGTGCTTGGGCTTTATGCATATTGTTAAAATCGATAATTGGCTCTTGACAAAACAGATAATAGGGTCTAATATGACACCGTCAACAGGGCTTAGCCCCGTCAATCTTGAGAAAGGACAGAAAGTATCCATGAAAAAGCTTACCGTGAACAGCATGATGATGATGTCGATGTGCATGTGCCGCATGTGCATGTTTCGTCGTGTCCAAAACGGTCCACTGCTTTCTGAATCTGTTTGACGGCTTGAGCCACTAACCAATATAAACAGACAGCGGAAGGTCACTGACCGGCCGCTGTTTTTTTGTTTAGAAAGGAGATGCGCCGTATGAAATGGCTGAGAGAACGAATGTGTCCCAGAGACACAGAATACTTTGAACTACACAGACGATATAACGGCTCATTATTTAAAAATTTCTAAAGGAGTATATAACAATGAAAAAGTTCACTAAGATAATCGCTCTCGCTCTAGCACTCGTCCTCACCTTTGCTCTGGCAGCCTGCTCCGGTAACGGCGGCGATGCCAAGACCGATGTTATAAAGATCGCAGTTCCCAACGACACCACCAATGAAGCCCGTGCCCTGCTGCTGCTCCAGGAAGCCGGCATCATCAAGCTCAAGGACGGCGCAGGCATCACCGCCACCAAGAACGACATCGTCGAGAATCCGTACAATGTTGAGATAGTCGAGGCCGAGGCCGCCGCTATCCCCAGCCTGCTCCCCGATGTTTCCTACGCAGTCATCAACTCCAACTACGCAATAAACGCAGGTCTCAACCCCGTTAAGGACTCCCTTGCGAAGGAAGGCTCCTCCTCGGCATACGCAAACATTCTCGCAGTTAAGTCCGGCAACGAAAACTCCGATGCAGTCAAGGCACTCAAGGCAGCTCTCGAGAGCAAGCAGGTCGCAGACTTCATCACCGAGAAGTACGCAGGCAGCGTCGTTTCCACCGTTGACAACCCCACCGACGGCTTTGACAGCACCGTCGATTATGAAGCACTGAAGGGCACTACCATCTCCGTCGCAGCATCCCCCACTCCCCACGCAGAGATCCTTGAGATCGCAAAGCAGATCCTCGCAGAGAAGGACATCACCCTTGACATCCAGACCTACAACGATTATGTTGTTCCCAACACCGTTGTTGAGGACGGCACCTGCACTGCAAACTACTTCCAGCACGCTCCCTACCTCGACGACTTCAACGCTCAGCAGAACACCCACATCGTTTCCGTTGCTTCCATCCATGTCGAGCCCATGGGCCTGTACGGCGGCACTCAGACCACTCTGGATGCGGTAAGCGGCAAGTAAGATGTAACTTCGGAGGGAAATATTCATGATAGAACTTAAAAATGTCAGCAAGACCTTTGACTCCGGAACGGGAGAGGTGGACGCACTCAAGAATGTTTCCCTCACCATTGAGGACGGGGACATCTACGGTATCATCGGCATGTCCGGCGCAGGCAAGTCCACGCTTGTCAGGTGCATTAACCTGCTCGAACGCCCCACCAGCGGCGAGGTCATCGTCAACGGCGAGCACCTTGATGCCATGTCCCCGGCTCAGCTTCGTGCAGCCCGTCGTGATATCACGATGATATTCCAGCACTTTAACCTGCTCATGCAGCGCACCTGCCTTAAGAACATCTGCTTCCCGATGGAGCTTTCGGGTGTCAAAAAGGCGGATGCCGAGAAAAAGGCCCGTGAGCTTTTGGAGCTTGTAGGACTTCCCGACAAAGCAGACGCCTACCCTGCGCAGCTTTCCGGCGGTCAGAAGCAGCGCATCGCAATTGCCCGTGCGCTTGCAACTAACCCGAAGGTCCTGCTGTGCGACGAGGCGACCAGCGCACTCGACCCCAAGACCACACGCCAGATACTAGAGCTTATAAAGGATATAAACGCCAAGCTCGGCATCACCGTAGTCATCATCACCCACCAGATGAGCGTCGTCAAAGAGGTGTGCAACCATGTTGCCATCCTCGATGACGGCTGCGTTGCCGAGGAAGGTCTTGTCGCCGCAGTCTTTGCAGCGCCCAAGTCCGCTGCCGGACGCAGGCTGGTGTTCCCCGGCGGCGTGGACACGATGGTGTCCGACCCTGCGACCGAGCGCCGTGTGCGGCTTATCTTCCGTGACAGCCGCACGACCGGCATCCCGCTCGTTGCCCGCCTTGCAGCCGAGGAGAACATTTTCTGCAATGTCATTTCCGCTTCCACTCAGAAGCTTTCCGAGGAAGTGTACGGCAGCCTGCTCATAGGCATCCCCAGCGCACAGTTTGACCGTGCGATAAAGTTTATTTCGACCGTAGCGAATGTCACGGCTCAGGAGGTTGACGGCGATGTACAATAATTTGTTTTCCGAACAATCCATACAGGACCTTATCTCCGCTCTGCCGGGCATGCCCACCGCTCTGTGGGAGACCTTCTATGTCACGGTGCTGAGCACCGCTCTTTCGCTGCTTATCGGTCTGCCGCTCGGCGTGCTGCTCGTGACCGGCGAAAAGGACGGCGTTCTGCCGCTTCCGGCGTGGCTCATGCATGTGCTGAATGTGGTCATAAACCTTTTGCGCTCCATCCCGTTTCTTATCCTCATGATCATGGTGCTGCCGCTTTCCCGTGCGATCATCGGCACGGCAGTCGGCACGACGGCGACCATCGTCCCGCTCGTTGCGGCGGCGTTCCCGTTCGTTGCCCGTCTTGTCGAGAGCAGCCTGCGTGAGCTCGACAGCAACATCATTGAGGCCGCCCAGAGCATGGGTGCGACCCCCTCGCAGATAATCTGGAAGGTCATGATCCCCGAGAGTATCCCCTCGCTCATTCAGAATGTCACCATCGCACTGACCACCATTTTGGGCTACTCGGCGATGAGCGGCATCATCGGCGGCGGTGGCTTGGGTAAGATCGCCATCGACTACGGCTACTATCGCTATAAGTACCTCGTCATGTTCGTTGCGGTCATCATCCTTATCCTGCTCGTTCAGCTGTTCCAGAGCCTCGGCACTTACCTCGCCAAACGCAGCGACAAGCGCCTCAAATAATGTGAATTGTGTATTGTGAATATTGTATATTGAAAAAGGACAAAGCACTATGCTTTGTCCTTTTTCATTTTATTGCTGCATTTCCTGCAGAAGCTCCTCAGCGGTCATGCCGTAGAGGTTTGCAAGGGCTATGAGATTTGTCGTGCTGGGGTCGGCTGCTCCGCTTTCCCACTTGGAGACGGCTTGGCGGCTCACGCCTATTGCCTCGGCTACGAACTCCTGCGTCATTTTGCACTCGGTGCGGTGCTTTTTTAGTACCTCGCCGAGTGATCTTGCGCTCTCGGATTTCTCCTTGCGCACGGGCTCGGAGCGTATATACTTCCTCAGTGCCTTTATAAGCAAATAGATAAGATAGCCTATGACTGCCAGAATGAAAATATATATAATTGAAACAATTATCAGGTTGATCGAAAAATTCATGTGATCAAACCTCCTTTCGTGCAGTCAATATAGCACTTATATCTCGGTTGCTCCACCAGCTATTGCGCAACTTTTTGGTTGCGTCGTGCATTTCTCTGCTCTTTCAGGAATGTTTCCAGCTTGTTGGTGTCCGGGTCGCACAGCAGCGGCAGTATCTCTGCCAGCTTCTCGGGCTCAAGATCCCACCAGCGGTAGTTCATAAGCAGTATCTTAAGTCCGCGCATGAAGCGATCCCTTATAAACTTTGCCGGGTTGCCGCCGTAAATGGTGTAGGGCGGGACATCGCCGGTGACCACGGAGTTTGCGGCGATTATTGCGCCGTCGCCGATCTTGACACCGGGCATGATGACGCTTTCACGGCCTATCCACACATCGTTTCCGATAACCGTGTCGCCCTTTTGAGGGAGCTGCTCCAAATGCGGTGGAGTGTTTTCCGCCCACGCCCCGCCGAAAACATTGAACGGGTAGGTCGTGGCACTGTTCATGCGGTGGTTTGCAGGTCCCATTATAAACTTTGCGCCTGCGCCTATCTGGCAGAACTTGCCGATGATGAGCTTTTCGCCGAACTCCGGGTAGTTATACAGCACATTGTTCTTTTCAAACCCCGTGGGGTCGACGGGATCGTCGTAATAGGTGTAGTCGCCGACAGAAATATTCGGAGCGGTGATGACATTCCTTATAAAGCAGGTCGTCTTGTTTTCGTTCGGAAAGACCGCATTCGGGTCAGGTATCTTGGTCATGTTATTATCCCCTTTCATGTCAGTTGGTTTTTTTATCTCTCACGACGCAGCGAGAAATCGCAGCGCCGAGCAGTATGCCGATGAAGTTGCAGATGAGGTCGTCAATGTCGAAGCTTCTGCCGAAAACAAGCTGCAGGATTTCGCAGGCAAGCGGCATGAAAATGCTTGCACGCAGGAGGTATTTGCGGTCTTTTACCTTTGTGACGAGGGGCAGGAAAAAGCCCATCGGAATGAACATCGCAATGTTGCCGATAAGCATCTTTTTGACCCAGCTGCCTATTGACAGCTCGCCGCTGAGCCAGCCTGCGACCGACGGCACGAGGTCGACATCGCCTATCTGAAACACCGGTCCGAGCTCATCCCACCAGCCGAAGATGATGCCGTCATAGACATACAGCCAAAAGTTTGCGGGCAGTATAATGAGGCTCACAAGCCCGGTCAGATAGCAGACGAACACAAGGCGCAGAAGCTCGGTCGGCCAATTGATTTTAGCGCCGCTTTTCTTTGCACGGCAAAGCCGTAAGACCAGATAGACTATCCCCGCTATGCAGGCTATCGGCAGCGCCTGTAGGAAGTATCCCATTATTGAGTCCGAGCCCATTATCATTCTGAGTTTGCTGTACATTGCATCTCCTTATTTAGTGCAGCTGAAGTATACCATCGAGCCGTCGACATGAAGGTCGATGTCCGTATACAGGGCGTTCAGGGTGTCCGTGAGCTGCTCCTCGGTTTGGAACGGCGGGGTAAACCAGCCCTTCTTTGAAAGGACATTTTTGACGAGCGAATCTGTGATACCGGACTTGCCCTTTATGTAAAAGCAGGCGATGAATTTGCCGCCGGGCTTGAGGACACGCCAAGTCTCCCGAAACGCTTTTTTCTTATCGGGGAAGGCATGGAATCCGTTCATGGACAGCACGACATCAAACGAAGCATCGTTCATCGGCAGGCAGCCGACATCGCCTTGGATGCAGGTCACATTGCCCTGCCCCTTGAGCCGTTCCCTCGCCTGCTCAAGCATGTCCTCGCTGTAGTCAAGGCAGGTTATATGAGCGCTCGTCAGCGTCTTCCACTTTCTTTCCGTAAATACGGCAGTCCCGACCGGAACATCCAGAATTTTGCCTGCGAAGTCATCGGGTATATACGAAAGCACCCTGCGTGCGATCTCATTGTCGTCCGTGCCGCTCCAAAATAGCTTTATATACAGTCTGCTGAAAAAATTTCCCTGCGTGAGGACATCGTCATAAATGTTCTTCGACGCCTCGTAGGCATCCTTTATCTTATCTTCCATGTAGTTCTCCGTTTGTTCTGTCGGTTTTCGTATCATTATACAACAAGCGGGCACAAAAAGTCCACCGCAGATTTACTCTGCGGTGGGCATGGTTTTCGTTATAATGGAGCTGCTGATAAATTTGACAGTACGAGATCATTCATTGAAAAATTCTGTTCAAATGAATGACAAGTTTCGTGAATAAGTAAAAATCGGCAAGCATCTTTCGATACTTGCCGATTTTTGGTGGAGCATAGGGGGGTCGAACCCCTGACCTCCAGATTGCGAACCTGGCGCTCTACCAACTGAGCTAATACCCCATTTTTGCCGAGCTTCACTAGGCACTTTTGTATTATAGCACATTTTTCGGTTTTGTAAAGAAAATATTTGTTGATTATATCCCGAATTTGCGTTATAATACTTTAGCGGCTTTTGACAAGGCTGCACTAGTTGGGGAGCCAGCGGTGCCCTGTAACCTGCAATCCGCTACAGCAGGAATGAATTCCCAATTTAGGATCTGTCATGTGTCGTCTGACTCCGGTAAGCAGCGTTGACGAGCCGGTCTCGCGCAACGGAAACCCGTGAACCATGTCAGGCGGGGAACCGAGCAGCATTAAGCGGTGCTTTTCGTGTGCCGTGAGGGTGCCGGTTCTGAGCCGGCTGCCGGCGTAACGGACATATGGCATTATTCGAGGTCGGGTGTGCAGTCTTGTCAAGAGTCGTTTTATATCTACGAAAGGTTTGCGACGCCATGTATCAGGCTTTGTATCGGAAATGGAGGCCCAAGACCTTTGACGAGGTCGTCGGGCAGCAGCACATTACCGAAACGCTCAAAAACCAGATAATCACCGGCAGGCTGTCCCATGCGTACCTGTTTATAGGCACGAGGGGCACGGGCAAGACCACCTGCGCAAAGATCCTTGCCAAGGCGCTCAACTGCCATCATCCCGAAAACGGCAACCCCTGCTGCAAGTGTCCCGCCTGTCTCGGTATCGAGGACGGCAGTATTCTCGATGTGGTCGAGATAGACGCTGCCTCAAACAACGGCGTTGACAATGTCCGTCAGCTGCGTGAGGAGGCCGTGTTCTCCCCCGTTTCGGTCAAGAAGCGTGTGTATATCATCGACGAGGTGCACATGCTGTCAACGGCGGCGTTCAACGCTCTGCTTAAAATTCTCGAAGAGCCGCCGGAGCATTTGACATTCATTCTGGCGACCACGGAGCTTAACAAAGTTCCGGCGACGATACTCTCCCGCTGCCAGAGGCACAGCTTCAAAAGGCTTGACAGTGAGGTCATAACCGCCCATCTTGAGCATGTCGCCTCCTGCGAGGGACTTAAGCTTGAGCACGATGCAGCCGAGCTTATCGCCGGTCTTGCCGAGGGCGGCATGCGTGATGCGCTGTCGCTGCTCGACCAGTGCTCGGGCGCTGCGGATATCACGGTCGACTCCGTGTATTCGGCGATGGGTCTTGCGGGTAACAGGCGCACGGCAAAGCTTTTGGACTACACGGTAAAGCGCAACACCGAGGCTGCGCTGGAGCTTTTTGACGAGCTTTGGACGGACGGCAAAGACCCGGCTACGCTGCTGGGTGAGCTAAATACGCTCCTGCGTGACTGCATGATGCTCTCGGTTGCACCCCGTGCCGGAGCAAACCTGCTCTCGGGCAGGTTTGACAAGGATATCCTCGCCGTTTTCTGCAAAAAGCTCACCAAAGCGGAGCTTTTGTGCCGGATAAACACCGTTTCCGACTACCTTATTAAAATAAGGGGCGCACGAAGCCCGAGGCTATGCGTCGAGATGTGCCTTGTTGCGCTGTGCGACCCGAGTCTGACGGAAGGGCTTGACGAGCTGAGAGCCCGGGTGTCAAGGCTTGAATATGACCTTACAAACGCCATGCGGCCGAGACACGCAGACTATGACGAGGACTATGCTCCCGTCGAGGAGATACCCTACGACGAGCCGCCCGCAAGGCCGAGCGTCGAGTATGACGAAGACGATGAGCTTGACGCTTCACAGTTTGCCGAGTATCAGCCGGAGGACGATCTGCTTGACAAGGGCGTAAGCCCCGTTGACTTAAATCCCGATGCTGCGCCCGAGGCAAAGGACGCCCCGGTCGACAACGCCCTGCTCTGGGCGGAGATAATCGACAAGGCGGAAAGCTCGCTTCCCGTCGGACTTATCCCCATTTTGTCCGACCCCACGCAGGCAAAGTGCGAGGTAAGCTTTGATACAATGCAGCTTTATGTCGTGCCCGGCTTTTTCTACGACATGATAAACAAGCAGGATGTGCTGATGCGGCTGCGGGATGCTGCAAACGATGTGACCGGCCGCAGCCTCAAGATACAGCTCAGTGAGCTCGTTTCGGGCGATAACAAGCCCACACGCACGGTCAGTGAGCTTGAAAAATTCAAAGAATTCAGATATGTTTAAGTAATTTAATTTTCTACACATAGGAGGAACTAATTATGGCAAAAGGCGGATTCCGCGGCGGCATGGGCGGCGGCAACATGATGAAGCAGGCTCAGAAAATGCAGGAGGAATTCCTCAAGATGCAGCAGGAGCTTGAAAACACCGAGTTCTCCGCAACCGCAGGCGGCGGTGCAGTCAAGGCGACTATGGTCGGCACACGCTCGCTCAAGAGCATTGAGATATCCCCCGACGCAGTCGATCCCGATGATGTCGAGATGCTTCAGGACATGATCGTTGCAGCTGTCAACGAGGCTATTTCCAAGGCCGACGACGCTACCAACGCGGCGATGAGCAAGCTGACCCCGATGGGCTTCCCGTTCTAATAAAGTGCAAAAGACGGACTGTTATTAGCAGTCCGTCTTTTTCCTTATTATGAGCCAGCCTGCCGCTGCACCGAGTATGTTGAGAATAAAATCCTCAACATCGCAAATACCGACCTTGAAAACAAGCTGCAACAGCTCGACTGCGATTATCACACATGCCGTCAGCAGAAAGAAGCTCTTTGCGTTTTTTAAGCGTTTGTCCAGCATCGGCAGAAGCACGCCCCACGGGAAGAACAGAGCGAGGTTGCCGACGAGATTCACGCAAAACGGCACGAGCACACGGTAGGATATATACGGCGTTGTGTACAGTACATAGAAGCTGAAAAACGGGATAAAATTAGTGTTCTGCCGCACATATTCCGCTATCGGCATGTCGCTTACGGGATGGCGCATGAACAGCAGCCACACGGCGGCGGCAAGGTACACGGCAAATGCGGCGATGAGCAGGCGTTTTCTCTTTTTCATATAAAAAGCTCCTTGTTTCGTTCTCATTAGTATATAACGAAACAGGGAGCGTTTTTCGGACACTAATTGTCGGATAATTTTACGCTTTCCGCAATTTTTATGAGCTCAGGCTCACTTAAATCGGCGGTTATGGTTATCAGGCAGCCGCCCTTTATAAATGCGAGTGTCTTTTTGCTGTAGTAAAGCTCATTTTCGACCGGCACATAGACCGTTGCGGTCATGCCGCCGACGGTGACCTCGTGTGAGGTGCACTCAACGGCGGACAGAAAATCCTCGGACGAGCTTGTGCAGCCGTAGGTTATGGCGGCTAAGCCCTTGCGATACTCGATGATGCCAAAGTCGGCGTTCTCGTTAAGCTCCTCATACCCATCCGGCAGCCAAGTCGGGCGATAGACGAGTGCGGAGGTGCTCGCTTCCTCGCCGTTTACATAGGTCGGCCAGCCGTCATTGCCGATGAGCCTGTTCCATGTCGATTCAAGCTCAGCCCTTGCCTCGGGGCTGAATGTCAGCACACCGACACCGCCCGCAATGATGACGAGCAGGATAATGGCAGCGGCGGACAGCACTTTCTTGAGCCGTGCCTTTCGACCGATGGCGGCAATTTGGCGTTCATGCTCCGGCGAAAACTCGTGCTCAACTTCGGGCAGTGTTTCCAAAATGGCGGCGCTTGCTTTTTCTGCGGCAATTTTGAGATCGTTATCACTTATCATAAAAGCCCCGCCTCCTTGCACAATTGTTCAAGTCTTTGCTTTGCCCGCTGAGCGGTCTTGCTCGCAGCGGCGCTCGACATGCCGAGCAGCCGTGCGATCTCTCGGGTCGAATAGCCGTGGTAGTATTTTAATAGTATAAACTGCCTGTAGCGTGCAGGCAGTTTAAGTATGCAGCTTACCAGCTCATCGGCGCTGTCGGCTTCGATGCCGTAGCTTTCCTCGCAAAGCTCGCAGCTGCCGTGGCGCTTGAGCTTGCGGTAGCGGTCGATGGCGGTGTTCTCCGCAATGGTGACGACAAAGGCTTTTGTTTTGGTCGATAGCTCATCGGGTATCTTGCCAAGGTTCTCGGCTATTTTCACGAACGCCTGCTGGACCGCGTCCTCTGCCTCATGCTCGTTATGCAATATCTCGTTTGCGGCGCAAAACATCACGCTGCGGTACTCGAGATACAGCCGCTCGAGCTTCGGGCGGTCGGCGGGTTTGACTAAAGTCAGTGCGTATATGAGCATTTTACTTTATAAAGCCGCCGTCGGAGGTTATGACCTGGCCGGTGATAAAGGACGCTGCGTCAGAGGCGAGGAAGCTCACGACCGCCGCAATGTCCTCGGGTCTGCCGAGCCTGCCGGCAGGGGTGTCCTCGGCAAGTGCATCGAGCGTTTCCGTGCCCAGGACCTGCACCATGTCGGTGTTGATAACACCAGGGGCGACGCAGTTTACACGGATATTGGTCGGTGCAAGCTCTTGTGCGAGCGAGCGGGTCAGGCCGATTATGGCGTGCTTCGTCGCCGAATAGGCGACCTCGCAGGACGCACCGTGCTGACCCCAGATAGACGAGGTGTTTATGATGCAGCCGGAATGCTCGTGCAGCATATGCGGAAGCACGGCCTGGATGGTGTTGAACGCACCGTTGAGGTTCACATCGAAAATGCGCTTCCAATAATCCTCGGTCATGTCCTGGAACAGGCACTGCTTTGCTATGCCTGCGTTGTTGACTAAAAGCGTCACCGCACCGAGGGTCTTTTCCACCTCGGCGACCATTTGCTTCACAGCATCTGCATCGGCTACATCCGCCTTGTACCACATAGCTTCAAAGCCCTCGCTATGGAGCATATCTGCAAGCTCCTGCGCCTTATCTTCACGCTCGACGCAGTTTACGCAGACGGCATAGCCGTCACGGGCGAGTGTTATTGCCTCTGCCCTGCCGATGCCACGGGACGAGCCCGTTATAAGTGCAACCTTTTTCATATTTCCTCACTTTGCCTCAAACTGGCTGTAATACAGCTCCTTGTACAGGCCGTCCTTCTCCAAAAGCTGCTCGTGCGTGCCGCTTTCGACGACATCACCCTTTTCCATGACGAGGATGAGATCTGCGTCACGGATGGTCGAGAGCCTGTGGGCAATGACGAATGAGGTCCTGCCCTCGGTGAGCTTGTACATCGCCTGCTGGACGAGAGCTTCCGTACGGGTGTCGACGGAGCTTGTTGCTTCGTCGAGGATTATCATAGGTGCGTTTTCGACCATGGCTCTTGCAATGGTGAGAAGCTGGCGCTGACCTGCCGACAGGCTGCTGCGGTCGCTGAGCACGGTGTCGTATCCGTCGGGCAGAGTCATAATAAAGTGATCCATGCCGACCGCCTTGCAGGCAGAGCGCACCTGCTCGTCGGTGACATTTTCCTTGCCGTAGACGATATTCTCACGGTATGTGCCCTCAAAAAGCCAGGTATCCTGCAAGACCATGCCGAACAGAGCGTGCACATCGCTGCGCTTCATCTCGGATATCGGCACGCCGTCGATGCGTATCTCGCCGCTCCACAGCTCGTAAAAGCGCATGAGCAGGTTTACCATCGTGGTCTTGCCTGCACCCGTGTGGCCGACTATGGCTATCTTCTGTCCGGACAGGACCTTGGCGGAAAAATCGTTTATGATGGGCTTATCCTCGTCATAGCCGAAGCGGACATGGTCGAAGGTGACCTCGCCCGTGACCTTTTCGGGGTAGGCTGTGCAAGAGCTGTCATCGGAAAGCTCCTCTTCCTCGAGGAAGCCGAACACACGCTCACCGGCAGCACCGGCGGACATGAGCTGGGTGGCAGCCTGCGCTATCTGCGAAAGCGGATTTGTAAACAGACGAACATATGCGATAAAGGACACTATAACGCCGAAGGAGATGCTCCCGCTCATGGTGAGCGCAGCACCGACAACGCACACGGCGACATAGCCGAAGTTGCCGATAAAGCCCATGAACGGCATCATAAGGCCGCCGAAGAACTGGGACTTCCATGCACTTTCATAGAGGTTCCCGTTTATGCGCTTAAACTCCGCCTTGGCCTGCTCGGTCGCACCGTAGACACGGACGATATCGTGGCCCGAGTACATTTCCTCGACATGACCGTTCATGTCGCCGAGGTTTTTCTGCTGCTGGCGGAAGTATTTTCTCGACTTCGATATCACGACAAACATGAAAATGAAGCCGATAAGCGACGAGCCGATGGCGGCAAGGGACATCACGGCGTTCGTTGCAAACATTATAATAGTTACGCCGACAAACTGCACAACGCCCTGTACAAGCGTTGTTATGCTGGAGTTCAGGGTCGAGCTCAATGTATCTACATCGTTTGTGATGCGGCTCAGGACATCGCCGATGCTGACCCTGTCAAAGTACTTGAGCGGCATGCGGTTTATCTTTTTGGAGATGCTGTCACGCAGGCTCCATGCAAGCTTCTGCATGACGGTTATCATGGTATAGCTTGCGATGCAGGACAGTAGGCCGCTTCCTATATAAATAATGAGGATAGCGATTATCGCCTGCTTTATGCCGTCCATGTCTATGCCGGTGGTAAGTCCGGCGGCGATGGAGTTTGTAAGATCCGCCATCTTGTCCGGCGCAATGAGCGTCAGCGCAGTGCTGCCGAGCGACAGCAGCAGCGATATGATAATCGCAGCGTGCCACGGCTTGAGGTAGCGCAGGAGCGACAGCATGGAGGATTTGAAGTTTTTCGGCTTTTCGTCAACGGGGGGTCTTCTCATTCCTTTCATATGGCAAGCTCCTCCTCCGACAGCTGCGACAGGGCTATCTGACGATATACCTCGCAGTTTTTCATAAGCTCCTTATGCGTGCCCATGCCGACCTGCCTGCCCTCGTCGAGGACGACTATCTTATCGGCTGTCATTATAGTGCCGATACGCTGGGCGACGATGAGCTTCGTTGCGTCTGCGGTCCTGGCCTTGAGCGCATCACGCAGCTCACGGTCGGTCTTGAAGTCGAGAGCCGAGAAGGTGTCGTCAAAAATGAGTATCTCGGCGTCACGGCACAGCGCCCTTGCGATGGACAAACGCTGCTTCTGACCGCCGGAGAAGTTAGTGCCGCCCTGGGCGACATTCGACTGCACGCCGTCCTCAAGGCTGCCTACAAACTCCTCGGACTGGGAGATATGCAGTGCGTCATTGAGCTTTGCCTTGTCGGCATTTGCGCCGAAGGCAACATTGTCCTCGATATTGCCCGAGAACATCACGGCACGCTGGGACACATAGCTGAGCTTCTTATAAAGCTTTTCAAGCTCGTAATTACGCACATCCACGCCGTCGACCAAAACTGCGCCCTCGGTGACATCGTAAAACCTCGGGATGAGGTTAACGAGCGTCGTTTTGCCCGAGCCTGTCGAGCCAATAAACGCTACGGTCTCGCCGCGGTGGGCGGTGAAATTAATATCGGTCAGCACCTTGCCGCTGCCGCCGGGATAGGTAAAGCTCACATTTTTAAACTCCACCTCGCCGATGCTTGTCTCCTCGGGCTGGGCTTTGTTCGGCTCGACTATTCTGGGCTCGGTGTCGAGCACCTCGTTTATACGCTTTGCGGCGACGAGCGCTCTGGGCGCAACGATGAACACCATGACTATCATGATAAACGACATGATGACCTGCATGGCGTAGGACATGAACACTATCATGTCGGCAAAGATGTCGACTCTTGTGGCTATCGACGCCGCATTTTCGATGACGACGGCGTTTATGAGCACTGCGCCTATCCAGTAGATGGACATGTTAAGGCAGTTCATGGTGATATTCATGAACGGGCTTAAAAGCGTCATCGTGCGGTTTGCAAACAGCTGATTATTAAGAAGGTCGGTGTTGGCCTTTTCAAATTTCTTTTCCTGATACTCCTCGGCATTGTAGGCACGCACGACACGGATGCCGCTTAAATTTTCCCTTGCGGCATGGTTGAGCGCATCCTGTAACCACTGGATCTTGCGGAACTTCGGGAAGGTCAGCACCATTGCAATGGAAAGAAAGCCGATGAGCAGCACAACGGCGATACCCGTTGCCAGCGACCACTGCCACGCCTTGCCGGCAATTTTCGTGATTGCCCACACCGCCATGGCGGGCGCTTTGATAACGACCTGCATGGAAAGGACTATGAGCATCTGCACCTGCACGACATCGTTTGTCGAGCGGGTGATGAGGCTTGCGGTGGAGAAGGCGTTTATCTCCTCCATGGAAAACGACTCCACCTTGTCAAACATCGCCGCACGAAGCCTTCTTGAAAAGCTTGCGGCGATGGAGGATGCAAGGTAGCAGACTACAATCGATGACGCAAGGCTTCCCAGCGAGCAAAGCAGCATCTTGCCGCCGGATGCCCAGATATCGGCCATGGCACTGCCCTCGGTCTTGACAAGGGTCGTGATCTTCGACATGTAGTCGGGCAGCTTGAGGTCGAGCCACACCTGCGACACTATAAAAACAAGACTGACAAGGAAAAACAGCCATTCCCTGCCCTTCATATACTTAAGAAGCTTTATCATTTTCGGGCGTTCACTCCTTCTTTCCGTACTTTCGGTCGAGATGCTCCTGTATCATTTTCTGAGCGGTCTCCGCCGTCTCCTTCGTGCTGTGGCTCTTTACGAAATCGCCGTCGATCACATCGAGAATATCAAGCTCTATCTTTGTTTTCTTTAAGGGCACATTGCGCACTATCTCATCTGTGCCGTGGATGGCGGCGATGACGACCGGCACACCGGTGCGCTGCGCAATTTTAAACGAGCCTGCATGGAAAGGCAGAAGCTCATGCTCACGGCTGCGTGTGCCCTCGGGGTAGATGACAACGGAGGCGGTGTCGTCCCGGATGCACTTGCTTGCCGACTTTACCATTGCAAGCGCCTCACGGTTGTTGTCACGGTTGACCGGCAGACAGCCGCACTTGTGCATGACCGGACCTACAATGGGTATCTTGAAGTTTTCGGGCTTTGATATGTAGATATACTCCTTTGCGCCAAAAAGCTTAATAGACGCAATGGGGTCAAATATCGAGCGATGGTTGCAGACCATGAGATAACGCTGCCCCTTGGGAAGCTTCTCGGTGCCGGTGACGGACACCCTCGCACCTACGAGCACACAGATTATCTCGGCAAGCTCGTTCATGTTCCACTGCCAGAACTTCGACGGCTTTTCCTGCGGCTCGTCCATATCCACGGTAAGCTCCGACACGGCGTACACCGCAATGATGTATGCAAGCAGTGAGCCTATGTAAAACTCGGCAAAGCGCAAAAGTGCAAAGCCCGCAAGCTTAATGCCCGTGAACTCTACCCTCGGCGACGAAATGTTGAGAGCCGTCGCTGCGGCGCTCAGTCCTGCAAATAATTTAAGAAGCATCTCACTACCTCCGGCCTAACCTTAGTCATAATTTTATATTTTAGCACGATTCTTTGAATTTCCCAACACAAACATTCAAATTTTTGCAGCAATTTTCATTTTGTTAACATCTCAGTGCCGTCTGTTGTTAAGATTGATACATTCATGTCAATATTCTGGCCGTTTTGCACTTGTTTTTGTGTGTTTTGCACACCTTAGCCGTGGTTTTTTTCATACTTTCGTAAAATTTGATAAACTTGTTGAATTTACACGAATAACAGGCAAATATGAATTGATTTTTTTAAGTGCTTAGTATAAAATACATAGACAGCCCAATAACTTTTTGTTAAAAATTTTATAGGAGTGAGTAAAAAATGGATTCTCTTATCTGGCTGGCCCCCGCGCTGGCAGTCGTCGCTCTGCTTTTTGCTTTCTACAAGATCTCTTTTGTTTCCAAGCAGGATGCAGGCACCGACCGCATGAAGGAAATATCCTCCGCAATCAGTGATGGCGCTCGCGCTTTTCTCTTTGCCGAGTATAAGATCCTTGCTATCTTTGTTGCTGTTCTGTTCATTGCAATAGGCTTCGGTCTTAAGAACTGGATCACCGCTGTTTGCTTCCTGTGCGGCGCAGCATTTTCCATTCTCGCCGGCTACATCGGCATGAATGTCGCCACCAAGGCAAATGTCCGCACCGCAAATGCTGCCCGTCTGAGCGGCATGAACAAGGCTCTGTCGATCGCCTTCTCCGGCGGCTCGGTCATGGGTATGTGCGTTGTCGGCCTTGGCCTTCTCGGCGCAAGCATTCTGTACATCATCTTCAAGGACCTCAATGTCCTGTTCGGCTTCTCGCTCGGTGCTTCCTCCATCGCACTGTTTGCCCGTGTCGGCGGCGGTATCTACACCAAGGCAGCCGATGTCGGTGCTGACCTCGTCGGTAAGGTCGAGGCAGGCATCCCCGAGGATGACCCCCGTAACCCCGCTGTTATCGCTGACAATGTCGGCGACAATGTCGGCGATGTCGCCGGTATGGGCGCTGACCTGTTTGAGAGCTATGTCGGTGCTATCATCTCCGCAATGACACTCGGTGCAGTCGCTATTACCGACTCCGCCAGCGGCGTTATCTTCCCCCTCGTTATCGCAGCCTGCGGTATTCTTGCTTCCGTTATCGCAACCTTCTTCGTTCGCGGCAAGGAAGGCTCGAATCCCCATAAGGCTCTTAAGATGGGCTCTTATGTTTCCGCACTTCTCGTCGTCATCGCATCCCTTATCTTCAGCAAGTCGATGCTCAATGGCTTCGGTGCTGCTATTGCAATCATCTCCGGTCTCGTTGTCGGTCTCGTTATCGGTGTCGTCACCGAGGTCTACACCTCCGGCGACTACAAGTTCGTTAAGAAGATCGCTCAGCAGTCCGAGACCGGCTCCGCTACCACCATCATTTCCGGTACTGCAGTCGGCATGATGTCCACTTGGGTCCCCGTCCTGCTCATCTGCGTAGGCATTCTCCTTGCTTACAAGTTCGCAGGTCTTTACGGTATCGCACTCGCAGCAGTCGGTATGCTTTCCACCACCGGCATCACCGTCGCAGTTGACGCTTACGGTCCTATCGCCGACAACGCCGGCGGTATCGCCGAGATGAGCGGCCTTGACCACTCCGTGCGTGAGATCACCGACAAGCTCGACGCTGTCGGCAACACCACCGCTGCAATGGGCAAGGGCTTCGCTATCGGCTCTGCTGCTCTGACCGCACTTGCACTGTTCGTATCCTTCACTCAGGCTACCGGCCTGAACGCTGCTGAGGTTGCTCTCACCAGCCCCACCGTCGTTATCGGTCTGCTCATCGGCGGCATGCTGCCGTTCGTGTTCTCGGCTATGACCATGGACTCCGTTTCCAAGGCTGCATACAGCATGATTGAGGAAGTTCGCCGTCAGTTCCGTGAGATCCCCGGCATCATGGAAGGCAAGGCAAAGCCCGACTACAAGACCTG
>CAKTQR010000024.1 GCA_934597175.1 uncultured Oscillospiraceae bacterium | reverse complement strand
GCATAGCTCAGTTGGCTAGAGCATGCGGTTCATACCCGCAGTGTCCCCGGTTCGAATCCAGGTGCCGCTACCAAAAAGGCGCAGATATTTTTACCTGCGCCTTAATTTAGGCCCGTTGGTCAAGCGGTTAAGACACCGCCCTTTCACGGCGGTAACATGGGTTCGATTCCCGTACGGGTCACCAAAAAAAGACACGCTACTGCGTGTCTTTTTTTGTGACCCACGCCTTCGGCGCAATTATCCGCTTCGCTCAATTATGGGCGAGAGGGGAATACCATCCCCTCTCAAACTCTCCCCATGCGTGATTTTTCAATTTCGTTCTAAAATTTCTTTCCGTCGAAAATCGCAACAACAGTCCACATTTGTGGGTTGCTTTTTTACTTACCGGTGTGCCAAACAGTAAAATTTGTGGTATTATAAATTGCGCCTGCTCAATTTTTTCAAACCCCTGTGTAATAATGAAAACAGTAAAGAAGGGCATTTTCATGTGGGTTCTTTTTGCGCTGGGCTCGGCACTGTTTGCCGGACTGACCTCGGTGCTCGCCAAGTGCGGCATAAGGAAAACGGACTCTGACGCAGCAACGGCGATACGCACCATCGTCGTGCTCATTTTCTCGTGGCTGATGGTTTGGATAGTTGGCTCTGCCCCGACGATAACGACTCTCAGTACAAAAACATGGGTGTTTCTCATCCTGTCGGGCCTTGCGACCGGCGCATCGTGGCTGTGCTATTTTAGAGCCTTGCAGTTAGGCAATGTCAACAAGGTCGTGCCCATCGACAAATCCTCAACGGTTCTGACCATTCTGCTTGCACTTGTATTCCTCGGCGAGCCGGTCTCGTGGCTCAAGGGCATTGCCGTTATCCTTATCGGCATCGGCACATTCATGATGATCGAGAAAAAGGCCGACAGCGGTGAAAAGACGGAAAAGAAAAGCTGGCTCCTATACGCAGTTTTGTCCGCTGTATTTGCGTCGCTGACCTCCATACTCGGCAAGATCGGCATAGACGGCGTTGAATCGAGCCTCGGGACGGCCATACGCACGGGCGTTGTGCTCGTGATGGCGTGGCTCATCGTGTTTGTTAAAGGCAAGCAGCACACGCTCAAGGTCATACCCAAAAACGAGCTGGGCTTTATCTGCCTGTCCGGCCTTGCGACCGGCGGCTCGTGGCTTTGCTACTACAAGGCGCTGCAGGACGGCCTTGCAAGCGTCGTTGTCCCCATCGATAAGCTGAGCATTCTTGTCTCCATCGGTTTCTCGGCACTGGTGTTTAAAGAGCGCCTGAGCAAAAAGGCGGCGTTCGGCCTTGCGCTCATAGTCGTTGGAACACTGATGATGTTACTGTGAACAAACTCTGCTGTGCAGCGTGAAAGGAATTGGATGTGCTTGCCTCGGTCGTGCTCGGCATAGTGATAGCGGCAATTTCGGTGACGCTGTTCAAACGATTGAAAATCAGGGATAAGTCCTAAGATGACTTATCCCTGATTTTTTTCTTGTTAAAGTGCCGACTTTTTGGTATAATACACTAAATATGTCTCAGGAGGTGTGCTGTGTCTGCAAAGGCGAAGCGGCAGGGAAGCAGCCCGGCCAAAAGAACATATATTGTCTATGCGGCGATAACGCTTGCCGTGCTTGCGCTGGTTTTCGCCGTCATCATGCAGCTGAGGTCGAAAACGCCCGAGTATGTGCTCGAGGTGAGCGGACTTGACGCCCAAACGCCCGCCGAGGCGCAGGTCGAATGCCGAGCCGAGCACGAAAAGTTTGCAAAGCCCCTGCAGGATAACACCGGCTGTGCATGGGTCTGGTGCGGCGATAATAAGCTATACCTTGTAAAGACCACGGCGCTTCGGATAAACACCAAGGACGAGACGCAAAATTTTACCGCCGTGACCTTTGACGGCGGCGAGGGTAAGCAGCTCGAGGGCTACATCATCCGGCCCGAAACTCCGCCCGCAGAGCTAGGCAGGATAGTGCTCACAGGCGGCGAGAAGTATGATTATGGAAGCGTCAGCATGTCCGTGAGAGCGGGGCTTCGCAGCGGCGAGATAGGCTGCACCGATGCCGTGTATCTCTGGGAAAAGGACAGCACCGAGGTCATCGTCGCAAGAGCCGACAGCTATCAGACGGTGCAGGATAACATCGTCTCCTTCACCGACGACGGCAATGTGACGCACACATGTTATATATTAGATACTAAAATAGATTGAAGGATAATGTAATGGCAAATGCAGCGCAGGGACTGACGGGCGATACAAAACGCCTGCTTGAAATAGTTAAGGTGATGAGCAAATACAAGGTGATGCAGGGCTTTGACCCCGACAAGCTTTGCGAGATGCTCAAGGAGCTCGGGCCTACCTTCGTTAAGCTCGGCCAGCTTCTCTCGATGCACCCCGAGATAATCCCCATGGAGTATTGCAAGAAGCTCGAAAGCCTCAGAACGGATGCCTCCACGCTCGTCACCGTCCAGATAAGAGAGATCATCAGCGAGGAGTACGGCAAGCCGTGGAACGCCGTGTTCGAGCGTATCCTGCCCATTCCTCTGGGAGCTGCATCCATTGCGCAGGTGCACGAAGCGATACTGCTCGACGGCACGCATGTCGCCGTAAAAATTCAGCGCCCCGATATCTACACCACGATGGAGCGGGATGTCAGGCTCATAAAAAAAGCGCTTGAGATCGTGAAGTTTAAGAGCATCAACAATGTCATGAATCTTTGCGACTGCATCGACGAAATGTGGCTCGTTGCGCAGGACGAGATGGACTTTTTCCGTGAAGCCGAGAATATCCGCACCATCCGCCGCAACAACGAGGGCGTGCAGTATGTCTACTGCCCGAGGGTGTACGATGAGCTGACGACAAAAAATGTCCTCGTCATGGAGTATATCGGCGGCTTTGAGCTTAATAACACCGAGGAAATGCTCCGCCAGGGCTACAATGTCCACGAGGTTTGCACGAAGTTTATAAATAACTACATAAAGCAGTTTGCCGAGGACAGATTCTTCCACGCAGACCCGCACCCGGGCAATATCCGTGTTCAGGACGGCCGCATCGTGTGGCTCGATCTGGGCATGATGGGCAGGCTCACCGAAAAGGACGCCGAGCTTGTCACCGGCTGCATGAGAGCCATTTTCAGCAACGACTATCTGAAATTTGCCGACAATGTCCTTGAGATATGCGAGCACGACCCGAGCATTGATAAGGCGGCGTATTACGAGCGCATGCGGGCGTATTTAGATAAGTACAGGGTCATCAGCATGGCGGAAATGAGCAGCACCGTTGAAATTTTTGCAGACCTCTACCGCATTGCGAGGGACTTTGAGATAAAAGTGCCCAGATCGCTTACGATGTTCTGGCGCTCGCTTGCCATCATGGAGGGCACGGTCTCCGACCTCTCGCCCGACACCGATCTTGCGGCGATAATCGGCAAGCACCTTGCCGCACAGTCGCTCGTCAAGGGCATAGCCGGCAGCATAACAAAAAGCATCTCCCACCGCAAGCTCATCTCCGGCAAGCCCCTGAGCTACACCGGCCACGAGCAAGAGCCCGACGAGATAATCGACGAGACCGAAGACGAAGAAAAACCGGAGTGATACCACTCCGGTTTTTGCAATTTATACAATTTTACATGCTTACTACGCCGTTTATAACTATCGCCGCTGCAACGATAAGAGCGGAGGCTGCGGTAAATTTATACCTCCGACTGCTTTTTTGCGGGTCTTTGCGCCTTAAAATGAGCTCTGCGCCATCCTCAAGATATTCATTCATGAGCTTGCCCACGGTGTCGTTGCCGAAGGCAAGGCAGATGACAAAGCTCACCAAAACAGCGGCAGCCACCATAATCATTGCACGGTATCCCTCGATGTATGAGCTGAAAACGAGGGTTATCAGCCTGTGAATGAGGAATATCGGCAGCGAGTTTCTGCCGAACATGGTCAGAAACGGTATCTTCCGCTTCGGCGCAAACGCCAAAATGGCAACTATCGCAGCCGCTGCGACGGCAAACATGCTAAACCTTATAAGCGCCTCGGACGACTCGATGTATGCGTCCATGAGCATCACTTCGTTTTGAATGTTCAGCACCCGCAGCGTCAGATACCCGAGCACGACCGCCGCTGCGAGGGCGATAAGCCCCGGAACAAGCATTTTCGGCTTGGTCTCAAAGCGCTCCTTCGGCGTTATGAGACCGGCGAGATAAAACGGGAAAAAGGCGATGGCCCGTGACAGGGCAAAATCGTTCGTGATGACCGGAACAAAGCCGATGCCCACGCCGAAGATGACGGAGATTATAAGGTTAGTGCGGGTTTTGGGGACATACTTTGACGCAAGCCGCCAGATAACGAGGGCGAGTATGTACCAATACGAATACTCCGGGTCAAAAAACTCCGTCCAGCCCACGATAATGCCGGTTATGCTGTTGAAGATGAAGTAGGCAAACAGCAGCGTGAATATGCTCTTTTCGCTGTGCGCCCGCTCGCTTTTGCCGAAAAAGCCGGAGACGAAAATGAACGCCGGCATATGAAAAAGGTATATGCCCTTGACTATCACCTCGACGGCGAGCTTGTTCTGATGAGCGTATAGGCAGTGCGCCAAAACCACCAAAAAGATGAGAAAACCCTTTATGTTGTCCCAGTATGCGCTGCGGCTGTGTATCTTATCCATCGTAACTTCCTGTTTTTTTATATATTTAGGCAGTCGGGCTTGCTTCTGATATCGAACAGAAGCTGAACGAAGCTTTTGAAAAACGGGATGAAGCTTCCGTCGTCTATCATGGCGAAAATCTCGTCTGATGACGCCCACCTGACCGCCTGCACCTCCTCAGTCTGAAGCGTGAGCGAGGTAAGGTCGATGTCCCGGTTTATGAGGTAAAAGTCGTCAAACCCGTTGTCAAAATTGACGGTGAGGTTGGGGCGGATATCGTCAAAGCTGAGGTCGAGCCCCAGCTCCTCCTTGAGCTCACGGTGCACCGTGTCACGGCTCGTCTCGCCGGCTATAGAGCAGCCGCCGCAGGTCACATCCCACATGTCAGGAAAGCCTGCCTTGGTCGACTGGCGCTTTTGGATGAGCATCTGTCCCTCGGAATTAAAAATGCAGATGTGTATGACCATGTGGTAGCAGCCCTCCGGCGGCTTCTCGCCCCGAACGCCGGTAAGCCCGGTCGGCAGCCTGTTGACATCGTATAGATCCCGTATCTCCATGACGCACTCCTTTCGCAATATAAGTAAGCGTATCACGGTTTGCCTTATAATTCAAGCTTGAAAATTTAAACTGCCGCATGTATAATTTTAAACACAATATAAATTAGGAGGAAAAAACCATGCAGAGAGTATATGATTTTCTCAAGGAAGCGGGCACATATTTTATCGCCACCACCGAGGGCGACCAGCCGAGGATAAGACCGTTCGGCACGGTCGATATCTATAACGGCAAGCTCGGCATCCAGACCGGCAAGAAAAAGGCGTTTTTCAGGCAGGTCGAGGCAAACCCCAAGGTGGAGATCTGCGCATTTAAAGACGGCGAGTGGATCCGTGTCGCAGGCGAGCTTTACGCCGACGACAGCATCGAGGCCTGCGAGCACATGCTCCAAAGCTACAATGAGCTCAGAAGCCTGTACACCCCCGGCGACGGCAACTGCGTCGTTTTGTACTTCAAGTCCGGCACTGCGACCATAAGCTCGTTTACCGCCGAGCCCGTCGTCATCGAGTTCTAAGCCGGAAACGACAAAAGCTACTTTACATCCGGCCGAGGTTTTGCTATAATATATCGGCAAACGCGCCCGTAGCTCAGCTGGATAGAGTGTCAGACTCCGACTCTGAAGGTCGTGGGTTCGAATCCCGTCGGGCGTACCAATCAAAAAACCCAGTGTTTTCAAGGCTTTGCGGCTTTGAACACTGGGCTTTTGCTTTTTGACTTTCGGCGCTTTTGCGTGTGAAAATTCAACTTTAATTCAACTCGCTCTAAAAAATTCAATACATCACGCCTTTTTCAAAAAGATCTCCGACAGTATATCGGCATTCTTTTTGTCCGCCTCTGCGATAACATGAGCATATATATCTGAGGTGGTCGAGACCTGCGCATGCCCCAATCTTTTGGATATGCTCACGCTGTCCATTCCGTTGTAATAAAGCATGCTGGCCATTGTGTGCCGGAACGCATGCGGGTTAGTGTGGGGCAGACCATGACGCTGGCAGAACTTTGTGAGCCACTTGCCGACACTGTCGGGGTGCAGCGGGCTTCCGTTGTCCTGTGAGAACACAAAGCCTTGATTAACAAAGTATTCGCCCAAGCGGAAACGCTCTTGTATCTGCCATGCCCTGTATTGCTTGAGAAGCTGCATCGTTTCAACAGGGAGCGAGACATAACGCTTGCTGCTTTCGGTCTTAGGTGTGCTTTCATAAACGCCCCTGTCGGGTGTGTATGAAATGGTGTTGCAGATATACAGGCGGTTGTTGTCAAAGTCTATCCTATCCCATTTCAAGCCGATTATCTCGCCACGCCTTGCGCCTGTTATCAAGAGCAGGTGGATAAGTGTCCGCCACTTTATCGGCTCTTTGTCCAGCGCATCGAGTATCGCCGCAACATCGGCTGACTGCAAATACTTAGCTTCCTTTTTCTCGGCTTTCGGCGGCTCTGCCCTTGAGGCGGGGTTAAACGGTATAAGAGACTCTTTGACTGCCTGCGTGAGCACTATAGAGATAAATCTGTGATAGCGCAGCACGGTCTTGTTGCTCAATTTGCCACCTGTGCGCTTGTTTGCGCCGTTTTGCAGGAGGTGGGCATACAAGGTGTTAAGATGGTGCGCCTGCAAATCCTTGAGCTTTATATGCCCTATCTCGGGATATATGCGCTCGGTCATGCTCCTGTAGTCTGTGATGGTTGTGTGCTTGTCGCCACGCTGCTCTTTCAGCTTTAGGACATATTCGGCATAATCAGCAAAGCGCTGCTTGCTGTCGGATGTCACGCCCTCACGGCATTCTTTCTCAAAGGTTGCGGCGAAAGCCTCAGCCTTTTTCCTTGCGCTTCTTTCTGTCCAAGTGGGCGACACCTCAAATGTCGCAGTGTACGGCTTGAGCTGCTTGCCGTCAGCCCCACGCCCACGATGTACACGAATGGAATAAGAGATAAGTTTGCCGGACTTATCCCGCCGCTCCTGTATGTTAGCCATCAGCGCCGCTCCTTTCTTTGCGTTATTTCGAGTGCTTTAAATCTCTCAATGCATTTGATATCTCTATCAATATGGCATCTTCAATCAGACTGTCGCTGAGTGCGATAGCTGAAGGGTCTATATATCCATCATTAGCCTCGTATGTTATAACACCAGTTTTCCATATTACCGGCTTTTGCTTTGTGCCTTTTTTACTCTCAAAAGAAAGGTAGAGATATATCAGATCGAGGAGGCTGCGATGCTCTTTGTTTTTATAGCATGAGTCAGAAATTAGTTTGTCTAAAACCTTACTGTAATCACTGAAAGCGCCCCATGTGGCCATATTCGAAAGTAAATTTACCGACTTAGGTGATAGACCAATGGTTTTTGCAATCTTGTTTTCACCGTATGTGCGAGCATCATATTCGCCGAGCAAATAACCGAGACTGCAAGTAAACAATCTACTTAGGCATATCAGGCATTTCAAGTCGGGGACTCTTTTGCCGTTTTCCCATTCAGATATGTTGCCTTGACTTTTCGCTCTGCCGTCTTCGTTTGCGCCGAGCATGTCTGTAATTTTTTCTCCGAGCTCGGCCTGCGACCAATTCTTAAGCTTGCGTTCTTCTTTAATTCTGCTTCCGATTTTGCACTTTAGCTCACCTGTTGCCACACTGATATCTATATTCAAGATATTTTCTCCTTAAAAAATAATCTTATATTTAGATATTAGCATAGACGACAAGCCATGTCAAGCCTATAATTAAGACATAGCAAAGTATTGCAAAACATTAATAGGAGGAAAACAAATTGAACACAACAAGCAATTATTTGACCATTAGACAGACGGCGGCGCTCGGGATAATAACCGAGTTTCAACTCAGGAGAATGGCTAAAGCGGGTGAATTGCCCGGATTTTATAGCGGCAGGACTTACAAGGTCAACATCCCTATGCTTATAGAAAAGCTGGATGCGATGAGTGCGGTTAACGGGGGTATGGCACAGTGACAGAAAACAAAAAAGCCCGCTCGGGTGTTGCACCATCCGAACAGGCAAACGAAAGGGCGTTAGAAGACGGCACTTTCTGCAATCATTCTAACACCAACAAGCGTGAAATTCAAGCTTTTCTGCTTGAGGGTGAGGCAAACGCAATGCCCATGCGAGAGCTTGCACGGCTTATGGGTGTAAGCGAGCGCCAAGTTAGGAAGCTGGCCGAGCGGGAAAGAGATAACGGTGCGTTCGTCATTGCATCGGACAAGGGTTATTTTCTCCCGTCCGCAGATAACCCCGAGTACGATTTGAAGCGGTATATACATCGGATGGATGCACGGGTCAGCAGCAACAGAAAAGCGATCAGAACAATGAGGAAAAGGCTTGACGAACTCAGAGCGCAGGCAAACGGACAAGAAAGACTAGAGCTATGAGCCGGAAAAAGAGCGGCGCACATATTGTCGGATGGCTGTCCGCTCGGCAAGACTGCGCAGAAGGCCGGTTTATTCAGATTGGAAACTCACTGCTTTTAAGCAGTAGGTATCAACATTTGACCGCCGGAGCTAAAAACACATATCAATGCATGGCAATGGAAAGCGGTGGAAAGCGAGAGTTTACTTTCCCGCTCTCCACCGCTAAAAAATATGGGATAACCGACAACAGCTTAAGGCGGCATATCGATGAGCTGACCCGAGCGGGCTTTATTAGCGTTCGCAGCGGCGCAAGCATAAGGCAGCCGAATATATATACTTTTTCTTTTGAGTGGAAGACCGGTCAAGGCGCAGATTAAAGCTATATCCTATGGCTATATATAGTATATCTCCACCAAAATGGGGGAAGGCTTGCGGGCAAAATTGCTCACTGGTACCCACAAAATGAGGGTAGTAAACGGCGTTTTCGATATCTACTGCCCCCAAAATGACGGAAGATAAGGCTTTTACTACCCCCAAAATGGTAGAGCCAAAATGCTCGAAAGGCATTGTTTTGGCCGATACCACGAAAGCCAAAAACCCACTGCTTTTTTAGAAAACCCAAAAAACCCACCGCTTTTTTTGAAAGCGAAACAAAGCAATTGCAAGCAAATGCTATCAAATCAAACCGAAAGGACAAAAACATGAATTTCAAAGACAGAATTTACGATGCAGTATCGGAGTACATGGACAAGATGACGGAGCTTATAGCGCAGGAGCGTGAGCTTAAGGACAAGCAACAGAAAGAGACAATAGCCCGAGTGGAGGCCGACCGCCTTCGCAGCGAGATGGAGCGGCAGCGCAAGACGGAATATGAAGAGGTCATTTCCCGCATAGAAAAAATCAAGCAGGCTCATAGTGCCGCTGTTGAGGAGTGGAATATGCTCGACAGTGCAAAGCTTCACCCCGATGCCGAGCTTTTGAAGCTTGACATACCGATGAATAAGGCACAGTATCAGCAGCTTTGCGACAAGCACAAGGATAACTCGCTTATGCTGTCGCTCCTGTGCAAATATGCTGACAAGCACCCTGACGAAGAGCTGTACGCCGAGCGACCTTGCGATGCAGCTACCCGTATATCAGTATTCAATGATTACGCTGCCCGTGCAGTAAATGCATGCCGAGAGCCAGACTCAATGCGTGCGGCTATGTTCCTGGATAACATAGGTGTACCTGCTGTTTGTTGTTATGAGTATGGCGATAATGGTTGATGTCAAACGAAGAACTGGCTGTGCTCATACAAAACGGCGACAGGGAGCGGGAGCTTGAGCTGTGGGAGCAGGTAAAGCGCTTTGCGATGAAGCTGGCGAATAAATGGCTTGCAGCTTTTCGCTCCCGCTCTGATGTCGAGTTCGACGACCTAATGAGCGCCGCATATATTGCCATGTGTGAGGCTGTAGAGACCTATAAACCCAACAGCGGAAGCTTTATCGGCTGGTATAGCTTTTATCTTAAAGATGGCTATACAACGCTCTACGGCCTTAGAACGAGGCGAACGGCAAATGACCCGCTCAATAATGCGATAAGCCTAAGCACCCCGCTGGACGACAGCGGAGAAGTGACGCTCGGTGACGCAGTAGCTGACCCAAACAGCGCAGAATGCTTTGAGCGGGTCGAGGATGCCTTGTACCGGCAGGAGCTGCACAATGCGCTGTGCGAGACTTTAAAGACCATTCCCGCAGAATATCGAAGTGTCATAGAGCGGAGATACTTTAACGGGCAGACCATAAAGAGCATTGCCGCTGACCTGCTTACAACGGTCAATGAGGTCAAACGCTGCGAAAGCGGCGGCCTATGGGCAATTCGCCGCAGTCCGGCAATAAACACTCTGCGCAGCTTCTCGGACTTTGATTTCTACAAGGGTACAGGCTTATCCAGCTTCAAGCGTACAGGCACAAGCATACAGGAAAACTATCTGATCTATGAGGAAAATGCAGAAATGTGCGACCAAAAAAAGAGGTGACCTTTTCGGACAAAATCACCTAAAAGAAAAGTCCGCCCGATTTACAGGGCGGACTATTTGCTGTTTATGCGGTTATTTTGGTATGCTCATTTTGTCTGCGCTTAAAACCCCGTAAAGGAAGCAGTATTTGTCGGCATACTCGCCGGAGGTGACAGCGTCGGGATGATTTGTGTATACTATGCTCCAAAGTTCTTTTAAGATTTGTGTATCGACAAAGGATGCGTCGCAGGTGTCCTCGTAAGCTATGAGTTCATCGATGCGAGCTTTGATATCCAATGCGGCGGTATATGCTTGATACTTATGACGCTCTTTAAGCCAGTCAATCCGAATACCGCACAAATCTGATGCAGCAGAGTCGCCTGCTATCTTGACAACAGTATCGAATATGTCGTCAAGCTCCTCCCAGTCCTCCGATGTCAAAAACCTTTCGGCAAGGGCTGTTAGCTCGTCTGCATTGGGGTTGTCTTTGTTTACTGCCGCCAGCTCGGTATTTAGCCCCATATAGACCCATGAACTCAGACCATCCTCATGGGCTAATCGGTAAATTAACTTTGCGGTGCTTGATAGCTCTGCTGTGCTTAACTGCACGAATTCGATGGTTTCTCTGTCTGAATAGTGAGCGCCGGTTATTCCTTTAAACATGTTTATACCTTCCTTTCTTGCGCTGTGCTCACATGATAACATATTGAATTCAATATATCAATTGACACAATAAACAATATTGCATTCAATATATTGTTCAAAATGCATATTGAATGCAATAGATGAAAGTGCTATAATGAGCCAAATATGGCGGAGGGGCAAGCTTTCCGCAAACAAGGGGGTATTGGATGCCTGCATCAAAGGCGCAGCAGAAGGCCGTCAACAAGTATATCAAGAATAATTACGATGTCTTTCAGATCCGCATGCCGAAAGGGAAAAAGGACAAAATAAAAGCCCATGCGGAAAACATGGGCGAAAGCCTCAACAGCTTTATAAACCGTGCTGTTGATGAAGCAGTCGAGCGGGACGGGGAAGAGAAGTAAAGCATATTTCTTGACAACCCGCTCGGCAAACGCTATAATAGACGCAGAAAGAGCGCTGCGACAAGCGGTTAGCTCGGTATGTTTAGGTAAATTTTAAGTGAAAAATCACTTAAGCATAACCGTCACTTGGCCGAGTGGCGGTTTTTGCTTTTTATGATAAACTGGACTATCAGCTTTCGCAGTGTCAAAGTTATCGTAAGTCGCATCGCCTCACCTCCTTTGCGGAGATGTAGCTAACCGCCTGCCGCTTTACAGCGCTCACACCTGGAAAGGTGCATCGACAGGTTATCACATATGCTGCGATAATTCAAGGATAACCTCGAGAAAACAAGTATTATTTGTAAGAAAATAATTCAACAAAAATTCAACTCCATTGCGAAAAGTTGAATTATTTCGCAAAACGATATAAAAGGCCAAAATGAAAAAGTCTTGAAATTTCAAGACTCTGCGGCACAATATGAAAAAGTGTAAAACGCACTGATTGAAACTCCGACTCTGAAGGTCGTGGGTTCGAATCCCGTCGGGCGTACCAAAGCCCTAAAGGCACAAGCCTTTGGGGCTTTACTTATTACCGAGGCAGCGGAGCGGCAGACACCGTGCGCAGCATCAAAAACCATTGCCACGCCGCTTTGGTCACAGACCCCCTCGTCCTCACCGGCGCCATGGCGCAAAACCACCCCGCCCTGGCAAAGCACGAAGCCGCAAGCTTTATAAAACAGCATGGTGTATAAATATTAGAGAACTTCAGCTATGAGTAAAAAGCTTGTAACCGATTTTTTCCGTATAGCACATCTCCGGAGATACTTTATGTATTGCCGGAGATTTTTTTGACTTAAAGAAAATAGTCACTATTTTGTTGCCATTATCGATGAATTATGCTAAAATTATCAAAAAACTGTGTTTTTAATGACTATTTAAAACGAGTAAAATTCTGATGCTTAATAGTTGGGAGAAGGAGAGCAAGTAAATGACACCAAAATGCCCGGTATGTTTTGGAAATCTAATAAGCGGGAGATGCTGGAACTGCGGTTGGGCTATGGACGATTTTGTGAGTTTTAGGACAATTGCAGTTCCGACAAAAGCCGATTTAAACGAATGGCGGAAATTTCAAGAGGTCCGTGCAAAAACGATTGCCAAAGAGTCTGTGCCGAAGAGCGTTGGGAAGAATGATCAAAGCGGCAATAATGATGGCAATCCTCGCACTTTGCACAAGAAGCCCGAAGAAAACAAGCCGGTAGAGGGACCGTTTTGGAAGGTCGATGAGAAGAAAAGCCAAAGTAGCGACAATACCGGAGAGCATCGTGTTCCGCACAACACGACTAGTAAGTCAGCTGCGAAATCCACCGAGCCGCAGACAAAGAAACAAAAGGAGGATATAAAACGCCCATATTCGAATGGGAGAGAGTACGATCCTAACCGATATAAGGATATATCGGAGACAAAGCCTAAGAAACAGACTGTGCAATCACCAAGCTCCAAACAGGTTTCACACAGCACACCTAGTAAGTCAGCTGCGAAATCTGCTGAGCCGCAGACGAAGAAACAAAAGGAGGATATAAAACGCCCATATTCGAATGGAAGAGAATATGATCCTAACCGATATAAGAATATACCAGAGACAAAACCTAAGAAACAGGATGCGCAATCATCAACTTCAAAACAACTTGTAGTTGAAACTACGGCAAAGCCGGAGTCTAAGAAGCCAGTAGAGCAGAGTAAGAGTACGAAAAATTACGCAGATGATAAGAAACGCAGCGATAAAAATTATGCAATAAGACTGCTGATTTCCGAAATCGTAGTTTTTATCCTGTGCATAATAAACGGCAAGAATATGTGGTCGGTGGATGACTCTGCGGTGAACTTATCAGGCTATCCGACAATTGCTTTAGTGTGGCTATCTTTTTATTATTTTGTCAGGATGGTTGGAAAGTGGAGAATACCGATTATATTAAAAATTTTGATTGGTGTTGTCGGCTTATATCTCTGCATCTTGCCAGTTATGATATTCACAACTTAATTTGCTCATTTGTACTGTGATACGAGAGAGCCGTGTCGCACAACATATCTCCGGCAATACACATAGTGTTGCCGGAGATATGTTTCTTTTTTCTGCTGAAAACAATTCTCATTTTAGGATGCTTTACATTTATCCGGATATGCCCTTACACGGAAAACCTTTGCCGTAAAGACAGGTTTTGGGTTTCAAGAAAATGATCACTATTTTGTTGCTATTATCCTTGGAATATGCTAAAATTATCAAAAAATAGTGATTAGAATGACTTTTTGTAAAAAATTGAGTTTAGTATTGATGCTTTTAATAATTGGGAGAAGGAGATCAAATTGATGACACCAAAATGCCCGGTTTGCTCTGGAAAACTAATAAGCGGCAGATGCTGGAGCTGCGGCTGGACTATGGACGATTTCGTGAATTTTAGGACAATTGCAGTTCCGGCGGAAACCGATTTAAACGAATGGCGGAAATTTCAAGAGGTCCGAAAACAAAAGATTGCTAGAGAGTCTGCACCGAAAATCGAAGAGAAGAAAAAACAAACCCGCAATAATGGCGAAGAGTATTGCATTTCGTATAAGAATCCCGGACAAAACAAACCGGTAGAGGGTGCGTTCTGGAGGGCTGAAGAGAAGAAAAACCAAATCAGTGATAATGATGGAGAATATCACATTTCGCGTAAGACATCTGAACAAAAAAATTCGGCAGAGGGAACATTCTGGAAGACCGATGTGAGGAAAAGCCAAAGTGATGATAATGACGGAGAATATCGAATCTCGTATAGCACGACTGGTGGCTCAGACATAAAAGTTGATGAGCAACAGACAACGGAATATACAGAGGATACAAACCATTCTTATTCCAAAAGGGGAGAGTATGACCCTGATCGATATAAGGATATGTTCGACACAATTATTAGGAAATATGATGTGCCGTCTTCAAGTCCTAAACAGCATACATTTGAATCTGAAACAAAGCAGCAATCTAAGGAGACGGTATGGCAGGGTGAGAATACGGGAAATGGTACGGATGCCAAGAAACCCAACGAGAAAAATTATGTAGTAAGACTGCTGATTTCCGAACTCGTGCTTTTGGTCCTGTGCATGATATACGGGAAAAATATGTGGCAGGATGTCGGCGTTGCGGTGTATACCGCAGCGATTGCGGCAATTTTCCTGGTATTCCTATCGTTTTACTATTTTGTCAAGATAGTTGGTAAGTGGGAAATTCCGGTTGTGGTTAAAATTCTAATAGATATTGTTGGCTACAATCTTTGCACTTTGCCGGTTGTTATATTCACAACTTAATTTGCTCGTTTGCTCTGTGATAAGAGAGCCGTATCGTACAACAGATCTCCGGTAATACACAAAGTATTGCCGGAGATCTGTTATTTTGTCTGGGCGTAAAATGGCTCGCTCAAAACTAATACTTTCCCTGAAAAAGTGGAAGCGTCAAGCTAAAAATCAAAAACAGAGTTGACCTTATCTAAAGTTGCGCTTGTGCAGAAAAATTTTGTGGAGAAACAAGTTTTAGATTTAGAGAAAATAATCACTATTTTGTTGCCATTATCCCTGAATTATGCTAAAATTATCAAAAAGTAGTGTTTTGAATAACTTTTTGCAGAAAAACCAAGATAATCACAGATGCCTGGGGTAATTGGAAGAAGGTTGGATCGATGACATCAGAGTATTGCCCGGTTTGCTTTCAAAAACTGATCGATGATAGATGTATGCGATGCGGTTATACCACTATGGATAATTTTCTTGACTTAAGGACGGTCGATGTTCCAATGAAAGCGGATATAATCAAGTGGCAGAGCTTTTCGGCGAAGAATAACGAGTTGAAGAAGAAACAATTAAACCCGAAAAGTGATAAAGTACATAATTACAAAGGTCCGTATCGACAGAACAAAGAAGGTCTGCTTTGGGTGGTAGACGGAGGAAAGACCACAGCCGACGAAAATACCGGAGAATATAGTATCGCATACAAGAAGCCCGCTAAGAAAAAGTCAGCAGAAGATTCGTCTCGGAAAGAGAACAGAGATAAAAAACAAAATGACAATAATTCCGGAGAATATAGCTTTTCGTACAGAAAAGTTAAAAAATAAAAGACGACGGAGAGATATAGGCTCACAAATGCTTTGCAAATCCAGAGCACAACTGTACATACTTCGAAAGCAGCAGATGAAGTAAATAAGCAAATATGTATAAATGGATATTCGGAGAAACAGTAAGGTCGTAAAGTGTTTGGTGATAAAAGCCCGGATGAGAGAGTGATTACGCACAATTAACCGGGTGAATCATTCTCAGGACATACCAATGAGATGCAGTGCAAAACTGAGCCGATTAATCTAGATAGGAAAGCAACTGAAAAGGGCACAGTTATAAGGCCACGGCAGAAAAACGCTAATTTTTGCTCGCATGAGGAGTGCATGCGGGCGTTACAGATAACAAGGAAACACATAGATAATGTGAGTGAGGTCGTTATGGAGTATTTCAATCCAAGAAAAGGATTTATCCATTTTGTGTTTGCAAATAAGCAGGATGTTTATGATCTGCCAAGCACAGTGAGAGTCGATTATGATACATACTTGAGGTACCTTTTAAAATGCACAGGATTCGAGGCAATATTTTTCTGGAATGAAAACGGTGACATAAGCTTTCCAGATACAGAAAGTGCTGAATGCTACGAAAAGTTTTGCGATAAAGGATTTTTTTCGAAATGGTTTTCTAAAGGCGAAGTCAGCAGGAGTGCTCAAAGCGTTAAGGCATCCATCGAAACGATCGGAACGATTTTGAAAATTATGAACTCGGGTAAGCAAATTGCGCTCGTGGCATCGATGAAGACTTTTGATTCATTTTATTCGGATAATGCTGATTCGATAAAAAAGCTAAAAAAAGCAATTGGTGGTATAACCAACAGCATCCTGCTGCTTACGGCAGGGACAACATCATCCGAAAGTAATATTTACTTGACTAAGAACAATGGAGTGCTGCAGGCGCTGCTTGATGAGGTCAAGCAGGCTGCGTCTTCAAAAAATGAGTTGGATATTTACGCTTCATTGAAAAGAAACATGAAAGAGCGATGCTTGTTTCTTAACGATTTAAGCAGGGATAGGATAAGTAGCACGGTTTCCAGAAATGTTTTGAGGTTAAGTGTCAATCAAAATATAAACGGTGAGGAAGCAATAGACGCAGTTACGGAGGTAATTTATAAATATTATCACTCGGCTAAATTCCGTAAAGATTTTGCCGATTCTGTCAAACTACCTGTCAATGAAAGATACGAAATGCGAAAAATTGACGAGTACCTTAAAACCTCGGAACTCATTGACGCTGTAAAGGAAATGGCAGGTCAATATAAGGCTCGAAACAAGGAAAATGAGGTAGATAAATATATGTTGTGGCAGATATGCCTAGAGCAGCGCGACTACTCGGACGACATAAATATCTGCTACATTTACGCTAACGATTTTATGTATGACATGTGGGCGAGTATTTCGAAGAACATTCGAAAGCTTGATTGCTACGATTCTGATGAAATCAAAGAGTTAAACGAGATAGGTAGAATGCTTAGAAACATTGTTCTGCATGGAGATATCTTAGCTGACGATGAAAGCGGAGAGAATCCTTTAAAGAAGAATATTCATGGCTGCATAGAATCGATTGGGAATAGCTGTTCAGAAGGGCAGAAAAAGTATCGTCAGCATAAAATTTCTGCATTTAAGTGCTATTTGGAGTCTGTTGATTCAACTGGGACAGACACTACTGTTGTAAATAAATGGGAACTAGTCGAAGTGACACTTGGAGTAGCTGATGCTGCCCAAAGGTTAAACGGAAAGGCAGAGGAAGCTCAAAATATCATCGCAAAGATCAAAGATGAACTTAAAGAGTGCGACAAAAAATTAGAAATGGTTCCTAAGGGAAGTGCTTTGTGGAATTCTTATAACAAAGATAAAGGAGAAATAATATCTAGGCAAGATTCCGCAACGAAATGGTGTTATGGGTGTTATCAGGCTGAAGATGAGTGTATAGAGCTCGTCGCCAAAGCAGTGGATAAGTTAAGCTTTACGGTATCAGGTGTTAATGAAGATGATTTTAAAATAATTATTAATCTTCTTAGAGATGAAGAAATGCAAATCAAGCAGCAAGAAATTGAGGTATCAGATAAATATGACGATTTGCTCAGAGATGACAACAATGCGCTGAGTGATCTAAGCTGCTACAGCACCGCTGATGCGGGACGAGAAGACGACGGGGACATATTTGCACGCTTGAAAAACGATTTTGATACTGATTTTGAAATATAGAGCGTTATTCAAGGTGGTTTCGTGATTTTATCAGAATGAATCATAAATGTGAATAACAGCAAAACGGAGGAAAGAGATTAAATGCTTAGCGTTGGTGTTGACTTTGGAAGTACATATACGATGGTGTCTGTTTACAGAAAAGATGTGGATAGGGCCGAAGCCGTTGCATTGACTGAAGATGCAGGCACAGCGGCTATACCGACTGTCCTCGCTACATCAAGAGGGAGAGTTTCCATAGGCAGAGAAGCTAAAAAGAAGAGACCGCCTGCCGTAAGTTATAGAGCTTTTAAAATGATGCTGGCGGAGGATAACAAGGAAATCCTCGAAAGCCGTGGATTTGACGATGAGCATACTCCGGCAGAAATTACGGCAATGTTCCTTGAATCTGTTCTTTCGCAAATACTTGAGCGAGAAGATGAGAAGAAAATAGACCATCTTGCTATCGGAGCACCCGAAATATGGACTCGCGAAATGGAAGAAATCGAGAGGGATGGACGGAAATTCAGCAGATTCTCGACAAATGTTGACGGCAGAGCAAAGCTGAGAGATATATGCAAAAAGCTGCCAATGGTCAAGTCAGCTGATTCGGTCCAAGTTGTGAGTGAGCCTGTGTCTGCAAGTTCATTTTTCGCCTATGACTTTTTCAAGAAAAACGGCAAGAACTTTGACGGTCACATACTTCTTATCGATTATGGCGGGGGAACTCTTGATATAACTCTAACGGAAATTTCACCCAAATCATATGGGGATGGCTCCGTGGGCATGGAAGTCAGAGCTCCGTTTAAGACCGGTGCGGGCGAGAACAGAGAAAGAGGAAAAATCGGACAAGCCGGCATAGTGTATATGGAAAGCTTGACAAGGGCGGCAATAAAAATGGCATGCCCTAAAATTGAAGTGCCGAATGATCCGACATTTTACAGAGCTGTGGATGCCCTCGAAGAAGCCATATTGAACGGTAAAACGGAACTGGATGCTGTCTTCTCAAGCGTGGGTGCAGACCCAGATCTTTTGTCAGAGGAAGACATGGATGATGCGGGCGAAGAATTCATTTTTACTGAAATCATGTATGGCAAGGAAGATGTCCCAATTTCTTATCAGTTGATGGCGGAGGTTTATAACGAGGTTATTAAACCTGTTTTTGCTGCAAAGATGGACGAAGCTATCGCCTATATGAATAATCCGGAGCATTTGATCGAGTACGATGAACGCAATGTGGACAAGTTCAAGATAGTCTTGGCAGGGGGGTTTGGCAACTTTTATCTAGTTAAGAAACAAGTTGCAGATAAATTCCGCTTTAGCTCACAGGATAAACGCAAAGAGTATGTTATGGGCAATACCGCCAATGGAGAGAAAGCGGTTTCAATGGGAGCTGCGCTTATTGCAGCTGATAAGATCCGCATCAGAAATACTGCACCGTTCTCTATTGGAGTCGCGGCTAAGAATCTTGACGGTAAGTACATCAAGGCGTTTGGACTTAAGTATAATCAGGACATAGAGTTCAATAAGGAGTACCGCCAGAAGGATGACGCAGGGAACGACCAGATAATCGTTTCAAGCGGCGGGTATATAGATAAGCTCCTTATAAACATGCAAGAAGATGACAGAGCTACACTTGTCATGATCCCAAAACCGGAATTCACAAAAAAGCTCAGCAGAGCGATAAAGAATCCGAGTCAGGCTGCTGTTGTAGGCTTTTCTCTAGATTCGTCGGGGGTAATAAGCTTGCATATACACCAGCTTGACATTATTGAAAACAAAGTTAGCAAGGAAAAACACACAATTGAGCTCACAAGCTTTAACGAGCTTTTCGGAGTTCAGCAGATGGAAAGGGCGTTCCCAAATGATTGATTTAGAAATGGTTAGACAGACGCTTGTGGCTTTAGATGAAGATGAAAAGGATATCACTCAGGAGGATATTCTTGGCGTATATCATGACTTGAATGAGGCTGTGAGGCTTTCCGGCAGCTCGGTGTCGAGCCTTCCGGTGGAAGATCCTCATAAGCTGGCAGAGTATCTGTCTGTATGCGGTACTGATTTTCTGAGGATCACAAGAAATAACGAAGGGATCTTGTCCGGGGAGGATCCCACGGGGCGTATTGCAAAACGCAGAGAAAAGATCGAGCAAAGAATGGAAACCTTGGAGCAGCAGCTTCAGAAACTGTCTGAAGAGAAGGAAGAAATTGAGGAGAAAGAAAGAAAACAGAAAGAAAAAGAGAAAGAAGTTGTCGATCAATCAGAAAAGCTGAAAGCGGATCGCGAGGCTCTCACCGAGAAAGAACGACAAGTGAATGAACTGGAGGCATACAACAACGAAATTCAAGCTCAGATCGACAGCATAAAGGCAAAATCTATTGTGGCTGCGGAACAACAAAAATCAACCCTTCAAAGAGAACTTGAATTTCAGGAGAAAGCATTGCAGAAAGTTAAGGATGAGTGCACCGCAATTTCGAATGATATTAAAACGAAGGAAGGCGAAAATCGCACTGCAAGTGCAGAACTAAAAAAAAGCGAACAAGAAGCCAAGAATTTAAAAAGCCAAAACGACCAATATCAAAGAGATATTGAAAAACAAGAGAATAAGATAAAAGCAGAAGAAAGTCGAAACTCAGTGTTGCTCCAAAGACACAAGACGGCAAATGAACAAAATGAGAGTTTGAAAAAGGAACTGAGCGAGCTTAATGAGAAAAAAGCTTTAATGGACGAACTGGAAGCCGAAAACCAAACTCTTTCTATAGAACTTGAAAGTGGAGAAAAAGAAGCTGACAAGCAGTGCACAGAGATAGAGGAAAAATTCAAGAAAAAACAAGAGGCTGCAACTGCTGAGAAAGACAGTCTTACCGAACGGCTTGCAGCCCTAATTGTGACCAATAAGGAGATCTGCGGGATCGAGGAAGAATGTGCGCAATTAGAAAAAGAGATAGAAAAGCTCACCAATACGAGTCTTCCGGCAGCTGTGCAGAAAAGAACAAATTTGACTACCCAGAGGGACGATTTGAAAATGAGCATAGGAAAAGAGAATGAAGACTATAAGAAGCTTTGTGACGAAAAAGGTAAACTTGATATAGAGAAAAAAACGATAGAAGATGCAGTAACCTCGAAAAAGGAAGAGATCGCACTGTTGAAGAATGAGATCACGGGATTCGAGAATAGTATCACAGTTGATAGCAATACCATTAACGAACTAAAAGAGAAGAGGGAACAGGTGAAGCTTGATTCCGTTAACTTAAAAAAGCAGCGAGAAGATCTTCAACAAAAGCTTGATGTTCTTCAGGAAAAGCTTAAAAGAGAAAGAGAAAAATTTAACAGCGAGGAAGTTCCGGAGCACAATAAAAAGATTAAATCAATCAATAAAAAAATAGCGCTGATAGAAAAATTAAAAAATGAAATGACAAAGGAAATAAAATACGGAGTTATTTCAGGTGACCAGGAATCGGATCAGCTGGCGGAAGACCTTGAAGAGCGGATCAGAAAGTTTGAAGAAGATGCAAAAGAAATCGAAAAGATATACAATCGCATAACTCAAATTCTCGAAGATTAGAGCGCAAAGTAGCCGTGATACCGCAAAGCGCTTGGAGCGGTTAGTTTTTTCGCTGGCAAAAATGGGCGAGAAAAAATCTAAATCTATAGAAAGCGGAGGATAAATACCTCATGAAATGTTTGGCTTGTGGGATGGAGTTTAGCGATGACCTGGGCAAATGCCCGAGATGCGAATTTCCGGTCATCGGCCTTGCCGATGGCTCAGAAGAATCTAGAGAACAGATCTTGGGGATTGCAGCCAAATACAACGAAAAACACGGGATTAAATTCAAGGCGTTCATCGATGAGAAAATGTCTGAGATTGATGATATCTGCCTTCGCATGGAGGACCAAGAGAAATATCTGCAAGGCATGATAGAATACATTAAGCGATCCTGCGACCACATTTACAGTATGGTACATAGTGCGATAAAAGAAATAGATTGGAGCGTAGAGGACTATCAGAAAAAGATTGAAAATCTTCAGGGTGATTTTATTGGTACTATAGCGATCTATTACGGAAAAGAATCCCGGGAGTCGTATAAAACTATAAATGAAATGAATGTAAGAATCACGAAATTAAAGGAATCCGTGCAGAGGATGAGCGAATTGAAAACTGATATAGAGGATAGTCTGCACCTTTTAACCAAGAGCGCTGGAGATTAACGGTCACAAATGTTTTGGACAATGCGATGTTATGTCGGGGCATAAAAAACCGCTACACCACAAAGTGGTTAGAACAGCCTATCTTTTTACGAGCAATATAATGGACGAGATAAATAAAAATCTATAGAAAGTGGAGGAAAAATGCTTTATGAAGTGTCTGTGTTGCGGGATGGAATTTAGCGTTGACCTGGGCAAATGCCCACGCTGTAAATTCCCGGTTATCGGCCTCACCGATGACTCAGAGGAATCCAGAAAACAGCTCTTGAAAATGGCAGCCGACTATAGGAAAAAGCATTGGCATGAATGCAAGGTGTTCCTTGAGGTGTACTCTAATAAAATCAAAAATTATGAAGTTGTAACCGAAGCAAAAGAGTATATCTTGTTGGGTGAAACAAGCAAAGTACCAAGCGGGGGAATCCGGTGGAATGCTGAGAAGTTTGCAAGACTGAACGGCGATTGCAAGCTAAATGTAGCCATAGAGTGCGAAGGTACTGATAGAAAGCTGATTAAACTGTCAGTGCCAAATCCGAAAATCAATGATTTTTGGCAGGTCGGGCTAAAAAAGAAAACAGACGATGCTTATTGCGTTGTTGTAGGAAATGAAACGAAATACACAGAATCTGATGTGTTTGATGTATACTAATTTACAATAAGAAAGCGGAGGAAATAATCATGTGTTTTTTTACTGGTGGAAAAAAACAAAAAGAAAAAGAGAATGCAAAAAAGGAGAATGCGCAAGAGAAAAATTTTGCAGCGGAAAACAGAAAAAACGGAGAAGAGATTGAAGCTGCCCTGCGAACTGCTGCAGCTAGAGCAGTGGGGATAAGAGAGGCAAGAAAATCAGCTGAGTTTTCTGCGAGATCGCTTGATTTGGCGGAAAACATTCACAAGTCAAGAACTTGCGGTTATGATTTGTCAAAAATCGATTCAGAGTTAAAAAAGCTTGTTGAGGAGTACGGTAATGCACTTTACTACGGCGATAATAAGTGTGCGGCGCAAGCAGGAACTTTAATTAATAACATCATAAACGAAAGAGAGAAATTGGCAGGATGCCAAAAAGCTGATGCAGAAAAGCAAGTGAAAAATGTTGAAGTCTTGTCAATGAGTTCATACAGTTTGATTCACTTTTATAATACATTGAGAGCGTGCGAAGAGAACCTTGAGAGGAGCGAAGCCAACTGCAGAGCTGCTTATGAACGGTATGCAGACCAATTTAATAAAGTCGACCGCATGGAGAGGGCTGACCCAGCTGCGGCTCAACTCTTGAAAACACGAATTCCGGGGCAAGCCTTAACTCCTGAAGCCGAACAGCTTCAAACAGAAATCACTTCTTTAAATGGTTGCATGCAAGAGAAGGAAATGAATTCGGTAACAACTGAACATGTACGACGACACTCCGAAATATTAAAGTTGAATATCAGAAAGACAGAGATTGCTCTCGCACTGAAGGACAGTGTTCTTTCTGACGAAGATATACAAGCCATGAAAAAAATCATGGACGCTTACGCTAAGAAGCTTGTGCTAATCACCGATCAAACTGAACTTCTGATACGTCTTAGCGGGGAAATTACGGAGTTAGTTAAAACTATCGGTAAAGATATAGATGCCGACCGTAGAAGAATAGAAGAATATGATACATATTTAGCAAACAAAAGGGCGCAAGAAGCGCGAGTGGCGGAACAGGAAGCAGCACGCAGGCAGGCACATGAGCAGAAAGCGGAACAAGAAAACGATCAGCGCCTTGAGAATTGAATACAAAGGAGAGTTAAATAATGATTGATTTTGTTAAAAAAATTTTTGGTGCTAAAAATGAAGAAAAAAGTTTGCTTACTGAAAAGCCTGCACAGAGTTCATTCACACTTATACAGGCGAAAACACAGTTGAATTTGGCGAAAAGAAATAACATAAATCTAATACAGGTAGAGTTAAGACGGCTTCGTAATCCCGAGGGAATGACCGAAGAATCCATTGAGATGTCAAAACAGATTGTGAAAAATGCATACTATGCGCTCAATGTAATTCAGTGGGTTGAGCAGGCTATTACTGATAGGAGCAGTTACAATCAACTTGCAAGAGGGATGAACGGAATAACCAAGGGCGTGCAGCTGTTCAATAAATATGACAGCAAAGAGGAGAAACCCAAAACGCTCAAATTCATAAGGACAACATCGAAGCTTGAAGGATCAAGATCAAAGGAGGGGCGTACGCTTGATAAAATGGAAAGTGCCTACGACAAAGTGCTTCCTATGGGGGTTGCTGTTGATGATGATATAGTCGAGCGGCTGATTAATGGCGAACAAATTGAGAATTGTGTAAAAAAATCCATGGGAATACCGGATGAATACAAACATATTGATATTGATTTTTCTGACCTTGGAGATCTCGCTGAAGGCAACTCTGAATTTGATTTTAATAATGGGGTGTTCTTTTCGGATGATGATTTGAGCGATTTGAACCTGTAAGGAGAAGAGCGGATGAGTGATAGTTATATTGAAAGAATGCAGCGTCTTGAGAATGAATTCAATTCACTTATACTAAGAGCCGATCAGTGCTATATAGATAAAGGCTGCAAACACTCTAAGGAAGAATGTCTGTATCTTCAGAAAGCAATGGATATTCAATCTGAAATGGCTAACATCAGCCTTGGGGCCGCAAGAGAGTATCATATAGGGCAAAGGCGCGAACTTAATAAAAGACTTAACGAGACAATTTTCGCAATAGATCCGGAATATTTCAAAAGAAAAGTCGAAGAGAAAAAGAATGGTCAAAGCAAATCAAAAGGAGACAGTTCGAGTTCAAGTACATCGGGCAGCAATATAGCTGAGCCAGACTGGTTTGGAGATATTCCGGCGCACTCTTTTGCAGATGTTACGGGAATGGATGATGTAAAGAAAAAGCTTAGATCCTGCATGGAGGATGCGAAGCTTGAGAGAATAAAAGAATACCTCGGAATACGCAAACAAAAATCTTACTTTTTTGTCGGTCCTCCGGGGTGCGGAAAAACTTTTATTGTCGAAGCATTCGCAAATGAATTTGCAAATAAAGAAACTGATATAGAAGCAGATAAAGTCTGCAAGTACATATCGCTGAACAGTTCAGACATCCTGAGCAAGTATGTTGGTGATGCGGAAAAAATCGTTACTAAACTATTTGAAGTTGCCGAGAACAATGCTCCGTGCATAGTTTTTATTGACGAAATTGACGGAGTCTGCAAAAATCGAGCTTTGCCTAATTTGCCCGAGTATGCAGCTTCTATCACTACTGCATTTTTGACAGGATATAATAGGATCAAAAACTCGGATAAGCGCATTATTTTCCTTGGTGCAACCAATTATCCTGAACGCGTTGACAGTGCTATGTTAGACAGAGTCGAGCTGATAAACATTCCCTTCCCGGATAAGGAATGCAGAATCATGAAGTTCAAGAAAGAACTCGGGGGGAGGATATGTCTTACGGAGGGATTTTCTTATGACGAAATCGGAGAGCTTACTTCTAAGACTGTTTATAACTATCGAGACATAGAGCGACTGTGTGATGAACTTAAGATCCGAGTTATGAGTGAAGTCATCAATCGTTATAGTAGCGAGGATACGGCTGTTGAAGCGCTTAAAACCGGCGAGTTTGGAATAAACAGAAGCTTGTTTCTTTCGGTCAGCAGTAAGTGTAGGCCTACACCTAAGGATTCAATAATAAAGCAACTGGAAGACTGGAATAAAAAATACGAAGATGGCGAAGTTGACGATGAGGTATAAGGAGACAAAAGCATGATCCAGGTTAATACAAATGTACCTAATATCACACTGGACGATGTTGCCGGAAGGGATCACCTCAAAGCTATAATACGAGGCATTTTCTATAACGAGGCTACAGCCGAGTCTAAAAGCATGAGAAAGACGGGCGCATACTTGCTTGTGGGCCCGTCAGGTAGCGGAAAAACTTACATCAGTCATGCAATGGCTGGGGAATTTCATAAGCAAAAATATACATATATTTGCTGTAGTATCAATAAGGAAGGCGCTTTCCCTGAGGGATTCAGCAATTGTGTGCTAAACGAGCTAGAAACATCAAACACATTCCTATTAATAAAAAATATCGAACGCCTAGATGATTCCGATGAGCTTTACAGCTTGCTTCAAGAGGCTGAGAAGTCGAGAGCGGCGCTTGTGGTGGCTGCGGCTGCAAAAAATGTGAATGAAATGAATTTAGAAGTCGGAATGCTTTTTACCTACATCTATACCGACCTTCCAAATGCAGAGCAGAGAGAAACATTTTTTCAGAAAGTCATGCAAGGTGAAGAGACACATGTCATAAAGAGTATGGCAGAAAAAACTGATGGATATGGATACAATCAGTTAGAATCCCTTGCAGCTGCGGTTAAGCTTACTGTTAAAGCTGAATGCGGAAAGACGGAAGTGAGCGATGAAAATCATAAACAGGTACTAGAGAAGGCTGTTGATGCGCTGCTGCAAAACTATCTGCCGGTGCAACCAACTTGCGTGTCTGTACAAAACATGAAGATGAGTTTGGAGTCCATAGCTGAAAAAAATGAAGAAACGAAATCCGTATGGTCTGAGGACAAGTGGCTAAATACTGTAACAGATTTCAGTTATGACAAGGCGGTTGCGGCGCTTGAAGAGGAAACGAAGAGGCAAGAAGACATGGTCAAAAAAAGCATGGAAAAATACGCTAATGCAACTAGCGCTTCCGACTTTCCAAATCCAGCCGACATGAATTTTTAAGTGCAGCTAACACTTATTTCTTTAACCAGTCGGAGCCTGTTTGATAAACAGAACACACCGGGCTCAAGCCCGGTGTGCATTAGAGAGGAGAAAATTATGGGTATTAGTGTTAAGATCACCGTATCTGAGCAAATTAACTTTGCGATTTCGGTTATAAAAAAGAATATAGTTAAGTCTGTTCAAGTTGATGGTTGCAAAGGGAAAACGGCAATACTCAGAATATACGGTACCCCGAATTTTTTTCATGAATATAAGCGAGAGTTTACTCCAAATGCGGATGTATACAGAAACAATCGAACACAGCTCCAAATAAACGATGAGTATTTTCGCCAGAATGTTCTCGAGGGAAAAGATGCGACCATAAATGTTGAAATATTAGACAATGAACAGCCTGATAAAATTCTTGCGTCGACCCAAGAAACCGTCCATTTACAGCCGTATCTTCACTGGGACAGGGCAGAAGACCCGGTCTCGTTGGCTTCATTCATGCAACCGAGTGAGCCGCTTGTAGCAAAAGTGCTCGGCAGAGCAGGTGAACTGGCAAACGCAAACGGAGGCATGATGGTCAGCTACCAACAAGCGCTGAACACATCTCCGTTCTTACAGGCAAAATGGATCTATGAAGCGCTTGCGGAGGAGAAAATACACTATTACTATCCGCCAGCGGGATTTGAGTGTTGTGGTCAAAAAATCAGAATTCCCGGCATGGCACTGAATGAGAAATGCAAACAAGGGACATGCCTTGATCTTGCGGTCCTGTATGCTTCTTGCTTAGAGGCCGCTTCGCTTAATTCGGTTGTTTTCGTTGTAGACGGGCATGCTTTTGCGGGCCTTTGGCTTGATGAGAATGCATCTTTTGATGACTTTGTTTGCACAGATATAGGCGAGATAAAGAATAAGCTGGCCATAAATATTGATAGCGTGAACGGTGGTGTGGAGAACAAAAGCTGTTCATTGATCCCAATAGAGTGTACTGTATTTGCTGATGACAGAGGAGTCGCCTTTAACGATGCAATTTTGTATGGAGTCAACGCTTTGAGGGAAAGACAATTGCGTTTTGCAATTGATGTGCGTCTTAGTAGAGATAAAGGATATATTCCGGTGTTTTCCTACACGGGCAATCCGATCTGTGACCCTGAAATCATTAATCCATTGATGAAGCCCGCAAATAGCATTATCAGCAAAATTGAACGATTCCAAAATCAGGCGATGGACATCAGCCTTAGTAATAATCTGCTGAATCTAAACGATACAAAAGAAGCGCTTGTGTTCGATGTCGATGCTATGTCGGTTTTGGCAGGTGAAATCTGTGCTGAAGACCTTGTGCTTGCGCTTAAACAGAGTATGAGCAAGTTGCCCGGTGGAGAAGACGAGGCAGAAAAACGACTTTATTATCTCATGAAGGCAGATGCGGAGACAGAGAAGAAAAATGGTGTGAATTCGGCGTTCTTTGCGGTAAACATTCTTAATTGGATACCGACAAACGGCACAGATCCGGTCAGCGCTCCGCTCTTTGTTTGTCCTGTCGAGCTATATCGTAATGTTTGCGGCGAAATAGTGTTTAGAATAACCGGCGAGTTTTTCGTTAATCCTGCGTTAAAACAAGTATTATTTAGCGAGTACAATCTCGATATTTCTGCTGTTTCGGATATTGTAAATTATGAAGAACAGGTGGCTTTTATAAGCCATATTATACACGCAAAGAACGGCTGGGAACTTGTAACCGATAAAGCTTGTATCTTCAACTGCAATATGCCAAGTGAGGCAATATACCAGGGACTTAAAAGCGAGATTGTTATAAACCACGATATTGTTAATGGACTCCTGAATGGAGCGATGACCTGGAATAATAATGCATCTGACAAGTCGAGCACAGCTGCAAATAAAGCGGTGTATGCATTTCCGACCGACAGCTATCAAAGAAGAATAATTCGCACCATTCAAGATAAGCGTGCACTGGTTGCTATAGGTCCTGCCGGAAATGGCAAGAGTCAGACTATTGCAAATGTTATTGCTGAACATATAGCAGATGGGAAAAAAGTTCTCTTTGTTGCTGAAAAGCCTTCGGCAAGAACTGTTGTTTACAATAAACTTAAACAGCTTAAACTGGACGCATTTTGCCTGAGTGTGTCTGGGGATACACAAAGCATTAAGGAAGTAAAGGATAAGCTTAGTTACACTCTGAAATTCATCAGTAATTACACCCCCGGTGGGAACTATGATGCATTAACCGAATATGAAACATGCGTTGAAAAATTCAGAAAATACCATGATGAGTTGACAAAAAAGCGTAGCTGCGGAAAATCTCTAATTAAACTATATGAAGAAGCCGAGCTTTACAAGGACATAAATCAAACCCTCGAACTTGGAAGTTTAAAAACCAACGTGAGCGCAAATGATTCAGAAGCAATTGTTGCGGCTTACGCTGACCTGCTGAAGAATAACCCCGAATTTAATATTCATAGTCTTCGATACATGAAACAAATTGATACATGCGAGGCAGAAATCGAGGAAGGGGAAAAAGCAATTAATAAAGCAAGCTTTGCTTATGAGGCTTTTGAGAAAGAAGCATGGCAGCTTGCCGGTAAGTTTGGAGTTGCGAATCGCAGCTCAGAGGAAGTGGCGGAGCAAGGCCTTCGTTATGCTAAGGTGCTTGATAGATGCCCTGTTGTCGGGACGGGTATTCCGGATATAGACGAAGATGTGTTGCTTGAAATAATCAGACTTACAAGGGACATTACCACATTCCCGTCAGGAAGTGTAAAGTATAAAGAGGCCAATACTCGCTTGACGGAACTGCTGTCTGATGCCGACAAAGAGGTAAATGAAGGCTTCAATGGGCTCGCATTTGACGCAGTTGGCATGAGATTCATAGGGGGAGTTAGACCCGGCAGACCAAACGGTGGCTTTTCAAAAGAAGAAATTGAATATATACAAAACTTCAAGAGATATAAACAATATGAGAAAAGGTTGTTTGAGATATCTGTGGGCAGACCGGAGGCCGAGCGCAAAACTCTTCTGAAACTCGCAAGAACAATTGCCCGAGGAGATGGAGCAGATATCAAAAAAAGTGCTGATGATATTATCAAGGCGCACTGCAACTATAAAAACGCCCTTGAAGATGCTGCAAATCGCTTATTAAAAGACTATGACGGGGAAAATGTCAGAAAGCTTTTAGATGAATGGCACAGGTATTCAATGAGCCCAGAAAAAATGTGTGAATACTTGAATGTCGTTAAATCGGCAGACGATACAGGCATACTTAGCGTGCTATACCAACTAGATGATAAAATCAGAAATAATTATATTACACCTGAACAAGCTGTACCTTTATTTAGGAAAAGCAAAAATAGGATACTCATTGGTGAACTCCTGAGAGAATCACCGGAGATAAGCGATTATAATAAGCTCAAGTACAGGTTTCATGTTATGCAGCTACAGTCAAAGGAGACTGCGGCTAGGGAAGCGTATAGAAAGCAAGTGTTGGATTTCATTGTGTCTACGATGCCGGATGTAAGTGAAGGCGTACAGAATAATCCGGGCATGGGAGCCATACAGCGCTTTATTAGAGGCGGAAACACCGGGAAAAGCGTTAGAAGACTGTTCGAGCAAGGAGAGACGGCACTCATGCAGCTCTATCCGTGTATGATTATGAGCCCGAACGCTGTTGCCGAAATTCTTCCGGAAGATTTCCCGGAGTACGACCTGGTGATATTTGATGAAAGCTCACAGCTGCAGTCTTATAAAGCGTTGATTCCAATAGCGCATGCTGAAAAATGCATGATAGTGGGAGATGAGAAACAACTCGTTCCAACAAGCTTCTTTGAAAAAAATGTATTTGATGAAAATGGAATGGTTGTAACAACTGAGTCAATACTTGAGGATGCAATTGCGACATCAATGCCTCAGTTAATGCTCAATTATCACTACCGCAGCAAGTATGAGAGCCTCATCTCGTTCTCTAACGCAAGATACTATGATGGCGAAATGAACACATTCCCAAATCCGGACATATCGTTTGAGGGAGTGGATCATGTCTTCGTTGATAGTGGCGTTTATGACCGAGGAGGAAAGCGCACGAATGAGGCCGAAGCCAAAAAAGTAATAGAGATTGTAAATGAGATTTACGAGAAGCTTCCGGAGGATACGGAAGAGACTGTGGGTATTATTACATTTGGCATTGAACAGATGAAGCTCATACAGGAAATGATAAGAGTTGCTGTGAGAGAAAAGACTGCTTGCTGCAAGCAATTAGACCGGCTTGTTGATGTTGTAAATCTGGAATCTTGCCAAGGCAGAGAGTGGGACACTACAGTGCTTTCGATGACATACGGCAAGGATGCTAATGGAGATCTGCCCAGGAACTTTGGACCGCTGGAGCGTGATGAAGGTCGTAATCGCCTTAATGTAATGATAACCAGAGCCAAGAAAAGAATGATCGTTGTAACATCAATACAGCCGGAAGACTTTTCGGATAATGCCAAAGCCGGCGTTGCAGATATCAGAGATTTTCTGTCTTACGCCAAGGGTGAACTGCGGCTTGATACCAGGGAGACTGGAAGCGAGCCTGAACAAATTCCTGCGGATATGTGCGAAAACTTAGCCGAAATGCTGCGCAAGAAAGGATATGTGGTACATACCAATATCGGAAGCAGTGCGTGTAAGGTCGACCTTGCCATAGTGTCAAATGCAGAAAACAAGGATCGATATCAGCTGGGAATACTTCTGGATGATTTCAATGGTCGATTTGATGTTGTTGACAGAGAGACTGTGATTGCTGACGCACTTAAGAATAAAGGCTGGAAGATCTATCGTGTTCATTCTGCGGAGTGGAACAGAAATCCCGAAAAAGAGATAGAGCAAATAGAGTCCCTGATTTTGCAAGAAGCATAATAGTTAGATCATAATAAGTTTTCAGGAGGGAGGATTGAGCCAGCAATATGGCAGAAACACGAGAAGTTGAAAGCTGCGCCGAGGGCGAAAGATCAAACCGCATAACTGATCATACAGGCTTTGACGAAACGCTCAATTTTGTCCTTTACAGGACGGTTACAATGCCATCGCCTATAGACATTGAGAATAGAAATACATCCTTCAATAATTGCGAGATAGATATTAAGCTGTTGCAAAGAATGACAAATGACTACTATCAAAAAGCTCATGATTGCCATCAAAAGCTAAACGAGTTGGAAAAGACAACGGATGATAATATTGAGGTGCCTTTAGATTTTGCATTAAGTGCATCAAGTGATATTATTAAAACTGCAGCGATCAAACCAAACAGGATAATAGCAGTATCTGCCGGTGCTAACCATACAGTAGGTTTAAGGTCGGATGGAACCGTAGTAGCCACAGGATCAAATGAGGATGGTCAATGCGATGTTGCTGCTTGGACTGACATAGTGGCAATTGACGCGGGAAGATATGCTACTGTAGGTCTGAAAAGTGACGGGACGGTTGTGCTTTCAGGGTATGAATCGTACAGATATAATGACGCAAAACACTGGAGAGATATTTCTGCAATCAGCTTAGGTGGCGTATTGAGCGAAATACATCTTGTCGGTTTAAGGAAAGATGGTACGGTTGTTGCGACCGGCGAAAATGCGCTGCGTCAGTGTAATGTTTCAAAATGGAAGAATATATCGGCTGTAAGCGCAGGATTGCATTTTACCGTGGGATTAAAAAAAGACGGAACTGTAGTTGCAACAGGTGATAACAGCTACGGACAATGTAAAGTAGGTAAATGGTGTGACATTGTGGCGATAAGCGCAGGAAGTTATCATACTGTCGGCTTAAAAAATGACGGCACGGTGGTTTTTGCCGGGAAAAATAAAGCGAATTACGAGGAGATAATAGATATATTTGGACTGAAAGTCGGCGAATGGAAAAACATAATTGCAATAAGTGCGGGATTGGATTACACTGCAGCATTGAATTCAGATGGTATACTAGCATTTAAAAAAGGCGATGATGAAGAATGCACTCTTGAATGGACTCGTAAGGATAGGGACGAGTGGCCAAAAACTGTAGCAGCAATTTCGGCTGGACCGAGGCATTTGGTCGGACTGACGAAAGATGGACGCGTCTTTGCAGTTGGCGCAAACTTAGCAGGCCGCTGTGATGTCAGTGATTGGTGAATCATATCCGCACAAGCTAAAAACCTCAAAAC
>CAKTQR010000023.1 GCA_934597175.1 uncultured Oscillospiraceae bacterium | reverse complement strand
GGTGGAGAATAGCAGACTCGAACTGCTGACCTCTCGCGTGTGAGGCGAGCGCTCTAACCAGCTGAGCTAATTCTCCGGAGCTTTTTGATTATAACATCACTGTTTGGGTTTTTCAAGTATTATTTTCTTCTTCCGTCCTGATCTTTTTGAGTATCTCTTCAAGGCTTATCTCCGTCGTTTCCCAATCAGGTCCTGAAATGTCGATATCAACAAGAAATTCAGTGCCGGGCTTCAGGACTTCGCAGACCGTGCCGGTGCGGCCGTCCTTCAGCTTAATCCTATCATACTCGTCTATCTGCTCGGCTGCACGGTCGACGGAGTCGAGTATCCCAATGCTGCTTATCTCATTTTCGTTGAAGCCGACTTCCCTGCCGGGTAATTGCGGGCAGTCTTCGATATAGATGGCGGCAAGACCCTCTGGCTCGTTATCCTCAGGGTAAATATAATCCGTCACCGTTCCCTCAAAGACTTTGCCGTCGGTGCAGGTGATCTTCACCCGCTTCCCCTCGAGCGCCTGGCTGAGCCCCATAAATTCGGTCTTGCATTTGCATCGAACTTTCATATCAGCCGACCTCCGTATTTTTTGGTTTGATGAAAACGAGACAGGCAGCGCCTGTCTCGTTTTTTAAATTCGCTTACTTAATGGAGAAAAATGCGTCCTTGCCGGGGTACTGGGCTGCGTCGAAGAGCTCCTCCTCGATGCGCAGCAGCTGGTTGTACTTGCAGACACGGTCGGTGCGGGACGGTGCGCCGGTCTTTATCTGACCTGCGTTCACGCCGACGGAGATATCGGCAATGGTGGTGTCCTCGGTCTCACCGGAGCGGTGGGAGACAACTGCCGTCCAGCCTGCACGGTGTGCCATCTGAATAGCGTCGAGGGTCTCGGTCAGAGTGCCGATCTGGTTGAGCTTGATGAGAACGGAGTTTGCTGCGCCGAGCTCGATGCCCTTCTTGATGCGCTCGGTGTTGGTGACGAACAGGTCGTCGCCGACAATCTGGATCTTGTGGCCGAGGGTCTTGGTCATGAGCTGCCAGCCCTCCCAGTCGTTCTCGCCCATGCCGTCCTCGATGGAGATGATGGGGTACTTCTCAACGAAGTCAGCCCACATTTCGACCATCTGCTGGCTGGTCATGACAGTGCCTCTCTTGGGCAGGTGGTAGCACTTATCTTCTTCGTTGTACCAATCGGAGACTGCACCGTCGATGGCTATCATGAAGTCCTCGCCGGGCTTGTAGCCGGACTTTTCAATTGCGGTAACGAGAGCCTTGAGTGCGTCCTCGTCAGAGTCGAGGTTGGGTGCGTAGCCGCCCTCATCGCCCACGCCGGAGGCGGGAACGACCTTCTTAAGGGTGTGGAAAACCTCTGCGCACATGCGCAGGGCTTCCTTCCAGCTCGTTGCGCCGACGGGCATTATCATGAACTCCTGAATGTCGACATTGGAGCCTGTTGCGTGTGCGCCGCCGTTGAGGACATTCATCATCGGGCAAGGCAGGGTCTTTGCGTTAACGCCGCCGATGTAGTTATACAGGCTCTGACCGGTGACCTCGGCTGCTGCACGGGCGCATGCAAGAGATACGCCGAGAATGGCGTTTGCGCCGAGACGGGTCTTGTTGGGTGTGCCGTCTATCTCGATGAGCATTTTATCGATGCTGGTCTGGTCAAGGACATTCAGGCCGACCATTGCCTCGGCTATCTCGCCGTTGACATTCTCAACTGCCTTGGTAACACCCTTGCCGCCGTAACGGCTCTTGTCGCCGTCACGCAGCTCGCATGCCTCGTACATGCCGGTGGAAGCGCCCGAGGGGACTGCCGCACGGCCGACGGTGCCGTCATCGAGGGTGACCTCGACCTCAACGGTGGGATTGCCTCGTGAGTCAAGGATCTCTCTTGCCATCACATCGACGATTTCAAAATACTGCTTCATTATCGTATCTCCTTACAAGTTATTTTATAAGACTTACGCCGTTCATTTCTGACGGCTTTTCAATGCCCATAATCTCAAGTATCGTCGGGGCGATATCGGCGAGTCTGCCGCCCGACTTGAGGGTAACGCCGGCCTTGCAGACCGCAAACGGCACGGGATTTGTTGTATGTGCGGTGTTCACCTTGCCGTCCTTAAACATACAGTCTGCATTGCCGTGGTCGGCGGTGACCAGAAGCACGGTATCGTCTGCCGCTCTAACGGCATCATACACCCTGCCCATGCACTCGTCAACAGTTTCCACGGCCTTTACCGCCGCTTCCATAACGCCGGTATGGCCGACCATGTCGCAGTTGGCGAAGTTGCAGACTATAAGCTCATACTCGCCGCATTTTATCGCCGCTATCAGCTTATCGGCGACCTCGACGGCGCTCATCTCGGGGATGAGGTCATAGGTCGGGAACTGCTTGGGCGACGGCACAAGGCAGCGCTCCTCGCCCTCCTCGGGCTTTTCGACACCGCCGTTGAAGAAAAATGTCACATGTGCATATTTCTCGGTCTCGGCGACACGAAACTGCTTATAGCCTTTTGCACTCACGACCGTGCCGAGGGTGTTTTCGATGCTCTCGGGCGGGAATGCGATGGGGATATCAAGGTTTTCGTCGTACTGCGCCGTGCAGACGAAATTTAACGGATACACGGTCTTTTTGCACACAAAGCCGTCAAAGTCCGGCAGGTTGAGCGCCCATGTTATCTCTCTTGCACGGTCGGGGCGGAAGTTCATGAAAATGACACTGTCGCCCTCGTTTATCGCACCGTCACGGCAGCAGACGACGGGCTCGACGAACTCGTCGCTGACATCGGCGGCGTAGCTTTCCTCGACCGCCTTGACGGGGTCGGGCTCAAGCTTGCCCTCGCCGCAGACGATGGCGTTATACGCCTTCTCTACCCTGTCCCAGCGCTTGTCACGGTCCATGGCATAGAATCTGCCCTGAACGGTGGCGATTTTGGCGTTACCGAGCTCATCGCACTTATCGGCAAGCTGCTTTACATAGCCCGCTCCGCTTCTGGGCGGCACATCACGGCCGTCAAGGAAGCAGTGGACATACACCTTATCAAGTCCCCTGCCCTTTGCCATGTCAAGAGCGGCAAAGATGTGGCTTATGTGGCTGTGCACGCCGCCGTCGGATAAAAGCCCCATGATATGCAGCGCCTTGCCGTTTTGCTTTGCGGCATCCATGGCGTTTACATACGCAGGGTTTTCAAAGAAATCGCCGTCCTGTATAGACTTTGTTATCCTCGGCAGATCCTGAAACACGACACGGCCTGCGCCGATATTCGTGTGTCCGACCTCGGAGTTGCCCATCTGACCCTCGGGAAGGCCGACATCAAGGCCGGAGGCGGACAATTGGGTGTACGCATTTTCGGCAAAGAGCTTATCGAGATTGGGCGTTTTCGCAACGGATATGGCATTATATTCGGAGGCCGGGGCAATGCCGAAGCCGTCCATTATAACAAGTACCGCTTTACTCATTTTCTGCCCCCGTGGCGGCGATTATCGTCGCAAAATCGGCGGGTTTGAGCGATGCGCCGCCTATGAGACCGCCGTCGATATCCGGCATGGCGAGCAGTTCCGCTGCGTTCTTTGCGTTCATGCTGCCGCCGTAAAGGATGCTGATGCTCCTTGCGGGGCGTGCGCCGTAAATTTCTCTAATGATCGAGCGGATCTCGGCGCAGACCTCCTCGGCCTGCTCTGCGGTGGCGGTCTTGCCCGTGCCTATCGCCCAGATGGGCTCGTAGGCTATGACGCAGCGGCGAAGTCCGGCAGGCTCAACGCCAGCAAGTGCCGCACGGACCTGATAATTTATATGGGACATGGTAAGTCCCGCCTCACGCTGCTCAAGCGATTCACCCACGCATATGATGGGGTTAACGCCGTGCTCAAGCAGCTTCTTGGTCTTGCAGTTTACATCAAGGTCGGTCTCGTTATGATACGCTCTGCGCTCGGAGTGACCGACGATGCAGTATTTTGCGCCGACATCGGCAAGCTGGGCTGCGGAGATCTCGCCGGTATATGCGCCCTTGTCGTGGCAGGAGACATCCTGCGCACCGCAGGCGATCTTGGCTTCCTTGCCCGCTCTTATCATGACGGGAACATTGACCGCCGGAACACACAGCACCGTGTCGCAGCTTTTCACCTTTGGAAGCAGGGGCTTGAGCTCCTCAATAAAGGGCTTAATATCGCTCACGAGCATATTCATCTTCCAGTTGCCGGCTATTATCGTCTTTCTGTACTTGGTATTCATGGAATAACTCCCTTTCTTATTTGTCCAGCAGGCAGGCTACACCGGGCAGCTCCAGTCCTTCGAGGAATTCAAGAGATGCGCCGCCGCCTGTGGATATGTGGGTCATCTTATCGGCAAAGCCGAGCTTTTCAACGGCCGCAGCCGAGTCGCCGCCGCCGACGATGGTGATAGCGCCGGAATCGGCAAGCGCCTGCGCCATTGCCTTCGTGCCCTTTGCAAATGCGTCAAACTCAAACACGCCCATAGGTCCGTTCCAGACGACCGTGCCTGCGTTTTTGATAGCGTTTGAGAAAAGCTCGATGGTCTTAGGACCGATGTCCATGCCCATCCAACCGGCGGGCATTGCCTTTGCATCGACTATCTGAATGTCGCAGTCGGCCTTAAATTCGTTGCCGACGGCGGTGTCAACAGGCAGCAGGAGCGAAACGCCGTTGCGCTTTGCCTTTTCGATCATCTCAAGAGCATAGTCGAGCTTATCGGCTTCGAGCAGGGAGTTGCCTATCTCATAGCCCATTGCCTTTATAAAGGTGTAGGCCATGCCGCCGCCGATGATGACGGTGTCGGCCTTTTCAAGCAGATTGTTGATAACGCCTATCTTGTCGGAGACCTTTGCACCGCCGAGGACTGCGACGAAGGGGCGCTTCGGGTCGTCGAGCGCCTTGCCCATGACGGACAGCTCCTTTTCAACGAGCAGACCTGCGTATGCGGGAAGATATGCCGCAACGCCTGCGGTGGAGGCGTGGGCACGGTGGACAGTGCCGAATGCGTCGGAGACATAGACCTCCGCCATGTCGGCAAGAGCCTTTGCAAAGTCAGCGCCGTTTTTCTCCTCACGAATGTCAAAGCGCAGATTTTCAAGCAGCATTATCTCACCCGGCTTCAGAGCGGCGGCCTTTGCCCTGGCATCGTCGCCGATGATATCCTTTGCGAAGATGACCTCCTGACCGAGGAGCTTTGAAAGGTGTTCGGCAACGGGAGCAAGAGTCAGCTTCGGCTTCCACTCGCCCTTGGGCTTGCCGAGGTGGGAGCATGCTATCACGGCTGCGCCGTTTTCAAGCAGATACTTGATCGTGGGCAGTGCGGCAACGATGCGCTTATCGCTGGTTATCGCACCTGTTTCCTTGTTCTGGGGCACATTGAAGTCACAGCGCAGCAGCACCTTCCTTCCCCGAACATCGGCATCGAGAACACTTTTTTTGTTGTAATTCATTTTTAGATCTCCCTTCCGTCAAGTGATCTGAGTTTATTTGATAAGCCGAAAACCGGCTCAGTCGGCACTCATAGAGCCTTCCCCGTTCAGTCCCGGGAAGCCCTGCTGCCGCAGCGCCTCATAGGCTAAAATTGCGGCGGAATTAGACAGATTGAGGCTTCGAGCCTCGCTTCTCATGGGTATTCTTATGCAGCGGTCACGGTATTTTTCACGCAGCCACTCGGGCAGCCCCGCAGTTTCCTTGCCGAGCATGATGGTCACATCCCCGGTCGTGAAATCCGCTTCGGCATACGAGCGTGGGGCTTTGGTAGTTGCAAGCCAAAGGTTATCGTCACCGTTTTTGGCAAAGTAATCGTCTAAGTTCTCATACACATTTATATCCACCAGCCACCAGTAATCCAGACCCGAGCGCTTGACGGCTTTGTCGGATATATCAAAGCCCAGCGGCTTTATAAGATGCAGCCTTGCTCCCGTGACGGCGCAGGTGCGTGCAATTGCGCCGGTGTTGTGCGGTATCTCCGGCTCGACCAATACAATGTTCAACATTAGCTTTACCCAATTCGTATCTTTTTAACTGTTGTTGAGTACATTTTAGCACATTTTCTTTAAAAAAGATGCACTTTTTTATGAATTATTATATTTGTTGCATTTTCGACAATTTTTTGATATATTCAAAGCTGTAAAGTGCTTAACAAACAGCAAACTGCACATTCAAAGAAGGTCTGTTATGATTTGCAACGATTGTCCGAGGCATTGCGGACAAATTAGAGACGATATTGCGGCCGGCGGCGTGTGCCGCTCACCGAGGCTTCCACGCATCGCAAGAGCCGCCCCGCACTACGGTGAAGAGCCGTGCATAAGCGGCGAGCGTGGCTCGGGAACGGTGTTTTTTTCCGGCTGCAACCTGCGCTGCGTGTTCTGCCAGAACCACGAGATAAGCCGCGGCAAGGTCGGAAAAACCGTTTCGGTCGAAAGACTGAGCGACATTTTTCTTGAGCTTCAGGACAAGGGTGTTCACAACATTAACCTTGTCACAGGCTCGCACTATGTTCCCGAGATAGCCTCGGCGCTTGAGCGGGCAAAGCTCAATATCCCCGTCGTGTGGAACAGCTCCGGCTATGACAGCGTCGAGATGCTGCGAAGGCTCGACGGGCTCGTGCAAATTTACATGCCCGATCTTAAATATCTCTCCCCGGAGGCCGCCAAGCGCTACTCCGCAGCACCCGACTACCCCGAGGTCGCCACGGCGGCGATCGGCGAAATGTTTAGGCAGGTCGGCAAATTTGTACTTGACGGGGATGATATGCTCAAAAGCGGTGTGCTCATCCGCCATCTTATCCTTCCCGGAAACGAGGATAATTCAAGGGCGGTCATAAAATATGTCGCCGAGCATTACCCGGGTGACAGCGTGCTGTTTTCGCTCATGTGCCAGTTCACGCCCATGCCGAACACGGAGCGCTTCCCCGAGCTTCAGGGCACGGTCTCTCCTGACCTCAACGACAGGCTGTGCGATTACATGGCCGAGTGCGGCATCGAATACGGCTTTTGGCAGGAGCCGGAGTCGGCAACGGATGAGATGATACCCGATTTTGATTTAACGGGAATTTGATCATAGAAAAAACATAGGAGGTTCGTTATGAATTACAATGAAATCTTAGCTTCTGCAAGAACTCAGGTCGGTCCCTACTGCAAGGCTTGCCCCGTGTGCAACGGACGAGCCTGCGCAAACGCAATGCCCGGTCCGGGCAGCAAGGTCCCCGGAAACGGCGCTGCCCGCAACTACGACAAGTGGCAGGAAATTTTCGTAAATATGGACACTCTATGCCCCAACGCCGAGGTGGACACCACCTTTGAGCTGTTCGGTAAAAAGTTCGCTGCCCCCATTTTTGTCGCCCCTCTGGGTGCAGTCAATATGCACTACGGCGATAAGTACAATGATATCAGCTACAACGGCATTCTTGTCCCCGCCGCTGCCGAATACGGCATCTGCGCCCTGACCGGCGACGGCGTTGACCCCGAGGTCATGAAAAACGCCGTCAAGGACATGGCAAAGGTCGGTGGCATAGGCATCCCGACGATAAAGCCGTGGAACAAGGAGTTTGTTTTTGAAAAGATAGACCTGCTCAACGAGGTCGGCACCTTTGCCGTTGCAATGGATGTTGACGGTGCGGGTCTTCCCTTCCTCAAGGCCATGAACCCCAACGCAGGCTCAAAGTCCGTTGAGGAGATGCGTGAGATAGTAGGCCATGCCAAAATGCCGTTTATCATCAAGGGCATCATGACCGTTAAGGGTGCAATGAAAGCAATCGAGGCCGGTGCTGACGCCATCGTCGTATCTAACCACGGCGGCAGAGTTCAGGGCAACACCCCCGCAACGGCCGAGGTACTGCCCGATATCGTCAAGGCGGTCGACGGCAAGATCAAGGTATTCGTCGACGGCGGTATCCGCTCGGGTGTCGATGTGTTCAAGGCTTTGGCATTGGGCGCTGACGGCGTTCTGATCGGCAGACCCATCGTCCCCTTCGTCTACGCCGAGGGCAAGGAGGGCTTCAAGGTCTACATGGACAAGATAGTCGCCGAGCTCAAGGGTACGATGACCATGTGCGGCACACCCACTCTCAAGGACATCACCGCAGACAACATTTTTATCGCAAAGTAATATAAGCTAACGAGAGCCGAACGCCTATCGGTTTTGACGGGCAGCTTTCCGCCCATGCTTTGCTAAACCCCTAGTCCATATATGTCCATTATGCCCGTCGGGATTTATCTTTGCCTGAGCGAAAATCTGCTCCCTCAAAACTGCAAGGCATCTGTCGGTGAAGCTGCAAGAAACTTACGATTTTCCGTGAAAAAGTTAAAAAGTGCCGAGCAGACGCACCGACAGACGATAGAGTTCAGCTCCCGTCAGCTTAAGCTAAAAGCTCCGACTTTGGTTTGACCAAAGCCGGAGCTTTTTTGTTATTCGGAAACGGGGATGCAAATTTCGGTCACGAACTTTTCGGGGTCGTTCGTAACGCCGTAGTCGATGAGCGTTATCTCCCGTGAAAAGCCGCTTATGCGCAGACGGTGCTCTGCTATATATGCAAGAAGCTTTTCGTAATGCTCGGCGGCCTCGGTGTGGCTGCCGCAAAAGCGCAGGCGGACGCACTGCATCTCGGGCAGCGTGAGCGTGTCCTCGGTGTAGATATCCTCGTTATCGAGCATGAGGAAAATGCCGTCGTAGCGCTGTGTTTTGCCCTCGACGAGATGCTCTGCGGATATGCCGAGCCCCACCTTGCCAAGGAACACGACGGCTTCGGCATCGGAGCGGTCGAGCCTGCGTATCGGCGCTTCCATGTCGAGCGAGCCGTCAATTTTCATGGCATCGTCCATCCACACGAGGCGGCATGCGGGAGTTCGGATGAGTGATACCGTGTCGAGCGGCACGGACTGCGCATCGCTGAGCCAATCGAGCCGGTGGTCTATCTTTTGCTCTATGCGCTCAAGCTCACGCCGTTTTTGCAAAACGGTCTGCTTTTGCTGGAGCAGTTTTTTCTCAATGAGCCCGATGTCACGGTTTTTGAGGAAATCCTCGATTTCCGAAAGCGGCAGGCCGAGCGCTCGCAGGTAGCGGATGGTGTTTAAGACCTCGAACTGACCGGTGCTGTAGTAGCGATAGCCGGAGTCGGGCGAGACATACTCGGGTGTTAATAGCCCGATATTCTCGTAATGTCTTAGGCTGCTGACGCTTATGTGAAACAGCTTTGAAACCTCGCCGATGGGAAAAAGCTTCGTTTTATCCATTCAATACCTCCGTCGCAGCCGCCTTGCGCCTGAGTATCGCAAAGGCTATGAGGCAGACAGCGACCGACAGCAGCGAGCCGCCCGCAGTCGCCAAGCCCATGGGGAACAGCGTCGCCGGGAACAGCTTCGATGTGAGGTACGCTCCCGGGACACGCACGAGCGTGACGGCGAGGATGTTGTGCAGAAACGATATGCCCGATTTGCCGATGGCGCAGAAATATCCGCTGAAGCTGAAGTGGATGCCCGCAAACATGCAGTCCCAGATATAACCCCGGAAATACTGCCCGCCGAGGCGTATGGCTTTGGCATCGTCGGTAAAAAGTGCAACGATCCCATCTGCGGCAAACTGCGTGCTCACGGCGATGATAAGACCAAAGCTCACGGAAATGATAATTGCATAGCGCAGCGTTTTTATAGCCCGCTCGGGCTTGTTTGCGCCGATATTCTGCGCACCGAGTGCCGACACCGCCGACAGCATCGACGACGGGACGAGGAACAAAAAGCTCATTATCTTTTCCACTATGCCGACCGCCGCCGCATCGTTAAGCCCACGGCGATTTGCTATGATGGTTATGATGATAAACGCCACCTGGATAAGCCCGTCCTGCATGGCGACCGGCACACCGATGGACAGAAGCTTGCCCATAGATGCACGGCTGGGCTTGAGATCGGACCTTTCGAGCGTGATGCTGTGCTTTGTTCTTATAAAGGCAAATGCAATTATCACGCTTATCGCCTGCGAAAGCGTCGTACCGAGGGCTGCGCCCGTCGGGCCAAGGTGCATTGCGCCCATGAAGAGGTAGTCAAGCGCAATGTTTGCGGCGCAGGCAACGGCGATGAAGTACATGGGCGTTTTGCTGTCGCCCATTCCACGGAAAACGGAGCTTATGATGTTATAAGCCGTTATAAACGGGATGCCGATAAAGCAGACGGTGAGATAAGCCGCCGTGCCGTCGACTGCCTGCGAAGGCGTGGACATGATGGAAACAATGGGGTCGACGAGCAGCAAAAGCACGACGGTGAGCGTCACGGACACCGCCATAAATAGCGTCACGGTGTTGCCGATAAAGTGCGATGCATTGCGCTTATCCCCCGCTCCGACGGCCTGACCGATGCTGACGGTCGTGCCCATGGCAAGGCCGACTATCATGACGGTAAGCATATGCATGACCTGCGAGCCGACGGAGACTGCCGTGGTGCTCGCAACGCCCTCGTACTGCCCGATTATGAACAGATCCGCCATGCCGTAGAGCGTCTGCAAGAAATATGACAGCAGATACGGCAGCGAGAAAAATATAAGGTTTTTGGCGACACTTCCGGTCGTAAGATTTCTTTCCATGTGCTTGCCTTCTTTGCATCAAAACTGCATATATTATAAACTCTACAACTACTATAGAGTCAAGCTTGAGAATTAAATTCATAAAAAAAGAGACCCGAGGGTCTCTTTAAAGCTTTTCGATTGTGTAAATTGCACTGCCGAAGTCGCCGAACATGTGTATTCTATCATTATAGCCGGTACCTAGGAATTGGTTGTTGAGCTTTATGCCGGACATAAGGGCAGCGCCGCTTGCTTCAAAGTCCTCTGCGCCGTCGGGCATGGCGAAGAATTTATTTGCCGTGCGCAGGATAAAGCCGTCGGGGTTTAGCTCTATCGGCATAACATGCTTGACCAAGCCGCCGAGTCGCTTAATAAAAAGGCTCTGCGTTTTGCATTTGAGCCTGTAGCGGGCGTTTTTGTCCAAGCCCTTGACCGGCAGCTCGTCGTAGCCCTCGGAGGCGGTGCACAGCTTCTGAAAATGGCCGACGATGTGCTCCGAGCCGTCGGGGGCGGATATCTGCCAGTGCACCTTGTTATCCTTGCGCTCGTCAAAGCGGTAAAACCGCCCGAATTGCAGTGTTCTGCGGTGCTTTTTATAAAACTCTATCTGCCCTTTTATCTCCTTGAGCTCGACCCGGCTCATGTACTTAAACTCAAGCTCATAGCCGAGAACACCGAAGGCGGCAACATTGAAGCGAGTCGACAGCGGCGTGTCACGCAGGGTCTGCTGGTGTGGCGCAGCGGAAACATGCGCTCCCATCGTTGACTGCGGGTAGAGATAGCTCAGCCCGCCCTGAATGTCGAGCCGCTCGATGGGGTCGGTGTCGTCAGACGACCAGACCTGCGGCGAGTAGCAGAGCATGCCGAGGTCAAAGCGGTTGCCGCCCGAGGAGCAGCTTTCAAACAGAATGTGCGGTCTCGGTCCGAATATCCTGCCGAGTATCTCATAAAGTCCGAGGATATAGCGATGGCAAAACTCGCCCTGATTGTCAAGCTGTTTTGAGTAAGCATCCGACATATGGCGATTCATGTCCCACTTGACATAGCTTATCTTCGCCGAATCAAGAACGCCGCCGACCGACTCGACTATATAGTCCCGCACGCAGGCTTGCGTCAGGTCGAGCAGCAGCTGATTGCGGCCGAAGCTCGGCTCACCCTTTGGCGGCTTTATCGCCCAGTCCGGGTGTGCACGGTAAAGCTTTGAATCGACATTCACGCTCTCGGGCTCAAACCACAGACCGAAGCGCATGCCCATATTCTCAATGCGCCTTGAAAAATCACCGAGGCCGCCCGGCAGCTTCCTCAGATTCACATCGTAGTCACCCAGCCCTGCCGTGTCGGAGTTTCGGTCGCCAAACCAACCGTCGTCAAGGACGAAAAGCTCTACGCCTAAAGACTTCGCTTTGCGTGCCAGTTTCAGAAGCTTTCCGCGGGTGAATTTAAAAAAACAGGCTTCCCAATCGTTTATGAGTACGGGGCGCTCGATGTTTTTCCAATTGCCCCGAACGATGTTGTTGTTGACAAAATCGTGAAAGTTGCGGCTCAAGCCATTGTAGCCCTCGTCGGAAAAGGTCATGACCGTCTCGGGGGCTTCAAAGCTCTCGCCGTCGTGCAGCGTCCAGTCGAAGCAGTGCGGGTTTATGCCCAGCTGGATGCGTACAAGGTCGTGATTTGACTTTTCGACCATGCCGAAGTGGTTGCCGCTGTAGACAAGATTAAAGCCCCACACCCTGCCGTAGTCGGCGCAGGCATTTCTTTCCGACAGCAGAAAGCCCGGATTGTGGCGGTTTGACGATGCGCCGGTGGTGGAGGAATTTACATATATGCCGTACTCGACCGGGCGCACATGGCGGTGCGTTTCCTTTATCCAGCCGCCGTCAAAGGTCTCCATGTTAAAGCCACGGTCAGCTATGTCAACAGACATGCTCATAAACCTGCGCAGCGATATATCCGCTCCGGCGGCGTTTATAAGGACGCTTCTGCGGGCGATGACATTGCTGTGCGGGAAAACGGTGTAGTAAAGTCTGAGCTTCACGGCGTTAGAGCGCTCATTAAGCGTAATTATCAGCGTTTCCGCCTCGTTTTCATCGTCATAGGCGTTGGGCAGGCTCTGCATCGGTACGCAGCCGGAGACTATCTCGTGGCTGTCGTAGAGAAAATCGCAGGCAAAGCTGCCGTCGGGCATTTTGAGCTCTATCGGCGTTTGGCGATAGTCTCCCCTGCCGACGCCCGACCACTCAAGGCACAGGTTATCCATGCAGTAGTTGTCGTCCGACGGGTCGTACATAATGCTGCTGCCAAGCTGGATATCGTGCTTGACGGCAAGGGGCTCGGCATCCCCCTCGGGCAGTCTCTCGCCGAAGTGGATGTGCTCTAAGTGCTTGAATTTTGTTACTCGGAATATGTAGCTTACGGTATCGGTGCAGAGTGAAAATACCCCTGCATTAAACGAAATACTCATAGCATCACCTCAAAATTATGATACCATACCAAACATGAACTTACAAGTCGGAATCATCGTGCCGTGAGTCCGAGGTCTTGTTTCGCTGCGCAAGATGCGCCCGCACCCGTGTGACGATGTATGATACCAGAACGCCGCAGACTATCGGAATAAATGCCGCAAGAAAAATGTCGCCGCCCATGCTTTTCACCTCAAAGCTATTTTGACTTATATAAGCTCAAAAATTCCGCAAAGGCATTGCCATTTGAAGCCAGAATGTGATAGAATAATTTTTATAACGAATTTTGAGGTGAAGTGCATGATCACAGTCAACGATCTTTCGATAAATTTTGCGGGCAACATTTTGTTTTCCCGTGTCGACCTGCAATTTACCGCCGGTAATTGCTATGGCATCATCGGCGCAAACGGTGCGGGTAAGTCGACATTTATAAAAATTCTCTCGGGCGAGCTCGAGCCGACGACGGGCTCTGTGAATATCGCTCCGAAAAAGCGCATGTCGGTTTTGAAGCAAAACCAGAACATGTACGACGAGTACACCGTCATGGACACCGTCATCATGGGCAACCAGCGGCTTTACGACTGCGGCAAGGAAAAGGACGCCATCTACGACAAGCCCGATTTTTCCGACGAGGACGGTCTGAGAGCCGCCGTTTTGGAGGAGGAGTTTGCCGAGCTCGGCGGCTGGGAGGCAGAGTCCGACGCAAGCCGCATTTTGCAGGGCTTGGGCGTTTCCCCGGCTTACCACGACACGCTCATGAGCGACATGGACCCGAGAATGAAGGTCAAGGTGCTGCTTGCGCAGGCGCTGTTCGGCTCGCCGGATATCATCCTGCTTGACGAGCCTACGAACAACCTCGACCTTGCAAGCGTCGTGTGGCTTGAGGACTTCCTCATGGATTACGAGGGCACGGTGCTCGTCGTATCGCATGACCGCTACTTCCTCAATAATGTCTGCACCCACATCGTCGATATCGACTACGGCAAGATAAAAATGTATGTCGGCAACTACGATTTCTGGTACGAGTCCAGCCAGCTCATGCAGAAGCTCATCAAGGACCAGAACAAGAAGGCCGAGCAGAAGATCGCCGAATTGCAGGGCTTTATCGCAAGATTCTCGGCAAACAAGTCGAAGTCCCGTCAGGCGACAAGCCGCAGAAAGCTGCTCGACAAGCTCACCGTTGAGGAGCTGCCCGCCTCCGGCAGACGCTACCCATGGGTCGGATTTAAGGCCGACCGTGAGCCGGGCAAGGACAGGCTGTTCGTCACCGAGGTCAGCAAGACCGTTGACGGCGTGAAGCTTTTAAATAACATCAGCTTCATCGTCGGCAAGGAGGACAAGATAGCTATTATCGGCAAAAACGAGCTTGCCGTCACGATGCTGTTTAAGATCCTCATGGGTGAGGAAGAGCCCGACTCCGGCACGGTCAAGTGGGGCGCTTCCACCACGCAGGCGTACTTCCCCAAGGATCACAACAGTTTTTTTGAAAACTGCGACTACGACCTCATGGACTGGATGCGCCAGTTCAGCGACGACAAGCGTGAAAGCTACCTGCGCACCTTCTTAGGCAGGATGCTTTTCTCCGGCGACGATGTGTACAAGCCCGTCAAGGTGCTCTCAGGCGGCGAAAAGGTGCGCTGCATGATAAGCAAGATGATGCTCTCGGGCGCAAATGTGCTGCTTTTTGACCAGCCGACGAATCACCTTGACCTTGAAAGCATTGCGGCGCTTAATAACGGCATGGAGGCATTTAAGTATAACATCATCTTCTCCAGCCACGACCACCAGCTCACACAGACGGTCGCAAACCGCATTATCGAGATAACCGACGACGGCATAATCGACCGCATGTGCTCGTTTGACGAATACATGAACCTCACCGGTCAGGAGACCCCGACTAGATAATAGAAAACAGCCTGTTGCTTGAAGCAACAGGCTGAATTTTTTACAGATTTAAGATTGAAACCAAGAGCGGGATCGTTATCATGGACAGCACGGTGCACAGGAACACGGCTTCCGACGATTCTATGCCGTCTCGGCCATTTTCAATGCCGAGGATGGTGCAAACGACCGCCGAGGGGCAGGACGAGAGTACGACTATCGTGCCGAGGATGACGGGGTTTGTGACGAAAAAGTGCATGATAAACCACACGACGAGCGGCGCAACGATAAGCCGCATGAAGCTCAGACCGTACAGTCTCGGGTGGACGAAGGCATCCTTGAGCGACACCGAGCCTAACGACAGGCCTATACACATCATCGAAAGCGGCACGGTCGCAGCCGCAATAGTGTCGACCGTATCGTCTATAAGCGTCGGCATGGGTATCTTGAACACGAAGATGATGACCGCAATGAGCGTTGCGATCATGGGGGTATTTATCGCATCCTTGAGCTTAAACTTCTCTCCCTGCCCGTCCTCACGCAGGAACATGACACCCACGGAGTATAAAAGCAGGTTGAACGGGATATTCGACAGCGAGGCGAAGAACACAGCGCCCTCGCCGTAGATTGCGGCAACGAGCGGAAAGCCCATGAAGCCGTTATTCATAAACGAAACGAGCATGCGGTACATACCGCGGTCACCATCCTTTATGCGGAGCACCGTCGGGCTTATAAAGCCGATGCCGAGGCAGATAAGCACCATGAGCGTCAGCATCAGAAAGCCTGTCAGAGCCTCCGAGCCGGAAAGCTCCATGTCCTTATTGATGACCGAGGACAGGATCATTGCGACGAGGAACAAGTTCATGACGAGCTTGCTCAGGCCTTTGTTGAACTCCGGGCCGACAAGCTTCATTCTTGCGCATAAGTAGCCTAAGGCAAGCAGGATGACCAGCATTGCCATTTTTTCAAACAAAACTATCATATATGGAGAAACACCTTTGCAATTTCAAGATAAATTAAAAGCGACACGGCGTCGGAGATGGTGGTTATAAGCGGCGTTGCGACGACCGCAGGGTCAAGCCCTATCTTCTCTGCCAGCATGGGCAGGAAGCTGCCGACGACCTTGGCAAACATTACGGTGAACACAATGGCAAGGCTCACTATCAGCGCTATGGTGTAGTCAACATCGGGGTTGCCCAAAAGGAGATTATCAACCAGCAGCATTTTCACAAAATTGACCGCAGCAAGCGTAAGTCCGCACAAAAGCGCAACTCGCCATTCCTTCCAGATGACCTTCAAAGCGTCCTCAGGCTCGGTATCGCCGAGGGACAGGCTTCGGATTATCGCAGTAGAGGACTGAGCGCCGGAGTTGCCGCCCGTGCCCATAATGACGGGGATGAAGCCTATGAGCACCGCCTGCACGGCAAGCGCATCCTCAAAGGAATTGAGTATCATAGTGGTAAAGGTCGCCGAGAGCATGAGAAACAGCAGCCACGGCACCCGGTTTTTCCACATGTCGATAGCTCCGGTGCGTGAATACGGCTTATCAGACGGCGTCATTGCAGCCATGATCTCGAAGTCCTCGGTGGTCTCCTGTTCGAGGACATCGATGATATCGTCAACGGTGACTATGCCGACAAGGCGGCCTTCCTTGTCGACGACGGGTATCGCCATGAGGTCGTAGTCGGAGATCTTCTCGGAGACCTCCTCCTGGTCGTCATGGGTCATGCAGAAGATGACATTCGTGTCCATTATATCCTCAATGACCGTCTCATCGTCGTTTAAAAGCAGATCCTTGACGGACACAACGCCCTCAAGCTTGCGGTCGGCGGAGGTGACAAAGCAGATGTAGATGGTCTCCTTATCCTCACCGATGCGCCTGATGCGGGCAATGGCTTCCCGCACATTCATGTATTTTTTAAGGTCGACAAACTCTGCGGTCATGATGCTGCCTGCGGAGTTTTCGGGGTAATTGAGGTACTGGTTTATAAGCCGTCTCGTTTCGGGCGTTGCCGTGCGCATGACACGCTTGACGACATTCGCCGGAAGCTCCTCCATCATGTCGACGGCGTCGTCGACATACAGCTCCTCGATGATGGCGGACAGCTCTGAGTCGGTTATGGAGTTTATTATCTGCTCCTGCTCGGGAGCGTCGAAGTTTGCGAAAACATCGGCTGCCGTCTCCTTTGACAAAAGGCGGAACACCATCGGCATCCTGTTGTCCCCAATCTCAGACAAAAACTCCGCCACATCGAACTCGTTCATGTCCTCGAGTCGGGTCTGAAGCTCCTTCATGCGTCGGGAGTCTAACAGCTCCATCAGCTCATCGGACTGCTTTTCGTGGATGGCCTCAAAGTCCATGTTCTCAATGTTATCCATTGTAGGACCTCCTTCCCGGAATTCGCCTTTGCGGTATTATTTGCCGAGATAGTCGGCCTGAGTGCGGCTGAGTGTGTCAATCTCAACGCCCATTGCCTTGAGCTTGCGCCGTGCAACGGCTTCGTCTATATCCTTGGGCACGGCGACAACATCGGCGCTGAGCTTGCCCTTATTGAGCGCTAAGAACTGTGCCGAAAGTGCCTGAATGGCAAAGCTCATGTCCATTATCTCCGCCGGGTGACCGTCGGCTGCGGCGAGGTTAACGAGCCTGCCCTCGGCGATGGTGAACAGCGTTTTGCCGTTGGGCATGACATAGCCCTGAATGTTGTGGCGAGCCTCGTATTTTTTGACCGCCATCTTTTCAAGCGCCTCCATGTCGACCTCAATGTTGAAGTGACCTGCGTTTGAAAGGATAGCGCCGTCCTTCATGAGCGGGAAATGCTCGGCGGTTATGATATCCCTGCCGCCGGTGACGGTGCAGAAGATATCGCCGATCTTGGCAGCTTCCGCCATAGGCATGACTTCATACCCGTCCATGACGGCCTCGAGCGCACGCACGGGGTCTGTCTCCGTGACGATGACCTTTGCGCCCAAGCCCTTTGCACGCAGCGTAACGCCCTTGCCGCACCAGCCGTAGCCGGAGATGACGACATATTTGCCCGCAACGATGAGATTGGTCGTGCGGCAGATGCCGTCCCACACGGACTGACCCGTGCCGTAACGGTTATCGAACATGTGCTTGCAGTCGGCATCGTTGACCATGACCATGGGGAACTTAAGCTCACCCTTGCGTGACATTATTCTAAGCCGGTTTATACCGGTCGTCGTCTCCTCGCAGCCGCCGATGACATTGGGGATGAGGCCCGTGTACTTGGTGTGCATGAGGTGGACAAGATCGCCGCCGTCATCGATGATGATATTGGGGCCGACCTTGAGCACCTCCTCAAGGCACTGCTCATACTGCTCCATCGTGCAGCCGTACTCGGCGAAAACATTCATGCCGCCGGCAACAAGTGCCGCTGCGACATCGTCCTGAGTCGAAAGGGGGTTTGAGCCGGTGACATACATCTCAGCGCCGCCCATTTCCATGACACGGCACAGGTAAGCGGTCTTTGCCTCAAGGTGCACCGACAGGGCGACCTTCATACCGGCAAAGGGCTTTTCTCTCTTAAAATCCTCGCCGATGCCACGCAAAACGGGCATATTACGCTCTACCCAGTTTATCTTCATCTCGCCGGACGGCGCAAGGCTTATATCCTTTATCCTGCTCATGGTCAAACCTCCATACATTTTCTAAACGATTCATTTTACCACCATATTTCAAACTCTGCAAGTATCGCAGGCCCAAATACGGCGAAAAAAGACGACCCGAGTGGGCCGTCTTTTAGGCTTTATGCAATTACTTTTCGAGCGTTTCGCTGTACTGGAGCTTTGCGCTCTTTGCAACGAGGCTAGACAGTGCAACAAGTGCGATGACATTGGGCAGGACCATGATGTTGTTGAACATGTCGGTCAGCTCCCAAACGAGGTCGTTCTGCAGCAGCGAGCCGAGGACGACGAAGATGATTGCGATTATCGAGTAAGGAACAACTGCCTTTTTGCCGAAAAGATACTCAATATTGATGCGGCCGAAGAAGTTCCAGCCGATGATGGTCGAGAATGCGAAGAACAGGAGGCAGATTGCAACGAATGCGCCGCCGAAGCCGCTTCCGAACACGCTTGCGAATGCAAGCTGTGCCATATTGGTCTTTGCAATGCCCTCGGGAACGCCGTTTGCAACGCCTGCTGCGAGCACGCCGTCGCCGGTGTAGAGGGTGGAGATAACGACGAGAGCGGTCATGGTCAGGACGATGAAGGTGTCGATGAACACGCCCATCATTGCGACAATGCCCTGCTCGTGCGGGCACTTGACATTTGCCTGTGCGTGTGCGTGAGGGGTAGAGCCCATACCGGCCTCGTTGGAGAAAAGGCCTCTCTTTGCACCCTGCGAGATAGCTGCCATGAGGGCTGCGCCGATGCTGCCGCCGAGGACTGCGGTGGGGTCAAATGCGTATCTGAAGATCATGCCGAAAGTCTCGGGGATGAACTTGATGCGTGCGATGATAATAACAAGACCGCCGAGGATGTAGAGCACTGCCATGACGGGGACGATCTTCTCGGTCGCAGCGGCGAGGCGCTGAGTGCCACCGAGGAAGATGAAGCCCGCAACGATAGCCACGATAGCGCCGCTTACCCAGCCGGGGATGTTGAAGGCGCTGGTGCAGCTCTCGGCAATGGAGTTGGACTGTACCATGGTGCCCATGAATCCGAGTGCAAGAATGATGGCAACGGCGAAAAAGCCTGCGAGGAACTTGCCGAACTTGCCTTTGAATGCGGTCTTTATATAGTACACGGGGCCGCCGGAGATGCTGCCGTCAGCATTGACGATACGGGTCTTCTGAGCCAGAACAGCCTCTGCATAGATGGTCGCCATGCCGAAAAAAGCGATTATCCACATCCAGAAGATTGCGCCCGGGCCGCCGATAAGGATAGCACCGCAAGCACCGACGATGTTGCCGGTACCGACCTGAGCGGCGACGGCGGTAGTCAGAGCCTGGAAAGAGCTCATGCCGCTTTTGTGCTTATCGCCCTTGAGGCTGATGTTTCCGAACACTTTGCGCCACGCTTCGCCGAAGCAGCGGACCTGAACGAATCTGGTCTTGATCGAGAACCAGAGACCGCAGCCGACGAGCAGGAAAATGAGCATGTAGTTGGACAGATAAGTGTTTATCTGACACACGATCTCGTACAGTTTTGCTTCCATCTTTCTTTCCTCCAAAACAAAAAACTGCTGAACTAAATTCAGCAGCTCCGGAGACATAATAGAAAACATATAAATATTTATGCTTCCTCTGTCCTTTGGCCTGAGAGATTCGGCTTTCGCCTTACACCTTCGGCACCCTTTCGGGATTCTCCAGAGCTTCCTCCGCCCCCAGTCTCCTAAGATTCTTGGGGTTTCACGGGAATTGATGAAAATAATCTAGCATATATATTTTTCTATGTCAATAGTTTTTTATTGTTAAATCCAAGATTATTGTTAATAATTATTTAACACAATTACGGGCTGGTTATACTAAAATCGTCATACCCCCAGTGAAAGGAAAATGATTTCATGAAAAAGTTTACTTCTCTACTCCTTGCCCTTATGCTGGTCGGCAGCAGCGTCTGCCATGCCGACAACATTTCCGACAGCCGCACGGTCATCGGTGCAGATCTCGATAACGACGAGATAGCCTCCGTGTACAAGTCCTTCGGCATCGAGCGTGGCGAGGTCAAAGAGCTTACCGTTACAAACGCAGACGAGCGCAAGTACCTTGAAGGTCAGGTCGACGAAAGCCTCATCGGCACAAAGTCGATATCCTGCATCTACATCGAGGCGCAGGGCAGCGGCGAGGGACTTGATGTCTCGGTCGAAAACATCACATGGTGCACCGCCGACATGTACATGAACGCAATGGTCACCGCCGGCATCACCGATGCCGATGTCAAGATAGTCGCCCCCTTCAAGGTCTCCGGCACGGCTGCCCTCACCGGCATATACATGGCGTATGAGGACATTACCGGCAAGAAGCTTGACGAGGACGCAAAGCTTGTCGGCACAAAGGAGCTCACCATCACCGCCGAGCTTGCCGACGATATAGGCAGCGCAGACTCCACCGCAATCGTCAACGAGCTCAAGCTCATCCTCGACCAGACCAAGGACATGACCGACGACGAGCTGCGTGAGCAGATAAAGCAGATAGCCGAAAAGTACGAGGTCACGCTCAACGATTCGCAGATAGAGCAGCTTATCAGCCTCTGCCGCTCGCTTGAAAAGCTCGATGTCTCCGCCCTCAAGGAAAAGGTCGAGCAGGTGCAGCAGTATATCAAAAACATTGCCGACACCAAGGGCTCGGTCGAAAGCTTCCTGTCCCAAGCCGCCGACACCGTCACCGAGTTTGTGAACAAGGTCATCGACTTCTTCAAAAACCTGTTCGGCTGATAACCAAAACTTAAGCCGCCTGTGGTCTCACAGGCGGCTTAAGTTTTTATAGCGGCTGTTTTTTAATTTGTGCCCATTTACGGGGGTACTTGGGGTGCGTGGGCTTGAGCTTGCGGATGACGACGGCGGTATGGGGGATGTCCGTTCCGGGGATGGTGTACGGCACGGTGGTCTCGACCTTTGCACCCAGAAGGTGCAGCGCATTCTTGGCCTCTGCGAGCTCCTGTGAGCAGTCCGGACCTTTCATGGCAACAAACGCTCCGCCGACCTTCACGAACGGCAGGCACAGCTCGCACAGGACATTCAGGCGGGCGACCGCTCTCGAGGTGGCGATATCAAATGCGGCGTAGAGCTCCTTGGGCGCTTCCTCTGCCCTTGCGTGCAGACAGACTACATCGTCAAAGCCGAGCTTTTCGCAGGTCTCAGAGAGAAACTCGATGCGCTTATTTAAGCTGTCAAGCAGCGTGAGCTTGATGCTCGGCTCGGCGATCTTAAGCGCAAGACCGGGGAAGCCTGCGCCCGTGCCGACATCGATGACGGTCTTGTCCTTGAAGCCAAAGACACCGAGCAGGGCTGCGCAATCGAGAAAATGCAGCCGTGCAACATCTTCCCTGCCGCTTATCGCAGTCAGATTCATGACGGCGTTGCGCTCCTCGAGATATTCAAAATATGTGTTGTAGCGTTCAAATGCTTTTGCGTCGGGCTCAATGCCGAGCTCGGCAAAACCTGCGCGCAGTATATCTTCCATATGTGACCTCAAAAAAATGAGCTGTAATTTTTACAGCTCATTTTATCATATTCGTTCGGTTTTGGCAATCAGATAAAGAAATTGTGGTCTGCGATGTTGATGACAAACCTCGTGTTCTGACTGATCCAGTTTGCGCCGTACCGTCCCTGCTGGAAAAACAGCGACTTGCCGACGGTGTTGTAGCCCTCAAAGACCATCTTTGCGCAGATGGTGCTTATCTCGTACGGATCAAGGTAAATTGCTCCCGATGCAACCGGAGCAAACTGCCCCTGCTGGAAGATGACCTCCTTGACGGTGTCTTTGAATCTGCTGCTTTCAACTCTGTTCATGACAACATTGCCGACACCTATCTGCCCCGCTACGGGCTGGTTTCCCGATTCGTAGGTGATTATCCTGCTCATCCAGTAGAGATCGTCCTCATCATAGAACTCCTCCCCGCTTACAAGCAGAGCCTTGTTTGCCGTGTCAAGATCATACGCTTCACGCTCGGCGTCCCAATTTGCATCGAGGGTAAAAATTTTCTCGATAGCGTCAATGGGAACTACTGCGCAGCCGTCGATCTCCATATAGCCGTCGGGCAGGTAGAAATACCGTCCGTTTGCGCTAAGATACTCATCATCCTTGCAAACGGTGATCTCGATATTCTCGACCCCGACGGTCAGTGTATTTGTCTCATAGTTAAAGTCCGACTCGGTATCATAGCCGAGAACTGCGCCGGTGCTCTCAAGCGGCAGATATGTCGTATCGCCGACGGTGTAGCCCCTGAACGACAGCAGCCCGTCAATGTAAACAGGTGTCTCGGTGTACTCAAGCTCGGTTTCCGCCTCGTCCGCAAAAGCATTAATGCTGAACAAGGCGCACAGCAAACAGGCAACGAATACGAGGGTAATATTGAATTTGCCGATTTTACTCATATAACGCTCCTGACATAATTTTTATGTTCGGTGATTTGCCGAACATACGCCATATAACTCTCTGGCATATCAATTATATCGGAACGAACGCAAGCGGGTAAATAGTTATATTGCATAACTTGAGCGTGTCGAAATTATGCAATATATACAAGTTGTAAATAGTTGGCTATACTAATTCGTATATTTTGGGTTAATTTTTTGAACTAAACACAGTATTTTGTGTCTTGGTCAAGTTGCACAAAAATATAAATTCGACAACATTTGATGAAAAAACAGCAAAAATTATTACAAATGTTAATCATCTGTATAACATTATGTAAATCATATTCGTTATGAAAAATAATTATGTAAACCAAATCGCATATTTTATATGCATTTTTTCAGCGTCTGTGCAAGCTGATCCGGGCACGATGTGGACTTAAATCCGCAGTGTATACCCTCCAGTCTGGCTATGGCTTCCTCGACCGGCATCCCCACAAGGAGCGCTGAAATGCCTTGCAGATTGCCGCTGCATCCGCCCTTGACCACCACTTTTTCTATTTTACCGTCCTCGACATCTATCGACATAAGCTGCGAACATACGCCCTTCGGCCTGTACTCAATATGCATATTTCCACCCCATCAAATGAATATTTTAGGTTTACATAACAATATTTTCAGTATTTGAAGCGTCCTATAATTTGTATTATAAGATACCACATACGCCCTGCAATGTACAGATATATTTTTCGCTCCTCAAGAATAAGCTGTTAACTGCGGAGGTGTTATAATGCGAAAGAATAAATCACTTGCAGCCGTCTTATTGGCGGCTGCCGGGATAATACTCGGTGCTGCCTGTCTATACACCGACAGCCCCGACCTTTTTACGAACACGATATCCCTCGTCACGACTACGCCCGAGGTCAGCGCACCCGCCGAAACGCCTCCGGCGAGCTCGCCGCCCGCCACGGCCAAGCCCACGCCGACGCCAAAGCCCGGGCCGAGCATAATCCCGACTACGATATCCGGCGGGCTGGTCATCAAAAACTCGACGGACTACTCCGTCGATGTGTCCGAGCTTATAAAGCAGGGCAGCCCCGTCAAGCTTCAAAAGGGCAAGCCGCAGATACTTATAATACACACCCACTCAAGCGAGGCCTACTCCCCTGCCGGACTTGACAAATATGTCCGCTCGGGCACGAGCCGCACGCAGGATAATAATTATAATGTAATAAGGATAGGCACGGAGCTTGAGAAGTATTTTAAAAAGTACGGGCTGAATGTCATCCACGACTGCGGTGTTTACGATTACCCGAGCTATACCGGCTCATATAACCGTAGCGGTGCGGCAGTGGAGAAGTATCTCAAGGAATACCCCTCCATCTCCGTCGTCATCGACCTGCACCGTGATGCGATAGGCTCGGAGGATGTAATTTACAAGACCGTAGCGACCGAAACCGGAGTGTGCGCCTCGCAGCTCATGTTCGTCATGGGCACGGACGAAAGCGGGCTTGAATACCCGAACTGGACGAAAAATCTGCGACTGGCGCTGTATCTGCAAAACGCCGTGTCGGAAAAGTATCCTAGCCTCATGCGGCCGGTAACGCTCGTGCCGTACCGCTACAATCAGCACCTGAGCTCCGGCTCTGTTATTTTGGAGGTCGGCAGCAATGGCAACACCTTGCAGGAGGCGCTGGCGGCAATAAGGCTGTTCGGCGAAACGGCAGGGCCTGCACTGGCCGATCTTGTGGAATAAAACCCGACCTCCTTGGCGAAGATTACACCAAGGAGGTCTTGTCATGAAGGTTTTTGATATTATGAGCGAGCACATCGTGACCGTCGGGCTTTCAGAGCCCGTGACGGCGGCGGCTCGCCTGTTACGGCAGCACAACATCGGCGCAGTTCCCGTCTGCGACGACCGTGGTCAGATACGGGGCATGATAACCGACCGTGACATCGCCGTCAGGTGCGTTGCGACGGGGATATCGCCCGACGAGGCAAAGGTCGGCGATATCATGACCCGTGGGGTCATCACCGTAAGCGACACGGCATATGTCGGCGAGGCGGCACGGCTCATGGCCGATGCGCAGGTGCGCAGGCTGCCGGTGTGTCGTGACGGGCAGCTTGTAGGCATGCTCTCGCTTGCGGATCTTGCCCGCAACACCGACTGCGACACGGAGGCTGCCGCCGCCCTTGCGGAGATATCCTCAAATGTGCGCAGAGTATAAGAAAACTCGGCAGTCAGCAGACTGCCGAGTTTTTGAGATTCAGTTTACTTTACATAGACATAGGCGGGCATGGAAGTTACCATGAGACCGTCCGAACGATATTTGTATGCGATAACAGCGTACCAATAGCCGCCGGGCAAATCGCCGTCAACGACCTTGGTGTCTTCGACAGTGTAAAGCCCCTGCATGCTTTCAATATCCTTGGATTCACCAATGGCAATGACATAGCCCTGAGCGCCCTTTACGGCATCCCACTTGAGGGTAACAGCGCCGGAGGATCTGCTGCCCTTAAGGTTCTTCGGTGTCGGGAGAGCGGGTGCTGCCACGACCTCAAACGCTGCGGAATTTGCGTAGCTGGTCCTGGAGGAAACTGCGATTATTCTATAATAATAGTAGTATCCTGCAGCGGCGGTCGTGTCGGTAAAGGTAGCGTTCTTGGTCTCGCCAATGAGCTTGTAAGTGCCGTTCTGGCTGCCGGAGCGATAGATCTTATAGCTCGTTGCGCCGGAGACCTTGCCCCACTCAAAGACGATGTTGCCGTTGTCGTTATAATCGATGAAGTAGATCGCGCTGCCGTCGTCATCGTAGCCTGCCAGCTTCAGAGTGGGCATTGCGCAGTCGCAGGTGCGGGAAACAACGCTGCTGAAGGCGGAGTTGCCCTCGGGCAGAACTGCGGAGATGGCCTTTACCTTGTAGTAGTAGGTGTAGCCAGCGTATGCGCCGGTGTTGGTGTAGCTCGTGCCGGTGGTGGTAAAGTACTTGGTGTAAGTGCCGTTCTGGCTGCCGCTGCGGTAAACCTCATACTTTGCTGCGCCCTCAACAGCCTTCCACTTAAGGGTGATCTTGCCGGTGGTGGGATTGTTGCCGGTGGTGACGACAGGTGCTGCGCAGTCGCAGGTACGGGCGACGATATTGCTGAATGCGGAGTTTGCGGAGCTCGTTCTGGTTGCAAGAGCCACTACCTTATAATAATAGGTAACATTGGCCTTGGAGGTGGTGTTGGTATAGGTGGTGTAGGTGGTGGTGTACATCTTGGTATACTCGCCGTCCTTGGAGGTCGCACGGTATATCTCGTACTTGTCAGCGCCGGAGACGGCATTCCACTTAAGGGTAACATTGCCGGTAGCGGCCTTGTTGCCTGCGGTGATGACGGGTGCTGCGCAGTCGGCGCAGTGGGTGATGATATCGCTGGTGACGATCTCGCTGCCCTCGGTGTCAAGTGCGGTGACCTTGTAGCTGTACCAGTAGCCTGCATAAGAGCTGGTATTGGTGTAGCTGGTGCTTTCGGTGGTGAAATACTTGGTGTAAGTGCCGTTTCTGGAGCCGCTGCGGTAAACTTCGTACTTTGCAGCACCGTCAACAGCAGTCCAAGAAAGGGTGATCTTGCCGGTCTTGGCGTTGTTGCCGGGGGTCACGGTGATGGTGGGTACTTCGGGCGTCTCGGTAGGCTCGGGAGCTTCGGTGGACTCAGGTGCGTCGGTGGGCTCGGGAGTGACGGTCTCGCTGCCTTCGGTGACGGGGGTCTTGACCTCGTCAGCGAATGCGGCGGGAGCCATCAGCGAGAACACCATCACGAGTGCCAGAAAAATGCTTAAATACTTTTTCATGGTTTCTCTCCAATCTGTTTTTTAGTACAGGCAAATTATACAATATATCGTTTTTCTTTTCAACAAACAGACTGATTTTTAATGTAAAATTTTTCTCCGAATTTTTAGTCACTTTGCACATATTGCCAATGAAGCGCTGCTCAGGGCTCTTATTTCGTTGAGGGAAAAATTTTTTCAAAAAGGACTTTACAAATCGAAAATCGTGTGCTATATTATCAGTAACGATAATCATTACTAAGAGGTGAGCGCAATGCAGGCACGACGGACAAGCAAAAAACGCTCTGCGATATATGAGGCGCTTTGCAATACCACGGCTCACCCATCGGCAGAGCAGATATATACGCAGCTCAAGCCGTCGATACCCGACCTCAGCCTCGGCACGGTGTACAGAAATTTAAATGTGCTGATGCAGGACGGGCTTATAATCACCGTGGGCAATGTCAACGGCGAGGAGCGCTATGACGCCAACACCTCCGACCATTCCCACTTCGTCTGCACAAAATGCGGCAGAGTCGACGATGTTTTTCTTGATTTGTCGATCGATTCAAGGTATGCTGATGTCGAGGAGTTAACGGGCGGACATGTCAAGGGTCACTCCCTGAGCTATTTCGGCCTGTGCAAAAAATGTTGTGAGTAAGGGCTGTTGCCTTACTAAATATAAAAATTATTTTATTGGAGGATATTATTATGAAGAAATGGGTATGCCCCGTATGCGGCTATGTTCACGAAGGCGATACGCCCCCCGAGTTCTGCCCCCAGTGCAAAGTTCCCGGCAGCAAGTTCACGCTCCAGGTTGACGACAAGACTTGGGCAGCCGAGCATGTTGTTGGTGTCGGCAAGCAGTTCGGCGCAGATGTCCCCGCCGAGGTGCAGGAGGAGATCATCAGCGGCCTGCGTGCAAACTTTGAGGGCGAGTGCTCCGAGGTCGGCATGTACCTGGCAATGGGCCGTGTTGCCGCCCGTGAGGGTTATCCCGAGATAGCTCTTTACTGGGAGAAGGCAGCACTTGAGGAAGCAGAGCACGCTGCAAAGTTTGCTGAGCTCCTCGGCGAGATCATCACCGACTCGACCAAGAAGAATCTCCAGATGCGTGTCGATGCCGAGAACGGCGCAACTGCCGGTAAGTTCGAGCTTGCAAAGCTTGCAAAGCAGTACAATCTCGACGCTATCCACGACACCGTCCACGAGATGGCTCGTGACGAAGCCCGGCATGGCAAGGCCTTCGAGGGCCTGCTGAATCGCTACTTCGGCAAGTAACAGATTTAAAATTTTAGGGGAAGCGGAAATTTATCCGCTTCCCCTTTTTCGGATTTAAAATTAGGTAAAGTCTGATACGGGGCTTTGCTTATGGCAGTTTTTATGCTATGATGATAAAAACGCACGAAAGGCGGGCATGATATGAATCAAAAGGAAATGGACACCTTAACAAAGCACTACGACACCTATTTTCGCCAGAGCGATTGCAAGGTGCTGCATCCGGTGGTGATGGAGCCGCACATCGACGCTCTGCTGTACGCTCCGAACGAGGACTACCCGTTCTGGAAGCTGGTCACCATGGGTGCAAGCGACTACAAGATGAACGCTCCCAAGGGTGCGCTCGGCAATCGAAACGAGTACATGATGTTCATTGATAAGGACGAAAACATGGATGACCCCGAGGTCGCCAACTGGTACTTTGCGCAGCTGATGGAGGTCGCACTCTACGCCAAGTCCTTTAACTGCTTTATCACATACGGGCACAGCATCGAGTGGCCGAACGAAGAAAACGAGGAGATGGTCGGTGCATTTCTCGAAATGCCGCAGGTGATCGAGGATGTCGGCATCCTGCGCTGCAAGCTCGGTATGCTCAAGACCGCCGTGTGTTTACAGGTCGTGCTGCTTAACCGTGCCGAGGTCGACAAGCTGGTCGAGATCGGCCCTGAGCAGTTCAGCTACTTTCTCTACCCCGAGGACGGCAGCTGCCACTTTATCTGCGAGAGAAAACGAAGCGACAAGTTCTGATATACGCAAAAAAGCCCGTGAGTTTTAAGCTCACGGGCAATTTTTCTAACTAGATTATGCGTCTTGCGCCGGTGTAGTGCTCGGCGTAGTAGTACGAGTCAAGGTCGGTGATGATGACCTGTCCCTTGCCGGAGGAGGCGTGGATAAACTGGCCGTCGCCTATATACATTCCGACATGGCCGATGGGGTCGACATTGTCCGAGAAGAACACAAGGTCGCCGGGCTGGAGATCAGCCTTGTCGACGGGTGTGCCGTTTGTTCTATACTGGCTGCCCGCTCCACGCTGGAGCTTGTAGCCGTACTGGCCGTAGACATAGTAGACAAGACCCGAGCAGTCAAAGCCCTTGGGCGATGCGCCGCCATAGACATACGGTACGCCGAGGTACTGCTTTGCCGTGGCAACTATTTGCCTGCCGAGCTCCGTTCCGGTGCTGTCGCTGTCGGTCTTGAGCTTGACATAGTCTGCGTACATATAGCCTTTCGTACTGTTTATGGTGACTGCGTACCAGTTGCCGGTCTTGCCGGTTATCTTGAGCTGCGTTCCCATGTCGTAATAGCCGATAGTCGAATAATTTGTGGATGGGCCGCTTCTCAGGCGCACGGAGTTTGCGGTCACATAGCCGGCGGCGTCCATGGTCTCACCGGGTGCGGGGACGGAATTTGTCGTGCCGACGGTGAGCACGCTCTTGTACATATAGCCATACTTGCCGTTTATATTCACCTCATACCAGTTGCCGTAGATGCCGGTCACCTTTGCCTTTGTGCCACTTGAGAATGTTGCGGCGACGGTGAAGCTCGTGGACGGGCCCATTCTCATGATAACGCCGTTGCCGCTGACCGTGCCGGTCTTGGCGGTGCTATAGGTCGATTTGGGGGTAATGCGGACATAGTCGCTGCTGACATAGCCGGTCTTGCCGCTGCAGCTTACCTTGTACCAGCCCTTCTGCGAGCCGGTGACGGTAATCTTAGTGCCCTTGGCGTAAGTTGCAACGATGGAGTAGCCCGTACCTGCGCCCTTGCGCATGCGAACATCCGAGGCAGTTATCGTGGCGGCGTAGCTCATGGAGGAGCTTGTGCTGCCGCTGCTCGTGCCGGTGGATTTGGGTGTGACCGACAGCGTCATGTAGTCGCCGATGACATAGCCGGTCTTGCCGTTATATTTGACGGCGTACCAGTTGCCTTTTGCGCCGGTGACGGTCATCTTTGTACCTTTACTGTATGTGCCGACAATGGAGTAGCTCGTGCCTGCGCCCGAGCGCATGCGGACATCCGAGCCGGTTATCGTGCCCGTGCCGAAGTTTCCGCTGACGCTGCTGTCGCTTTTGAGATAATCCTTGGACGCATAGCCGATTGTGTTGTTATACATGACCTTGCTCCAGCCGTTGGAGGTGGAAATTACTATCACCTGCGCGCCCTTGGGCATGGTCATGAGGATGGTTGAGCTCGTACCGGCGCTCTTTCTAAGGTTGAGCGCACTCGTGGTATAAGCACCGAGCGTTTTATCCGCAGCACCGGGTATAACGAGCACCGAAACGCACATTATCGCCGCAAGTACTATGCTTAACAATCGTTTTTTCATTCGTTTCACTCCGTATTTGATTACAGTCTGTAAAATAGTCAGTAATCAAATTGTAACACATGATGCACATTATGTCAACACTTCAGGCCGTTCGGGCCGTCGAAGCATGTAAATATTCTATGAACAGGGTCGAAACCGGCAAAAGGCAATATATTGTGGTCGATGCGAATTTAAACAAATAGTTATTGTGTATTTTACGGTTTTCTTTTGGCGGTTTATATGGTATACTAAGGTGTCATCTAACCAGTGAGGAACTAAGATAAATGAAAAACAAGCTTTTTAAAAAGGTCATAGCCCTGACCGTGTGCCTTGCGATACTGCTTTGCCTGTGCGCCTGCGGCGATACAAAGGAGCAAAAGCAGGTATTTGCAATGGACACAGTCATGACGCTCACCGCCTACGGCAAAAATGCCAAGACCGGACTTGATGCCGCAACGGGCGTTATAAATTCGCTCAACACCCTGCTCGACCCCGAGGTCGAAAACAGTGCGGCGTATCAGCTTAACCACGCCGACGGGCAGAATGTCATCGTAACGCCGCAGGTGGCGGAGATTCTCACGACCGCACTCAAGGTCTGCAAGCAGTCCGGCGGTGCGCTCGATCTTTCGGTCTACCCCCTCTACCTTGCGTGGGGAGAGTTTGACTCGGAAAAGGGCGTCATCCCCTCGTCGAAGGAGATAAAGGAGCTTTTAAGTAATGTCCGCTTCTCGGAAACGAGCATCACAGAGTTCAGCGGTGAGTCAAACTATTCCGTGCGCATGCCCGCCGGCACGCAGATAAGCTTCGGCGCTGCGGCTAAGGGCTGTGCCTCGGACAGGGCGATCGAGGCCATGCGCAACGCCGGTGTCGAAAGCGGCATAGTCTCGCTCGGCGGCAATGTGCAGACTCTCGGTCTTAAGCCGGACGGCTCAAAGTGGACGGTCGCAGTCGAAGACCCCAACGACACGGGCTCGTATATCGGCACGCTCAAGGTCGGCGAGACGGCGGTCGTCACCAGCGGCAACTACCAGCGCTACTTTATCGGCAGCGACGGCGTTAAATACCACCACCTCATAGACCCCGCCACAGGCAAGCCGGCAAACAACGGCCTTGTCTCCGTGACGGTCGTGTGCGAGGACGGCACGATGGCCGACTGCCTGTCGACGGCGATGTTCGTTCTCGGCGTTAACGGTGCGCTCAACTACTGGCGCAACTACGGCGGCTTTGACATGGTCATGATAACCGACGACAACGAGGTCATCTGCACGAGCGGCCTTGTCGAGGTGTTTGAGCTTACGAACACCAAGGATTACACTTCGAGATTTACCGAGTAAGGTTAACATAATTTTGCCACCGTATCGGCGTATCCGATACGGTGGCGCATTATTAGAGGATTTAATTTCATGGCATATTTGGACACCGATGTGAGGTACTGCAAGGGAATAGGCGAGAAAAAGGCGCAGCTTTTAAACAAGCTCGGCGTCTTTACCGTCCATGACCTTGTTTCCTATTTCCCCAGAAAATACGAGGATCGCAGCCAGTTTAAGCCCATCGGGCTCACCTGCGACGGCGAGACGGCGTGCATCCGGGGCATCGTTGCCGACACCCCCCGGTTAGTGCGCATCCGCCGTGGCATGGAGCTTGTGAAGTTCCGTGTCGTGGACGAGAGCGCATCGGTTGACATAACATATTTCAATCAGCCGTATCTCAAGGACAATATTCGCCGTGGGCAGTGTCTGAATTTCTACGGCAAGATCATCGGTGTCGGCGGAAAGCGGACCATGTCCAACCCCGTGTATGAGCCGGAAAACGCCCCTGACGGCGTGACGGGCAGAATTATTCCCGTGTACAGGCTGACGACGGGGCTTTCGCAAAAGCTCGTGATGCATGCCGTGCGGCAGGCGCTGGACGCCTGCGGAGGCGAGCTGCCGGAGGTGCTGCCCGAGGCGCTGCGGGAAAAATACTCGCTTGCGCAGACGGGCTTTGCCTATGAAAACATCCACTTCCCTGCCGATTTCACCGCCCTGGAGCTTGCACGGCGCAGGCTGATATTTGAGGAGCTGTTCCTGCTCGCCTGCGCACTCGGCAGGATGAAGGGTCAGCACAGCAAGGCCGACGGATACAAGTTCGAGTCTTGTGACCTCAATGAATTTTGGTCTGCCCTGCCCTTTGCGCCGACTAATGCGCAGAGGCGGGCGGTAAACGATGCGCTTTGCGATATGCGCTCGGGCAAGGCGATGAACAGGCTCGTGCAGGGCGATGTCGGCAGCGGCAAGACGCTCGTTGCGGCGGCGCTTATCTGGTACGCTGCAAAAAACGGGTACATGAGTGCGTTCATGGCACCGACGGAAATTTTGGCAAAACAGCATTTTGACACGCTGCTGGGTATCCTCGCCCCGCTCGGTCTGCGGATAGGACTGCTCACCGGTGCCATGACCGCAAAGCAGAAGCGCGAGGTCAAGGCTTCGCTCAAAAACGGCGAATTTGACCTTGTTATCGGTACGCATGCGCTGTTTTCCGAGGATGTGGAGTACCCCAACCTCGGGCTTGTCGTCACCGACGAGCAACACCGCTTCGGCGTAAACCAGCGCTCGAGCCTCATTTCAAAGGGCGACCGGCCGCATGTGCTGGTCATGTCCGCAACGCCCATTCCCCGCACGCTTGCGCTCATAATCTACGGCGATCTTGACATTTCCGTCATCGATGAACTGCCCCCTGGGCGGCAAAAGGTTGACACCTTCTGTGTCACGGAAAGCTACCGTGTGCGCCTGAACGGCTTTATACGCAAGCTTGTTTCCGAGGGGCGGCAGGTATTTGTAGTCTGCCCGATGATAGAGGAAAACGAGGAGCTGCCGCCAAACTTAAAATCTGCGCAGGAGCACGCCGCCGAGCTTCAGCGCTACTTCCCCGACCTCAAGGTCGCCTGTGTGCACGGCAAGCTCAAGACTAAGGAAAAGGCGGATATTATGCAGGCCTTCGTTGACGGCGGCATTGACATTCTCGTCTCGACGACGGTCATTGAGGTCGGCGTCGATGTGCCGAATGCGGCGCTTATGATAATCGAAAACGCCGACCGCTTCGGTCTGAGCCAGCTGCACCAGCTGCGTGGTCGTGTCGGTCGTGGCAAGCACAAAAGCTACTGCGTTTTGATCTCCGACACCGACAATGAGGTGTCCGAGGCAAGGCTCAAGGTCATGACGCAGACAAACGACGGCTTTAAAATTTCCGAGGAGGATCTGCGGCTGCGTGGCCCGGGCGATTTCTTCGGCTCACGGCAGCACGGTCTGCCGGCGATGCATGTTGCCGACCTGTGCTCGGACATGAATGTGCTGCAAACGGCGCAGACGGCGGCGCAGGAGCTGCTCTCCGCCGACCCCGAGCTTGAACGGCCGGAGCATCAGGCGCTAAGGCTTGCGGTCGACAGGCTTTTTGAAATGAATACGGACACGATTAATTGAAAGGCGAAACCATGCGTGAAAATGAAGAAGCCCTCGCCATGCAGCAGGCGGAAAGTCTGCGGAGCTTTGCCGAGGACATTTATAATGAGATAGGCAGCCGCATCCCCTCCGCCGTGCTGACGCACGACGGGCTGTGCTATACGATTGAGTTTAACACCGCCGACCGCTTTTCGCTCGTACTCATGGGCAGCGAAACGAATAACGCCGACTGCTTTCAGGCGATGCTCGTGTTTGACGGGTTTACCGATCTGCTTCTATCCGACCGCAGACCGTTCGAGGAATTTAAGGCACAGCTCGTGCACCTCGTGTGCGGCATCGTCGGTCGCAAAACAAGCGTCACGCAAATCGTAAAACGGCACACCGAGCGCCGCATTGAGTATAAAGCATTAGATAACGGCACTTGTGAGACCGTCAGTGTCGAGAAGAAACTCACCGGCTTTGGCGCTCTCCTCCTGCTGTGGAAAAACAGCGTGGAAAGTCTAAATTTTGACCTAACGATAAACGACAGGCAGTAGCTATACTGCCTGTCGTTTCAGCGTGTCAAAAAAGTCCCGTGACTTTTTTGCACGCTTCAAAACACGCCACATTTTTTGTGAAGCTTTGCTTCACGAAAAATCTCGCTATGCTCGTCAAAAAG
>CAKTQR010000022.1 GCA_934597175.1 uncultured Oscillospiraceae bacterium | reverse complement strand
TGCGGTGGTTTAATCCTCTGCGAATAGTCGTTACTGCGCCGATAGATCGCTGTGCCGACTAAACCATAGGTGCGTTGCCATATATTAACTTTTCTTTGTTTCGCCAAAGAAAAGTTACAAAAGAAACGCGACCAAAGGCGTTTAACCACCCTTTGGAATCCCGGTACGGGGAATCGGTGCACCGGTCGATTTCACTGCGGTGGTTTAATCCTCTGCGAATAGTCGTTACTGCGCCGATAGATCGCTGTGCCGACTAAACCATAGGTGCGTTGCCAATTATTAACTTTTCTTTGCTTTGCCAAAGAAAAGTTACAAAAGAAACGCAACCAAAGAGCTTAGCCGCTCTTTGGAAACTTGCACGGTGGCGTGGTGCATCTTTCTATTGAACTGCTAAGCGTTAACGAATATGTACACTTAGAGTTCAAACCGACACACCTTATTAAACCCGTGCAAAATTTGCAGCGCAGAACAATAACCGCAAACTTGCGGCTACTTAGCTGCAAACTAAATTATAGCTTTATCTATAAACAGAAAGTCGTACTACGACCCAAACTGTGCACCGAAATACAGTGAGCAAACGAACATAAAGCACAAAATTGCTGCTCTTTAGCTGCAAACTAAACCATAGCTTTGTCTATAAACAGAAATTCCAAACTTCGACCCATACTGCACACCGAATCGCAGTAAGCACACGAATCTATCAGTGCAGTGCAAGCTTTTCGCACCTGCCTGACTGACGCAGTCCGTTAAACGGGCGCACCGAAAGTTACTCGCAGAGGATTAAACCTCCGCAGTCAAAACGGCCGGTGCACCGATACACCGTACCGGGATTCCAAAGGGTGGTTAAACGCCTTTGGTTGCGTTTCTTTTGCAACTTTTCTTTGGCAAAACAAAGAAAAGTTAATAAATGGCAAGCAGGTACGATTCTGTCGGCACATCGATCTATCGGTGCAGTACAAGCAACTCGCACTATGTTAAACCTCCGCAGTGAAGTCGACCGGTGCACCGATACACCGTACCGGGATTCCAAAGGGTGGTTAAGCTTTGGGGCGGCGCAAGGCAGGATGCAAACCGGTTTTTAGCGGATCTTTTCCGCCCATGCTTCACAAAAAATTTTGGTAATACACAAAGTATTGCCGAAATTTTGTTGTTTTGCCTGAACGAAAAATCTCTCGCTCAAAACTAAACCCTACGGGCGGCTTCCCCCTGCCTTACACCGCCTTTGGGCGCATTTCTTTTGTAACTTTTCTTTGGCGAAACAAAGAAAAGTTAATAATTGGTAATACATCATTGGCTTAATCCGCACTTTGGTTTCAATAGGTCGGTTTTTACTCTTCGGTAGTCTCTGTTTCAGTCTCGACTGCTTCGGCAGTCTCGTCTGATTCCTCTTTATCCGTCAAAGCGATGGATATTACCTTCGCTTCGCCGTTGAGGCGCATTACTCGCACGCCCTGGGTGCTTCTGCCGAGAACGGAGATGCTTGCGATGTCCATGCGGATTATCGTTCCGTCGTCGGCGATGACTAAGAGGTCGTCACTGTCGGACACCACCTTGACATCGGCGATATTGCCGGTCTTGTCGGTGATATTGTAGTTTTTAAGTCCCATGCCGCCACGATTCTGCACCGTGTACTCCGATACCTCGGTGCGCTTGCCGTAGCCGTTTTCGGTTATCGACAGCAGCGTCAGACCCTCGTCGGCAATGCCCGCACCGGCGACATGGTCGCCGTCTTTTAGCCTTATGCCACGCACGCCGACTGCGTCACGACCCATGCTGCGGACATCGTTCTCGTCAAAGCAGATAGCCATTCCGCCGTGGGTGGCGATGAGAATTTTCTTCGTGCCGTCGGTCTGCAAAACGGTCATCAGCTCGTCGCCCTCGTCGAGCGTGAGCGCACGGATGCCGTTGGAGCGGATGTTCTTAAACAGCGACTGCGCAGTGCGCTTGACCGTGCCGTCACGGGTGATGAACATGAGGTAGCTGTCCTCCTCGATACCACGGCCGGCGATCATTGCGCTGACCTTTTCGCCCGGCTCGATGGGGAGGATGTTCACGATATTAGAGCCCCTCGCCGTTCTGCCTGCCTCGGGGATGCGGTAGCCCTTGCGGACATAGACCTTGCCCTTGTTGGTGAAGAACAGGATGCTGTCGTGGGTGGAGGCCGTGAACACGGTGTCGACATAGTCCTCGTCACGGGTCGACATCGCACGCACGCCCTTGCCGCCTCTGCCCTGCGCACGGTATTCGCTTGCGGGCAGGCGCTTTATATAGCCGTTGTGGGTGAGGGTGTAGACACAGTCCTGCTCCTCAATGAGGTCTTCTATGTCTATCTCGTCCTCGACATCCTGTATCTCGGTGCGGCGGTCGTCGCCGTACTTGTCACGGATGGCGATGAGCTCGGTCTTTAAAACGGCCTTTATCTTCTCGGGGTCTGCGAGCAGCTCCTTAAAGTAAGCGATCTTCTCCTCAAGCTCCTTGTACTCGGTCTCGAGCTTTTCACGGTCAAGACCCTGCAGGGCTTTAAGACGCATGTCGAGTATCGCCTGAGCCTGAATATCGTCAAGGCCGAAGCGGGTCATAAGATTCTGCTTTGCGTCGTCGTAGCTGTTTCTTATGATATGGATGACCTCGTCGATGTTGTCCTGCGCAATGAGCAGGCCCTCGAGTAGATGCGCTCTCTCCTCGGCCTTGCGCAGGTCAAACTTCGTTCTGCGCACGATGAGCTCTTCCTGGAAGGTGAGGTACTCGTCGATGATGTGGCGCAGGTTGAGTATCTTCGGCTGGGTCTGATTATTGACCAGAGCCAGCATGATTATCGAGAAATTGGACTGAAGCTGCGTCTGCATGTAAAGCTTATTGAGCACGACCTGCGGGTTTGCGTCACGCTTGAGCTCAATTACGACACGCATGCCGTTGCGGTCTGTCTCGTCACGCAGGTCGGAGATGCCCTCAAGGCGCTTTTCCTTGACCTGCTCGGCGATGGTGCGGATAAGCTGACGCTTATTGACCTGATACGGAAGCTCGGAGACGATTATGCGGATGCGGTCCTTGCCGAACTCCTCAAACTCGCAGCGAGCCCTCACCGTGACCTTGCCTCGGCCGGTGGCGTACGCCTGACGGATGCCGCTTCTGCCCATGATGATGCCCTTTGTCGGGAAGTCCGGGCCCTGGACATACTGCATGAGCTCGGAAACGGTCGCCTCAGGGTTATCCAGAACGCAGACGCAGGCGTCGATGACCTCACGCAGGTTGTGCGGCGGGATATTCGTCGCCATGCCGACGGCGATACCCGACGAGCCGTTGACCAAAAGATTCGGGAAGCGGGAGGGGAGCACACGGGGCTCTTTTCTCGTCTCGTCGAAGTTGGGGTCCCAGTCGACGGTGTCCTTTGCGATATCACGCAGCATCTCGTCTGCTATGCGGCTCATCCTCGCCTCGGTGTATCGGTAGGCAGCCGGGGGGTCGCCGTCGACCGAGCCGAAGTTGCCGTGACCGTCGACGAGCATGTAGCGCATGGAGAAGTTTTGCGCCAATCTTACCATTGCATCGTATACCGATGCGTCGCCGTGGGGGTGGTAACGACCCAGCACATCGCCGACGCAGGTAGCAGACTTCTTAAACGGCTTGTCGCTTGTAAGTCCGTCCTCGTACAGGGCGTAAAGTATTCTGCGGTGAACGGGCTTCAGGCCGTCACGCACATCGGGCAGCGCACGGCCGACGATGACGCTCATCGCATAGTCTATATAGCTTGTCTGCATCTCGCTGACAAGCTCGGATTCCGTTATGACCTGATCAGGAAACGCTATATCCTCAGGCTTATAATCTCTGTTATGTGCCATCAGCTTTCACCTCTTAAATGTCCAGATTGACGACATATTTTGCGTTGGACTCTATCCACGCACGCCTCGGCTCGACCTCTTCACCCATCAAAATGGTGAACACCTCGTCGGCACGCAGCGCATCGTCGAGAGTTATTCTGCGCAGCGAGCGCTTTTCCGGGTCCATGGTGGTCTCCCACAGCTCGTGCGGGTCCATCTCGCCGAGACCCTTGAAGCGGGAAATGTCGACCTTGGCATTTGCGTTATCGCCCCTCAGCTCGGCAGAGATCTTATCCCTCTCCTCATCGGAGTATGCGACCTTGACGGTCTTGCCCCTCGTGAGCTTATAAAGCGGCGGCACGGCGGAATAGACATAGCCGTTTTCGATAAGCGGACGCATGTAGCGGAAGAAGAAGGTCAGCAGCAGCGTGCGGATATGCGAGCCGTCGACATCGGCATCGGCCATGATGATTATCTTGTGATAGCGCAGCTTTTCGATGTTGAACTCATCGCCAATGCCGGCGCCCAGCGCCACGATGAGCGGATACAGCTTATCGTTGCCGTAAATTTTGTCCGCTCTCGCCTTTTCGACATTGAGCATCTTGCCCCACATGGCGAGGATAGCCTGGAAGCGGGAGTCTCTGCCCTGAATTGCCGAGCCTGCTGCCGAGTCGCCCTCGACGATGTAAATTTCGCAAAGGCTCGGGTCACGCTCGTTGCAGTCCTGAAGCTTATCCGGCATCTGACCGGACTCAAGACCCGTCTTGCGGCGCACGGACTCTCTTGCCTTGCGGGCAGCCTCTCTTGCACGGGAGGCGGTCATCGCCTTTTCGATTATCGCCTTGCCGACTGCGGGGTTTTCCTCCAAAAACTGCTCCAGCTTATCGGAAACGACGCTGTCGACGAGTGTTCTCATCTCGGAGTTGCCGAGCTTCGCCTTGGTCTGACCCTCAAACTGGGGCTCTGTGAGCTTGACGGAAATTATCGCCGTCATGCCCTCACGGCAGTCCTCGCCGGAGAGCTTATCGTCGTTTTTTAGAAGGCCGACCTTAATGCCGTAGGCGTTGAGGACACGGGTGAGCGCCGTGCGGAAGCCGGTCTCGTGCATGCCGCCCTCGGGGGTGTGGATATTGTTTGCAAACGAGACTATTATCTCGTTATAGCTGTCGTTATACTGGAGAGCGATCTCCGCCTCGGAGTCGGCTCTCTCGCCCTTCATGTAGATAACATCGTCGTGCAGGGGGGTCTTGTTCTGGTTAATGAAGCTTACAAATTCACGGATGCCGCCCTCGTAGCACATCTCGTCCTTCTGCTCCTTGCCCTCACGCTTATCCTCGGTGGAGATAAAAAGGCCGCCGTTGAGGAAAGCCTGCTCACGCATGCGGGTGTGCAGAATATCGTAATCATAAACCGTCTCCTCGAACATCTCGGGGTCGGGCTTAAAGCGCACGGTCGTGCCGGTGCGGTCGGTGTCGCCTATAATGCGCATCTCCTGCGTGATGTGTCCTCTTGAAAAGCGCATTTCGTATATCTTGCCGTTTTTGTGCACCTGAACGATGAGCCATTCGCTCATGGCGTTTACGACCGATGCGCCCACGCCGTGCAGACCGCCGGATACCTTGTAGCCCCCGCCGCCGAACTTGCCGCCTGCGTGCAGCACGGTGAAAACGACCTCAAGTGCGCTCTTGCCGGTCTGCTCCTGGATATCGACGGGGATGCCGCGGCCGTTATCGGTGACGGAGATGACATCGCCGGGCTCGATGACGACCTCGATGCGGTCGCAGTAGCCTGCAAGCGCCTCGTCGATGGAGTTATCGACTATCTCATACACAAGGTGGTGCAGACCCGACGACGAGGTCGAGCCTATATACATGCCCGGGCGCTTTCTGACGGCCTCCAGACCCTCGAGCACCTGTATCTGTGATGCGTCGTATTCCTGTGTTATCTTATCTGTAATTTCAGACATACTTCTAAACACCTTTCTCTAAGCTGACGAAAGCCGAATGCCTGTCGGTTTTGACGGGCATCTTTCCGCCCATGCTGCGTCAAAGCCCTAGACAATACCCTCGTATTCTCGTCGGTCTTTTTCTTGCCTGAACGAAAATCTACTCCGTCAAAACTGCAAGGCACCTGTCAGCTCATTTAGTATAAAAATCTCTATCATTTTGGGCTGACAGGCGACAGTATCCGACTTCCGTCAGCTTTTATCTTCTCATATATAGGCCGCATTTGACCGAAAGTTGTACATTTGCGTACAAGTAAAATTTAAAACTAATAAATTTTATTTTCGTTCGCTCGCTTGAGCAGCGTCTGTGTCGCCATCTGGCTGAGGTACACCCGCACGCCGTCTGCGTCTTGGCAGATAACAAACGACTTGGGTATATCCTCGGCGACATTGATGACCTGCCCAGACTTTTCCGCCGCCGTGAGGTATTTTCTCGTAATATGCGACTGGCTTGTGTTGTCAAGGTCGAACACGCCGACTATACTTTCCGTCGGCACGACCGCACCCGAGCCTAAATGCAGATACATCAGCGTATCCTGCCTTTCTCGACATGCATCACCTTGCCGCCGGTGCGCTTGGAAATGCCCTCGTCCTCGCAGCAGGTGATGAGCGTTTGACCGCCGCCTATGCGGTTGAGGACAAACTCCTGACGGCGAGTGTCAAGCTCGCTTAAAACATCGTCCAGCAGCAAGATCGGGTACTCTCCCGTTTCGTCAAGGTAAATTTCACGCTCGGCAAGCTTAATAGACAGCGCCGCCGTCCTCGTCTGACCCTGACTTGCAAAGCTGCGTGCGTTCTGGCCGTTTATCGTGATGATCAGGTCATCCTTATGAGCGCCTGTGAGGCACTGCTGCGAGTCAATTTCCGCCGTGCGGTGGCTCTCCCAGTGCTCGCACAGATCGTAATATATCTCCTTCGCCGAGCCGAGCGGATTTTTCACCGACGACACGGTGCTGTACTCTATACTCAGGCTCTCGCCCGCTCCGGAGAACTCGCCGTGTATCGGCGCTGCCTCCTCACGCAGGCGTTCAACGAACGCCGCACGGTATCTAATGAGCTGCGCCGAGTACCGGCACATCCCGTCGGAAAAATCGTCGAGCGTATCCAAAAGCGACGGCTTTTCCCGCCAGTCCTTCAAAATGCGGGTCTTGCTCTCGTACAGCTTATTAAACTGCGAAAGATACTCGGCGTAGCGGGGGCGTATCTGGCTTATCGCATTGTCCATGAGCCGCCGCCGTGCCGCCGCACCCTCTTTAATGAGGTTTAGGTCATCCGGCGAAAACAGCACCGCCGTAAGCGTGCCCGCAAGCTCGGTCGCCGTTTTCTTGACGGAGTTTACCGTTATCTGCTTGCGCACGCCGTTACGCATGACGATGCGCACCGTCTGCTCACGGTCATGGCTTTCTATATCCGCCAAAATTTCCGCACGGTCGCAGCCGAAGCCGATAAGCTCACGGTCAAAGCGGGTGCGAAAGCTCCTGCCGACGGCGAGAATGTACACCGCTTCCAAGAGATTCGTCTTGCCCTGCGCATTTTCGCCGTAGATGACATTCGTGCCCGGGGAAAAGTCCGCCGTCTCAAAGTCGTAGTTGCGAAAGCCGTTGAGGGCTATCCTGTTAACTCTCATGCGTTTGTAACTTCAATTTCAAACCGCTCGAACTTCACCTTGTCGCCCGGGCGAATTTTTCTGCCCCTTTGGGTGCAGGTCTCGCCGTTTACCTCGACAAGACCCTCGCTTATCACATACTTTGCCTCGCCGCCAGTGCCGACTAACGCTGCAAATTTAAGCAGTGAGTCGAGCTTAATAAATTCCGTTTCTATCTGAATTTTTTCCATCTTTACGCTCTCAATCTGATAGGCAGTATCATGAATTTAAACTTATCACTGCCGTCGGCCGGCAGGATGACGCAGGGTGAGGAGCTGGTGTTCAGGCAGACGATGAGCTCGTCGGCAGGAGCTGCCTTTAGTGCGTCCATGAGGTACTTGCCGTTAAAGCCTATCTCTATGCCCTCGCCGTTACCCTCGCAGAAGCACACATCCTCGGCTTTGCCTATCGGCGTTACGCAGCGGAAGTCTATAAAGCCCTCGTTGAAGGTCATGCGCACGGGGTTTTTCGTTTTCTCGTCGACGATGAGCACCACACGGTCGGTGGCTCTGAGTATCTCGGAGCGGTTGACCTTTATCTGAAGCTTGAACACCTCGGGCAGCGCCTTTTTGTAATTTAAAAAGTCGCCCTCAAGTCTGCGGGATACGATGACGGTCTTGCCGACGGTGAACGACACATGGTTGCCGCCGACGGAAATGCGCACGGTCTCCTCGCTGTCGGGAGCGCTGATGCGCTCAAGGTCTGAAAGCGCCGCACCGGGGACAATAAACTCGTTGTGCTCACTCGGACCCTCGATAGCCTCACGGCGCAGAGCAAGACGGTAGCCGTCCACGGAGACCAAAGTCAAAATGCCGTTTTCGACCTCGAACATCGAGCCTGTGTAAACCGGGCGTGCGTCATTATCGCTGACGGCGAAGATGCTCTGGGTTATCATGCTCTTTAAAACGCCCTGATTGATCGTGTAGGTCTTAAGGCCGTCGACCGAGGGAAGCTCGGGATATTCGCCCGAGTCCATGCCCATGAAGCTGAACTCGGATTTGCCGCACTTGACGGTGGTCATGTTTTGACTGTCGGTAACTATCGAAACGATGCCGTCCGGCATTTTTCTTACCATCTCGCCGAAAAGCTTGGCGTCGAGTACGACAGAGCCCGGCTCTGATACCTCAGCCTCGATGTTCGTATATATGCCCTTTTTAAGGTCGTAGCCCGTAACTCTCAGATCCTCGCCCGCTTCGAGCAGTATACCCTCAAGGGTGGGGATGGGGCTTTTCGTTGCAGCCGCTCTCGTGCTGACGGCGACCGCCGACTGGAGCAGGTACTTTTCGCAGGTAAGTTTCATTTCGTTTCCTCCCGTTATAAAAAGAAATAAATCAATAAATTCAGTAGTAGTAGCAGTAGGGAAAATTTCTGTTGAAAAGTCGCTGTAAGCCTTGATAACGCTCACTTTCCGGTGTCGAGAAAAATGTGCATAAATTTTGCGTTTTCAACAGGCCGTTTTGAAGTTTTTCGTTTTCAACATCCGTCAACAGCTTTTCAATATCCGATGTGTTGAAAAGTCAGTTTGAGTTGATGTTCGATGTGATGTCACGAACGGTCGCCGCCATGGTCGGATCGGTCTTTATCATGTCCTCAATTTTCTTAATGGACGATATGACCGTCGAGTGGTTTCTGTCGCCGAACTCAGCGCCTATCTCCTTAAGCGAGAGATTTGTCAGCGTGCGGATAAGATACATTGCTATCTGCCTTGCGATTGCGGTGTTTTTAGAGCGATTCTGACCGCGGAGGTCCTGCTCTGTGAGCGAATAGTACAGCGCACTTTCACGGATAATAAGCTGCGGCGAGGGGATGAAGGTTCCGATGCGGACGACATCCTTAATAGCCCGCTTGACCGCCTGTGTGTCTATTTTGCTGTCGAGTATCTCCTTATACGCCGTCAGGCGCTTGATAACGCCCTCTATCTGGCGGACATTGGTCGTTATCGTCTCGGCGATGTAATTAACGGCGTCCTCCTCAAGGATGAGCCCGAGCTGCGCCGCCTTCGTTCTCGTGATGACCATTCTCGTCTCAATGTCGGGCGGCTGGATATCCGCCATGAGGCCGCCCTGGAAGCGGGACATGAGTCGGTCGTCCAAGAGGCTCATTTCGATAGGCGGTCGGTCGGAGGTGATGACTATCTGATGCCCTGCCTCGTAAATGTTATTAAAGGTGTGGAAAAATTCCTCCTGAGTTGCGTCCTTACCGGCGATAAACTGGATATCGTCGACGAGAAAAAGGTCGACATTGCGATATCTCATTCTGAACTCCTCGCCCGTGCCCTCCTTTATCGCCTTGAGCAGCTGATTTGTAAAATCGTCGCCCTTTACATAGGCGATCTTCGTTGACGGCTCACGCTCACGGATGGCCTGACCTATAGCAAGCAGCAGGTGCGTTTTGCCGAGACCGGAGTTTCCGTAGATAAACAGGGGATTATACGCCGCACCGGGATTTTGCGCAACGGCGTAGGCTGCGTTGTGCGCAAAGCGGTTGGAGTTGCCGACGATGAAGCGGTCAAAGGTGTAGCCCGCCATCTCGGGCAGGGGGTCGTCGTCCGGCTTGTGCGACTGATACTCGCCCAGCTCGTCGCCCGAGAGCACCACGAGCCCGAAGCTCGTCGAGAAGATATCCGACAAGGCTTGCTTGATTGTCTCCGAAAAACGGTTTACAATTATATCACGCTTAAAGTCCGAGGTCGTGTGAATGACGAAATCCGAGCCGTTTATATCCACCGGAGTGCAGTCGGAAAACCATGTCGAGATCGCCGTCGGCGTCATCTGCTGCGACAGCACCTCAATGACCGCCGCCCATATATCCTGAAGAGAATTCATCTATTTCTAATGCCCCTTTTAACCCATTTTAAAAACTAATTTATTATATCAAAATTATAAACATCATGCAAGATATATATATTATAATGTAAAGGAAAAACCAACAATTTTTTCGTCAAATGTTGAGGTTGACACGGTATAGTACAATGGTAGTGCAATGAAACTATTAAACAGGCAGATATTTTTAAACAAGGAAGCCGCCGCCCTCCCTGATTTGTTTGAGAGCGGTGGACTTCCTGCGCTCATTTCGGGGCTTTCGTCGGTGCACCGGGCAAACCTCGCCGCAGCGCTTTTCGAGCGGCTTGAGATGCCGCTTTTTGTCGTGTGTCCGGATGAGGCGTCGGCGGACAGCTTCGCCCGTGACCTTGAGGCGATGACCGATGTAAAGCCCACGGTGCTTTACTCCCGTGACTTCACCTTTTACCCCACGCTGGCGGCGTCCCGTCAGGTCGAGCAGCAGCGCATAGCGGCGCTTGACGCCCTGTGCCTTGGCGAGAATAAAATTACCGTTGCGACCGTTTCTGCACTCCTGCAGCGCACTCTGCCGGTCGAGAAGCTTAATTCCGCTGCATTTGAGATAGTCGACGGCGGCGAGTACCCGCCCGAGGAGATAGAGCGTGCGCTCATTCGCTGCGGCTACGAACGCACCGAGCAGGTCGAGGGTGCGGGACAGTACGCCCGCCGTGGCGGAATTTTGGATTTCTTTTCACCCATGTACCAAGAGCCCGTGCGCATCGAATTTTGGGGCGACGACATTGACTCCATGGGCTTTTTCGATGTCCACACCCAGCGCCGCACCGAGGCTGTCGAGCGCTGCCGTGTGCTGCCCGCTGCCGAGGCGCTTATCTCGCTTGCCGACGGCGGGGCTGAGGGCGTGAGCGCAAAGCTTCTCGCCATGGCAGACCGCTGCGCCCGCCACAAGACCTCGCAGCAGCTAAAGGAGCTTGAGCAGACCCTGCGTGGCGATGCCGAGCGTATTGCAAACGATGTCAAGCTCGAGGATCTCGACCGCTATCTCCCCGTTTTGTACGACCCTGCCTACGGCATGGACTATATCCCCGACGACTGCTTCGTTTTCTTCGACCAGCCGCCGAGGTGCGCCGACCGTGCAAGGGGATTCATTAAGCAGCTCGGCGAGGATGTTTCCGCATTGTCGAAAAAGGGCATGCTCGGTGTCACTGCGGAGAGCTTTCGGTCGACCTTTGACGAGCTTTGCCGAAAAATGTCGGACTATCCGGTGTATATGGCCGATGCCTTCACCGTCGGCAGATACCCCTTAGAGCCGAGGACGCTGTGCTCTATACCGGCAAAGCAGCTGCCGAGCTACGCAGGCTCGGTGAAAACCGCAGCCGACGATGTTTCGCTGTACCTCAAGCAGGGCTACCGTGTCGTCGTCCTTGCGGGCGACATGCGCCGTGCGCAGGTGTTGCAGGACTTTTTTAAGGATAACGATATCCGTGCGCTCGTGTACGAGGAACTCCAAAAAATGCCCGAGTGCGGCGAGTGCTATATCTCCGTCGGCGCAATGAGCGCCGGCATAGAGTACCCCGGGATAAAGCTTGCCATTATCACCGATGCGCAGCTTATCCGTGTGCGGGAGCACAAAGCCGGGCGCAGGAAAAAAGCGCCCACCAATCGTGAGCGCATAAACTCCTACGCCGACCTTACCCCGGGCGACTATGTCGTGCATGAGGTGCACGGTATCGGCCGCTTTGCCGGCATCCACAAGATGAAGGTCGACGGCTTTGAAAAGGACTATATAAAAATTTGCTACGCCGGGACGGACACCCTGTATGTCCCCGCAACGCAGCTGGATATGGTGACAAAGTATCTGGGTGCCGGCGAGGAGCACAAGGTGAAGCTGTCGAAAATGGGCGGTGCGGAGTGGACAAAGACCCGCAGCCGTGCCAAGGCGGCGACAAAGAAGCTCGCCAAGGAGCTTATCGCCCTCTACGCCGAGCGTGCCCGTGTCCCGGGTCACGCCTTTGCAAAGGACTCGGCTTGGCAGCGTGAGTTTGAGGATAACTTCGGCTACACGGAGACCGACGACCAGCTGCGGTGCATAAGCGAGATCAAGGCCGACATGGAGTCGGGCGTGCCGATGGACAGACTTCTGTGCGGCGATGTCGGCTACGGCAAGACCGAGGTCGCATTGCGGGCGGTCATGAAGTGTATTCTCGATAACCGGCAGGCGGCAATATTAGTCCCCACGACGGTGCTTGCCCAGCAGCATTATCAGACCGCCGTGCAGCGCTTTTTCGGCTTCCCCGTGACGGTCGAGGTGCTCAGCCGATTCAGAACGCCCGCCCAAATTACCAAAACGCTCGAGGACCTCAAGACCGGCAAGTGCGACCTTGTCATCGGTACGCACAGGCTGCTGCAAAAGGATGTTAAGTTTAAAAACTTGGGGCTACTCATCGTCGACGAGGAGCAGCGCTTCGGCGTGAGCCACAAGGAGCACATAAAGGAAATGTCGAGAGGTGTCGATGTCCTGACGCTCTCGGCAACGCCGATACCCAGAACGCTCAACATGGCGCTTTCCGGCATCCGTGATATGTCGTCCATTGACGAGCCGCCGCAGGACAGGCTGCCGGTGCAGACCTTCGTCATGGAGCACGATTGGTCGGTGCTGTGCGATGCCATTAACCGTGAGCTTCAGCGTGGCGGGCAGGTGTATTACCTGCACAACCGCATCGATAATATCGAGCGCACGGCGATAAAAATTCGTGACATGCTCGGCGGCGAGGTCACCGTCGGGGTCGCCCATGGGCAGATGGATAAGGATATGCTCGCCTCCGTTATGGAGGAGGTCGCCGACGGCAAGGTGCAGGTGTTAGTCTGCACGACTATAATCGAGACCGGCATCGATATTCCGAATGTCAACACGCTCATCATTGAGGACGCCGACAGGATGGGGCTTGCGCAGCTGCATCAGATCCGTGGCCGTGTCGGCCGCTCGACCCGCCGTGCGTCGGCGTATCTCACCTTCCGGCAGGACAAGGTCCTGACCGAGGTCGCCGAAAAGCGCCTGACCGCCATTCGTGAGTTTGCCGAGTTCGGCTCGGGGTTTAAAATCGCCATGCGTGACCTTGAGATCCGTGGTGCGGGAAATCTCCTCGGCGCAGAGCAGTCGGGCCACATGATAGATGTCGGCTACGATATGTATATGAAGCTGTTAAACGAGGCGGTGCTCACCGAGCGTGGCATAGCCCCCGAAAAGCGTGCCGACTGCTCGGCGGATCTGTCCGTCAGCGCCAACATCCCCGAGAGCTACATCCGCTCGCCCGAGCAGCGCATGGATATCTACCGCCGCATTGCGCTTATCCGCACCGAGGCAGAAGCCGACGATCTCACCGACGAGATAATCGACCGCTTCGGTGATCCGCCGAGGTCCGTCAATGCGCTCATCCATGTGGCGCTTTTGCGTGGCGAGGCCGGCAAGGCCGGCATCAGCGATATCCAGCAGAAAAACGGGCTTTTGCGCTTCACGCTCGAAAATTTCGATATGGAAAAGGTGTCCCGCCTGTATGCTCTGCCCGAGTATAAGGGTAAGCTAAAGGTCGAGGCGGGCGCAAAGCCCTGCGTCAGCCTGAAAATCCAGTCGAAAACCCGGAGCATCGACGAAGCACGCAAGTTTGTTGCCCGTTGGTCGGAATAATTCACGAAAAGTTCTGGATTATTGCTAAAATTAGTATTAGAATTAAAGCTGGCGTGAGCTGAACACCTATCGGTTTTGACGGGCAGCTTTCCGCTCATGCTTCGCTAAATCCCTAGCCCATATATATCCATTATGGCCGTCGGGCTTTATCTTTGCCTGAACGAAAATCTGCTCCGTCAAAACTGCAAGGCATCTGTCGGTGAGGTTTCAAGAAATTTCGGCTTTTCCTAAAAAGTGGAGAGATGCCGAATAGATGCACCGACAGACGATAGGGATTCAGCACCCACCAGCTTAGTTAAATCTATTTTAGATCGGAGAATCACAATGAAAAAGTTTGCTGCGATATTGCTCGCACTGGTGCTCGCACTCGGCTGCTTTACCGGCTGCGGGTCATCGAACAAGGGCGACACGGTCATGACCGTCGACGGCGTGGATGTCAGCTTCGACGAGTACATGTACTATCTCAAGACCGCCGTCTCCACCCTCACGAGCTACTACCAGTCCTCCACCGGCGGCGGTGTCGACTGGGAGGGCGTGTGCATCTACGATAAGACCAAGACCAACGCCGAATGGTGCATTAACGAGGCGCTGTATAACGCCGCTCAGGCCTGCGTCATCATGAGCAAGGGCAAGTCCATGAACTGCCTGCCCACCGACGAGCAGCTCCAGACCCTTGAGGATAACATCAGCACCATCCGCAAAAACTACGAGGATCAGGACGACCCGGACGCAGCGTTCAATTCCGCCCTCAACGGTCAGGGCTTCACGCTCGACACCTTCAAGCAGATAAACAAGGTCAACTTCACCCTCGCCAACATCTTTGCCTCCCTCTACGGCGAAAACGGCGAGAAGGTCAGCGAGGAGACCCTCAAGGGCTACATCGAGGAAAACGGCTTCATGACGAGCGCCCACATCCTGTTCAAGACCTCGGAGGATGTCGAGGGCGAGGATGGCAAGACCACCACGAAGGAGCTTTCAGACTCCGAGAAGGCCGAGAAAAAGGCAAAGGCAGAGAAGCTTGCCAAGGAGCTTCAGGCCATCACCGACGACGAGCAGCGCAAGGAAAAGTTCTTTGAGTACATGAAGGAATACAGCGAAGACCCCGGCAAGAAGTCGTACCCCAACGGCTACTGCTTCACCGAGGGCGTGATGGTCACCGAGTACACCGACGCCACCAAGGCGCTCAAAGATTACGAGGTGTCGGATGTTGTCGAATCGCAGCACGGCTACCATGTCATCATGCGCCTGCCCACCACGGCAAATGATGTCGATGTATCCAATCAGTACGGCTACACGCTCGGCCAGATGGCGGCAAGCTACGATTTTGATGACGAGATGAAGTCGTGGGATGTCGCAAGCAAGGCGAAGTTCAACTCCCAGTACGCAGGCTTCGACTTCACCCAGTTCTTCAGCAACACCGACGGGTTTAAGTTTACGACCTACGCAAGCTACACGGCGGAGAAGAAGTAATTGAATAATAAAAAAGCAGCGATTGAGAAATCTCAATCGCTGCTTTTTTGGTTACGGTGGGAGTGCCAACCCCACATTTCTTTTGACCCAAAGGGTGTGTAGCAGCACATTCTCTACTTCTAAACCATTATATTAATTATCGCTGTCTTTGTCCACCAGAGGCAGCCGTACATTTTTCTCCGAGCCGTGTTCGCCGAGGGTGAATTTGACTATCAAAGTCTTACCGTCGTCCGTGGGCTCGGCGGAGGTGACGATGAGCTCCATGGCGTCGCTTTCTATCTCCTTTTCGTAGCGGTAGCCGTTGTCGTCGAAGATATCACGCACGATGAGCTTGCCGCTTTTTTCAAAGTCGTTGTACGCAAGGAGAGTGCCGTTATCCCAAAATGCGCCGAAGTACGACGCCGAGACACGGCCTGCCTTGAGGTCGTAGTAGCGCACGAAGCTGTCCGTGTCCGTGTAAAAGCGCACGCCGAGAAGATCGTCGCTCAAGGGCTTGACCTTGGGCTCGTTTGCGCAGATGGCGGACTCGATGATCTTGCCGTCGTGGGACTTGACGGCGTAGGAATATTTCTCGTTTCCGTCTTCGCCCTTTAGCATCGTTATCTCGAAGCAGTCGCCCGCCGAGACGGTGTAGCCGGTCTCCGTGGGCTTTTTCACATCCCCGCTGCTGTCGTTGCAGCCGACGAGGAAAAGCACTGAAAATGCAAGCAAAATTGCCGCAGCCTTTTTCATATTCTACTTCCTTTCATAAACCGTGAAGCGGTAGGCGATATCGCCCTCACAAAGCTCCTCGCCGCCGTCCGTGAGCTGCCAGTCGGGGAGTGTATCGAGGTTCGGGAAGAACGAATCCGACTCGGGGCGAAGGTCAATTTTCGTGACGAACACCCGGGTAATAAGCGGGAAAAAGTCACGGTAAACGCTTGCGCCGCCGATGACGACGGCGTCGTTATCGCACATCTCGGCGGCTTCCTCCACGCTGTGGGCGATCTCTGCGCCGTCTATTAAAATATTCTGCCGGGTCACGACGATGTTCCGCCGACCCTTGAGCGGCTTGCCGCCCGGGAAATCGGCTAGGGTACGCCTGCCGACGATGACGGTCTTGCCGTCCGTTACCCGCCTAAACTGCGCACGGTCAGCCTTTAAAACCACCGGCTGTGTGCCGCCTGCGCCTATGCCCCAGTCGGAGTATACCGCAACTATTGCATCCATGTTACCACCTCAAATTGCGACGGGAATTTTTTTGTCGAACTTGGAAAACTCGTAGTTTTCCATCCTGAAGCTGTCGACGGTGAACTTGTAAAAATCGTCGACGGCGGGGTCAATGACGAACTTGGGAGCGGGCTTGGGCTCGTTTGCGATTATCTCCTGCACGAGCGGAACATGGCGGTCGTAAATGTGAGCGTCGGCGATGACATGCATAAACTCGCCCGGCTCGAGCCCCGACACCTGCGCCAGCATGCAGGTCAGCGCAGCGTACTGCACGACATTCCAGTTGTTTGCCGTGAGCATGTCCTGCGAGCGCTGGTTGAGGATGGCGTTGAGACGGTTGCCGCTGACATTGAAGGTCATCGAGTATGCGCAGGGGTACAGCGCCATCTCGCTGAGGTCGGCGTGGTTGTAGATATTCGTCATGATGCGCCTTGATGCCGGGTTGTGCTTGAGGTCAAACAGAACTCTGTCGACCTGATCCATCTCGCCCTCGGGGTAGCGGTGCTTCACGCCCAGCTGATAGCCGTAGGCTTTGCCGATAGAGCCCGTCTCGTCCGCCCATGCGTCCCAGACATGGCTTTTTAAGTCGTGCACATTGTTGCTTTTCTTCTGCCATATCCACAGCAGCTCGTCTATCGCCGACTTCCAGTAGGTGCGGCGTATCGTGAGTATGGGAAACTCCTCGGAAAGGTCGTAGCGGTTAACTATGCCGAATTTTTTCACCGTGTGCGCGCTCTCGCCGTCGTCCCACTTCGGGCGGACCTTGAGGTCGGTGTCCCACACGCCGTTTTCAAGGATATCCTTGCAGTTACTTATAAAAATCTCGTCTGCTCTGCTCATTTTGATACCTCATTATTTTTAGTCTAACCATTATACCACACTCACCGACTGCTGCACAACAGAATAAAATGACGGGAGAGGTGATGTGATGAAATTTTTGATAATAGGCGGCGATGAGCGGCAGGTGTGCCTTGCGAAAATGCTCGCCGACGCCGGTCATGGCGTGCGCTGCTTTGCGATGGAGAAAGCGAAGCTGCCCGAGGGGGCAAAGATGTCGAAAACCGTCGAGAGCGCCGACTGCGTGGTGCTGCCGCTGCCGGCGGAGGGCAGGGCTTCGGGCACGCTGAACGCTCCGTTTGCCGAAAAAACACATAATTTGTCGGAAATTTTGCCCGCCATTCCGCCCGGCACGCTCGTGTGCGGCGGCAAAATTTCACCCAAGCTGCGTGAGGCGGCACAGCATCTGCGCCTGCGGGATATCATGACCCGGCCGGAGTTCACCGTCGGCAACGCCAATGTCACCGCCGAGGGGGCGGTCTCGCTGCTGGCGGAGAATTTGCGCTCGACATTGTTCGACACGAAAGTCCTCGTCGTGGGCTACGGGCGGATAGGCAGGCTGCTGGCGCACAAGCTGCGGGGGCTTGATGCCAAAACGACGGTCATGTCGAAAAATGTCGAGTCCCGTGCGCTTGCCGAGGGCATGGGTCTGCATGCGATGCACCCGGGCGACACGGCGCTGTATTCTGCCTTCGATGCCGTCATCAACACCGCTCCGGCGGCGGTGATACCCACGCTTGAGGGGTTTAAAAAAAGCTGCCTGCTGCTCGAATTGGCGTCGACGCCGGGGATTGACAAACATGACGCCGAGCGCTTGGGGCTGCGGTATATCGCCGCACCCGGGCTTCCCGGGCGGTATGCGCCCGAGTCGGCGGCGGGGCTTATCTTCAGTGCGGTCATGAGTATCATAAGGGAGGAAGAACATGAGTAAAAAACGCATAGGGCTTGCGCTTTGCGGCTCTTACTGCACCTATGAAAAGCTGTTCGGCGTGCTCGATACGCTGTGCGAGCGCTACGATATCGTGCCCATAATGAGCGAGACTGCGGCGTCGACCGACAGCCGCTTCGGCACGGCAGAGGACTTCAAAAAGCGGCTTTTTGACATTACCGGGCGTGCGCCCGTGTGCACCATCGCAGACGCTGAGCCCCTCGGGCCGAGTACGCCCATGGACGCACTCGTCATCGCCCCGTGCACGGGAAACACCATGGCAAAGCTATCAAACGGCGTGACCGACACCGCCGTCACGATGGCCGCCAAGGCGCATTTAAGAAACGGCAAGCCGCTCGTCATCGCATTTTCCACAAACGACGGCCTGACCGGCTCTGCCCCGAACATAGCGGCGCTATTCAGCCGCAAAAATGTCTACCTCGTGCCGTACAGACAGGACGATTATAATAATAAGCCCTACTCCCTCGCCTCGGACTTCACGCTCCTGCCCGATGCCATCGAAGCGGCACTGGAGGGGCGGCAGCTGCAGCCGGTTTTACTGTAAAATAAAAGTAAGCTGTTCAAACGAACAGCTTACTTTTTTTATCCTATGGGATTTCCCAATCTGCTGAGCACTTCGGTAAAATATTCGGGGAGGTCGGTGGTGAGGCGGATCTGCTCGCCGGTGCGGGGGTGGATGAATTTTAATTCCCGGGCGTGGAGGCACTGACCGGTAAGACCCTTTTCGGGGCTCGGTGCGCCGTAGGTGAAGTCGCCTAAAAGCGGGTGGCCGATGTGCGCCATGTGAACTCTTATCTGGTGCGTCCTGCCGGTCTCAAGGCGGCAGCGAACATGCGTGTAGCCGTTGTAGCGGGCGATGACCTCCCAGTGCGTCACGGCGCTTCGGGAGTTTTTATCCGTCACCGCCATGCGCTTGCGGTCGGTGGGGTGTCTGCCGATGGGGGCGTCTATCGTGCCCGAGTCGTCACGTAGTCTGCCCTTGACCACGGCCTCGTAAACTCTTGAAAGGCTGCGGTCCCTGAGCTGCTCGGACAGCCCCAAATGCGCAAGGTCGTTTTTCGCAACGATGAGCAGCCCTGAGGTGTCCTTGTCGATGCGGTGGACGATGCCGGGGCGCTTCTCGCCGCCGATGCCGGACAGCGTGTCGCCGCAATAGTGCATGAGGGCGTTGACAAGTGTGCCGTCCGGGTGACCCGCCGCCGGGTGCACCACCATGCCCCGGGGCTTGTCTACGACGATGACATCGCCGTCCTCAAAAACCACATCAAGCGGGATATCCTGCGCAATAAGCTCGGTCTCCTCCGGCTCGGGGAGACTAAAGCGCACCGTGTCGCCGCTTTGGCACTTGTAATTTTTCTTTACCGGCTTGCCGTTCACGCTCACCTTTCCGGCGTCGAGCAGCTTCTGCGCCGCCGAGCGGGTGAGCATTTCTTCCGAGCGAGCAAGGAGAGCGTCGATACGCTCGCCGCTCTCCTGTGCAATAATTTCGATAATTTCCATTATATATCCTTGAACTCCGCCAAAATCGACTCAAGGTCGTACTCGGACGACTTTGCCCTGGGCTTGGCGGCGGGCTTGGGTCTGACCGTCGGCTGCGGCTTGGGCTTTGCCGGCTGCTGCGGCTTGGGCTTTGCCGGCTGCTGCGGCTTTGCTTTGGGCGTGGTGCTTTCGCCGCTGCGGATCTCGTCCGTGAACGACTTCCAGAACTCGTCGGAATCGACGGCGTTGTCGTCGGTCGTCAGCGGGACGGCCGTGTCGGGGAACTCAGCGCCGCCGGAGCTCACGCCGGAGACATCGTATTTGTCGTCCGTCACGGGCTTTTTGCGCCTGCGCTCGGGCTCTTCGTCACGCTCGGATTTGCGTTCGCTGCGGCGCTCACTCTTGCGCTCGCTGCGTCTCGGCTTTTCTTCCTCGTCATCGTCGTCGGACTTATTCTTATCGCCCTTGATGATGTCCGCAAGGAGGTAGATTATAAACAAAAAGCACGCCACGACAAGGAAAATGTCGGCGATGTTGAACACGGCAAAGTCCATGAACTCGACCTTGAACATGTCAACGACATAGCCGTACAGCGCACGGTCGATGCAGTTGCCCACAGCGCCGGCGAGCGCCATCACGGCGCACCAGTTTGCAAAGCGGGACTTGAACAGGTGCTTTGCCAGCACGACGATAATGACGATTATAAACAGTGCGGCGATGCCGAGAAACAGCCAGCGGGCATACGACGCATCGCCGAGAAAACCAAACGCCGCTCCGCTGTTATGGATGTTGACGAGCTTGACGACACCCGGAATGAGCGCAGCCTCGCCCGTGGAAAGCGTGATGTTGACCGTGACCCAATACTTCAGCCACTGGTCGCCTATTAAAACTATGGCGGCTATAATTGCATATAACATATCTCTTCTCCTCTTGCTGAGGGTATATATGGTCTATTTTGCACCAAAAAGCGAAAATAGTCAATAGGGACGGCATCAGCCGTCCCTATTTAAGCTTAATTTTTACAGTTTCGCAACGACTGCTGCGCAGCGGGGGCACAGACCGGTCTCGGGATCGGCATTCACGGAGTGCATCCAGCAGCGGGGGCACTTAGTACCCGGTGCTTCCTTGACGGAAACGGTCAGGCCGCTGTTGTAGCTGCCCTCGCCGACAACGGCTGCGGGGTCACGCTCGTCCTCGTCGGAGATAAGGCACTCGGACACGATGAACAGCTCGCTCAGATTCATGTCGGAGATGCGCTCGACGGTAGCCTTGCTTGCGCCCTTTGCGTGCAGGGTGACGGAAGCCTCAAGGGGCTTGCCGATGCGCTTTGCGCCGCGGGCAGCTTCGAGAACGCCGTTTACATCGTTCCTCACGGAGATAAGTGCGTCCCACTTTGCCATCTCGTCATCGTCGAGAGCGTACTCGGTGAAGGGCTTGTTCATCTCGTTTAAGACGACATTGCGGACATCGTCGCCCTCACGGTGCGGCATCGCCAGCCAGATCTCGTCGCAGGTGAAGGCGAGGATGGGGGCGAACATCTTGGTCATGGTGTCGAGGATGAGGTACAGAGCGGTCTGGGCGCTGCGGCGCTCAAGGCCGTCACGCTCGTCGCAGTAGAGCCTGTCCTTGATGATGTCGAGATAGAAGTTTGAAAGCTCGACGACGCAGAAGTCGTTGATAAGGTGCGACACCACATGGAACTCGTAATCGTCGTATGCGGCGGCGGCCTTTTCGATGAGCTTGTTGAGCTTGGTCATTGCCCACTTGTCCAGCTCCAGCATATCCTCGGGCTTGACAAGGTCGTTTGCGTCAAAGCCGTCGAGGTTGCCGAGGCAGTAGCGGGCGGTGTTGCGGAACTTGAGGTAGTTCTGCGAAAGCTGCTTGAAGATCTCCTTGGAGCAGCGAACATCGACATGGTAGTCGGCGGAGCCTGCCCACAGGCGGATCATGTCTGCGCCGAACTCCTTGACGATGTCGGCGGGGTCAACGCCGTTGCCGAGGGACTTGTGCATGGCACGACCCTCGCCGTCGACCGTCCAGCCGTGGGTCAGGCACTCCTTGTACGGTGCACCCATGCCCAGTGCGCCGACGGCAACGAGCAGCGAAGACTGGAACCAGCCGCGATACTGGTCGCCGCCCTCCATGTACATGTTTGCAGGCCAGAAGCCCTGGTCACGCTTCATTGCGGCAAAGTGGGTCGAGCCGGAGTCAAACCAGCCGTCGAGGGTGTCGGTCTCCTTGGTGAAGTGCACACCGCCGCAGTGCGGGCACTTGAAGCCCTGCGGCAGCAGCTCCTCTGCCTCACGCTCAAACCATGCGTTCGAGCCGTGCTCCTCAAAGATAGCCGCAACGGACTCGATGCTCTCGTCGGTGCAGACGGGCTTGCCGCAGTCGGTGCAGTAGAAAACGGGGATGGGCAGACCCCAGCGGCGCTGACGGGAGATGCACCAGTCGGCACGCTCACGGATCATCGATGCCATGCGGTCCTGACCCCAAGCCGGCAGCCAGCGGACATCCTCACATGCCTTGACGGCCTCCTCCTTGAAGCTGTCGACCGAGCAGAACCACTGCGGGGTGGCACGGAAGATGATCGGGTGCTTGCAGCGCCAGCAGTGCGGGTAGCTGTGGACGATATCCTCGGAGGCGAACAGAACGCCGCTCTCCTTCATGTCGTTGAGAATGATGGGGTTAGACTCCTCGGTGCTGAGCCCTGCGTACTTGCCGGCGTAGTCGGTGTGCTTGCCCTGATCGTCGACGGGGACGACCATGTCCATGCCGTAGCGCTTGCAGGTCAGATAGTCGTCTGCGCCGAAGCCGGGTGCGGTGTGGACGCAGCCCGTGCCGGAGTCCATGGTGACATAGTCGGCCAGCACCAAACGGCTGGTCTTGGGCAGGAAGGGATGAGAAGCGAGCATATTCTCGAAGAAGCTGCCGGAGTGGGTCTCGACGATCTCGTACTCGGAGACACCGCCGACTGCCATGACCTTTTCCACGAGCGCCTCGGCGACGATGTACATTTCGCCGTTTGCCGCCTTAACGATCGCGTAGCTCTCGTCCGGGTGCAGGGCGATCGCGAGGTTGCCGGGCAGAGTCCAGATGGTGGTCGTCCAGATGACGAAGAAAAGCTTCGACTTATCAAGGTGCGAAAGCTTGCCGAGGTCGTCGTTCATGGGGAACTTGACATACACGGTCGTGCACGGATCGTCCTGATACTCGATCTCCGCCTCTGCCAGTGCGGTCTCGTCATGAGCGCACCAGTAAACGGGCTTGAGGCCCTTGTAGATGTGGCCGTTTTTATACATCTTGCCGAACACACGCACCTCGTCTGCCTCGAAGCCCTTGTTCATGGTCTTGTACGGGTGCTCCCAGTCGCCGATGACGCCGAGTCTCTTGAAGCCCTCCATCTGGATGCCGATGTACTTTTCGGCATACGCCTCGCAGGCGGAGCGGAAGTCGGCAACCGACATGGCCTTGTGGTTGAGCTTCTGCTCCTTGATGATGGCGCTTTCGATAGGCATGCCGTGGTTATCCCAGCCGGGGATGTAGGGGGTGTAGTAGCCACGCATGGCGTAGGAGCGGGTGATGAAGTCCTTGATGGACTTGTTGAGGGCGTGACCCATATGGATATTGCCGTTGGAGAACGGAGGACCGTCATGCAGGTTGAACATGGGCTTGCCTTCGTTTTTCTTGAGCATTTCGTTGTAAATATCGAGCTCCTCCCAGTGCTTGAGCATGTCCGGCTCACGCTTGGGAAGACCGGCTCGCATGGGGAAATCGGTCTTGGGAAGATTCAGGGTCAAATCGTATTTCTGTGCCATTGTTTACTCCTCCGATGAATATTTATTCTCTATGTCTAATCTATTATCCCTAAAAGTCGGCAGGAGACAAATAACTGTCGCCTGTCAGCTTTTAATAAACTCAACAAACACCGCTGACAGGTGCTTGCAGTTTTGACGGCTCAACTTTTCGTTCAGGCAAAGATAAGGCCCGACGGCCATAATGGATATATATGGGCCAGGGATTTAGCGAAGCATGGGCGGAAAGGGGGGGCTGTCAAAACCGACAGGCTTTTTGTCTCCTGTCGACTAAAAAGCAAAAAAGCGTGCCACGGGACATATCATGCCCTCTGCACGCCTTTTTGCCGAGCGATCGAAAAACTCAGTTGTCCTTAGAGAACGAAAATACCTGAGTGTTGCCGGCATCAAAAGCAGATTTATCGGCGGCAGGTGCATTGTTCTCCTGAGGTATTCGGACGCTGTCCTTATCGGCGGAAACGGTCTTGGAAGCCGCGATAAGGTCGAGCTTATTAAGCTGGTCCTGGCAAAGTGTGCGTGCCTGATCGAGGAACTTTGCAGCGGATATCTTAGCCTGCTGCAAACGGTTTTCCTCGGTCGCTATTCGCTCATCAATGCTGCCCAGAATGGAAGCAGCCTTGGTCTCCGCCTCGGAAACGATGGTGGCGGCACGGGAGCGTGCGTCGCTCTCTATCTGAACGCTCAGCTTCTGAGCCGACAGAATGGAACGGTTGAGCGCATCCTCATTGGTGCGGTACTCCTCTATCTTGTCGACAAGTATCTTCATCTTGGTCTTGAGAGCGGAATTCTCCTTCTGCAGAGCCTCAAAGGCATCGGCGACATCGTCGAGATAATCCTCGACTGCGCCCATGTCGTAGCCGCCGAACACGGCCTTTGCGTTATCAAAGCTCTTTTCACGGATATCCTGATGAGTGATCATATCTAAATCCACCTTTCTAATTTAAGGGACAAACTGCGTTTTTATATCAGAAATACAGACCTGCGCTCTCCAGATCCGCCATGCCGTCGCCGACAATGTCGACATTCGTCGGCGTGAGCACATATGCCTGTGCGGATATGCGCATTATCTTGCCGCCGAGAGCGTACACCACGCCGGATAAAAAGTCAATAAGCCGGCGGGCAGTCTCGTTATCTGTTTTTTCGACATTCATGAGCACCGCACGGCGATCCTTGAGGTTATCGGCGATCTCGGCAGCCTCGTCAAACTCCTCGGGAGTTATGAGCATGAGACGAGTTCTCGCCTTCTCGGGAGCGGGAGTCGGGTTGGGAGCGGCGTAAGCCTTGTGCTCCTTCTTACCGAACTTGGGCTTGGGCTCGGAATACTCCGGCTGCGGCTCGGGATCGGGCACGGGCTCAAACGCCTGAGTCTCCTCCTCGGTAGCCTCGTTTTCTATATATTCATCATCGTCATACGGACGAAGTGCGTTTTTAAAGTTATCTAAAAAAGCCATGGTCCAGCCTCCGGTAATTATTTAAGAGCATAGCTGCGAGCACCGAAGATGCCCGTGCCGACACGCACGAGGTTTGCGCCCTCCTCGACGGCGACCTCGTAATCGGCGCTCATACCCATTGATAAGAGCAACATAGTGACATTATCGTATTTTTTTTGCCCGATGTCAATAAAAAGCTGCTTCATACGCCTAAAATATACCCTATTGTTTTCCGAAATTTCACAAATTGGGGGTATAGCCATGAGTCCGAGCACCCGAACGGAGGAAAATTGCGCTATCTCGTCCAGCGCTTTGGTAAGCTCCTCGGGCGCAAAGCCGGATTTGTTTTCCTCCGCTCCGATGTTCACCTCGAGCAAAATGTCCTGCGTTATCCCCAGTGCGGCGGCACGCTTGTTTATCTCCTGCGCAAGCGAAACGGAGTCGACCGAGTGGATAAGCTCCACCTTGCCGACGATGTTTTTCACCTTGTTTTTCTGCAGGTGACCTATAAAATGCAGCGGGCAGCCGTCGTATGCCCCTTGGGCTAATTTCTCAGTCAGCTCCTGCACACGGTTTTCCCCGCAGATATCCACCCCGGCGGCGATGGCCTCACGCACACGGGAAGCATCGTTCATCTTCGTCGCCGCAACGAGCTTAATGTCCGCAGGGTCACGGCCGCAGCGAATGGCCGCCGATGCTATGTTTTCCTTAACAAGCTTCACATTTTCCGCAATGCTCATTTTTTATCACCTTATCCCACTAAAACTTTCATATTTTCAAAAAGTCCGTCCCCTTTTACGAGGCAGAGACCGTTTTTGTTAAAAACCACATCGACCGGCGTGCGCTCGGGCTTGTCCGCCCTGAGGACATACACAAAAGACCCGTCCTCGTCCGAATGCAGCGCCCTTTGCGGCACCCGAAGCCCCTCAAGCTCCGCCGTCGAGAGCGTCGCCTTGAGCTTGTCCGCCTCCAAAACGGCATCGAGCCCCGTTTTGCAGCGCACGGTCACGGTGTCGTTGTCGATTTTTTCGATATACGCAGGATATTTGTCGAAAACCGTCAGATACAGTCGCTGACCGACACGGTAATCTCCTGCGTTTTTGAGCTTGGCAGCGAATCGCCAGCCGCCGGAGACTATCCTGCCGACTGCGTTTTCGGGAGCGTCAGCACCCACGGTGCGGGTAAAGTAGCCTGCGCACGGTGCGGTGATGAGGTTTTCAAAGCTGCCGTTTCCCAGGGCGACAAGCTTGCCGCCGGAGACCCACTGCCCCTCCGAGACCGTGAAGTACACGGTCTCAAAGGAAGCGGTGATATACTCTGCGTCGCACTGCACACGCCCCTCGGCGGTGACGCTGTCGTCGACCTCCATGCGGTAGACGGAGGCTGTCTCGGGCGAGCGCTCGGCCTGCACGAACAGGCACATGAGATACGCCGCCGCACCGAGGAAGATGACCGCCGCAACGATGTGCAGATAGTTACGCATCTTCCGCCGAATATTCCACCGGTTTGGGCGGGATTATCGTCGAAATGGCGTGCTTATAGATAAGCTGCTGCTTGCCGTCGGAGTCGAGTATCACGGTGAAGCCGTCAAAGGCACGGATGACCCCGTGCATCTGAAAGCCGTTCATCAGAAAAACCGTGAGGCTCGTCTTGTCCCTGCGTACCTGATTCAAAAATGCGTCCTGTAAATTTTGTGTCTTCTGCATTGCTGCCACTCCTATATGTATATTTTGCCGCTAGGCGAAAATATCATATACCGTGACTGCGTAAATATTCGGTCGAAAGCAGTCGGGCGCTTTCAATATCGGGCGCTTTGCCGTGGTGTATCCAGAAGATAGCGTCGTTTCGCCGCAGCCATGTCAGCTGCCGCTTGGCGTATCGGCGGCTTTCACGCTTAATTAGCTCAACTGCCTCGTCTCTCGTTATCTCGCCACGAAAGAACGCTGCCGGCTCTTTGTACCCTATCGCCTGCATGGCGGTGCACTCGTCGGAAAGCCCGTCGTTCAGAAGATGCTCGACCTCGTCAAAAAGCCCCTGCCGCACCATGACATCGACACGCTTGTCTATGCGGTCGTACAGGTCTTGCCGGTCGAGAAAATCGAGCGCTATCATCGCCGCATCGTATCTCGGCGGGCGGCTTCGTGTCTCCAAGTCGTGCTGCGTGATGGTCTTGCCGGTGAGCTTATAGACCTCGATCGCCCGCACTATCCTGCGGCGGTCTGCGGGGTGGAGCTTATGAGCCCTGTCGGGGTCAAAGCTGCGCAAGTGTTCGAGCATCGCCTCGCCGCCGAGCTCGTCGTACTGCCGGTCGAGCTCGCATCTAAGGGCATTGTCGCCCTCGTTGTCGGCAAAATCACGGCCGGATATGAGCGAGTCTATATACAAATTCGTGCCGCCGGCGATGATGGGGAGCTTGCCCCGGGCAAGGATATCGTCCACGCAGCGGGTCGCTTCCTCGACATATCGTGCCGCCGAAAAGCTCTCGGCGGGGTCGGCAATATCTATCATGTGGTGCGCAACGCCCTCCGTCTCCTCGGGCGTGACCTTCGCCGTGCCTATATCCATGCGGCGGTAGACCTGCATGCTGTCTGCCGAGACTATCTCGCCATTAAAGTCATGCGCCAGCGCCACGGCAAGCTTGGTCTTGCCGGTCGCCGTAGGGCCGGTTATAACTACAACTTTAGGGATCATTTTAAACTATCCTGCTGAAAAATTTGTCGAGCTCGTTTTTCGTGAGGCGCACGGAGACCGGACGGCCGTGCGGGCAGTATTTGACCTCGCCCGCCACAACGGCGTCGGCAATGCGCTCAAGCTCACGGATATCGTGCCGGCGTCCGGCCTTGATAGCCGCCTTGCATGCAACCGTGTGCAAAACCTCGTCACGGGCAGAGTCTGCGCTCACGATATCGCCACGGCGGAGCTTGTCGCATATCTCCTCCACGGCGGCTCGGGCCTCCGTGACCTCCATGTCGTCGGGCAGGGCACGGACGGCGTATGCGTCTGCGCCGTAGGGCTCAATTTCAAAGCCGAGGTCGGATAAAAGCCCGGCGTTTTGCTCCAAAAGCTCGGCATCCTCGGGCGTGGGCTTTATGATAACGGGGGTCAGAAGCGTCTGCGACATTATCTGTCTGCCCTGCGCCTTGAGCCTGTCAAAGATCATGCGCTCGTGCGCAGCGTGCTTGTCTATGAGCAGCAGCTCCTCCCCAATTTCGACAAGAATGTATGTATTCAGACATTCTCCGATAACTCGATGATTTAAAGCGGCGATTTTTTCAACACTTTCAACCGTTTTTTCAACATTTTCGGTTGAAAACGCCGTGCGTTCCGTCGAAAACCCCGTTCTTGTTAACGGCTCGTTCACACTCGGGCGCATAGTGGGGCGTTGTGCGGGGTAATTTGGCTCACGGCGGGGCGTCGGAGCGCTTGCCGGGCGGGTGTACTCGGCTCGGTACTCCCTGGCGGGCATGGAGCGGAAAAAGTCCGCTTTCGGGCTCGACACCATGCGCTGCGTGCTCTCGGAAATTTTAAGCTCCAAGGGCTCTGTCTCCGCTTCGAGTGCGGCCTTGACGGTCTGATAAACGGTGTCGAAGACCCGCTTTTCGTCCGAGAATCTGACCTCGGTCTTTGCCGGGTGAACATTGACATCGACGGCGCTGGTTTTTAAGGTTATAAACAGCGTGCACGCCGGGTATCTGCCGGTGAGCAGCGTGTTTCTGTACGCCTGCTCGACCGCCGACTGCAATAGCTGCGACTTTATAAACCTGCCGTTGCAGTAAAAATACTGCATGCTGCGGTTGCCACGGCTGAGTGCGGGCGAGGACACGAAGCCCGTGACTTCAATGCCGTCGTTTGACCCCGTGCACGGGAGCATGGAGCTTGCGATATCACGCCCCAAAAGCGAGTACACGGCGGAGTCTGCTCTGCCGTCGCCGGGGGTGAAGAAGACCTCCTCGCCGTCTTTTATGCATTTAACGGACACCTCGGGTCTGCCGAGGGCGCAGCGCAAAGCCGCTGCGGTGCATGCCGTTGCCTCGCTGCGGTCGGATTTTAAAAATTTAAGCCGAGCGGGGGTGTTGTAGAAAAGATCCCGCACGGTTATCGTCGTGCCCTCGGGGCAGCCGCAGGGGCTCATGTCGATTATATCGCCTGCCTGCACGGTGACCCTGACGCCCTCGGGAGCGCCCTTTTCACGGGTCGTGAGCTCGATGCGGGAAACGGCGGAGATAGCCGCCAGCGCCTCGCCACGAAAGCCCATCGTGCCGATGGCTTCGAGGCCTTTTTCATCGTGCAGCTTACTTGTTGCATGGCGCATGAACGCAATGCCCGCATCCTCGGGCGACATGCCGCAGCCGTCGTCGGTTATGCGGATATAGGTCGCACCGCCGCTTTTAAACTCAATGGTCACCTTTTTTGCGCCTGCGTCAAGGGAGTTTTCCGCAAGCTCCTTTATCACGGAGGCAGGCCGCTCCACGACCTCGCCCGCCGCTATCATATCCGCAAGAAGCGGAGAGAGAATGTTTATCTTTGTCATGCTAAGTCCTCCGTATCATGACATTATACATTATTTTAGTTGAAAGTTCCACACCTTTTGTGATAATATTAAGTTGACGGGAGCCGAACCCTATCGTCTGTCAGTGTGCCCTTTCGGTGCTTTTCGCCTTTTTTCGTCTTGCCGGGCACAAAAAGCCCGCCTACACCAAAAGAAAGCCGAAAATCCCTCGAAAAACATCACTGACAGATGCCTTGCAGTTTTGACGGAGCATATTTTCGTTCAGGCAAAGATAAAGCCCGACGGCCATAATGGACATATATGGGCTAGGGGTTTAGCGAAGCATGAGCGGAAATCTGCCCGCCAAAACCGATAGTGTTCGACTCCCGTCAACTTAGAGTGTATTTTTATCCCCACAAAGGAATTTGACAAAATGGCATACGAGAGAAAAGAGATAAGCATTGAAAATATCCGTGCGCAGGAGGCTATCTGCGAGCGCATCCGTGAGATACTCACAGACGGCGGCGGGCAGCCCCTTGCGATGGTCGACACCTACGGCTGCCAGCAAAATGAGGCAGACTCCGAGAAGCTGCGCGGCTATCTTGCCGAGATGGGCTGCGCCTTCACGCAGGACGAGTTTTCGGCGGATATCATCGTCGTGAACACCTGCGCCGTGCGTGAGCACGCCGAGATGCGTGTTCTCGGCAATGTCGGGCAGCTTAACCACAGCAAAAAGGCAAAGCCCGGGCAGATAATCGCCGTGTGCGGCTGCATGGTGCAGCAGGAGCATATGGCGGAGAAAATTAAGAAGTCCTACCCCGTTGTCGACCTCGTTTTCGGACCGCACGACCTGTGGCACTTCCCGGAGCTGCTCATGAAGGTCATGACGGGCAAAAAGCGGGTGTTTGCAACCGAGCGCTGCGACGGCTATGTCACCGAGGGCATGCCGCTTAAGCGTGACGGCAAGGTCAAGGCGTGGCTGTCTATTATGTACGGCTGCAACAACTTCTGCACCTACTGCGTCGTGCCGTATGTGCGAGGCCGTGAGCGCAGCCGCAGACCGGAGGACATTGTCGCCGAGGCACGGGAACTCATCGCCGAGGGGTACAAGGACATTACCCTGCTCGGCCAGAATGTAAACTCCTACGGCAAGGATCTTGACTGCAATGTCGATTTTGCGGATCTTATCGCCATGGTCAACGAAATACCGGGCGAATTTCTCATAAGATTCATGACGAGCCACCCCAAGGATGCAACGGAGAAGCTGTTTAAAACGATGGCCGAGTGCGAAAAGTGCGCCCACCAGCTGCACCTGCCCGTGCAGGCGGGCAACGACCGTGTGCTTGAGGCGATGAATCGCCGCTACACGGCAGAAAAGTACCTAAAGCAGGTCGAGCTTGCACGAAGCTACATGCCCGACCTCGTTCTCACGACGGATATAATCGTCGGCTTCCCCGGCGAGACGGACGAGGAGTTCGAGGACACCGTTAAGCTGTGCGAAAAGGTGCGCTACGATGCGATGTTCACCTTTATCTACTCCAAGCGTGTCGGCACGCCGGCGGCAAAGATGCCGGATGCTGCAACGAGGGAGCAAAAGCAGGTGCGCTTTGATAAGCTGCTTGAAACCGCCAACCGCATTTCCGCCGAAAAGCACGCCGAGTATATCGGCAGGACCATGCGTGTTCTCGTCGATGGCGTGACGGGAAAGACTGAATATAACCTTTCCTCCCGCACAAACGGCGGCAGGCTCGTGCATTTAAAGGGCGACGAGAGCCTCATCGGCAAATTCATTGATGTGAAGATAAGCTCCGGCAACACATGGGCGCTGTACGGCGAGATAAAGTAATTTTAGGAGAGTAAAATGGATAACAAAAAGCTTAAAAGATATCAGGTGACGCAGTCGCTGCGCTTCGGCTCGGGATTCATAAAGGGTGCGTTCATTTTCGCCATGGTCATGGAGCTTGCGGCGATAATAACGCTCATCGTCACCATCATAAACGGCAACAAAACGCTCATGGGAGCGAGCATTATAATCGGCATCGTCATGTTCATCTGGATGTTCGGCATAAGGCTCATTTCCGACAATACCTTCGGCTACGCAAACATATCCTTCTACGAGGGCGGCATCATCTTCCGGGTCTCCAACGCCCCCGATGCAAAGCACTATACCCTCAGGTGGTCTGACTGCGTCGAGTGCGGCATCGAAAAGACCCGCTTTGCCTACTGGGTCTACGCCTCCGACCATAAGCTCACTCCGGCAGAGCGCAAGGAGTTTCCCGAGCATGTAAAAGAGGGCGTGTTTTACTTTAACTACGCATATAACACCTGGGAGGAGTTCATGACCTATCTCCCCGACCGCTTCAAAGCATACATGAACGCCGAAAAGGCGGCAAAAAAAGCAAGATAAGATAAGGAGGTGTGCGCCGTGGCTGAGCTCACACCGATGAAAAGACAGTACAATGAGATAAAGGAAAAGCACAAGGACTGCCTGCTGTTTTTCCGCCTCGGCGACTTTTACGAAATGTTCGACGAGGACGCAAAAATTGCGTCAAAGGAGCTCGACCTTGCGCTGACGACCCGTGACCGCTCGGTGTCAGACCCCACGCTGCGCACGCCCATGTGCGGCGTTCCGTACCACAGCTCGCCGTCGTATATCGCAAAGCTCATCGCAAAGGGCTACAAGGTCGCCATCTGCGAGCAGATAGAAGACCCCGCAACGGCAAAGGGCCTGGTTAAGCGTGATGTCATCCGCATCGTCACCCCCGGCACGGTCACGGATGCCGCCATGCTCGAGGAGGGCAAGAGCAACTACCTGTGCTCTGTCTACTACGAGGCCGACGGCGACCGTGGCGGCGTTGCGGTCTGCGATATAACCACGGGCGAGTTTTGCGTCGCAAGCTACGAGGAGGATGCGGTGAATCATATCCTCAACGAGCTTGGGCGCTTTGAGCCCCGTGAGGTCATCATGAACAAGGATGCCGCCGAGACAAAGCGCATCCCCGAGTTTGCCGCAAAGCGCCTGCACAGCATGGTCGAGATGGGCGGCAAGGACTATGAGTTCCGCCCCTGCTCGATAAGACTGCGCAAGCAGTTTGATGTGCAGAAGCTCGAGGAGATAAACATGGAGGGTAGACCCCTCGCCGTGTGCGCCGGCGGTGCGCTGATGAAGTATCTTGACGAGACGCAGAAGCTCGACATGGGGCACATCCGCTGCATCGAGTTTCTCTCCGAGGAGAAGTTCATGGAGCTTGACTGGGCGACAAGGCGCTCATTAGAGCTCACCGAGGCGCAGCGCACCGGCGAAAAGCGTGGCTCGCTTTTGTGGGTGCTCGACAAGACCCGCACCCCCATGGGCGGCAGGATGCTGCGCTCGTGGATAGAGAGGCCGCTGCTGTCCCCGGTGGCGATAAAAAAACGCCTCGCCGCCGTTGACGAGCTTGTGAAGGACAATGTCACCCGTGGCGAGCTCATCGAGGCCATGCGTGGCATCGGCGATATGCAAAGGCTTATAGGCCGTGTCGTCTACGGCACGGCAAACGGCAAGGACCTTCTTGCGCTGGGCGAGTGCGCCCGTGCGCTTCCCAAGCTGTGCGGACTTTTAAAGGGCTTTAAAAGCTCGGCCCTGCGGCAGATTGCCGGGATGAATCAGCTTGAGAAGATAGTCATGCGTGTCGACTGGGCGATCTGCGACGATCCCCCGTTCTCGATCCGTGAGGGCGGCATCCTGCGCAAGGGCTACTCCCGTGAGGTCGACAGGCTTCGTGAGCTGCGGGATAACGGCGCTCAGGCCGTTGCCGAGCTCGAGGCCCGGGAGCGGGAGCGCACCGGCATAAAGAAGCTCAAGATAGGCTACAACAAGGTGTTCGGGTATTATATCGATGTGCCCAAATCCGCAGGCGATGTCACCCTGCCGGACGATTATATCAGAAAGCAGACCCTCGTTTCCAACGAGCGCTACTTCACGCAGGAGCTCAAGGAGCTTGAGAACACCCTGCTCAATGCGACCGACCGCATAAAGCAGCTCGAGTATGAGATATTCATGGAGGTCTGCGGCAAGATAGCCGCCTTTGTCGGCGAGGTGCAGGACAGCGCCGACGCCGTTGCGCAGCTTGATGTGCTGTGCTCGTTTGCCGAGGTCGCTGTGCGCAATGATTACTGCATGCCCGAGGTCGACGCCTCCGGCGAGCTTATAATCACCGAGGGCAGACACCCCGTTGTCGAGCAGTCGGTCAGCGATATCATGTTCGTCCCGAATGACACGCACTTAAACTGCGACACCAACCGTGTCGCCATCGTCACCGGCCCTAACATGGCGGGCAAATCGACCTACATGCGGCAGACGGCGCTCATCGTGCTCATGGCGCAGATAGGCTCGTTCGTCCCGGCAAAAAGCGCCGTCATCGGCGTTGTCGACAGGGTATTCACCCGCATCGGCGCATCGGATGACCTCGCCTCCGGGCAGTCGACCTTCATGCTCGAAATGAGCGAGGTCGCAAACATCCTGCGCTATGCAACGAGCTCGAGCCTGCTCATTTTAGACGAGATAGGCCGAGGAACTTCCACCTACGACGGTATGGCGATAGCAAGAGCCGTGCTCGAATACTGCGCCGACAAGCGCAAGCTCGGCGCAAAGACGATGTTCGCAACGCATTATCATGAGCTGTCGGCACTCGAGGGTGCGATAGACGGCGTACATAATTACTCGATAAGCGCCAAAAAGCAGGGCGGCACGCTCGTGTTCCTGCGAAAGATCGTCCCCGGCTCTGCCGACGACAGCTACGGCATCGAGGTCGCAAAGCTCGCCGGCGTGCCGGACAATGTCATCGCCAAGGCGAAAAATTATCTCAGCGAGCTCGAAGCCGGAAAGAGCGAGCTCACCGTCGAGAAAAAGGTCGAGACCGACCAGATAAGCCTTGCCGATGTCGGCAGCGACGAGGTCGCAAAGCGCTTGCGGGCGCTGGACATAAATTCCGTCACGCCGCTCGAGGCGCTCAACATTCTAAGCGAGCTTCAGCAGAAAGCGAGGGGATAACATGGCTCTGCCCTGGTATATGAACATGAAAAAGAGCGAGTTCTGGGGTGCAATGATCATGTTTGCGCTGCATGTGGTGCTGTTCCCCGTGCTCATCGGCATAGTGTCCATAAAGCTGCCCGGGCTCATGACCGATGCGCAGCTGAATCTGACCTATTACATCACGAGCGCCGTCTTGACCTTCGTGTTTTTGGGAAAGTTCCTGCGCACGCAGTTTGACCCGCTGCTCGACAGGCTGTGGAGCAACTTCGTGACCTTCGTCATCGGCTGGGGCATCTACTTCGTGCTGGCGTTCGTGATGAGCTTTGTCGTGAACTGGCTCGGCATTGCCGACAGCAACCCCAACGACTCCGCCATCGACGACATGCTCCGGCAGGACAGGGGCGCTATCGTCGCCATGACCGTGTTCCTTGCGCCCGTCGTCGAGGAGTGCATCTTCCGAGGCGGCTTCTTCTGCGGCTTTTACCGCAAAAACCGCTATGTCGCCTATGTGCTGAGCATCGTGCTGTTTTGCGTCTACCATGTCTGGCAATACGCCTTTGCCGCTCAGGATGTAAGCTACCTGCTCTACGCCATCCCCTACATCCCCGCCTCGTTCTCCCTCTGCTGGGTCTACGAAAAAACCGGCAGCATCTGGACGAGCATCTTCTTCCATATGAGCTTTAATGCGTATGCATTGGCTTTGACGATGTGATTAAGCGGTTATGACCGCCGCATGCTGCGTTGGAGCGCTGGGAAATACACAACGGTATTCCCGTCACGCCCCGCCTTGCCTGCGACGCCCATCCCTCACTTAATTTTCAATACGCTTTTTCAATACGCATCAACGCTTCTGCTAGTCGTTACTGCTGTAGCCCGACCGGTTTTTCAATACGCACTCACGCTATTGCTGCTCGTTTTTGCGGTATCCCGACCGGTGAGCGTGTGCTAAAGTTTAGTCCGTACATCAACCTATCGGTACACTGCAAGCTTCTCGCACCTATCTGACCGACGCAGTCCGTTAAACGGGCGCACCGAAAGCTACTCGCACCCAACTGACTGACGCAGTTTGTTTAAATGGGGCGCACCGAAAGTTACTCGCAGAGGATTAAACCTCCGCAGTCCGGTAGACCGGTGCACCGATACCCCGTACCGGGATTCCAAAGGGCGGCTTTTCAATACGCACTCACGCTATTGCTGCTCGTTTTTGCGGTATCCCGACCGGTGAGCGTGTGCTAAAGTTTAGTCCGTACATCAACCTATCGGTACACTGCAAATTACTCGCACCTGCCTAACCGACGCAGCCTGTTAAACGGGCGCACCGAAAGCTACTCGCACCATGTTAAACCACCGCAGTGAAATCGACCGCTGCACCGATACCCCGTACCGGGATCCCAAAGGGTGGTTAAACGCCTTTGGTCGAGTTTCTTTTGTAACTTTTCTTTCGGCGAAACAAAGAAAAGTTAATAAATGGCAAGTGCGTGCGATTATGTCGGCACATCAATCCGTCGGCGCACCGAAAGCTATTCGCACCATGTTAAACCTCCGCAGTTAAAACGACCGGTGCACCGATACCCCGTACCGGGATTCCAAAGGGTGGCTTTAGAAAGCATGCGTTATCTTGATGGGCGAATGGACGCACCGAAAGTTCACTTTATGTTGCGATTCGGGCTGCCGCAATTACGAATAGCCAAAGCGTTCGTTCGCTATTGAAAAAACTTTTCTTTCGGCAACTTGCGTTGTCAAGTCAAGTGCAACAGGGCGTCATTAAACGACTCAAACGGGAGTTTCCAGTCAAGGCATTTTCTC
>CAKTQR010000021.1 GCA_934597175.1 uncultured Oscillospiraceae bacterium | reverse complement strand
TCAGAGCCGCACCGTGACCGAGCCGCAGCGAGAAAGGTCCCGCCTCAAATTGGATTATAGCCATCAAAAATGCCTGTTAAGGCTTTTTGACGAGCATAGCGAGATTTTTCGTGAAGCAAAGCTTCACAAAAAATGTGGCGTGTTTTGAACGCTAAAACGAAAAAAGTCACAGGACTTTTTCGTTTTGGCGTTCAAAAAGCAGGCACGATTGTTTCACATGCATAAAAACGGCCATAATAATTTGTACAACATGCAGATCGCAAAGTTCTTGACTTAGTTAACCGGTTAATGGTATCATTAACTTGACCTTAGAAATCGGTTTCGTAAATCGGTTACTAAACTATTCGTACAACAAATCCCGCAGAAGGTAGATACAAATGCGGTCGATATGTCTAACAGTCGAGAATTTAAGGAAGAGGCAGCTAACTATGTATGATGTAATCAAAACCTATGAAAAAGTGCCCCGTGACATCGTTGAGCGCTACTCAAAGCTGGAGGAGAGCGCCTCCATAAACGAGTCTATGCCCAACAAGGACGGCGCACTTTGCTCGAAGATCCGTGCGATATGGCCGGAACTGAGAGTATGCGGCACGGCGATGACCGTTCAGTGCGGCATCGGCGACAATGTCATGCTGCACAAGGCCATATCCATGGCAGGCCCGGGCGATGTGCTCATGGTCACAAACGGTAGCTTTGACGAAGCCGGCGGACTTTTCGGCGGCATGATGGCCGCCTCGCTCAAGTCCCGAGGTGCAGCCGGACTCGTCATGGAGGGTGCAGTAAGAGACACGGTGCTCATAAAGCAGCTCGGCTTTCCCGTGTTTGCGAGAAATGTCTGCATCAAGGCGACGACAAAGCTCTGCCCGGGCAGGATAAACCACCCCATCGTCATCGGCGGTGTGTATGTCAAGCCCGGTGACCTTGTGTTCGGCGACAATGACAGCGTCGTAGTCGTGCCCCGTGAGATAGCCGAGCAGGTGCTTGAGGTCGCCGAGGCCCGTGAAAAAAGGGAGGAGGGCTTCCTTGAGCGCATACTGCGCTGCGAGACCACGACCTTTGAGATGTTCAAGGACAATTACGCAAAGCTCAATCTCAGCGAAGAGCCGGACGAAGAATAAGGAGAAGCGAAGATGAAGATCACGAAAGTAACTCCGTGCCCGTTTTTTGCGGGCCCGAAAAACCTGATGCTCTGCCGTGTCGACACCGACGAGGGCGTGTACGGCTGGGGCGAGGCATATGTCGTTCAGGGCAAGGAAAAGGCCGTGCAGGTCTACATCGAGGCGATGGCGCCGTACATGGTCGGCCGCAGCCCGTTCGAGATAAAGCACTCGGCAACGGCGATGTTTGACGACTTTTCCATCCGCCGCAGCAGCTGCGATTTTTACGCCGCATGGAGTGCGATAGAGATTGCCATGTGGGACATCGTCGGCAAGGTCTGCAATCAGCCGGTCTACAATCTGCTCGGCGGCCCGTGCCGTGAGAAGATCCGTGTCTACGCAAACGGCTGGTGGGGCGGCGCACAGAGCGTCGAGGAAACGGCGCAAAGAGCGCTCGCCGTCAAGCAAATGGGCTTTTCGGCAATGAAATGGGATCCGTTCCGTGGCTATTGGAGAAACTATATCACCAAGGCGCAGGAGGACTACGCCGTCGAGTGCGTAAAGGCAGTGCGTGAGGCCGTCGGCCCGGAGGTCGACCTTCTCGTCGAGGTGCACCGCCGCCTGTCGCCCTACCATGCAAAGCACTTTGCCGAGCGCATACAGGAGTTTGACCCGTTCTGGGTCGAAGAGCCCTGCCTTGCCGATAACATCGACCTTGTTAAGCAGGCGACCGACGGCATCAAAGCTCCCGTCGTCACCGGCGAGACGCTTTACAACAAGGAGGCGTTCATCCCCGTTTTCGAAAAGCGGGCAGCCGAGATCATTAACCCCGACATCTGCGTTTGCGGCATCAAGGGCATGAGCGAGATCTCCGCCATGGCAGAGCCGTACAGCGTGCTCATGAGCCCGCATAACTTCAACAGCAACGCAGTCGGCCTTGCGGCAATGCTGCACCTGTCGGCATCGATATCCAACTTTCTCATAGGCGAAATGTTCCTGACTGTCGACGAGGCGTCGAGAGACATCGCAGTCGAGCCGTTCGAGGTCAAAAACGGCTACATCGAGCTTCCCACGAAGCCCGGTCTCGGCATCGATATCGACATGGATAAGCTCGCCGAGCGCCCCTATAAGGTCATCGAGCGCAAGTTCCCGTTCAAGGGCGCATGCGATTACAGGGACGAGTTCCCCAAGGAAGGCACTTAAACCCACGGAAACAACCACGCAGTGGTGAAAAATACAAAAAACGAAGAGAGGATCCATCATGAAAAGATTTGCAGCACTACTTCTTGCACTCGCCATGGTCTTTGCCCTCTGCGCATGCGGCAACGGCGACGGCGAAAAGGGCAAGGACGATCAGGAAGTCATCAACTGGGACTACCTGTCCATCATCCCCACCTCCAACCCCGCAATGAAGCCCATCGTTGATTTCGTCAACGAGGTCAAGGAAGCGACGGGCGGCAGACTGGTCATCACCATCCGTGAGCCGGGCGAGCTGCCCTTCACCAACAGCGAGTTTGTCAGAGCCATCGGCGAAGGCAGCGCACAGATGGGCTGGGGTCTCATGCCCTCCATCGCAGGCGACCTCAACGGCAGCGCAGCTCTGTCCCTCCCGTTCATGATCCAGAACTCGGACGATCTTAAGAAGGCAATGGACGCTATAGGCGATACCCTTTCCGAGGAGCTCGGCGCATACGGTGCAGACACCCTTTTCTACTTCAACATGCCCGCCCAGAATCTTTTCGGCAGCGGCACTCCCGTGAAGACCTTCTCCGACGCACAGAAGCTGCTCATCCGTGCGACCGGCTCTGAGATGTCGGACTTTATAAACTCCATCGGCGGCGTTCCCGTCACCATCGACAACTCCGAAGTCCCGACCTCGCTGTCGCGCGGCGTTGTCAACTCCGTCATCACCAGTGCACTCAACTGCTACGGCAACAGCTGGAACGAAAACCTCAACTGGGCATACATGTTCAACCTCCAGGCCGACACCGTGCTCACCCTCGTGAACAAGCAGGCTCTGCAGGATCTGCCCGACGATGTTCGTGCAACCTTGCTTGAGATCTCCGCAAAGTACACCGATCTTTCCATGAAAGCCATTGCCGACGCCGAAAACGATGCGATCGCAAAGCTCAAGGAAGCCGGCATGACCTTCACCGATGCCGCTCAGAGCGATGTCGACGCAAAGGTCGCCGAGTACACTGCGTACTGGGATACCTGGGCACAGAGCAGAGGCGGCAACGCCGTTGACTGCGTCAAGGCCATCCGCACCGCACTCGGCAAGTGATTAAGCGATAAGTAATGCATAAATAACCCCTTGGTACGGCCGGGTCAGAATTCGTTTTCCAAACGATTAGATCCGGCTGTATTCACAACGGAATAAAGGAATTAGACATGAATAATAACGGAAAAATCACGAGCATGCTCGCTAAGATATCCGGCGTGATGGGAGCTGCGTGCATACTGATCATGACGGTGCTCATAACGGTCGAGATCATTGCACGCTTTGTGCTGAACTCCTCTACCCTGATCTCAGACGAATACTCCGGCTACCTGATGGTGTTCATCACCTACTGGGGCGCAGCTGCTGCATTCCATTCGGGAAACTTTGTCCGTGTCGAAGCGATATTCGGCCGCTTTTCCCAAAAGGTCCAGGATATCCTCAATAAGATATACGAGGTACTGTTCCTCGTGTTTAACTCGTATATATGCTTCTACTTTTTCCAGAGTCTTGAGAAGGTATATACCCACAACTCGCTTTCCATCTCCATCAGCAGAACTCCGCTTTGGATACCCTACGGCATATGCTGGCTCGGCATATTCGTATTTGAATTATATCTGATCTCGGCGTTTATAGACGGGATAAAGGACATAAGGAGGAATAAAAAATGACTTGGGTACAGCTTTTGATATTTCTCTTTGTGGTCGGCCTCGGCCTTATCATGGGCGGCTTCTGGATCGCAGCGGCGCTCGGCCTGACGGGTATCTTCGGCCTGTACATCTCCGGAAACAGCTTTGTCGTGCAGGTCGTGGGCAACATGGTCTGGAACACGGCAAACAACTTTACGCTGACGGCTATCCCCCTGTTTCTGTTCATGGGTGAGATAATCTTGCACAGCGGCTTGAGTGAACGGTTTTACAAGGGCATCGTCAAGTTCCTGCGAAAAGTGCCCGGCGGCCTGCTTCACTCAAACATAATCGCCTGTGCGATATTTTCCGCTATCAGCGGCTCATCCGTCGCAACGGCGGCGGGCATCGGCTCTATCGCAATTCCCGAGATGAAGCGCCTTAAGTACAAAAACGAGTATATATACGGCTCAGTCGCCTCCGGCGGCACGCTCGGCATACTCATCCCGCCGAGTATCCCTCTTATCATCTACGGCTCTCTGACCACCACCTCGACGACGAAGCTGTTCATGGCAGCCATCGTCCCGGGCCTCGTGCTCATGAGCCTGTACATCGTGTTTCTCATCGTAAACTCCATCATCCATCGCAGCGAGTTTGCCAATGTCGATAACTCCAATGCGGTCAATGTATCGTGGAAGGAAGCGCTGCTGGGCGTTCTGCCGATGGTCGTTCTGGTGCTCGTCATCCTCGGCAGCATCTACACCGGCATCGCCACCGCCACCGAGGCCGCAGCTCTCGGCACTGCGTTTTCCATCGCCATCGGCTTCATCTTCGGAGACCTGAAGGTAAAGCGCATCTGGGAGTCCGCCGTCACGGCACTCAAGACCACGAGCATGATACTTTTCATCATGATAGGCGCACAGTTTTTTGCGTATGTCCTGACCAGCACCGGCACGAGCCGTGAGCTCATATCCTGGCTTGTCGGCATCGGCCTTAACAAGTGGGTGCTGTTCGGCATCGTCTGCGTTATCTACATCATCCTCGGCTGCTTCATGGACGGCAACTCCATGCAGTACCTGACCATCCCCATCCTGTTCCCCGTGCTTATGGAGTACGGCTTCGACCCGATCTGGTTCGGCATCGTTCTCGTCATCCTCATCGAGATGGGTCAGATCACCCCGCCCATGGGCATGAATTTGTTCGTAATACGAGGCATAGACAAGACATCGGATCTGACGGAGATAATAAAGGGCGTTATACCGTACCTGTTTATCATGCTCCTGATGATAGTCATCCTCGCATTCTTCCCCGACCTTGCCCAGCTGCTGGTGCACTGATAACGGAGGTACAGCCATGAATTTTAAAATCACCAACTGGGGTCACTCCTGCATCCTTTTGGAGACAAACGACGGCATTAGGCTGCTGTTTGACCCGTATATAACCGGCAACGAGTCCGCTGCCGTCGGCGTTGACGATATCCGTGATATCGACGCCGTCATCGTCACCCACGGTGCGTTTGACCACATGGGCGATGCCATCGAGATAGTCAAGAAAACAGGCGCAACGCTCTACTGCGGCCCGGAGGTGCGTGACTATGCGCTGTTTAACGGCGTGGACGAAAAGCTCGTGCGCATGCTCGTCTGGGGCACCTGCCTTGAGCACAAGGACACGGGCATGACCGTGCGCTCTATCGAGGCAAAGCACCTTTCCTATTTCAAAATGGGCGACACCAAGATAACCGGCATGCCCATGAGCTATGTCGTCACTCTCAGAGACGGCACGGGCATATTCTTCGCCGGCGACACCTCAATATTCAGCGACATGAAGCTTTTCGGCGAGCTTTACCCCGTGAAGTACGGCTTTTTCGGCGTGATGGGTCTCGTGGGCTATCCCTACGAGATGGACGCAAGGGAAGCTGCGCTTGCGGCAAAGTTCTGGAATGTCGATGTCGCAATTCCCATCCACTACCCCGCAGGCTCGTCTGTTCCCTACGACTTCGAGGCGGAGCTTGCAAAAATAATGCCGGAGGCAAAGACGCTCATCCTTGCTCCGGGCGACGAGTATGTAGTTGAATAAAAAATCAGCAAAGGAGAATGATCATGACAGTTGCATTTATCGGTCTTGGCGAGGTCGGCTCTAATGTCACCATCGGCCTTGCTCAGAAGGGCGTTTCCGTCAAGGGCTATGACATCAAGTTTGAAACCGAGGGCAGGGAGGCGTTCAAAAAGTGCGCCGACGCAGGCGTTGTGCTTGCAAACACCCCCGAGGAGCTCGTGGACGGTGCGGATATAATCATTGCGGTCACCAGCTGCTCCAAGGCACTGGAGACAGCGCAGATGTACAAGCCCTATCTTAAGAAACATCAGGTCTACTGCGAGTTTAACTCCACCGTTCCCGAGGCGGTCTTCGAGGTCGAGAAGTATATAGGCGACGCCTGCACCTTCATCGACGGCTGCGTTCTGGTATCCGCAAACATCCACAAGGAAAAGTCTCCCTGCTGCAGCAGCGGTCCTGCCGCCGAGGAGGTCACCAAGATTCTTAACGACCTTGGCATGAACATCAGATACATGGGCGACAAGATCGGTCAGGCATCTGCGTTCAAGGTCATAAGAAGCATCTTCACCAAGAGCCTTGAGGCAACCCTCATCGAGACCATGACCTGTGCAAGGTACTACGGCGTTGAGGACGATATCTTCGACTCCATCGTCACCTTCCTGTCCGACGCTCCGCTGGATGTAACGCTCCCGATGATGATAAAGACCAATGTCGTTCATTCCTACAGGCGTGGTCAGGAGATCGAGGAGATCGCCCACATGCAGGCCGAGGCGGGACTTGACAACACCATGTCCGCCGCTGCGACCAAGAAGATGTTCTGGCTTGCAAGCCCCGAGTTTAAGGATCGCTTCGGCGGCAGACCTGCCGAGAGCATGAACGCCGTCACCGACGAGCTGCTCAAGTGGCAGGGCAAGAAGTGACAGCCTGTGTGAGGTAGCATTATGTCAGGTGAAACAGGATTCAGGATCTTTACGCAGATAACAAGGCCCGACCCCGAGATAGTTGAGCTTTTCCGTGAGCTTCCCGTGTGCAATATTGACGACTGCATGAATAAGCTTGCCGCCATGCACTCGGAGATAAAGCCGCTCAATAAGGTCAAGCTCCTCGGCACGGCGGTCACCGTGCGCGCCCCCATCGGCGATAACCTCATGTTCCACGCAGCAATCAGCTTTGCGCAGGCAGGCGATGTCATCGTCGTTGCCGGCGGCGGCTGCACCGAAAGGGCGCTTTGCGGCGAGAACATGATGCAGATCGCCCGCCAAAAGGGTATACGGGGCTTCGTTGTCGACGGCACGGTCAGAGACTCGGCAGCCTTGGATACCTTTGACGACTTTAACATTTTCGCTCGGGGCATCATGCCCAACGCATCGTACAAGGGCCTCGGTCCGGGCGAGATGAATGTTCCGATAGCCGTCGGCAATCAGGTCGTTTTCCCCGGCGATATAATCGTCGGCGACGAGGACGGCGTCATCGCCGTCAGACCCGAGCAGGCAAGAGCCATAGCCGCCGAGGCAAAGAAGCTCAAGGAAAAGGAAGAAGCCAATCTGCAGCTTATCCTCAAGGGCAAATCCGACCGTTCATGGGTGCAAAAGGCACTCGAGGAGCGGGGATGCAGGTTTTATAACTGCTCGTGGGATGAGCTGATGTAAAGGAGTTTACGCATGATAAAGCACATTGTATTTTGGCGCATGAAGCCGGAGGCAAACGGCAACGACATGCACACCAATATCAAAATTGCAGCTGAGAAGCTCGACGAGGTCGCAAAGCAGTTCCCCAAGCTCAGGAGCATCACCCATCACACCTGTATTTTCAGCGGTGCACACTACTGGGACTATGTCGAGGAGATGGAGTTTGACGATCTTGATGCATTAAAGGAGTGGGCGGCGTTCCCGCCGCACAAGGCTCTGCACGATTTTGTCGAGAGCATAAGAACGGAAAGAGCCGCAGTCGACTACGAATTCTGATTAATAACAAAAACAGGTAGGTTTCAAATGAAACCTACCTGTTTTTTGCGCCCTTTTACTCGATGCCGAGAACGGTGTAGCCTGCGTCAGTAACAGCGGCGGTGATAGCGGCGTTGTCGACGCTTTCGGTCATGCTGACTATCGCCGTGCCCTTCTCGTGGCTGACCTCTGCGCCGGTTACGCCGCCGAGAGCCTCAAGAGCTTTCTTCACATGCGCCTCGCAGTGCGGGCACATCATGCCTTCGATCTTAACTGTCTTTGTCATTGTTTTTTCCTCCTGCATAGAATTGATATCATTTATAAGTGCGCCCAGCGCCTCGCCGGAAACTGCGTTTTTGCTGCGTCTGTCACGCTTTGCTGAGTACATGTCGAACAAGTTCAGCCGCAGTGCGTTCGTCACAACGCAGAAGCTTGAAAGGCTCATTGCCGCAGCGCCGTACACGGGATTGAGCTGCCAGCCGAACAGGCTTATAAAGCAGCCTGCGGCAAGCGGTATGCCGATGACATTGTAGATAAACGCCCAGAAAAGATTTTCACGGATATTCGTGAGAGTTGCACGGGAAAGGCGTATCTGCGCCGGAACATCGCTGAGCTTGCTGTTCATCAAAACAACATCCGCAGCGTCGATGGCGACATCCGTGCCCGCACCGATGGCAACGCCGATATCGGCACTCGTGAGCGCAGGAGCGTCGTTTATGCCGTCGCCGACCATGGCGACCTTGCCGAGCGTTTTGAGTCTGGAGACAACGGCCTCCTTGCCGTCGGGCAAAACGCCCGCAACGACATTGTCTATGCCCGCTGCGCTGCCGACCGCCGTGGCGGTGCGCAGGTTATCGCCTGTGAGCATGACGACCTCAATGCCCATGTTCTTGAGCTCACGGACGGCATCGGCACTCTCGGGCTTCACGGTATCGGCAACGGCGATTATGCCCAAGAGCCTGCCGTTTTCGGCAAACAGCAGGGGAGTGCTGCCCTTGTCGGCAAGCGCTTCGGCGGTGTCGAGCACCGCCTTGTCGGGGCTTACCTGACCTGCGATATATTTCACCGAGCCGCCGAGCAGTACCTTGCCGCCTCTAACGGCGGTAAGGCCGTTTCCGGGCAGTGCCTTGAAGTCCGTGACCTCGTCGGCGGTCAGGCTGCGTTTTTCCGCTTCCGCCACGACCGCCCGTGCAAGCGGGTGCTCGCTCTTTGCCTCTAACGCATAGGCAGCAGTTAAAAGCTCCACCTCGGTCACGCCGCCGGCGGGGTACAGTCCCGTGACCTCCGGCTCGCCCTTGGTTATCGTGCCGGTCTTGTCGAGCGCAACTATCTTCACCTTGCCCGCTTCCTCGAGTGAGACTGCGGTCTTGAACAAAACGCCGTGCTTTGCGCCCACGCCGTTGCCGACCATGATGGCGACCGGCGTTGCAAGCCCGAGTGCGCACGGGCAGCTGATGACGAGAACGGAGATAGCCCTTGCAAGTGCAAAGTCAAAGGGCTTGCCGATAAGCAGCCACACAACGAGCGTCACGGCGGCGATGCTCACGACCGTGGGCACAAAAACGCCTGACACCTTGTCGGCAAGCTTTGCTATCGGCGCTTTCGTTGCGGCGGCGTCGCTGACCATCTTGATTATCTTTGAAAGGGTCGTATCCTCGCCGACATGCGTTGCCTTGCAGCGAATAAAGCCCGAGGTGTTTATCGTTGCGGCGGACACCGTGTCGCCGACGGCCTTGTCGACGGGAATGCTCTCACCCGTCAGCGCAGATTCGTTCACGGCGGTGTCGCCCTCCAAAACCACACCGTCGACGGGAATGCTCTCACCCGGGCGGACGACGAAAATGTCGCCGAGCGTGACCTCCTCGACGGGCACGGTGGACTCAACGCCGTCACGCACGATATTCGCCGTTTTCGGCGCAAGGCGCATGAGCGATTTTAGCGCATCGGTGGTCTTGCCCTTGCTGTGCGCTTCGAGCATTTTGCCGACGGTGATGAGGACCAGTATCATTGCCGCCGACTCAAAGTAGAACTCGTCCATCCACATCATCGCAGCTTCCGAGCCGCCGTGCACCTGCGCATCGGTCATCATGAAAAGCGCATAAACGCTCCACAAAAACGAAGCCGAAGCGCCCAGTGCCACGAGCGTGTCCATATTCGGCGCACCGTGTATGACGCTTTTAAAGCCGGAGACGAAGAACTTTTTGTTTATGATCATAATAATGATCGTCAGCAGAAGCTGGATAAGCCCCATGGCAACATGGTTGCCGTGAAGCCATGCCGGTATCGGCCAGCCCCACATGTGAGCGCCCATGGAAAAATACATGAGCACAAGAAGAAAGCCGAGGCTGATAAAAAGCCTGCGCTTTAAAACCGGCGTGTCGTGGTCGGCAAGTGCGTCCTCATCGGGCCTTGCCGCCTGCACAGCACCCTTTACCGACGCACCGTAGCCTGCGTCCGTGACGGCACGGATGATATCGCTATCCGACGCCGAGCCCTCGACGCCCATGCTGTTTGTCAGCAGGCTCACCGAGCAGGACTCGACCCCCGGTACCTTTGACACCGCCTTTTCGACCCTCGCCTGACATGCGGCGCAGGTCATTCCCGTAACAGTAAATTGCTTCATTTGAGTAACCTCTGGAGAGTGTCGACAAGCTCGTCGATCTTACCGTCGTCGCCGTTTTTCACTCCCTCGGCGACGCAGGTGCGTATATGTGTTGACAAAAGCTCTCGATTAAAGGCGTTCAGGGCGGCGGTTATCGCCGAGACCTGAAGCAGGATGTCGGGGCAGTAGGCGCTGTTTTCGACCATCTTTTTTATGCCCCTGACCTGACCCTCGATGCGGTTTAACCTGTTCATGAGCAGCTTGACCTCCTGCTCGGAGCGCATCTTGGTCTTGGCGCAGCAGCACTGTTTTTCATGACATTCCATCTGTATACCTCCCGGGGGTATTTTCTGAGCGTGATTATATACCCCCAAGGGGTATCTGTCAAGCCTCATGAAACATACTTATTTTTGCATTTTTCAATGCTTCTATACAAACACAAACAGCCTGCGGAAAACCGCAGACTGTTTGCATGGATATGGGAAATATGTTGAGAGAGGGAGAAATATCAGTTTTTATCGACGGTATTGACGCACAGCACGAAAACGGCGGCTGCGAAGAACACGAACACCGATGATACCGTCGAGGCGGTGCCGGTCAGGCTTGCCCAAAGGTATGTGAACATGACGGTCAGAGCAAGGCTCACGATCGCGAGAACGACCAAAGTTTTAGCGGATAATGCTTTCATGTCAATACCTCCGAAGTTTTTTTAGATTTTTGTTTTTTCATCTTGATTGCATTATACGGGCGTGGTATCATAAAGTAAAGTTACAAGAAATTGATGCGAACTTAAGTAAAACTTAAGAGGTGATACACATGGAAAGTTCAAGATGCAGAGCATTTCTGGCGGCCGCCGAGTGCGGCAGTCTGACCAAGGCAGCCGAGAGATTAAACTACACCGCCTCGGGCGTGAGCCAGCTTATATCGGCAATGGAGAGCGACTTCGGCTTTCTGCTTTTAAAGCGCACGACAAGGGGCGTCGTGCTCACAGCCGAGGGTGAGAAGATGCTTCCGGCGGTGCGGGCGTTTTTATCGCAGGAAAACCGCATGCACGAGCTTGCGGCGAATATTAACGGGCTTGATATCGGTCTTATAAACATCGCAGCCTACTCGTCGATAGCCACGCACTGGCTGCCGAAGGTCGTGGCGGCGTTCAAGAAAAAGTACCCGAAGATAACCATAAACCTCATGGAGGGCGTACGGCAGGAGGTCCTGCAGTGGATGGCCGAGGGCAGAGCCGATATCGGCTTCACCAGCGGCGGCGATGATATCGACGGCGACTGGATACCCCTTGCCGACGACCGGATGATTGCCATACTTCCGAGAAATCATCCGTTTGCAAATGCCGAGAGCTTCCCGCTTGAAAGGTGCAAGCGTGAGGGACTTATAATTCCCGCAATGGGTAAGGACGAGGATGTCATGACCATGCTCAAAAAATACGGTATCGAGCCGAACATCGTTTATTCGACCAACGAGAGCTTTTCGGCGTGGGCGCTTGTTGAAAACGGGCTCGGCATCAGCATAACGAACGAGCTTTTGATGCACGGCTGGACCTGCGATGTCGCAAAAGTGCCGGTCTCGCCGCCGGAAAAGATAACGCTGGGCATGATATTGCCGTCTGTCAAGCACGCCTCGCCGGCTGTCAAGCGCTTCATGAAATACGCCATTAAAGAGCTCAAGAAAGAATAATGTATAAAGTTTGTACCATTGTGGAATACTCTATCTATATAAGTTGACGGGAGCCGAGCAACTATCGGTTTTGACGGGCGGACCTCCGCCCATGTTCCGTAGAAGCTCTTTGCTGAGAAAAACACTATTCCGGCAAAACTGCGCAGCATCTGTCAGTGATGTTTTTCGAGGGATTTTCGGCTTTCTTTCGGTGCGGGCGGGCTTTGTGCCCGGCAAGACGAAAAAAGGCGAAAAGCACCGAAAGGGCACACTGACAGACGATAGGGGGTCGGCTCACGCCAACTTAACTTTAAAATTGGAGGAAACTGCAATGAGCAAAAAGAACAAGCAGAAGCAGCAGGGCGGCCAGACCCAGCCGACCGATAACGCCGAAAAGTAAACCGGAAATTTTTAAGAGCCGCCAATATTGACGGCTCTTTTCTTTTTGAGTATTATATAGGCAAATAGTATTGACGGGAGAGACCATGGCGGATAAGCTCAGGGAAAAACGGAATAAACTCACGGAAACGCTGCTTAAGCTGCCCCGCATAAAGGCGGCGTTTGACGACGCATGGTATCTGCACGGCCGCATGTTCGGGCCTATCATGGAGCCTGCGTTTGTCGGCGAGTCCGCCGCAAGACTTCTGCTTGTCTCGGCGCTTAACACCGTCAGCCGTGGTGATGTTCTCACGGGCATGAAGCGGCTCGACAGGGTTTATGAATACTGCCGCACGGACGAGGATTTTGCGGCGTGGCACTTTTTTATGGGCCTGTGCTTTGAGAAAATGGGCTTTCGTGACCGTGCTGCGGTGCTGCTGACCGAGGCTGCACAGCGTGAGCCGGAGTTTTACATGGTCTATCTCATGCTCGCCAAGTGTCTGCACGAGGAAAAGCACTATGAGGCGGCGCTGTCTAACTACATACAGGCGCTTGACCGGGTGCTGAACACGCCCCAGCGTGACGAAGTGCCCGCAGTACGGCAAGAGCCGCTCACGGGCTCTATCCACGGCAACATGGCAGCCTGCCTTATCATGATGCGCCACTACGACGAGGCCGAGTACGAGCTGTACGAGGCGGAAAGCTTCGGCTACTCGCAGCCGTTTCTCGACCTTTCGTGGGCGATGCTGTATGCGGCGACCGACCGCAAGCTGCTCGCCCGGCAGAAGATGGCGGCGCTGCGCAAGGCGATGCCCGAGATCGAGGCGAGGTATGCGCTGACGGTCGAGGAGATACTTGCCGGGAAAAACCCACGCTTTGCCCTGCAAAAGCCCAAGATGGGCGTTCTCGGCGAGTTCTGGGACTGGTTTTCCGGCGAGCAGGAGCGGTTTTTGGATGCCTTCAAATCGGGTGTCGGACTGCCCGGCTTCGGCGCACTCGAGGATAAGCTGCGTGAGATCTTTTATCACAACGGCGAGACCGTGCGCTTTGCCCTGAGCCGTGACGGCAGCAGGACCTGCATCAGCTTTTTTGACAACTACAATCTTACATACGAAATTTGGCTTGATAAGCTCATTGAGCTTGCCCCGAAGTCGCTTCGGGACAGGTGGAGCTTCTATGCGGTGCACTAAAATGATAAAATTTGTTTTGTTTGACTTGGACGATACGCTGCTCGACTTCGGCAAGGCCGAGGCTGCGGCGATAAAAAAGACCTTTAGCCACATCGGTCTCCCCACGGACGATGCTGTGGTAGCACGCTACAGCGAGATAAACGCCAACCAGTGGCGCAGGCTCGAAAAGGGCGAGATAAGCCGTGAGCAGGTGCTGCTCGAGCGCTTTGACATTCTCTTTGCCGAGCTCGGCGTTAAGATACCCAGCGAAATGGCGCAGAAAACCTATGAGTACCTTCTCGGCGTGGGGCACTATTTCATGCCCGGCGCACCGGAGGTCTTGGATGCGCTTTACGGCAAATACCGTCTGTACCTCGTGTCAAACGGCACGGCGGATGTGCAGGACAGACGGCTGCACAGTGCGGATATGGAAAAGTATTTTGACGGCGTGTTCATCTCCGAGCGGGTGGGGTATAATAAGCCGAGCAAGGCATTTTTCGACGCCTGCTTTGCCGAGATAGACGGCTTTGACAAGGATAGCACCGTAATTGTCGGCGACACCTTAAGCTCGGACATCCTCGGCGGCATAAACGCCGGCATCAAAACCTGCTGGTTTAACCCCAAGACTCTCCCCGCAGACCCAGCCATCCCCGCCGATTACGAGATACGCTCGCTTGCAGAGCTCCCCGAGCTTCTCGAAAGCATATAAAAAGATTGAGACCGCTTTGTTGGCGGTCTCAATCTTTTTTAAACGCAAAAAGCTTTTGCCCAAAGTAGTTTAAAACGGTGAATATGACCATTCCGGCGAGCATTGCGATGTTCTCCTGCGCCGTGACCGAGGCGCTCTGTAAAAGCTGCGCAATGAGCGGCTTTGCCACCGAGTATGCGACGAAGTAGCACACAACGATGTTTACAACAAATCGCACGACATATTTGACGCTGCGCTCGGTGCGTCGGAAGGTGAAGTACTTGTTTAAAAAGTAGCTCAAAATGCTGCCAAAAAAGTAGTTCGACGCCGAGGACAGCCAGTAGCTTAAGTGCAGGCAGTTATAAAATATAAACATTATGCCTGCGCCGAACAGCGTGTTCACAGCGCCCACGAGCACAAAGCGCACGATGGTGCTGTCAAATAATTTCTTCATCATAGACCGTTATATCTCCGATGCTCTCGCATTTTGCGCACACGGCGATGTGATAGCCGTCATGCTCAAGCTGCCAAGTCGAGTATTCGCCGATGGTGCGAGCAGCTTCAAACGACTCAAGCGGCGTTTTAAAGCCCATGCCGGTGGCTTTTATATAGCTTTCCTTCACGACCCAGATGCGGCAGAACTCCTCGTCGGACGCATCGCTTGCGGCAAGGCGCTCGTTTTCGCTTTCGGTGAAAAACCTCTTTGCCAGCCGCGCGGTGTTTTCCCGTGGGTACTCGATATCCACGCCCACATCGCAGTCGGAAACTGCGCACGCAGCGTACTTTCCGCTGTGCGACAGTGAAAAGTGCGGTCCGCCGTCAATGTACGGCTTGCCGTTTTCGCCCAAGGCGTATTCGACCGGAGCGCCCATGGCACGGTACAGCAGAAGCTCTGCGCCGAGCGAGCAGCGGCGCTTTTCGTCATCCGGGCAGCGCAGCGCCTTTTGGCGGCGGTAGTCGGACACCTCGGTCAGCGCCCTTTCTATATCGAGCTTACTAACATCGGCGATATAAAGCCTTATCATTTACGCTCTCATCGCATCCAGCGTTTTCTGGAACAGCGTGTCCAGATCCCAGCCGCACATCTCCGCACCGCGGATGATGACATCACGGGAGCAGCCGGCGGCAAACTTCTTGTCCTTGAACTTTTTCTTTATCGACTTTACCTCCATGTCGGAGATGCCGTTCGGGCGCATGAGCGCAACTGCGCCGATAAGTCCCGTAAGCTCGTCCGTTGCGTACAGCACCTTTTCCATGAAAAGCTCCGGCTCAACATCGATGCAGATGCCGTAGCCGTGGCTGATGACGGCGTGGATGACCGATTCGTCTATGTCCAGCTCGTGCAGCATCTCGTTTGCCTTGACGCAGTGCTGCTCGGGATACAGCTCAAAGTCTATGTCGTGCAGCATGCCGACGGCTGCCCAGAACTCGACACGCTCGGGGTCAAATTCCTTGGCAAGCTCGCCCATGACCTTGGAAACGGTCTCGGCGTGCTGAAGATGGAAAGCGTCCTTGTTGAAGCGGCCGACAAGCTCTCTGGCCTGCTCAACGGTGGGGATGTAACTCATAAAATACCACTCCTTACAACAATGATATTTGATGATACAACATTCGACATTGAAAATCAAGAAAAACAGCACCGTTTGGTGCTGTTTCTCACGGCGTTATGACTTGCGTTGCCGGTGCTTGGGTCGCCTGCGGCTGAAGCGGAGTTGCGCCGGGATGGGTGACATCGTCTGCACCGTCCTTGACCGCATCGCCGACATCATCGGCTGCGTCCTTTATATCGTCGCCGACATCGCTGTCGTGTGCGTTGTCGGTCACAACACCGCCGGGATTGTCGTTTACATTGCCGCCGTCGGTGCAGCCGACCGCCGCCGTGCACAGCATGGCAAGCGCAAGTATGAGAAGAATAGCTTTTTTCATATCAAGACCTCCAAATTATATTCGCAGGTAGTTTTTGCGCAAACGCAAAATTATATTCACATTGAAAATTTTCGTACGGCATGGTATATTGGGTAGCATGGAAGATTTGAGAAAAAACGAAATTTACGAGGCCGAGATAGTCGGCTACTCCTCCGACGGCAGCGGCGTGTGCCGCATAAACGGCAGGGCGGTGTTCGTCCCACGCACGATAGTCGGCGAAGTGTGGCAGGTGAAGATACTCAAGGTCACAAGCTCCGCCGTCTGGGGCAAGGCGATAGAGCCTGTGCGCCTGTCGCCCGAGCGCCAAACGCCCGACTGCGAATATTGCGTCCGCTGCGGCGGCTGCACCCTGCGGCACATGAGCTATGCCGAGGAGCTGCGCTTTAAGCTCGGCAGGTTAAACGATGCGCTGACGCATATAGGCCGGCAGACCGTGCAGGCCGAGGAGATCATCGGCAGCGACCGCCGGGAGCGCTACCGCAACAAGGGTATTTACACCGTGCGCAGCGTCGCAGGTGAGCTCAAAAGCGGATTTTTTGCGCCCCGCACGCATGAGCTCGTGCCGGTCGAGCGCTGCCTTCTGCAAAACGAGGCAGCCGACAGGGTGACGGCGGCGGTGCTGGAGTTTATGCGCAAAAGCGGCATTGACGCTTATGACGAAAAGTCCCGCAAGGGCAGCGTGCGCAATGTGTTCGTGCGCACGGCGGTCAACACCGCCGACTGCGTTGCATGCATCGTCACCGCCAAGGGCTTCGGCGATAAGACTGCGGCGCTGGCAGACTACCTGCGCAGCGCTTGCCCCGAGCTCACGGGCATAGTTTTGAATGTCAACAAGACCTCGGGCAACACCGTGCTCGCCGGTGATTTTTACACACTTTGGGGCAGGGACACCGTGTGCGACAGTCTCGGCGGCGTGGAGTACGAGATATCCCCGCAGGCGTTTTATCAGATAAACCCGCCGCAGGCCGAAAAGCTGTATAACAGGGCGGTCGAATACGCCGGGTGCACGGAAAATTCGACGGTGCTCGACCTGTACTGCGGCGCAGGCACGATAAGCCTGTTCTTGGCGAAAAAAGCGGGGAGGGTGATAGGTGCGGAGATAATTCCCGAGGCCATCGAGAACGCAAAGCGCAACGCCCGCCGCAACGGCATCGAAAATGCCGAGTTTATCTGCGCAGATGCGGCCGAGGCGGCGGAAATGTTCCTGAGAGACGGCATCCGCCCCGAGACCGTGGTCGTCGACCCGCCGAGAAAGGGCATGGACGAGGAAGCGATACGCACCGTGTGCAAAATGCGCCCCGACAGGGTGGTGTATGTCTCCTGCAACCCCTCGACCCTCGCCCGAGATATTTTGGTGTTCAACGCCCACGGCTACACCCTCACCGCCGCAACGGCCTTGGACATGTTCCCGAGAACGAGCCATTGCGAAGCAGTCGTTAAGCTGCTTCGCAGATAAGTTTGCCTTACGGCAAGTGAAGTTTTTTGATAAAAGTGAAGTTTTCGCAGAAAGTCAAGTTTAGTGTAAAGGAAAATGCAAAATGAGCAAGAAGAAAAAACACGAGCGTTTAAGTTGGTGTCCACCGGAGAATTACAAAGAATTTTTCAGCCCATTGGCGGACGAGGATTTCAAAGCCGAACACCCAATCGGCTATTATATCTTGGCGTTATTCGGCGTAACCGTCTTGCTGTTGCCGGGTATAGTGTTTGCGTTTGTCCTTTCGGATAAGGGAGCGGAAGGTTATTGGCCCTTGCTGGGACTTGCAGGCGGATTCGTGTTCGGTATTGGATTGTTTAATTATGTTGGAATCATCATAAAACAGTTTTTGGGGCATTGGGTGAGCATAATATCGTTTCTTCTTGGCGGGGCAATGATGTATTTCACTTGGATCATGTGCTGATACGGATCGCTGGGCTTTATTAGACCGTTGTTTCAATCCATTGCGAAGCAAACATCATCATATAGGGAATGAGGTCTCCCGTGGAGGTATCCAAAATCGCTTAGTGCTGATGACTTCTGAAAAATCGAAAACGGAGGTTTATTATGAAAGCGTGTTTGATAGTCGGAGCGGGAGGGGCGATAGGCTCGATGCTGAGGTATCTCATGAGCCTTATATCGCTCGACGAGACGGTGATCTTTCCCGTAAAAACATTGGCCGTCAATGTGCTGGGCGCATTTTTGATCGGCATTATCGCAGCACTTGCGCTCAAAAATGCCGATTTTGACCCGAAGCTTACGCTGTTTTTGAAAACCGGCCTGTGCGGTGGGTTTACGACATTTTCGACCTTTGCTTTGGAGTCGTACGACCTCGTGAGCGGCGGCCATTGGGCGATGACGCTCGGCTATGTCGCCCTGAGCGTTATCCTGTGCATCGCAGCGGTGTTTGCCGCCGAGGCGATTGTAGGCGGAATTTAAGGAACTAGGATGGATCAGAAAACCCCGCAAATTTTAATATCGGCAGGCGGAGTTGCCGTGCTGGCGGCGATATTTGCGCGCTGGTGCGGCGGCGTGCGGTACTCGGCGGCGGGCATGACGGCGGCTGTTTTGAGCGCCGTGCTGTTTGCACTCGTGTGCCTGCGCTTCGTGCCCAAGTGGATGGACGCATGGCGTGACGGCGAGCCGGATGCTCCGGGCCTTGACGGCGAGCCACGGCATATCTGCGTGCAAATTTTTGCGGCGGTGCTGCTGTGGGATGTGCTCATCATTATCATCGTTTACATCCTGCGCCGCATTTTCGGCTGCACCGACGGCTTTTTCGACGCACTCGATTTTTGGACATGCACCGACAGCGGACATTACCTCGATATCGCCAATGACTGGTACCTGTCCGAGGGCAGCATCGACAGGCTCGTGCAGCTCGTGTTCCTGCCGGGCTATCCCGTTGTTGTGCGCATAGTCACGGCGGTGACCGGCGATGGGCTTATCGCCGGACTTATCGTGTCGGCGTTGTGCTTTGCCGGAGCGAATGTCATGCTGTATAAGCTCGTTTCGCTCGACTGCGGGCACGAGGCGGCGCTGAGGGCGGTGAAGTTTCTGAGCCTGTCTCCGGCGGTATTTTTCTTCGTAGCACCGATGAGCGAGAGCCTGTTTTTGCTGTGCACGCTCGGCTGCATGTATCTTGTGCGCCGGGGCAAAATGCTGCCTGCGTGTCTAATGGGCGCATATGCGGCGTTCACCCGCTCGCTGGGCGTGGTGCTGCTTGTACCCGTGGTGTTCGAGCTCGTGCAGCGCAGAGCAAAATTAAAAGATTACCTGTGCGTGCTCATCATTCCGCTCGGCTTTGCGGCGTACTTGCTTGTAAATTACACGGTCTCGGGCGATGCGTTCAAGTTCATGCAGTATCAGCGTGAGCATTGGAATCAGCAGCTCGGCTGGTTTTTCAACACCGCTGCGTATCAGACCGAGAATGCCATATACAGCGCATCCGCAAACAGGATAAACTTCTTCGGCTTGTGGCTGCCGAATTTGCTTGCGCTGGCGCTGTCGCTTGTACTCATGCTGTTTGCGGTGAAGAAGCTTCGCAGCTCCTACACGGCGTATTTTCTTGCATACTTCGTCGTTGCCATGGGTGCGACTTGGCTTTTGAGCGCACCACGCTACATTGCGGCGGCGTTCACCGTGCCGACGGCGCTTGCGCTGGTGACGCACGACCGCCGTGCCGATTGGTGCTTAACGGCGCTGAGCGTCCTTGCGGGGGCTGTGTATCTGTGCGAATTTGTCCTGCGCTGGCAGGTTTGGTGAAAAATGCGCCGGAAAACAGGGAGAATATTAAAAATTTTACTTGTAAAGTGCAAAAAGCTGTGGTATAGTATTAAAGCTATTTAGTGTAACTTTCGAAAGGATTTGATATAAATGGGTACTGTTAAGCTGATTCTTACAATTTTGCAGCTTCTGTCCGGCCTGGCCGTGACGGTCGTCGTTCTCATGCAGAGCGGCAAGAGCGCAGGTCTGTCCGGTGCTATCGCCGGCGGCGCTGAGACCTTCCTGTCCAAGGGTAAGGCCAAGACCCTCGACGCAAAGCTTGCGAAGTGGACAAAATGGTTTGCACTTGCGTTTGCGATCCTGACCCTCGTCCTGAATATCGTCAAGTAAGTTGAAATTGTGACGGTGCAGTTTTGTGACTGCACCGTTTTTCTATTTTTGCTATGAAGAATTTGAGCTTTAAAAAGATGCTGGGCGGCATAAAGACCGCCTTCCCGTACACCATCCCCGTGTTTCTCGGCTGGATATTCGTTGCGCTGACCTACGGAGTTTTGATGAGCGGCTTGGGCTACAACGCATGGTGGACGATGCTGTTTTCGGCGGTGTGCTTCTGCGGCAGCATGCAGATAGCGGCGATCCCCATGATGGCAGCGGGCTTTGACCCTGCGCAGATGCTGCTCATGAGCTATCTGGTAAACTTCCGCCACAGCTTTTATGGCATCCCGCTGCTGGAAAAGTACAAGGACGCAGGCGTATTAAAGCCGTTTCTGGTGTACACGCTGTCGGACGAGCAGTTTTCGCTCTCCGTCTCGGCGAAGAAGCCGGACAATGTTGAGAACAAGTATTTTTACTTCGGTATTAATTTGATATGCTTTTGCTACTGGGTCGGTCTTTGCGGCCTCGGAGGTGTCATCGGAGGCATGATAACCTTTGATACGACGGGGCTTGATTTTGCGCTGACTGCGATGTTCATCGTCATGTTTTTGCAGCAGTGGAAGGAAAAACGCAACCGCCCCGCCTGCGTTATCGGCATAGGCGTGACTGTTTTGTGCCGCATTTTCTTCGGCACGAGCGTGTTTCTCATCCCCTCGCTGCTCGGCATTTTGCTGATATTCTGGATAGGGAGGGATAAACTGTGACGCTTACCGTAAATCAGACGCTTGTGACCATTGCTGCCATCGCACTCGGCGTGCAGGTATCCCGCTGGCTGCCGTTCGTTGCGTTTTCCGGCAAAAAGGAGCTGCCGGAGTTTATACAGTACCTCGGCAGGGTGCTCCCGCCTGCGCTCATGGGACTTTTGGTGGTCTACTGCTTTAAAAGCACCCCAATACTCACGGGAAGCCACGGCCTGCCGGAGCTTATCGCAACTGCGGTAGTTATCGGCACATATGCGTGGAAGGAAAATTTCCTCATCTCCGTCGGCGGCGGTACGGCGGTTTATATGATCCTTGTACAGTTTGTATTCTAAGAAGTCGGTAAAACCGGCTTCTTTTTTTATTGTTCAAATCCTGTTTATTGCAATCGGTGGTGCACAATGGTATAATAAACTATCTTTTGATCCGAAAGGAAACTAAAACTATGTGCGGAATCGTTGGCTTCGTCGGAAAAGAACAGGCAGCCCCCATACTCCTGGAGGGGCTGGAAAGACTTGAGTACCGAGGCTATGACTCGGCGGGCATCGCCGTTGTCTCGCCCAAGCACGAGCTTCAGGTCAAGAAGGCAAAGGGCCGTCTCCGGGTGCTCAGTGATATCACGCAGGGCGGCAAGAGCGTCGAGGGCACGCTCGGCATCGGCCACACCCGCTGGGCTACCCACGGTGAGCCGAACGATATAAACGCCCATCCGCAGCTCAGCGGCGACGGCAAGATAGCGGTCGTGCACAACGGCATAATCGAAAACTATGTCGAGCTGCGTGATTTCCTCATCGCCCGGGGCTATAAATTCTGCTCCGAGACCGACACAGAGGTCGTCACTCAGCTTATATCGTACTATTACGCCGAGTGCGGCGATATACTCGACGCCGTGTTCAAGGTGCTGCACCGCATCGAGGGCGCTTATGCGCTGGGCATCATCTGCGCCGACTGCCCGGATCGCTTTGTCGCTGCCCGCAAGGATGCGCCGCTGCTCATCGGCTACGGCGAGGGCTGCAACTTTATCGCCTCCGATGTCACGGCGATCATCAAATACACCCGTGACATTGCCTACATGGAGGACGGCGAGGTCGCAGTCGTCGATATAAACGGCGTGCAGGTGTACGACAATATGGAGCAGCCCATAGAGAAGGAGCATCATTTTGTCGACTGGGATGTCTCCGCTGCCGAAAAGGGCGGCTATGCCCACTTCATGCTCAAGGAGATCATGGAGCAGCCCGAGGCTATCCGCAAAACTGCGTTCAACCGCATCCGTGATAACCGCATCGTGCTCGAAGACCTCAAGATAGATGCGGACTATATTAAAAGTATAAGCAAGATATTCATAATCGCCTGCGGCTCGTCATATCATGTGGGTGTAGTCGGGAAGTACAACCTTGAGCGTTTACTCAGAAAGCCCGTTGAGGTCTGCCTTGCGTCGGAATTTCGCTACTGCGACCCGCTTGTTGACGAGTCGACGCTCGTCATCGTCATCAGCCAGTCGGGCGAGACGCTCGACACGATGGCGGCACTGCGTGAGGCAAAGAGTCTCGGCGCTCACATTCTGTCGATAGTCAATGTCGTGGGAAGCTCGATAGCAAGAGAATCCGACGATGTGCTCTACACCTGGGCAGGACCGGAGATAGCCGTTGCAACGACAAAGGCATACTCGACCCAGCTCATTTTGCTCAACATGCTCGGGCTTTACTTTGCCGATATCCTCGGTACGGTCAGTGCAGATGAGTATGCCGAGATAGTCGATGAGCTTCTGCGCCTGCCTGCGAAGATGGAGCAGATACTCGAGCATACCGACGATATAAAGCACTATGCTTCCAACTACTTTAACCACAACTCCGTGTTCTTCATCGGCCGCAATCTCGACTATGCGATGGGACTGGAGGGCTCACTGAAGCTTAAGGAGATATCCTACATCCACTCCGAGGCATACGCATCGGGTGAATTAAAGCACGGCACGATATCTCTCATCGAGGACGGCACGCTCGTCGTCGCCCTCGGCACATATGCTCCGCTGTTTGACAAGGCGATGAGCAATGTCGTTGAGGTGCAGGCGAGGGGAGCGGATGTTCTGGCGCTGACCACCGAAAGCCATGCTGCGGAGATGCGCAAGACGGTCGAGAATGTAATTACCGTGCCCGAATCACACACGATATTCCAGCCTTCTCTGGGGGTTGTGCCCTTGCAGCTGTTTGCCTACTATGTGGCGCTGCTGCGAGGCTGCGATATTGACAAACCCAGAAATCTTGCAAAGTCGGTGACAGTTGAGTAATTGAAAAGTTTATTAGCATTTATTGCGTGCGTGGTCTGTAAGATCACGCACGGAATTTTAAGGCTTCTAAACAAAGGAGGAACGGCGCTTCCGGGCAAGCTCGCACTGAAAATTTGCCCCGAGGTGCTGGAGACGACATCCCGTGGGGTGAGCACGCTCATGGTCACGGGGACGAACGGAAAGACCACCTCCGCCAGAATGGCGGAAACGGCGCTATTAAACGCCGGGCTCGATGCGTTTTCAAACCGCTCGGGCGCAAACCTCATCGGCGGCATCGCCTGTGAGTTTATCGAAAATACAAGCATTTTCATGCGCCCGAAGAAAAAATGGGCGGTCATAGAGTGCGACGAGGCGGCCTCCCGGCGGGTGTTTGCCGAGACAAAGCCGAAGGCGGTGCTCGTGACGAATCTGTTTAAAGATCAGCTCGACCGCTACGGCACGGTGACAACGCCCCGGGACGCAATTGCGCAGGGGGTAAGCGCCACGCCCGAAACGCTCGTGTGCCTGAACGCCGACTGCCCGATGGCGGCGAGCATAGCCGATAGGATACCGAACAAAATTTTGTGGTACGGCATGTCGACGGGCGATAAGCTCTCGCCCGAGATCGGCGAGGAAAGCCGCTGTGTTAATTGCGGCGCAAAGCTTCACTACAGCTATGTGACCTACGCAAACCTCGGCGGCTTTCGCTGCCCTAAGTGCGGCGCACGGCGGCACGATACGCTCGTCACGGTGAGCGATGTTCTGCCCGACGGAAGCTTTGTCATTTCTGACGGCAGCGAGAAAACCCTTGCCGAATGTGCGCTCCCGGGGCTATACAACATCTATAACGCCGCAGGCGTGACTGCGCTCATGACGGCGGCGGGCGTTGAGCTGAGATATACGCTCAAGGCGGTGTCGAGCTTCGAGTGCGGCTTCGGCCGCATGGAGGACTTTGCCCTCGGCAATGTCGGCGCAAGGATGATACTCATTAAAAATGCCGCTGCGGCAGACCAGACGATGGAGACGATAAAAGGTGACAAAAGCGCAAAATCCCTCGTTTTCGTCATAAACGACAGACCCGCCGACGGCACGGATATCTCGTGGCTGGATGACGCCGATTTCGGTGTGATACGGCGCATGAGGAATCTCAGAAATGTCTACTGCACCGGCGACAGAGCCGAGACCATGGCGCAGCGCCTTGCTCGTGAGGGCATCGAGTGCGAGACTTTTTTAAACTACACCAAACTGATAAAACGCCTCCGAAGCGAGGATGCGTTTATCTACATACTTCCGACATACACCGCCATGCTCGAATTCAGGCAAGAGCTTGTACGCAGACTCGGCGGCAAAAACTTCTGGGAATAAAGATACGGGACTGAACAAATGATAAGATTTTATAACGGCAGGGTGCTGAGCTTCGTAAATGGCACCGAAATTACAAACGACGAGGTGTGGACAGACGGCGGCAGCATATGCTATGTCGGTCCCCAAAAGGCAGTTATGCCGCAGTTTGAGCGGGAAATTGACCTTAAGGGCGACCTGCTGCTCCCGGGCTTTAAAAATGCACACACCCATTCGGCGATGACCTTCCTGCGCTCGATGGCGGACGATATGCCGCTTGACAGGTGGCTCAATGAGCAGGTGTTTCCCCGTGAGGCGAAGCTTTCGCCGGATATGCTGTATGTCATGACGAAGCTTGCCATCATGGAGTACCTTTCAAGCGGCATCACCTCGAGCTTTGATATGTATTTCCACAATGACGCATATGTCAAGGCGAATGTGGATGCAGGCTTCCGCACCGTCATCTGCGGTGCGCTCAACAACTTTGACCGTGACATAACTGCGCTCGAGCGGGAGTACCTGCATTTTAATAATTGCCACGAGCTTATATCGTACCGCCTCGGCTTCCACGCCGAGTATACGACAAGCCTTGAGCGCATGGAGTATGTCGCCTCGCTCACGCAAAAGTACAAAGCGCCCATGTTCGTCCACTCGTCCGAGACCAAGGGCGAGGTGCAAGGCTGTGTTGAGCGCCACGGCGTTACGCCCACCGTGCTTTTTGACAAGCTCGGCATGTACGATTACGGCGGCGGCGGCTTCCACTGCGTGTATATGAGCGATGAGGATATAGATATCTTCAAGCGCCGCAAGCTGTGCGTGGTGTTAAACCCCGCCTCGAATCTCAAGCTCGCAAGCGGCATTGCACCGGTTACGAGGTTTCTTTCCGAGGGCATCGAACTTGCCATCGGCACGGACGGCGCTGCGTCAAACAATGCGCTCGATTTCTTCAGGGAAATGTACCTCGTGACGGCTCTGGCAAAGTACCGTGAAGCGGACGCTTCCGTTTGCGACGCAAACCGGGTGCTCGAGATGGCGTGCGTGGGCGGCGCTAAGGCGATGGGGCTGGACGACTGCGACTGCATTGCACCAGGTAAAAAGGCGGACCTGACGGTCATAAATTTGCACAGACCGAACATGCATCCACTCAATAATATCAGCAAAAACATCGTTTACGCAGGCTCAAAGGAAAATGTGCGCCTGACGATGGTAAACGGCAAGATCCTGTACGAAAACGGCGAGTTTTTCATCGGCGAGGATGCCGATAAGCTCTACGCCGAGGCAGATAAAATTTCGGAAGCGGTAAGATGAGAGAGATAGACCTTCATACACATACGAATATATCCGACGGGTCGGAAAGCCCCGCCGCTGCCGTTGCGCACGCAAAAGCGCTCGGGCTCAGGGCGATAGCCATAACCGACCACGACACGGCAAACGGCGTTCCCGAGGCCAAGGCCGCAGGGGAAAAGCTCGGCGTCGAGGTCGTCGGCGGCCTGGAGCTCGGCTGCGGCTGGCACGGCAAAGAGGTGCACATGCTTGCATACGATATCGACCCGCACAACGAAAAACTCAACGGCACGCTCGAGTGGATAGTCACCGACCGTGACGAGCGCAACAAAAAGATGGTCGACCTCATGGCCAAGGACGGCATTATGATAGACCTGGACGAGCTCAAGGCCGAGCACCCGGGCTCGATAATCGGCAGACCGCATTTTGCGCTGTGCCTCATAAGAGCCGGACTTGCCGAGAGCGTGCAGGACGCTTTTGTGCGCTATCTTGACCCGGGCAGAAAGTATTACATCCGCAGGCACTTCCTCTCTGTTGAGGAGGCGGCGGAGCTCATAAGGGGAGCGGGCGGCGTGTCGTCTATCGCACATCCCATGCAGTACAGGCTCGATGACGAGGGCATGACCGAGCTCATGGAAAGAGCACGGGATGCCGGTGTTTCGGGACTTGAGTGCTACTACTCGGGCTACTCGCCCGAGGTCTGCGCACGCCTTAAGGCGCTTGCCGACGCTTACGGCTTCTGCGCCACCGCAGGCAGCGACTGGCACGGCAGCCACAAGCCGCACATCGAGATGGGCAGCGGCATGCACGGGGAGCTTAATGCCCCCTACGAGCTGCTGCGCAAGCTGCGTGAGCGGGAAAAATAAACAAAACGCCATGGCCTGTATTATGATAAGGCCATGGCATTTTTTCATACCTATTGCAAATTGAAAATCACAGTGATAAAATATTAACAATCGAGGAAAAAGGAGAAAGATCATGTCGCATACGACAGCCATAGTCCTGACCTGCGTGTTCGCAGCCCTGGCATTGCTCACCGCCATTTTCGTGAAGAAAAGAACTCTGCGCATCGTGCTTACGGCAGTCTGCGCCGTCATTGCGCTGCTGTGTCTGCTGTGCGTTTCCCGACAGCCGGCGCAGGATGATGAGATACAAAAGGAAGCGCTCGAACGGGTGTCGGACGACATTGAGTTTGCCGGCGATATCATAAAGAGCACGGCGTTTTCCGGCTCGCAGGTGACCTACCCCTATGAGGGCAGTCAGACCGATGCGTATAACGAGCTTACCGACAAGCAGAAAAAGCTCTATGACGAGATACTGCCTAAGGTGCAGCGCATTGAGGACTTTACCTACACCGCCGAGGAATACGGCTACGATACGCTCGACGATCTTCTTGTCGTCATGGGTGCGCTCAACCAAGATCACCCGGAGCTTGAGCTGTATTTTCTCATCTCCGAGGTCATCGACGGCGACATGACGACGGCGCTTAAATCGCACTATTTCATGCCCGGGGGCGGCGATGTTGAGACCAAAGAGCAAAAGGATGCACTGCGCCACGAGCTTGATGTGTTCGATGCCGAGTGCGACGCAATAGTTGCCGGTATGCCCGAGGGGCTGAGCACCTACGATAAGTACCGCTATCTTGCAGTGTTTATCTCGCTCAGGACGACCTATGATTACGACAGCGTCGGCGGCACGCAGATCGGTACTGCCTACGGTGCGATAGAGGGCGGCCACTCGATATGTCAGGGCTACTCCCGGGGCTTTGAGTACCTGTGCAAAAAAGCAAATTTGTGGTGCGAAACGGTCGCCGGCGAGTCACGCAATGTGTCGCATGCGTGGAATCTCGTGCGCCTTGAAAGCGGCACATACCATGTTGATGTCACATGGTCCGACGGCAGCGATATCCCGCCCGACGGCCTTGACTGGTTTGACTACTTCATGCTCACGCAGGACGAGATACTCATAGACCACGACATTGACGACGGCACAGTCGCCACGGGAACGCACATCGACCCGCCGATCTGATAAAAAAAGATGGCAGATAAATCATCTGCCATCTTGGTGTGTAGTTTTAGAAGATATCCTGCACGACTCTCTCGGGCGGAACTTCCAGCAGCGAGGGGTCGGAGATAAAGCGGTTGATGTACTTAAACACGGTCGCATAGTAGTGACCGTCGACGGTGCGCTCGTCCATGACGAACTTGCCGTCTACATACTTTCTCTCAACGGGAACGCCGTTGCGGTCAAACTCGACCGCCTTGCGCTTTGCGCCGAAGGAGATGAACACCGGCAGCGTGCCGAAGTTGTAGATATGATGGTAAATAGGACCGATGCCCAGCGAGCCGAGGTCGGTGATTATCATCGAGCCGTGGAAGGGGCTGACATCGAGCAGATTCTTAGGCAGCAGACCGAAGTAGTCGCCGACCTTGAGCAGCCAGATGATGAAACGGATAACGCCGCGAGGCCATCTGGCAACCTTATTTGCAAAGTCCTCCGTGCCGTTTTCCTCGTCGGAGGACTTGATCTTCTCTATCTCCTCGTTCATCTTGCGGTAGACATCGAAGATGGTGTCCGTAGGGTCAAACTCGACCTTGATGGTGGTCTCGGTAGCGTCGACGGAAAGGCTGCGCTTTACCGTCAGCACGACCTCAATGCTATTGCGGGCGTAGATACGGCGGCCGACGACGAAGCGATTGAGGCCGGGCAGCTCGGCAATTGCTCTGACATAGGCTGCGATGAAAAGATGCAGCATGCCGATGCCCTTGTAGCCGTTAAGGCGCTGCTGTCTGAACCAGCGGTCGGCATTGGTTATCTCGAACGATTCCTGGTAATAGTTGCATGCGTCGTTTCTGTGCGGCATTATGTAGGGGATGAAGTTGAAAAAGCCGTTGAGTGAACGGATGCGGCGTCCGTCGACACGGTCTCCGCTGCGCTTGCGATAGTTGTTTGCCATTATTAAGCCTCCCGGCGAAGTATTTCAAAATTTTGATTTAATTTCACACTTGCATTATATAAGTTATCTCGATGTTTTGCAAGCGAAAATTAGAATATTTTACACAAACTCGGGCAATATGCCGAAAACGAAAAATCTTAACACCATCTTAACGCCTGTGCGGTTGCGAATTAAATGTCAATTTTGGCAGAACAGAGCGTTAATTTGCAAACTATATCGGCATATCAAGGCTTTGCGCCGAGGGGCGGCAGAGGGACACATTTGATGAAGTTTTAACCATCTCAATTGATTTGAATTTGTCAATCAAAGTGCCGAAAAATCCTTGTTTTTCAGTGCTTATTTTGTTATCATGCACATACTGACTGTTATACAAACTGTTGCAGTTGTTAATCCATATAAATTTCGGAAAGGGGGGTGCTCTGATGCCGTTTGAAGCGATAGTTGATGTTTCTCTGGCAGAGGAAAGAGCCAAGCAGCTCGTGGACGATGCTCAGGCGGAGGCTAAGCGCATCGTTGCAGAGGCGGAGGTTTTCAGCAAGGCCGATGTAGAGAAGGCTGCGCTGAAGGCCAAGGACGAGGTCGACGGGATGATAAGCCGCACCGAAGCCAAGGCTGCCGAGGAGATCGAAAAAATCAATAGTGCTGCCGAAACCAAGGTTGCGGTACTCAACGCCAGAGCCGACAAGCGTATCACAAGCACGGCGACTATGGTCGTAGAAAGGATCGTGAACAGTTAATGGCCATCGTAAAAATGAAAAAGCTGAGGCTGATGGCTGTTCGGGATCAGAAGGATGAGCTGCTCAAGCAACTGATGATTTTCGGCTGTGTTGAGCTTCGGGAGCCGGAAGATGACGGCATTGCCCCGGAGCTTTCTCAGTATTTGAGCCGGGAGTCGAGCAGCGTTTCCGAGCGCAGAGCCGAAAAGGCGCTTTTGCAGCAGGCTATCGGAGTGCTCAATACATACGCTCCGGCGAAAAGCTCGCTGCTGTCGGCAAAGCCCGATGTGGCGCTTTCGGAATTTCTGAACAGGGAGAGCCTCGAAAAATATCGCAGCGTGGCCGAGGGTCTTATCGCCGATGAGGACAGGATAAAGCGCATCGGCACGGAGGAAAGCCGGGTAAGAGGACTTATCGAATCTCTTGCACCGTGGCTGAGCTTCGACTGCCCCTTGGAGACCGAGGGCACTCGGGACAGCATCATGTTCCTCGGCGCATGCCCGGCAAAGGCATCGCTCGATGACATTAAGGCAAGACTTGCCGAGGCCGCCGACGAGGCGGAGCTATTTGAGGTGTCGAAAGATAAGCTCCAGCACTATCTCGTGCTTTTGAGCCACCGCTCGCAGCATTTAAAGGCGCTTGAGGCGCTCAGGGACTACAGCTTCTCGCTCATGAGCTTTTCCGGCATGACCGGCACTCCCAGAGAGTGCTCGGACGGGTATATGACGGAGCTCTTGAAGCTCGGAGTGGAGAAAAGTCAACTTATCAGGGATGTCAAGTCAAAGGCAGAGCACAGAGCGGCTCTTGAGCTTTGGGCGGACAGAGCCGACACCGACATCGCCTTCTGCGAAGCCGAGGATAAGCTCATGGGGACGCAAAGCACCGTCGTTCTCGACGGCTGGTTTCCCGCAGAGAAAGAGACCGAGCTTGAAAAGCTTCTCGGCAAATTTGACTGCGCATACGAGGTCAGCGAGCCGACCGAGGACGAGTACCCCGTCGTGCCGGTGCAGCTTAAGAGCAACAGGCTGACAAACTCGATGAACATGATAACCAACATGTACAGCCTGCCGGCGTACAACGGCGTTGACGCAAACCCGATGATGGCGCCGTTTTTCATAATCATCTACGGACTTATGATGGCCGACATCGGCTACGGTCTCGTGATGGTGCTGGCTGCCATCGTTGCGATGAAAAAGATAAAGCCCAAGGGCGGCACGCTTGCGTTTTGTGAGCTGCTTTTGTATGCGGGCATATCGACCATGATAATGGGCGCACTCACCGGCGGCTTCTTCGGCGATATCCCGTACCGCTTGGTGCATCTTATAAATCCCGCGAGCACATGGGCGGGACTTCCGTATCTGTTCAGTCCCGTAAATGACAGCAACACCGTTCTGTACGGCTCGCTGGTCGTCGGACTTTTCCACCTTAACACCGGCATGGTGATAAGCTTTGTGGAAAAGTGCAAGGCGGGCAATGTGCTCGACGGCATATTTGAGGAAGGCTCGCTGTGGGTCATCCTCATCGGCGGCATTATGTGGGGCAGCACGATGCTGCTTCCGTCCGCTCCGGCGGTGCTCGGCACGGCCGGCATGGCGGTACTCATCGTCGGCAGCGTCATGCTCCTGTTCGGCGCAGGCCGCCACTCAAAGGGTATCTTCGGTAAGCTCGGCTCAGCGTTCGGCTGTATCTACAATACGCTGACGGGCTGGTTCGGCGATGTACTGTCGTATTCCCGTATCATGGCGCTCATGCTTGCAGGCGGTGTTGTCGCTCAGGTGTTTAACACCATTGCGCTCATGCCCGCAGAATCGTGCGGACTGAATGTCCTGACGGTCTTGGCGTTCTTGGCCATCTTCATTATCGGCCATGCGCTCAACTTCGGACTTAACCTTTTGGGCTGTTTCGTCCATGACCTGCGCTTGCAGTGTCTTGAGTTCTTCGGCAAGTTCTATGTCGACGGCGGCAAGCCGTTTATGCCGCTCAAGGTCAACTCCAAGTACTACGATGTAAAAGAATAAAACACATATATAAATTTAGGAGGATATTATAATGGAATTTCTGAACACCATCGGCGGTTACGCCATTGCACTTCTCGGCGCAGGTATGGCTGCGTTTCTCGCTTGCGTAGGCTCGGCAAAGGGCACGGGCATTGCCGGTGAGGCAGCTGCGGGACTGGCAGCGGAAGATCCCAGCAAGTTCGGTAAAGCACTTATCATCCAGGTCATCCCCGGTACTCAGGGTCTGTACGGCTTCGTTATCTGGTTTCTCGCTTTCGGCAAGCTCGTTCCGGGCATGACCGTTGAGCAGGGCATGCAGGTGTTCAGCGCATGTCTGCCCATCGCCATCGGCGGTCTGCTTTCCGCAGTCGCACAGGGCAAGGTCGCAGCGGCATCCATCAACATTCTTGCAAAGAAGCCCGACGACTGGTCCAAGGGCATGATCTTCTGCATCATCGTTGAGTTCTACGCAATTTTGTCCCTGCTGGCATCCTTCCTTATGCTCAACGGCCTGAGCTTCTGATAAAAAGCAAGGAGTTAGATGTATGAAAGGCACTGAAAAGATCATTGCCCATATAGAAAGCGACGCCAAGGCTCAGGCTCAGGCGCTGCTTGATGAGGCAAACAAAAAAGCGGAAGAAATTCGCAGTGCCGGCGAGAAAGCAGCGCAGGAGGCTTACGACAGGCTCATTCGTGAGGGCGAGGCCGAGTGCGAGGCGCTGTACGGCCGCAAGCTCCGTATGGCCGAGATGGAAGCCAAGAAGAGCGTTCTGGGCGCAAAGCAGGAAAGAGTGGTCGAGACCTTTGCAAAGGCCGTATCGCTCCTGTGCGAGCTGCCCCGGGACGAGTATGTGGCTTTGTTCGCCGATATGGCAGCCAAGGTGTCGCAGACCGGCACGGAGACGATGTACTTCTGCAAAAATGATAAAGACGAATGTGGACAGCGCATAGCAGACAAGGCAAACGAGCTGCTTGCAGCCCAAGGCAAGGTCGGAAAGCTCACGGTCGCCGATGAAGCGGTCAATATCTGCGGCGGCTTTGTTCTCATAGAAAACGGAATAGAGCTCAATTGCAGTGCGGAAATGCTCGTCGACCGCTGCCATAAGACCATGGTGGCCGAGGTCGCAAATGTGCTGTTTGAATGAGCATGCCCCGAAAGGGAGGTTAAGATTTGGCTAACAAAAAGTGTAATAAAAAAGATTACCTGTGCCTGTCGGCCATGCTCAGAGCCAGAGAAGCCAAGATGCTCACCGGTGAAAAGGCCGAGCGTATGCTCTCGGCTCAAAGCTTCGAGGAAGCGGCAAAGCTTCTGTGCGACAGCGGATATGAGGACATGTCCGCAATGAGCGCAAAGGAGATAGAGCAGGCGCTCTCCCGCCGTCAGGCGGAGATGTTCGAGGAGCTCGGACGGCTCGCACCCGACAAGACGGTCGTCGATGTGTTCCGTGTGGCGTATGACTACCACAACGCAAAGACCGTCATAAAGACCGGCGACACGAGGACGGATCTATTAAGCCCCTGCGGCAGAGTAAAGCCTGAAACCATGGTCGAGTGCATATCTACCGACAGCTTCTCGGCACTGCCGAGCGAGCTTGCGAAAGCCGCCGCATCGGCAAAGAGCATCCTCGCCAGAACGGCAAACCCCCAGCTTGCCGACTTTGAGCTCGACAGAGCCTGCTATAAGGAAATGCTCGACATGGCGCACGACACCGGCAGCGGATTTTTAGTCGGCTATGTGAAGCTTGTCATCGACAGCATCAATCTGCGCAGCGCAGTGCGCACCGTGAGGATGCGCAAGGACGCAGACTTCCTGTTCGCAGCGCTCATCCCGGGCGGCAATGTGGACATCGACCGTGTTTGCGCCGCAAGCACCTCCGAGGAAACGCTCTCGGCGCTGTACGCAAATTCCATACTCGAAAAGGCGGCACTTTGCGGCGCTCAGGCGTGTACCGGCGGCAGGATGACCGATTTTGAGAAGGCCTGCGACAATGCCGTGACCGAGTATCTTAAAAAGGCGAAGCTCGTCGCCTTCGGCGAGGAGGCCGTGGCAGCCTTCATCGCTGCGCAGGAGACCGAGATCACCGCAGTCAGGATGATACTCACCGGCCGCCTTGCGGGCATCGCTCCCGAGACTATACAGGAAAGGCTGCGTGATCTATATGCTTAAAATTGCGGTCATCGGCGGTCGTGAGACCGTCATGGGCTTTACGGCGCTCGGCCTTGAGGCATACCCCGTTGCGGATGCCGCCGAGGCAAAGAAAGCTCTGCGCAGTCTGACCCGTGAGCGGGAGGATGTTGCGATAATCTACATCGAGGAAAACCTCGCCGCCGAGCTCGGCTCGGAGATAGACAAATATAAGGACAGCCCCATGCCTGCGATAATCCTTATCCCCGGCAGAGAGGGCAGCCTCGGCTTGGGTCTGTCGGCTCTTAATGCTGCGGTCGAGCGTGCGATAGGCACGAATATCCTTGAAAATAATTAAGGAGAGAAAATAATGAGCGGAACTATAACTAAAGTTTCCGGCCCGCTTGTGGTCGCAGAGGGTCTGGCAGATGCCAATGTATCCGATGTCGTCCGAGTCGGCTCCCAGAGACTTATCGGAGAGATACTGAATATGACCGGCGACAAGGCCTCCATCCAGGTTTACGAGGAGACCTCCGGCATCGGACCGGGCGCAGTCGTCGAAAGCACGGGCATGCCCATGTCCGTTGAGCTCGGACCGGGTATGCTGGAGAACATCTATGACGGCATCCAGAGACCCCTGCCCGAGATAAGAGACCGTGTCGGCTCTACCATCAGCAGAGGCGTTGATGTCCCGGCACTCAACCGTGAAAAGAAATGGGAGTTTACTCCCGTTGCAAAGGTCGGCGATAAGCTGTCCGGCGGCGATGTTCTCGGCACGGTGCAGGAGACCAGCGCAATACTTCACAAAATAATGGTGCCTCCCACCATGAGCGGCACCGTTGTATCCATCGAGTCCGGTACATTCACCGTTACCGAGACCGTCGCCGTTATCGAGGACGGCAATAAGGTGCGCCATGAGCTTACCATGATGCAGAAGTGGCCCGTTCGTATAAACCGCCCCTATGCAAAGAAGTTCATGCCCTCCAAGCCCATGAACTCCGGCCAGCGTATCATCGATACGCTCTTCCCCATCGCAAAGGGCGGCACGGCGGCAGTCCCCGGTCCGTTCGGCTCGGGCAAGACCGTTGTCCAGCACCAGCTTGCAAAGTGGTCCGATGTCGATATCGTCGTTTACATCGGCTGCGGCGAGCGAGGCAACGAGATGACCGATGTTCTCATGGAGTTCCCCGAGCTTACCGACCCCCGCAACGGCGAGCCCCTTATGAAGCGCACCGTGCTTATCGCAAACACCTCCGATATGCCCGTTGCCGCCCGTGAGGCTTCCATCTACACCGGCATCACCATCGCAGAATACTTCCGTGACATGGGCTACGATGTCGCAGTTCTGGCTGACTCCACCTCCCGTTGGGCAGAGGCTCTGCGTGAGATGTCCGGCCGTCTCGAGGAGATGCCCGGCGAAGAAGGCTACCCTGCGTACCTCGCATCCCGTATCGCACAGTTTTATGAAAGAGCAGGCTGCGTGGAGTGTCTCGGCGCTGACGAGCGTCACGGCTCTGTCACCGCAATAGGCGCTGTCTCGCCCCCGGGCGGCGACATTTCCGAGCCCGTTTCGCAGGCAACCATGCGTATAGTCAAGGTCTTCTGGGCGCTTGATTCTTCGCTGGCATACGCCCGCCACTTCCCGGCCATCAACTGGCTGACCTCTTACTCGCTGTATGTCGACACCCTTGAGGCGTGGTACAAAAACGAGTTCGGCGAGGAGTACATGGAAAACAGAGACAAGGCCATGCACATCCTTCAGGAGGAAAGCGAGCTTCAGGAGATCGTGCGCCTCGTCGGTCAGGACGCACTCAGCCCCGCCGACCGACTGACCATGGAGACTGCCAAGATGCTGCGTGAGGACTTTTTGCAGCAGAACGCATTCGTCGACGAGGACGCATATTCGTCCTACGGCAAGCAGTTTGAGCTTATGAATCTCATCCTGAGCTTCGACAGGCTCGGCAGAGAGGCGCTTTCCAAGGGCGCACCGATGAAGAAGCTGTTTGCCATATCCGCAAGAGAGAAGATCGGCCGTGCCAAGATGGTCGCTCCCGACAAGTACGAGCAGGAGTACGAAGCCATCCTCGACCAGATGCGAGCCGAGATCGACGAGGTCATTGCCGGAGGTGAAGACGCATGATAAAAGAGTATAAAACTATTAGAGAGATCGCCAGCCCCCTGATGGTCGTCGACCGAGTCGAGGGCGTCACATATGACGAGCTGGCGGAGATAGAGCTGCCTAACGGCGAGGTCCGCCGCTGCAAGGTGCTCGAGGTCGACGGCGACCGTGCCGTCGTACAGCTGTTTGAATCGGCGCAGGGCATAAACCTTGCCCAGACCAAGGTGCGCTTTCTCGGCCACCCGCTGGAGCTTGCCGTTTCCGAGGATATGCTCGGCCGTGTCTTCAACGGCATGGGCAGACCCATCGACGGCGGCCCGGATATAATCGCCGACGCTTACCGTGACATAAACGGCCTGCCGATGAATCCGGCTGCCCGTGCATACCCGGCAGAGTTCATCCAGACCGGCGTTTCCGCAATTGACGGCCTTAACACCCTCGTCAGAGGTCAGAAGCTACCCATTTTCTCAGCATCCGGCCTTCCCCATGCGGCGCTGGCGGCTCAGATCGCCCGTCAGGCAAAGGTCCTCGGCGACGGCGAGAATTTCGCTGTCGTGTTTGCCGCCGTCGGCATCACCTTTGAGGAGTCCGAGTATTTCATAAACGACTTCAGACGCACCGGCGCTATCGACCGTACCGTCATTTTCTCAAACCTCGCAAACGACCCGGCAGTCGAGCGTATCGCAACGCCCCGTATGGCGCTGACCGCCGCCGAGTATCTGGCGTTTGAGAAGGATATGCAGGTGCTTGTCATTATCACCGATATCACCAACTACGCCGAGGCTCTGCGTGAGGTCTCCGCAGCAAAAAAGGAAGTACCCGGCCGCCGTGGCTACCCCGGCTACCTGTACACCGACCTTGCCACCATGTACGAGCGTGCCGGCCGCCGCATCGGTCACAAGGGCTCTATCACCATGATCCCCATCCTGACCATGCCCGAGGACGACAAGACCCATCCCATCCCCGACCTTACCGGCTACATCACCGAGGGTCAGATAATCCTCTCCCGTGACCTCCACCGCAAGGGCATCGTCCCGCCCATCGATGTTCTCCCGTCGCTTAGCCGACTCAAGGACAAGGGTATCGGTGTCGGCAAGACCCGTGAGGACCACGCAGGCACAATGAATCAGCTGTTTGCGGCATACTCACGAGGCAAGGACGCCAAGGAGCTCATGACCATACTCGGCGAGGCCGCCCTTTCCGACGACGACAAGCTGTTTGCAAAGTTTGCCGAGGAGTTTGAGAAGGAGTATGTCAATCAGGGCAACACCACAAACCGAAGCATCGAAGAAACTCTCGACCTCGGCTGGAAGCTGCTGAGCATCCTGCCCAGAGCAGAGCTCAAGCGCATCAAGCCCGAGTTTATCGAGAAATACATGAAGTGAGGGGGCGGCTTTAATGGCAGGCACCACGATAACCCCCACAAGAATGATGCTCAAGCAGCTCAAGGGCAGACTCAAGACCGCCCGCCGTGGCCATAAGCTGATGAAGGATAAGCGTGATGAGCTTATGCGCAGGTTTATGGACATCGTGAAGCTCAACAAGGAGCTTCGTGAGCGTGTCGAGACGGGCCTCACGGCGTCGTTTGCGTCATTGCAGGTCGCAAGCGCCATCATGTCGCCGGAGGTACTCGAGCAGGCGCTTTTGTACCCCCGTCAGAGCGTTGAGCTTGGCGTCACTTTTAAAAACATCATGAGCGTCAATGTGCCGGAGTATTCGTTCCATACGAAGAACAACGACCCGTCGGAGATATACCCCTACGGCTTTGCACAGACCTCGGGCGAGCTTGACGATGCGCTCGAACAGATGGCAAAGGTGTTTGAGGATATGTTAGAGCTTGCGCAGGTCGAAAAGACCATGCAGCTGCTGGCCGAGGAGATCGAAAAGACACGCCGCAGGGTAAATGCCCTCGAGTATGTCATGATCCCGGAGCTTGAGGCGAACATCCGCTACATCACCATGAAGCTTGAGGAGAACGAAAACGCCACAAAGGTAAGGCTTCTCAAGGTCAAGGAAATGGTCCTGGAAAACGCTCATAAGTATTCCGAATAACAGAAAAAGTCCCGCATTGCACTTGCA